>DBWP01000005.1:37744-38260 GCA_002309075.1 Candidatus Saccharibacteria bacterium UBA1235 | reverse complement strand
CTCGTATGATATTATTATATATATGGCAAAAACCTTAGTGATAGTAGAGAGCCCGGCGAAAGCACAGACGATCGAGAAATATCTCGGATCGGATTTTAAGGTGTTGGCGTCAGTTGGGCATATTCGGAAAGATACAAAAGTCGATAAGGCGACTTTTGATGTGACGTATGAGATTGATCCGGGGCATAAATCTATTATTGCGGAACTCAAAAAAGAAGCGAAAGCGGCGGATAAGATTTGGCTTGCAACTGATGAAGACCGCGAAGGAGAATCGATCTCTTGGCATTTGTGTGAGGTTCTAAACTTACCAAAAGATACGGCGAGAATTACTTTTCACGAAATTACAAAATCGGCGCTTGATGCAGCAATTAAAAATCCGCGCGTGGTTGATATGGATATGGTGGCAAGCCAACAGGCACGGCAAACGCTCGATATGTTGGTGGGGTATGATTTGTCGGACATGGTGCGTAAAAAAGTGCCTGGGGCAATTTCGGCAGGGCGCGTACAGTCGCCGGC
>DBWP01000005.1:0-37675 GCA_002309075.1 Candidatus Saccharibacteria bacterium UBA1235 | reverse complement strand
GTGACGCCACTGGGGGGACCCCCGCCCGAGCCCCTGCGAGGGTGGGGGAAACTGCGGCGGCAGGACCCGTCGAGAAAGCATCTTTTAATGCTGTATATGATGGTGATGCGCCAAAAACTGAGGATGAAGCGACGAAATTATTAGAAGAACTTTCTAAAGCGAAATTTACTGTGTCGGACATTGAAGAGGCGGAAGGGTCAAAAGCTGCACCAACGCCGTTTACAACAGCGGCGCTTCAGATTGAGGCGAACAGTAAATTAGGTTATTCGTCGCGTACAACTATGAGCGCAGCGCAGGGGCTTTATCAGGCTGGTCTTATCACGTATCATAGAACCGACTCTTTAAATTTGTCCTCACAGGCGATAGCGGCAATTGCGAAATATATCGAAGGCGAGTTTGGAAAGAATTATTTGAAGGTACGTTCGTTTAAGACTAAAGATGCTCAGGCGCAGGAAGCGCACGAGGCGATTCGTCCAACTGATGTTACGCGAACTACCGCAGGGCGAACTGATTATGAAAAACGGCTTTATCAGTTAATTTGGTCGCGAACAGTCGCTACACAAATGGCAAACGCAAAGGTCGCTAAAACCACCATTTACATTAGTAACGATTTTGTCGCTAAGGGCGAAGTAGTGGTTTTTGACGGATTCTTAAAAGTTTATGGGAAGTCGAAAGATTTAGAGCTTCCGCGAGTTTCTAAGGGTGATGAGCTAAATTATTTGAAGCTAGTCGCGAAACAGACTTTCGCAAAACCGCCGGCCCGCTATACGGAAGGTTCGTTAGTTAAGAAGCTTGAGGAGCTCGGAATTGGACGCCCGTCGACCTATGCTTCGATTATGACTGCGATTCAAGCGCGCGGATATGTTGTTAAGGGCGAGTCCGAAGGAGAAGAACGCGAAGTTGTTGAGCTCTCGGTTACATCGACGGGTCCTGCCGTCGAGAGAACCATGGTTAAAGAGAAATTCGGGGCAAATAAGGGCAAACTCGTTCCTACTCCGATTGGTGAGCTTGTAGCTGGGTTTTTGACTGAAAACTTCAAAAATATCGTTGATTATAAATTTACTGCTAACATCGAGAAAGATTTGGATCTGGTGGCCGACGCAAAATTGGAGCGCGTGAAGATGCTTCGAGATTTCTATGGGCCATTTAAGGATACTGTACTCACTGCGCAGGGCGTGGAGAGATACAATAATGCGCGCCTACTTGGGCATGACCCGGAGACTGGTAAGGCGATTTATGCAAAAATTGGCAAGAACGGCGGTTTTATTCAGCTCGGTGATAACGAAAAGTCTTCTGGTGAAAAGCCGAGATTTGCACCTTTGCCGAAGAGAAAATCAGTTAAGACGGTAACCTTGGAGCAAGCCTTAAAGCAGCTCGCTTTACCGGCTTTGCCACGTTCGCTCGGAACAACTTCTGATGGCACGGAACTTATTGCGGCGAATGGGCCGTTTGGTCCATATCTAAAAGGCGGGAAATATAATATACCGATGAAAGATTTTGACCCTTACACAATTTCGTTTGAGGAGGCTTTGCCTTTATATGAAGCGAAGCTCGCAGCAATGATTGCGGATTGGGGCGATGTGCAGATTATTAATGGGGCTTATGGGCCATATATTAAAGGGCCAGGGCGCCGAAATAATATTAAGATTCCAAAAGATCGCGATCCGAAAACTATCACAGAAGCGGAAGCACGCGAAATGCTTTTAAACAAACCGAAAGTTTCTAAAACTCGGCGTGGGGCGCGAGGTGGGGCGCGAAGTGGGGCGCGAGGAAAACGTAAAAAATCATAAAAAATCTCAAGATTTTTTAAAAAACATAAGACGCGATTTAACAGGGGCGAAAAAAATCATAAGGTTGTTTTTGATGAACATAAAACATGTTTAAGCCGTTTATGGTTTTATAATTTTTTTTCACAATTGTAAAAAATGTGCTACAATAATATAGGAAATTATATAATTTCATAGTTGACAATATAAAATAACTATGTTATTATAAGTATAATTATTATTACTAACAGATAAAGAGGCAGGAAAATAACTCATGGATCACAATGCGGAAATCCTAAAAAATGCAATCTCGGGCAGTCTGAATGTTATTGAACAAGATCGTGAAAAAGAAATCATTTCGCGACGATTTGGGTTAAAAGGGAATCGTGAAACCCTTGAACAAATCGGAGAAATGTTGTCTATTACGCGCGAACGTGTGAGGCAGCTCGAAAAAGCAATTTTAATTCACCTTCAAATTTCCGCAGAAGAGAATCAAATCACAGAGCTTGCCGCTGCTGAAAAAATCTTAATTCGTAATTTGACCGAAATGGGAAGAGTTGCTAGATTGGACCTTCTTGCTGATAAGGTTTATGGAAGAACTACTACTGCGTCTGAGAGGGCCGGTATTAATTTTATCGCGACTTTTTCTAAGAGTTTAACTGTTATTGAAGAAAATGACTCTTATAATGCAGCGATCGGAATCGCTGAATATGGCGACGCGGCGTCTGTTAAGGCGCGAGTTGATGAAATCGTAAATATTATTCGCAAGAATAAAGAACCGATGAGCCTAGATCAGCTTGACGATGCTCTAAATTATGAGCATCCTGACCATATAAAAGCTGTTGCGTCAATTTCAAAGCTTCTTGCTACCTTAAATGGGGTTTGGGGCCTTGCGAAGTGGCCATCTGTTAACCCGAAAAATATTCGCGATAAGATTTTTGTGATTCTGGAAGCTAGAAAAGAGCCGATGCATTTTTCGGATATTGCAAATGAGATTAAGGAATCTAACTTTAAGCGTAAGAATGTAACGATTCAAGCGATTCATAATGAACTTATTAAGGACCAGAGATTCGTTTTGATTGGACGGGGAATTTATGCGCTTTCTTCTTGGGGGTACAAGAAGGGAACTATCTCGGAAATTATTACTGGAATTTTGGAAAAAGCAGGCGAACCACTTTCGCGCGAGGAAATCGTGAAGCAAGTTCTTAAGACACGTAAGGTTAAAGAAACTACGATTCTTTTGAATTTACAAAATAAAAAGTTATTTAAGAAGATTGATAAGAATTCTTACACATTAGTGTGATATAATTAATGTATGGATTTTGTCATACATTTTATATTGATGCCAATTTTCTGGATTCCGGTGATCGGAATTTTGGCATTTTTAACTTATAAAAATTATAAGAAGCTGAATAATCTGAAGGTTTTGAATGTCGACTCGGTGCTTTTGATGTTAGAAATTCCGCGTGCAAACGACAAAAAGGAGCTTGCGGCAGAGCAAATGTTTGCGAGTCTGCACGGGATTTTGCGCGACAAACAGGAACTTAAAAATTCAAACGGTGTACAGGAGCATTTGTCGTTTGAAATCGTTTCAACAGCGGGGCAGATTCGGTTTTATGTTTGGGTGCCAAAAGTTTTGAGAAGTTTTGTTGAAGGGCAGATTTATTCGCAATATCCGACCGTTCAGATTTATAAAATGAACGAGGATTATGTAGATAATCGAGCTAAATATCCTGTGCAATATTCGGCGGAACTTGGGTTAACTGAAGACAGCGCCCTGCCAATTAAGACATTTGATAGTTTCGAGGTTGATCCTTTAGCTGGCATTACAGGGACTTTAGCGAAGCTTGATCCGGATCAATCTGAAGAGATGTGGATTCAAATTTTAACGCGGCCAATTCCGGATGATTGGCATAAAGATACGACCGATAGATGGGTTTCAAGAGTAAAGTCTGGTAAGAAATTCCTTTCTTTTGGAACAAGTATAGATTGGACTTGGTTAGTTGAGGTTCTTGGAGCATTCTTTAGGCCGCCGGCCGGAGGAACAGAGTCGGATACGAAAGTTGAGTTGTCGGAAAGAGCAAAAAATCAAATTAGTAAGGCTGAAGAAAAGGCAACAAAGCTTGGATATGAGGTTAAGATTCGTTTGGCATATCTTGGCAATTCAGAAGTTGACGCAAAGCTTAATATGCAAGCTTTGGTTGGGACGTTTAAGCAGTTTAATTCGACAAATTTGAATGGGTTTAAGCAGATCGGCGGGAGCTTTAATACGAAAGATCTAGATGCGTATAAGTTGCGCCAATTTGCAGACCACGGTTTTATTTTAAATATTTCAGAGCTTGCAAGCGTGTATCATTTACCGCACACGTCGGTTGAAACACCAAATATCGTCTGGGCTTCGTCGAAAACTGCTGAGCCGCCTGCCAAATTGCCAGTTATTACGGGTGACCCGAAAAATGACGGGAATATTTCGGCGTTTGGACTTACGAATTTCCGGGGGATTAATCACCAATTTGGTCTAACGCGCCGCGACCGCAATCGTCACGTTTATATCATCGGTCAAACAGGGGCAGGGAAAAGCGGTATGTTGGAGCTTTTGGCGCTTTCTGATGTCTTTTATAATCAAGGATATTGTATTATTGACCCACATGGTGATTTTGCGATTGATAACTTGAAATTCGTACCGAAATCTAGAGTGAAAGATGTTGTCTATTTTAACCCGGCAGACACGGCTTTCCCTGTCGCGTTTAACCCGCTTGAGATTTCTGATCCATCTAGAAAACCGAATATTTGTTCGGAAGTTATTGGTGTTTTGAAACGTATGTTCGGCGACTCTTGGGGCCCAAGGCTTGAGCATATTTTACGCTATACTCTTCTAGCGCTTTTAGACCGCCCAGAGGCGACTCTGCTTGATATTTCCAGGATGTTGACAGATAAAGAATTTCGTAAAGAGACCCTAGATTACTGTCACGACGTAACGGTTTTACAGTTCTGGAAACACGAATTTGGCCAATGGAACGACAAACAGATAAATGAGTCTATTGCGCCGGTATTAAATAAGGTTGGAGCATTCACCGCGAACCCGATTATCCGCAATATTATTGGCCAGCCGAAATCTTCTTTCGATATCCGTAAGATTATGGACGAAGGGAAGATTTTAGTAGTTAATTTATCTAAAGGTTTAATTGGGGAAGATAACGCTGGAATTCTCGGGGCGTTTCTTGTGACTAAGGTCCAGCTTGCCGCGATGTCTAGATCTGATATTCCGAAAGTCGAAGACCGACGGCCGTTCTATTTATATGTAGATGAGTTCCAGAACTTCGCAACCGATTCGTTTGCCGTAATCCTATCAGAAGCGCGAAAATATGGGCTTAATTTGACCGTAGCAAACCAATATGTAGCACAAATGACAGATTCGGTGCGAGATGCGGTTTTCGGCAACGTTGGTACCACAATTTCCTTCCGTGTATCAGCTGATGATGCACCAATTCTCGTTAAACAGTTTGAGCCTACATTTGAGGCTTCAGATCTCTTACAGTTAAATAACCGCCACTTTATCATTTCTATGATTATTAATGGCGAGAAAGTACCGGCCTTCTCGGCAACGACTTTATCTTTGCCAAGTTCTCCAGAAGATAATTTCGAGGAGATTATTAAGTGGTCGCGCGAGCATTATGCAAGGCCAAGAGCAGAAGTCGAAGGCGAGATTCGGGAAACAATTGAGCAAAGTGAGAAATATAAGAGGGAATTATCGGATTCTGGAAGAGTAGCTGGCGAAGCTGGAGCCCTAAAAAACGCAGACTCTAGAACCGAACAAAAACCGAACTTTAAATTCGTACCAACCCCACAGGCTGAATTTCGTCGCACAAAGATGAGCCCAAATACGGCTGAAGGTAAAGAGCGCTTGGGATTAAAGGACCTCGAGAAGCTCGTAAAAGATACAGAAAACAGGGAAAAAGTCAGCGAGAAGCCTGTTAATAAACCTAAAAATACCCCTAATAAGAGGGAAAAGGCAAAAAAGAAAGGGAAAATTGCCCTTAATTCCCCTCTGTCTACCCCTGTTTCTGGCTCTGTTCCCGCCCCTGTTTCTACCCCTGTTAAGATCGATCATAAAGATAAGCCTGCAGATAAGATTAAGACCTCAGAGACGTTTATAGACTTAAGTAAGCCGATAAACGATCCGGCAGATTTTGTGGGAACTGACAATTCAATGGACGGATTTCTCAGCATTAAGCACGAATAGGGAAAATAATAACTTTTAGTAGCCATTTAGCAAAAAATGGCTATTTTTTAGACGTATCAACAATCGGCTTTTTCAAATATCTTCAATGTCGCACAATACATATTTTCAGACATTAAAGTAACATTAAAAAGACATAAGCTTATGCGTTTTAATTGGGTCTATATTCCTGGGCCCGGTTTATTTTCCGAATAAATTAGGGAAATACTCGGTCCGGGATTTATGTTTTTATAATGATAAATGACAATTTTAATAACTTATAATGAAGAGTTTTTAATAACTAGATATTTATGACAAATCCAGCTTTAGAATTCGACCTACGATAGTCGCGTTTTAAGACTTTTCCACACCCCACCCCTAATTTAGGTGCTTTTTTTGTAGATTTTGCTAGATTTTTAAAAATTTGACATTTCCCCATTTTTGTTTCCCTTTTTAGTGTTTTCCCCTGTTCCTGACCAATAGTTTCCTGCTGTTTTTATATAATTATTTATTTTACCGAACAAAAACCGAACAAGAAGAGCATTAAACGGAATCGAACAAAAACCGAACGCTTCCCTATTTCCAGTAGGCTTTGCCCTCTATCCGAACATCAATATATTCAAATTCAGCAATTCCGTGAGTGTCGAGATAATTAAACATTCGTTTAGCGTCCTCGGCGGATACGGCGGTATCACGATCAACTATCGTTTTAATATAACCTGGTTTATCTTCAAAATAAAAATCTACTTCGCGAATAGAGCCGGCAGGAATAACTGCCTTTGTTGGAACAAGCCCGAGGGCGCGAAAATCAACTTCGGCTTGGCCTACGTAATCTTTTATGCGACTTGTGATCGTAACTTTATCGGAAACGGCATCTTCGTCAATAATCTCGATGGTTGGTTTATAAATAACGTTTACTGCAGAAGAATCTGTGTCGGTTGAATCTTCTTTTTTCGATAGACTCACGCCAAAGCTAATGATGGCTGCAATTATTAACACAAAGCCTAAAATCGTAATAACTAGACGAAAAGTTTGTTTTTTGCGAATTTTATCGTGGGCAGCGGCACGTTCGGAAGCTTTTTCTAGTTGTTCCCTGCGCCCAGCAATAGTACGGCCAGACTTAACAACTGAACGGCGATTTTCTTTGCGACGAGCTAATTTTGGAGGATTATTATCCATCATTTTCCCCTAAAATAATCTTTGCGAGGCGGAGTGCTGCATCAGCTCTAGCCTCTTCGTGCAAAAGGTCGGCCATATCTGCACGAAGTCGAGGAGATTTAATGAGGTGACGAATTTCATCTAGTAAATTAGCTGGATTTTTCATCATATCAGAATCTTTTACCATGCTAGCCGCACCGACAATGGAAAGACGTTCAGCATTTTTGAGCTGGTGGCTACCTGGTAAAACTTCAAACGGGACGAGAATGACAGCTTTTTTAAGGGCGGCGAGTTCTGCAATCGTTGTGGCACCAGCACGAGAAACTACAACATCGGCAGCGCCCATGAGTTCATTCATAGTCGTGTTAAATTCCCACATTCTAAAATTCGACTCAAGACTAGCGTGATCCCAGTTTTCATAATCTTTGAGATCAATCATATCTTCGTAATGTTTGCGACCAGCTACCAATGCAACGGAAGTAAACTTTAAAAGTTCTGGCAAAATTAAGCGCGTGGTGTTGTTTAGATTTTCAGAGCCTTGCGAACCACCGGTAATAACTACGAGGGGTTTTTCTGGGTTAAAAGAAAAGGCTTTTTTAAGCGAAGCAGCTTTAGTGAGCGACACGGCCTTAAAATCCGAGCTCACCGGAATTCCGGTCCAAATATAGTTAGGATGTTTAGCCTTAACTTCGTCGGTTATTGGCATACCAAAAGCAACACATTTGGCTTTTTTCATAAGTAGGCGATTAGCGAGGCCGGCAACCGTATCGGACTCGTGGATAATGTACGGAATTCTAAGTAGCTTCGCGACAATACCAACCGGAAGACAGACATAGCCGCCTTTTAAGAAAATTATGTCCGGGCGATTTTTAGGCAAAACGAGTCGACAAAAGCTAGTAATAATACCCGCAATAAAGCTCAAAAATCCAAAAATATTACCAAAAATGATTTCTTTAATAGTGATGTCTAGGTGTGCTAGATAATCGTGAAATCCCCAACCAGAATAGCGATGAAACTTTCCGGCAGGTATCCTACGGACATCAATATGTGTCGAAACACCTAACTCTGTAGTGAGTTTAGTGACGTTTTTATAGTATTTAAAATCAGTCCAAAAACTAACTTTACTACGCGGTCGAAGCTCTAAAATTTCACGAACGACGGCGACGGCTGGAGTGACGTGACCCCCCGAGCCTCCCCCTACTACTAATATCTTCATGGTTTATCCCTTCTCTACTAGTATAACACGAAATTTGCAAAACGAGACCTAAAGCAAAAGCAATAAAGAGCATACTTGTGCCACCGTAAGACAAAAGCGGAAGCGTAATACCGGTGACTGGGACAAGTCCTGTCATTGCCATAATATTGACGGTAAACTGAGCAAGCGTCCAGGAGAAAATACCGACGACTAAAATGCGCTCATCCGAAGAACTCGTATGATCAGCAATTTTCAACATCCGAATAAGGAGTGCTCCAAAAACTGCAATAATCAGAAATAAACCAACGAACCCGAAGGTTTCACCCATGATAGCAAAAACGGAGTCGTTAATCGATTCTGGCAGATACCCGGTCGCCTGAACGGAATTACCGATACCAACACCGAAGAATCCACCCGTACCGATAGCTAGCATTGCGTTCTCGATATGATAAGTCGAATCAGTAACGGCAGCGCCAGAAATTGTGTCTAGCCAAGCATTGATACGCTCCATACGATGAGAAGACGTTGCTACTGAACCGACAGCAACAGCAATCACGATTGCTAACATAATTAGATATTGTTTTGCTGGTACACCAGCAATAAGAAGTGTGCCGAATATAATTGCCATTATAGCAACGCCGGTACCGAGGTCGCCTTGAGCGATGACAACAAAGAATAATGATGCGCCAGCAACAATAATTAATGGGAGCCAGAAATCATGAAATTTACCAATCGTTCCCTCTTCTTTTTTGCGAGCAAGGAAATCAGCGAGATAAATTACAAGCGCAAGTTTTAGGAATTCGGCCGGCTGAAAGCTCATAAATCCAAGATTAAACCAGCGGCATTCACCAAGCTCACATTTAGCGAGAGATGAACCTATCATTGTTAAAAACCAAAGTAAAGCAGACATAGCGAGCGCAATAATCATGATCGGTTTTGCGTATTTTTTGATATATTTATACGGAATTACTTTAAAACTTAAGAAGAAGGCTATTAGCGCAATAGCTACTGAACGAAGTTGACCGAGAAAGAAATAATTAGGGTCATAATCCGTCCCGTAAGTATTATTTAAGACATTTGCTCGCATTGGCCCAATTGCATAAATAACAATAAGGCCAAGTGCCATGAGTCCTAAAGTAGAAAACAAAATTACTAAATCAGCTTTGTGTTTTCTCATATTGCCCCGCCTACGGCAGCAATAAAGATGCCCAAGATAGCGAAGACGCTTGCAAAAATCCAAAATCGCATCACAATTTTAGCTTCGCCCCAACCTTTAGCCTCGAGATGATGGTGAAGCGGAGCGGAAATGAAAATTTTGCGATGAAAGAATTTTTTACTGAAAAGCTGGATAAGACTTGAGCCAGCTTCCATGACGAATGGCAAACCAATGATTGGCAAAAGTAGGAACGAATTTGTCATCATAGCAACAACACCCAGTCCGGCGCCAAGCGCGAATGAACCAGTGTCACCCATCATAAAACGGGCCGGAGGAACATTGAACCAGATGTAATTTAAAAGCCATCCAGCAACTGTCATACAGAATCCAAATAGCAACATATTACCCTGGAATAAAGCAATGGTTCCAAAAGCACAGTAAGCCATAATTGCGAGGCCCCCAGAAAGACCGTCGAGGCCGTCGGTGATATTTACTGCATTAGAAGTAGCTACTACGGCGAAAGCAAAAATTATAATCATTCCAACGATACCAACTTCGAGATTTCCGACGAATGGCACGAGAATTGTCGTCCAGCCAAGTTTAACGGCAAAGAACCAGCCTAGCGCTAAACCGACGACAGTAATTAGGAAGAATTTAACTGGACCACGAAGCCCAGCTGCACCACGCCCACTACCAAAAATGTTGATAGCATCGTCAATTACGCCAACAAATGCGCCACCTAAGAAACCAACTAATGGTAGCCAGGTCTGCCCACGATCTAAATTAAAAATCCAAGTAACGATAGTGACGGAAATCACGCCGACTAGGCCAGCCATAGTCGGAAAAACGCGTTTAAATTTATGCGCGTGGAGTTTTGTCATAATCGGCAAATCTTTGCCATCAACAGTTTTTTGTTTTTGCTTTTTCCAGAAATGATACTTGTAAGCAAAATGTGTGTAGATTGGGGTTAGCATCATCGAAAAAAGGAATCCAGCTAGCGCCAAGAGTAATCCGTAAAATACTTCATCATTAATTGTCATAAGTATATTATATCACGACTCCGCAGGTTTAATTTTAAGATATTCAATTACGAAGTTTGAAAGCGAGTCGAAAAGATTTTGCGCTTCAGCACCAGACAGAGCTTGGCCTTCGCCCCACATCTTGGTCATAATTACGTATTTTGGGGTCTCCCCTTCTGGGCCTACAAATCCAATATACGAACCGACAAGATTACTCATCGTGTTGTCATATGCGCCATCAACGATGACTTGAGCAGTACCCGACTTACCGCCAACAGCATAACCAGCTTTATCGATGCCCGCACGAGCCTTATAATTACGGTTATTGATAAGCATTTCTCGCATCATGGCGGAAGTTTCGTCGGAGAGGATCTTATCCTCGACAGGGAGGGTCCTGTCGGACTCTCCTCCCCCATTCTCGCTAGAGCTCGAATGGTGGCCCCCCTCCGAGTCCGCCACCCGCCCTAGCGGAACAATCTCCCCATCTTCCAGGACGCCCTTCACAATGGTTGGAGTGCGCCAAGTGCCGCCATTTACAACTGCAGAAAACGCGGTAGCGGTCTGGATCATAGTGACGCCAAGGTTTTGACCGAAAGTCATATTGGCGTATGTCGAATCACGACCCCAGCCCTCGTTTGGATCTTCAATATAACCCTCAGCTTCAATTAATTCAATGCCAGTAGCGCGGCCGAGGCGGAATTTATTATGATAATAATCGTAGAGTCTTTCCCTACCCTCTTTCGTAATTTCGTTCGGATTATCGCCAAGAAGTTTGAGCGCATTTATCGAACCAGTATTAAGCGACCAATAAAGCGCAGTCTTCATAGTAATTTCGCCGTAAATACTGGAGCGCTGCTCGGCGTTCATAATTTTCCAGCCGTCAATAATCTCAAATCCTTTATTGAAATATGTTGTATCCTTCGTCATTTTCCCTTCATTAATAGCAGCAGAAAAGGCAAAATTTTTACAAATAGATGCTGGTTCATAAGGAATTTCCGTGACTTGATTAATATAAGCGGAGGCGTCTTTAACAGCGCCGTAATTTGCCGGATCATAATTTGGAAGCGCGGTGAGAGCGACTACCTCGCCATTGTTTGGGTTAATAACGAGCACTGCAGCATTAGTAGCGGCAGTATTTTCAATATGCGAAGCAGCAATTTCTTCGATCCCTTTTTCGAGACCACGATCAACAGAAAGTACAATATTTTTGCCGTCTTCCGCAGGAATTTTAATATTGTCACTACCAATAGATAACGCGACGTTATTTATGTCGGAGACTGTTTTAAGTAGACCTTCTTTGCCAGAAAGAATTTTATTAAGAGATCCCTCAACGCCATATTGGCCAATGCCGTCGGCGTTTACGAAGCCGAGTAAAGTCGAGCCCATGTCGCCCTCTGGATAAACACGTTGGTTGCCTTTTTTTAGCCAAACGCTCGGGGTTTCAGACTCGGCAATTTTTACAGCAATAGAATATGGAACATTTTTTGCTACTATATAATATCTAAGCCCCTCAACATCATAGACTTTATCAAGGTCAGCCGTAATGTAATCTTTCGCATAAGTTTCAAGAACTTTTTTAATATCTTCTTTTTTAGTTACGGCTGGGTCGATGATGATTTGATATGTGGTTTGATTCAAAACTACTGGAACCGGTTCGTTTCCGTCCATCATGTAAATTTCGCCGCGACGCGCCGTAATAGTTTCAAGCAGAGTATGTTGCTCATTCGCTTTCGCAACCCAATCATCGTGTTCGAAAATCTGAATAGCAAAAAGTCGCACAGTAATAATAGCCAGTGCGACAATAGTAACGATTTTCAAAATTTTAATGCGAGAAAACTTTTTCGGCATAATATATATATTATACCATTTTTAGTCGGTAGCGTAACCGGTAACAACAGAATCTTCCATAACAGCAGCAACGGTGCTATTTTTGGCAGCAGCTACAGAAGTCAACCTGGCTCTTTCAACTGCGAGATCATCGCGACGAGCGGTCACTTCGGCAATTTCAGATTCAACGGCAGAAATTTCATAGTCAAAACTTGTAGCTTTAGTTCCCTCAGCAACATAAATAAGACCGAAGATTAAAGTCAAAAGACTTACAATTACAATTTGAGAGATCGAACCTAAGCTTCTCTTGGTCACGCGGACCGTATTATGCCCACGAGTAAAACTAACCCCTGGATTCCGTCGTGTGACATAAGTTTGATTTATCATTTTTATTTTTCCTCGCTTGATTTTTGTTTTTCTAATTCAATTATCCTAGTCTGGGGCGTTCAAACAGCAGAGCTATAAGTAACCGCTTGAACGGAGCCCAGGAAGGTCATACACTTCACACTCTCTGTGAAAACTCTTTTTGGTGGGCCATAGAAAAGGGCCCATGTCGCAGTTATTCTTTCCTGGTGGCGGGGCTACTGTGATGCCCCGCCTTCGCTATTTTATTAGCGGAAATTTACCTTAACGGTTTGTTTGCGAGATTTGTTCGCGACTACGATTTGCTTTGGCATATTGCCTCCTTTTTTTGTTTTATTTTTTTATTTTTATCAATTCCGCACAACCACTCGCAGTTTTGCACTCCGGGCGCGCGGGTTGATAACTAACTCCTGTTGTTCCGCAACTATTGGTTTTTTAGTTTTTAGGGTTAATTCAGATTCTTCGCCGTGGCTGGTAGCCTCTTTGAAATAATCTTTTACTAACCGGTCTTCAAGACTATGGAAAGTAATTAAGCCGAGACGTCCATTTTTATTTAGTAATTTCGGAAGAAGCGGGAGAGTTTTTTCAATTTCCTCGAGTTCGTCGTTTACTACGATACGAATCGCTTGAAAAACTTTTGTTGCAGGGTGGGTATGACTGTACTTCGACTTTGACGCGATTAAATCAGCAAGTTCGCGAGTGGTCGTGATGGGACGATGAGTGACTATTTCCCTTGCAAGCATTTTTGCTCGGCCGGCTTTTTCTTCACCATACTTTACAAAAATTTCGGCAAGTTCGCGTTCACTATATTTATTAACAACATCGCTTGCTGTTAATTTTTGTCGTCGATCCATCCGCATATCTAGAGGCCCCTCGTTTTTAAACGAAAAACCGCGATCTTTCAAGTCTAGTTGCGGAGAAGAAACTCCAAAATCAGCCAGTATTATATCGAAAGTTTTACCACACTCAATTAACTGCAGCACTGCGCTATAAAAATCCATATGCATGATATTTGTCTGCGGAAATTTTGCTTTTAGATGTTCTATTGCAAAATCATCGCGATCTACCAGTACAGAATCTTTGTAATTCAGTGTCACATCCAAAATTGACTTCGCATGTCCACCATAGCCAGCTGTGAGATCTAGATATTTCTCATCAGGTCGTGGGGACAGACTTTTTATCACTTCCGGTAGTAACACAGGTATATGTAGTTTCTCCATACCTATATTATACACTGTTTGAGACCGTTCAACTAGAAACTTGGCGTGTTTGTTTTTGTTCGATTTTTGTTTATTTCACAATTAATCTACCACGATTTTCGATTTGCGCTAAGCCAATCATAGAATCGCAGCCGTTGAGAGACTTATTGTGTATTGGTCTTTGACCATAGAGTTTTATTGGGAGGTGTGTTAAATAAAGTGCACACGATTTTGGTTACGCATCTCGCTTTACAGGTTAATGCGCGCCCAGCTCCTAGTTGGTCGGCCTCAAACGTTTTTTAATGTACATTTTTGTTTGTGGTTTTTATTATTATTTCCACTGATTTCAGTTTAATATATTTTTTTACAAAATGCAAGAGCTTTTTTAAGATTTTTTATGTTTTTTTGTTTTACACAGAATGTGGAAAACTCCCCTGTTAAAAGCCGAACAAATTAATCTTGTGTTTTTTTATGTTTATGTTATAAAAACCGAACAACTCAAAACCTTGAATTTAATAAGTTTCGCCCTGCTCTGTGGTATAATAAAACAAATAAGTGAGGAAAAATATGGAAGAAAATACTGGTGAGCCATTTGACGTCTTTCTTTGGGCGAATGAGATCGATGAAGTAAAAAATAATGTTTCTGCGGAACTCTTTTTGTTCAATAAAAACTACACGCCATACAAAATCAAATATTCCGACAAGTTGACTGGGGCGGTGAAGTCGATGTTTATGCAGGGAGCGGCAAATTATATTATTGAAGAAGCCGAAAAAGGGTTGGAATGTCGCGAATATGAAAAAGCGGATGGTGAGGATAAGGTGATTTATCGTACTTCCCTTTCTAAAGTTGGTCGAGCTGAAACTTTAATTCATTTGATCGAGAATGAATATAAAGATATCGATTATTTTTCAGAAAATGAATATGATTTCAAAAAAGTAAAAGGTATTATTGCGAAGTTTACTTATCCAGGCGAAGCTGGAATGAAGACTTTTTATGTCGCGAAACTAATTTCGGCTTCTGCGGCACTTAAGGGGGCGACTTCTTGGGAAATTAACGGCGAGAGCTTTGAGCCGTTTTCAGCAGAAATTGCACTTAAAATGCCGGATGATAATCAAGTTGCGATTGTTGACGGTACAATTATTGTGTTCAATCAAGCAAAATTTGAAAACCTATTCCAGTATGATTTTAAATCACAGGTGATTGCAGAGGCGAAGGCTAAGGAGCTAACCGAAAAGTATAAGTTATCTTTTGCGGAAGGATTAACGCTTGATGCTTTGCTTGCGAATAAAAAGCCTATTTTGAAAAAGGTTCAAGCGATGGACATCGCCGAAGAAATGCCGCAAAATAAATTGCTTGAATATGCGGATGAAATGCAGCTCGAATTGATGACTGATGACGATGGTTCAATTATTATTATGGACGATAAAGATTTAACAATGTTTGTAAATCTTTTGAACGAAGATTATTATGTGTCGCCAGTAAATGGCCGGCGCTATGAAATTAAGTCCAAAAAATTACTCGGCGAGCCAGATGGCGAACCGCCGAGAGGTTAATCTTTATATTATATTTACATTTCGGAATACGGCTTTTCGGTTACGTCGAATTCGCCGAGGTCTCTAAAGGTTCTTTTAAGCTCATCTCTAACAGTTTCAATAGAATCTTTAGAGTCCAAGATTGACTCGATTTTGGCGTAGACTTCGTTCTTGCCGTCAATTTCGTCTAAATGAATGATGGTATCCTTGCCTGTTTCGAGAGTTTGACGACGGCGCGAAACTTCACCAATTTGCTTAAAACCAAGTTGCAAGACCGTGTTTACAGCGCTTGTATAATCTTCTATTGGAGTTTTTTCGATAATATCTACGCCGGAATCCTCGATATGGCGGCGAAGAATCAAATAATACTTCGGCGGCTCGTCGACTGCTCTTAGCTCAGTACGCATAACTAGGCGCGGGAGATTCATCTGTCTTTTGTACCCACGCGGAGCATAGACGCGATCGTGCTGCCAGTAAATGGCACCAAATTCCATATCAATATCGTTTAATTTCTCTTCAAATTTGTCACGGTTTTTAAGATGATATTTTAAAATAATCTTCTTCATGACTCAATTATATCACAAATTCGAGCTTCAATAGAACGAGTGCCATTCCATTCGTTTTCGGCTGGTTTAATAAAGATATTGTAGCGCGCATCACTATAAAGATCGAACCATTTTTCAGGAGCAAAAAAGGCAACGCATTTTAGAGTTTTGCCATTTTTATCCCTAATATCGAGGCGAAGATGTTGGCCTTTATCACCCATTCGTTTAATATCTAGAATTTCAACATTTTTAAGGCAAAAAATCGGTTCCTCATTCCCCGCCCCGAAAGGTTCCAAAAGTTTAAGGTCGTCTAAAAAGTCTATAGTAAAATCTTCTAGATTATCAATTTCTAGATCGGCCCTACTTTCAAAAAATTTTTTCTGATTTTTTAGTTTTAGGCTATCATAATAAAAATTAATTTTTTCGCGAAATGCGTAAAGATTTTTATCGTAGATGCGAACTCCTGCAGCGGCAGCATGACCACCTCCGTTGATAACGACGTCTTTTGCATATTCTAAGGCGGCAGCGAGACTAAAATCGCCAAAACTGCGACCAGAACCTTTAAGAATTCCATTTTCTACCTCCGTGAAGACGAAGGCTGGCTTATGATAGGTTTCGACAAGACGCCCGGCGACAATGCCAATAATACCTTCGTGCCATTTACCGGATTCGATTATTACAGGTGTATTTTCTTTTTTACGTTTAATGATCTCTTCTGTAGCATTTTTTTGTTCAGCGCGACGAGCCTTATTCAATTCTTCGAGTTTCGAAGCGAGAGCAGCCGCCTCGGCGCTAGATTTAGTGCGAAGAATATTCAACGCAAGCTCAGCAGTCTCGAAACGTCCGGCAGCGTTAAGGCGTGGGCCAATCTGAAAACCAATAGATTCAGATGTAATTTTTTTAACCCCTGCGTTTTTCATGATTTCCTTAATGCCAGGACGACGAGTTTTTGTTAAAACTTTCATTCCGTAAAAACCAAGGATACGATTTTCTCCCGTGAGAAGCATCTGATCACAGATCGTTCCAAGCAGCACAAGATCGAGCAGCCATTTCTCTTGACCGTCTTCTATCATTCCCTCTTTTACGAGAGCCCTTGCAAGCATAAAGGCTACTCCGACACCCGCGAGATTTTTTAATTCTTCTGGACCACCATAATCTTTGCGCTTCGGATTGATGACGGCGATAGCCGGAGGGAGGATATCTTCACACTCGTGATGATCGGTTACGATAGTATCAATTTTTTGCTCGATTAACTCCTCTATAATGTTATGATTTCTGGATCCACAATCCACTGTAATGACTAGATTGATCTTATCTTTTATAGCTTTTTTGATTAGGCGCGACGACATACCGTAACCATCGACAAAACGATCTGGAAGCATAATTTCAATATTTTCAGGTTTAACCCCAGCGAGAATGAGCGCGTCTTCCATTAAAGTGCTCGCGGTAACCCCATCAACATCGTAGTCTCCATAAATTAAAATTTTTTCATTTTTTAAGATGGCATTTTTAATGCGAGAAACGGCATTTTTCATATCGTTTATCTCGTATGGATTGGTCAAATCTTCATATTTGGGGTTTAAAAAATCATCCTTTAAGCCTCTTTTTTTGAGAATTTGAATAAATAATTTATTCATTTCTACCTCTATTAACCGATAGTTTTAGATGGTTTGTTGTTCTTTTGGCTTTTAATAACAATGCTTTGAAGCTCTTTTAAGATTGGGTATCTCTTATTAGTTTGGTAAATTTTTGTATTACCTTTTTTAGTTACGATAAGAAAATTACCTTCAGCCATACGCTCCAATTCCCTTTGGATGTTGCCGGGGTCTTCTTTGATTAATTTAGCAAGCCCACGAACATGAGTTTTAAAATCAGGGTATTTCGCAAATACTACGATAATTTTGCGACGGACTCTAGAAGAAATAAATAAATCTAACATTTTGCCTCTCTTAATTCTTTCTATTATAGCATATAACTTGTAAAAAATACAACATTCTGGACGGGTCCTGCCGGACCTTCTCCTCCCCCACCTCGCCAAGTCTCGGCGGGGGTCCCCCTCCAGGTCCGTCACCCGTCCATGTTATGATATAATATAGATATGTTTTATGAGGTAGTGCCAGAGGGGAAGGTGGGGGCTTTAAGCTATAATTTTGATAATTCCCTACTTCCGGGGCAAATTGTAATGGTGCCACTTGGAAAACGGTTAGTTCCTGGTATCGTAACGAAAAAAATTGTACAACCGGACTTCAAAACTAAAACTATTGCGAAAGTTTTGTATTCAAAGCCACTGCCAGAACATCTTTTAAAAACGGTTCAATTTATTAGCGATTATTATGCAGCGTCGCCTGGGCAGGTTGTATCGATGGTTCTGCCTAAAGGTATTGAGAAGAAACGGAGAAAAACCGAACAAATGTTCGGCAATGCTCTGGACGGGTCCTGCCGGACCTTCTCCTCCCCCACCTCGCCAAGTCTCGGCGGGGGTCCCCCTCCAGGTCCGTCACCCGTCCATGCAATTCGAAATATTCCGCTTAACCCCCATCAAAAAAAGGCCCTTATTGGTCTTCAGGAGGCACCAGAAGCCACGAAACTACTGTTTGGCGTTACTGGTAGTGGTAAAACGAACATATATCTTAAAATGGCTCTAGACGCGTTAAAACGGCAAAAATCAACGATCCTTTTAGTGCCGGAGATTGCTTTAACGGGACAATTAGTCCAGGTTTTCCGAGAATTCTTCGGCGAAAAAGTCGCCCTGATACATTCCAAACAGACCGAGGCTGAAAGGCATCTAATTTTTAATTCCCTGCTTGATTCTTCTGAGCCTAAGATAGTTATCGGGCCAAGAAGTGCTTTATTTTCGCCGCTTTCTAATCTGGGACTGATTATTATTGATGAAGAGCATGAGCCGACTTACTATCAGGAAAACGCGCCAAGATATTCGGCGATCAGGGTTGCGAGCTTTATGGCGAAAACTGGGGGATATGATTTAGTACTGGGTTCAGCAACACCGACGGTGGCGGATTATTATGTTGCAGAGCAGAAAAAATCGCTTGTCGAATTAAAGGCTAAGGCAAAAGACACAGCGATAAAACCCGAGATTTCAATCGTGGATTTTAAAAACCGAGATAATTTTCGCAAAAATCGCTATTTTTCGGATAAACTTTTATCTTCTATTAAAGATAACTTAGAAAATGGGCGGCAGACTTTAATTTTCCATAATCGGCGCGGATCTTCTCCTCTTACGATCTGCGAAAGTTGTGGCGAAGAAATGTTATGTCCAACCTGTTTTTTGCCACTAACGTTACATGTTGATAATTATAAGCTAAAATGCCATACCTGTGGATTTGAGGTCAATGTACCTAAAAATTGCCCGAAATGCGGACATCCAGATTTAGTTCATAAAGGTTTTGGCACAAAACTGCTTGAAGAGGAACTTCGGCGTTTGTTCCCTAAAGCAAAGATAATGCGATTTGACGCAGATAATAAAAAAGGTGAGGGACTAGAAGAAGTTTACGCGGCAGTTAAAGAAGGTGCGGTAGATATTTTAGTTGGAACGCAAGGGCTAGCTAAGGGCCTAGATTTACCAAAGCTCGCAACCGTCGGAGTGGTGGCGGCAGATACGGGGCTATCTTTGCCAGATTTTGCGGCAGAAGAGAGGGTTTTTCAGCTTTTGACTCAGGTGATGGGGCGAGTTGGGCGTGGGCATATTGAAAAAGCCGAAGTTATTATACAAACTTATCGCCCAGAACACCCTGTACTTAAATTTGCGGTGGAAGAAAATTTTGTAGATTTTGCTAATTACGCCTTAAAAACGCGGCGAAAAGGCGGGTTTCCTCCTTACAAATACATTGCAAAAGTTGATATTACGTTAAAAACTGAGGCTAGTGTACTCCGGAAAATTCGCGAGGCTGCGCGAGAGCTTGCTAAAAATAAAGATTTTGCGGTTTCGCCGCCGATGCCAGCGTTTCACGAGAGAACCATAAAGGGATACACCTGGGAAATTGCGGTTCGGGCGACCTCTAGGAAAAAGTTGGTTGAAGAGCTATCTAACCTTGATAAAAATTTTCGTATCACCTTAGATCCGCCTACCCTATTGTAATTTTTATGCTTTTGTGGTATAATTAGAAGATATGGAGATAATTACAACCCCGAATCCGAGGCTTAGAGAGAAGTCAGAAAAAGTCGGCGCCATCGATGAAGAGGTGCTTAATACGATTGCCGAGATGAGGCGGTTGTCTCTTGAATGGGAAAAAGAACACCCTTATGAAATTTCGGCAGCGATGGCGGCGCCTCAGATGGGAGTATTGAAGCGAATTATTATTGTTCGTGATGATATGGAAAATAAAGAGAAGGCGACTTTTACGGCGTTGATTAACCCCGTAGTAATTAAGGCTGAGGGGAAAATTATACGAGACTTTGAGGGATGTCTTTCTGTGCCGTCAATTTATGGGATGGTGCCACGCGAATCTAAAGTAAGGATAAAGGCGAAGCTTGAGGATGGAACAGAGGTTAGGATTAAGGCAAATGATGAACTAGCCCGAATTCTTCTTCATGAAATCGACCATTTAGACGGGGTACTTTTCATTGATCATATTAAAGATGACCCGAAGGCGTTTTATAAGATGAGCGAAAAGGGCGATTTGGAACCGGTCGACTTTGAAAAAGAGATTGCGGGAAATAAGGAGCTCTGGGGTGAAGAATAAAATTATTTTCTTCGGAAATGGACCACTTTCTGAATATGTTTTGGAGGTTCTAGAGAGAAGATATGAAATAATTTTTCATGCGCGAACAAAGGAAGATTTAGAGGAAGTGAAGCGCTTAAAGCGTGAATTTCCAGAGGCGCATGGGGTTTTGGCGTCTTTTGGAGTGATGGTTCCAGAGTCGGTTTTAGAAATTTTTGAGCCAGAAGGAATTTTAAACGTTCATCCTTCCCTCTTGCCATTGTATCGAGGGGCATCGCCGATTGAAAGTGCGATTTTGGCTGGTGATAAAGATTTTTCGGTGTCAGTTATGAAGTTAGTCCAAGCGATGGATGCAGGGCCGATTTATTATCAGGCCACGCTTCTCGATTTACCTATTTGCAAAGACGAAATTTATCGGGCATTGGCAAAAACAGGTGCGGAATGGATTGCAGAAAATCTCTCAAATTTACCAGAGCCGACGTTACAAGATGATTCTAAAGCGACTTTTTGCGGAAAATTTGACAAAAGTATGAGTACGTTAACGCCAGAAACAGATACAGCCGAGCAGACTTTTCGAAAAATTGTAGCTTTTCAGGGCTTTCCAAAACCAAAATACGAATTCTACGGCCAAAAATGTATTGTTTTAGAGGCGCATATAGCGAAGTCGGGTGAGGTGGCTCCTCTTTCTATCACGTGTGCCGACGGGCGAATTGTGGCGATTGATAGATTACAGCCTGAAGGCCGCAAGGCAATGGATTCCAAGTCGTTTTTGAACGGATATGCTAAATAAGCTTGTCGCGATTAGCGCGAATTTCGGCCTTCATCTCAGCAATACAGCGCTCAACGATTTCGCGATAATCCGGACGATTTACCTCGAGCCATTTAGTAGCTTCAGCTTGGTCCGTAATGGCATCAAACTCGTTAAGCTGAACCTCGGTTAAACCCTTGCTAATTCTTTCGCCAATACGAACTTCGAGCTCTTCTTTAACATAGTCGAGAAAAGCTTGTTTTTGGCTTTCCGGCATCGCAGATAAGCCCATCTCTTGTAAAAAGTTTTCATTGAATTGCATATTTTGATTATAGCATAAAACTTATGCTATAAGGTGCGTTTTTTGGTTTCGCGAGTGAAGAATTTCAAGCGGTCGCCGATCTGGAGATCAATTTTAGAAGCAGTTTTTAATGCGAGGCCGCCAGTTTCGCCAGAAACGAGCTCTTTGACATCGATTTTTTCTTTTTGGACGCTAGTCACTTCAGCTTCACCGAGGTATTTTTTATCGCGGACGATACGAGCGAGATATTCAGGCTTAACTTCGCCATTTAAAACTTCGCCGCCAGCAATAATGCTGGTTTTTTCAGTTCTAAATACGCCGAGAACTTTCATTTCACCTTTATCTTCCTCGATGATTTCAGCATCGAGAAGGTTTTCCATTTCATGTTTAGCATCGTCTAGGAGTTCATAAATCACTTTATATGTACGGATCGGGACGTTGTCACGCGCGGCCATCTTAGAAATATTAATCGGGACCGAAACATTAAAGCCGTAAACTACAGTATTGCCGCCAGCA
The DNA here is from genome assembly GCA_002309075.1 of Candidatus Saccharibacteria bacterium UBA1235. Taxonomy (GTDB): domain Bacteria; phylum Patescibacteriota; class Saccharimonadia; order Saccharimonadales; family Saccharimonadaceae; genus Nanosyncoccus. Next base: position 15,451 of record DBWP01000005.1, on the reverse strand, counting down.
GCCATATAAACATCGTTTTCGTTAATATCGCCAACACCAGTGGAGACAATGTTTAGAGTAATTTCGCCATGCGTGTCGATCATTTTAAGACTATCGACAACGGAGGTAACCGAACCAAGCACGTCGCCTTTCACTATTACGTTAAACACCTTAGAGTTGTCCGCAACGTTCATCATACGAAGGAGGTCGGTTGAGGTAACGTTAGCCGAAGCAGACTCGTCGGCAGCAGCCTGTGCATTAAGCAAGGCCATTTTGCGAGCAGTTTTTTCATCGGAAGCTTTTACGAAGCGGTCGCCGAAGTTCGGGAGCTCCTTAAAACCGGTGACTGTAACTGGGGTCGACGGAGTAGCTTTACCTTTTGGTTTGCCTTTCCAATCCAACATGGTGCGAATTTTACCGTAGGCAGCTCCAGCTACAATAAAGTCGCCCGTTTTTAATTCCCCGCCCGTAACTAGCAGATTTACAACTGAACCTTTTCCAGTTTCCATATGAGATTCAATCACAAGACCTTCAGCCGGAATATCAATATCGGCTTTAAGCTCTTCAATATCAGCAGTAAGTAAAATCATATCAAGAAGTTGATCGAGATTTTGGTTCATTTTGGCGGAAATAGGGACCATAGTAATATCGCCACCCCATTCTTCTGGCTGGAGGCCATGCTGGGATAAATCGGCTTTAGTGCGATCAATATCGGCACCATCACGGTCGATTTTATTAATCGCGACAATAATTTTGGCGTTAGCAGATTTGGCAAAATTAATAGCTTCGACAGTTTGAGGCTTCACGCCGTCGTCTGCCGCTACGACGATAACAACAATATCAGTTAGCATCGCACCGTGCTGGCGAATCGCAGCAAAAGCTTCGTGGCCTGGCGTATCAAGAAAAGTGATTAAACGCCCGTTATGATCAAGTTGATAGGCAGAAATGTGCTGCGTGATACCGCCTGCTTCACCCTCGACGGTCTTCTTATTGAGGAGCGTGTCGAGAAGCGTAGTTTTACCGTGATCAACGTGACCCATAACGGCAACTACCGGAGGGCGCGCAACAGCTTTATCGGAGAGTTCGTGACGAATTTCGCTAGTTTTGGTTGCGGTATTTTTCTTTTCAAGTTTAATATTTTTAAAACCAAGCTCATCGATAATAATCTGAGCGGTTTCATAATCAAGGCGCTGGTTAATAGTTGCAACAATACCATTTTTAAAGAGAGTTCCGATAAGTTCAGTAACAGAAAGACCTAGAGCTTTTGAAAGCTCGTCGACAGTAATAGAACCAGCAATTTGTATTGTTTTTTCTTCCACTAAATGCCCCTTTCTGCGCTAAAAAATAAAAACTCTTTTAATTTTACCACAAAATGAAAAAATATGCTATAATAGATATACATTCCCGGGTAGCTCAATGGTGGAGCAAGAAGCTGTTAACTTCGAGGTTGCTGGTTCGAGCCCAGTCCCGGGAGCCACGCATCTAACGATGCGCACAAAAACCAGGACATCGTTCTTCGAATCGAGCCCAGTCCCGGGAGCCATATTGGACAGTAGCTAGGCAGAATTATCTGCCTATTTTTGTAGTTAGTTCGGCGAAGATATGAATTTTATCTTTAACATCCTCCGGCATACCATGATTTATCCAGTCGATGGCGAAGCCGAAACATTCGAATTTGAAAAAATCTTTTAGGACTAAAAGTTCGCTGTCGCTTGGTTCAATCTCAATAAAAGGATACGACTCAAAAAACGAAGAGATCGAATAGTCGCAGATATGCCAAAGATGGCGTTCGAAAATCGCACGGTTGGTTGAATGATAGATATTCGAGATGACCTGTTTATTATCGCTAGCAAAATTAATTGCGGCGAGAAAACAATCTTCAAGCGTTTCATAAGTTGGGGGATGGACCGTTAAAATATCGTCGACCATTTTCTTAATTACGGATTCTAGAAGATCAGGGATGTTTTTATAATAATAGTAAAAAGTGTTACGGTTCAGATCGCAGGCGTTCACGATATCTTTAATCGTGATTTCGCTGATTGGGCGTTTTTCGAGAAATTTTAAAAAAGTTTGTTCAATACTGGTTTTAGCATTAAGATTCTTCATGTTTTTATTATAATATTTTACTAGACACGTGTCTAGTAATGTCTATTTAATTTTTCTTTTTCGGGGCGTAAAATAGAGTACGTTATGGAAAAATTTGTAGTCAAACATCGAAAATTAATTTTGATCGTAGCGGCACTTTTAATGATCCCGTCTATTTTTGGATTTTTAAATACGCACGTAAATTATGATATGTTAAATTATCTACCAGAGAGTACGGAGACGGTAATCGGGCAAAAAGAGATGCTAAAGGACTTCGGCAAAGGTGGTTTCTCGATGGTAATTGCAAAAGATTTGCCGGCTGAACAGGAAGCGATACTTGAAAACAAGATTAAGGAAATCGACCACGTTGATAATGTGGTCGGGTTTGGTTCCCTAACTGATGCTGGGATACCGGCGGAGATTTTGCCAGACGAGATTTATGATACCTTCACGGAAGGTGATGAGACATTGATTGCGGTTTTCTTTGATACGTCGGCTTCGGCGGATGAGACTGTGACGGCGATTAAGGAAATTCGCAATATTATGGATGGTCACGTATATGTTTCTGGCATGTCGGCGTTTGTGACTGATTTGCGCGAACTCTCGGAAAGCGAAGAAATATTTTATGTGATAATCGCTGTGGCGCTCGCGATGATAGTGATGTGGGTATTACTTAATAACTGGCTAGCGCCGGTAATGTTTATAATTTCGATCGGCGTGATGATTCTCATAAACCTTGGTTCAAACATTATTTTTGGCGAAATTTCCTACATCACAAAAGCACTTTCAGCGATTTTGCAGCTAGCTGTGACGATGGACTATTCGATTTTCCTTTGGCATTCATACCGCGAATTTTCGGCGGAAAAAAATTCTGACGTAAATCGCGCAATGGAGAAAGCGGTGAAAGCTACTTTAGGATCCGTGGTTGGATCTTCCGCAACAACAGTAGCCGGTTTTATCGCACTTTGCTTTATGTCGTTTACTCTAGGTATAGATTTGGGTTTAGTAATGGCAAAAGGGGTTATACTCGGCGTAATTGGCTCAGTCACAGTTCTACCGGCATTGATTTTGACTTTTGATAAAGTATTAAAACGCTGCGACCATCGCTCGATTTTGCCAAGCTTTGATAAACTAGCTGGTTGGATCGTAAAGCTTTCGCCGATTTTGATTTTAATTTTCGTCGCCATTATTCCACCATTCTTCTATGGCTACCGTCAGGCGAATTCGGATGTTTATTATACTTTAAGTGATAGTTTGCCTAAAGATATGGACTTTGCGATAGCAAACCAAAAACTAAGTGATGATTTTGGCCTAGAAAACGTGCATATGATTTTGTCACGTGCTGATCTCCCGCAAGCCGAGACAACAGCCATGACGGACGAGATTAAGAGTGTTGACGGAGTAAAATCTGTGCTTAATTTAGAATCTATACTTGGTGACAAAGTGCCATTTGAAGTATTACCTGACGGAGCAACTGATAGTTTGAAATCGGAGAATTGGGAAATGTCTCTCGTAGTGTCCGAATATCATGTAGCTACAGACGAAATGTCTGAACAAATTAATAGTATAAACAATATTATTAAGTCGCATGACGAAAAAGCAATGTTGGTCGGCGAGGCGGCGTTAACGAATGATATGGTAGATATTACGTCGGTAGATTTCGCAGTAGTAAATGCAGTCTCTATTGTAGCAATATTTATAATTATTGCAGTCGTGATGCGCTCGATTTCTCTGCCATTTATTCTGATCGCAGTAATCGAGGCGGCAATTTTCGTAAATCTCGGAATCTCATATTTCCTAGGCCAACGCCTAGCGTTCATTGCGCCAATTTGTATTAGTACTATTCAACTAGGGGCGACTGTTGATTACGCGATTTTAATGACGACTAGATATAATCGCGAACGATTGGCAGGATGCGACAAAAAAGAAGCCGCCAAAATCGCGATCAAAACTTCGGTGCCATCAATTATTGTGTCTGGCGCAGTGCTATTTGCGGCAACAATCGGAGTAGCAGTCTATTCGCGCGCCGACATAATTTCCTCTTTGACGATGTTGATGGCGCGAGGAGCAGTGATTTCAATTATCGCAGTTCCGGCATTCCTGCCGCCGCTACTAATTTTAGCCGACCCATTAATTATTCGCACAACTCTAGGAATGAAAAAATTAACGAAAGGATCATCGAAATGAAAAAACAATTAACCTATACATCTGCCCTTCTAGCGGTGACTTTAGCTAGCGTGACAGGAGTAGTTATAGCAAACAATACCAATGCAAACTCTGGCGAAAACGAATCGGTTTCTCCACAAATTACAAATACTATTTCAGAAAATCCAACACGAAAGTTTGACGATAAAAATGAAATGGTTTATGTAACCGCTGGCGCTAACGGCGCTGTAAAAAATACTTTTATTGGTAGTACGTTATATGACGGAAAAGAGGCTTTGCCTTTTGATATGAAGGTAACTTACTATCTAGACGGAAAAGAAATTTTAGCTAAAGATTTAGCTGGAAAATCTGGAAGAGTAAAAATAATTTATAGTTATCAGTCAAAAGCAACTTATGGCGGAAAATATGTGCCATTTATGGCGATTACCGAATTAGGACTAGATAGTAAAAAATTTGATAATGTTCGAGTCTCAAACGGCAAGATTATTAGCGAAGGTGAAAATTATATTATTACTGGATATAGTTTCCTCGGGCTAAATACTGATCTCAAAACAGACTTTTTGCCAACAACGTTTACCGTAGAAGCCGACGCGAAAGATTTTTCGCTAGGCAATAGCTACACTATATTGACTAATGAATTAATTGCTAATATTGATACTAGTAAATTAACGAATCTTGATGAACTAGTAAGTTCGATTAATCAACTTTCTGACGGGCTAGATAAAATCGTGGATGGAAGCTCTGAGATTAAATCTGGACTAGAAAAATCCCTTACCGGGACGAAAAAATTATATGCTGGCGCTGGGGCCTTAGCGAATGGAATTAATGACGCGACTAGCGGAGCTAATAGAATCGCTAGTGGACTAGGCGAAATCTCTAGTCATAATAACGAAATCAATGCAGGAGCGGACCAAATTTTTGCCGCTATGTTAAGTAATGCTAATAAAGAACTTTCTGCATCTTTTGGTAATCTTAACCTTACCGTCGAAAATTATAATATGACTTTAGATAATTTAATTTCAACAATGACCACCCTTGGTAATGCCGATGCTGCAACCAGTTTGACAAATTTAAAAGCACAATTAAACACAGTTCAATATTTCTGCACCAATCTTAAAAATTACACCGATGGCGTAGCAAGGACTTCAGCCGGCGCGAACGAACTAAAAGATGGATTAAATACTATAAATGACAAAACCCCGGAGTTGGTGGCAGGGCTTGGTTCTTTAGTTGACGGAACGACTAAACTTTATGAAGGTTCAGTAACCTTAAATGATGGTTTAAATACTTTCAAGAGTTCCGGTATAGATAAATTGGTGGATTTCGCAAATAACGATATGACGAGCTTTATTGAAAACGCTCGAGGGACCGTCAAAGCGGCAAGTTCATATCACAGCTTTGGTGGGTCTAATGCTAAAACTGTTAAATTTATCGTAAAAACAACTAGTATTAAAAATTAGCCAAAAATAACTTTAAAGAGTCCGAGAGAAAAGCCGAGCATAATAAATCCAGCAACCAAAATCCCTGCGATAATTGAGAATATTGTCTTTTTAAAATCAAGCTTCAAAATACTCGCGGCGAGAGTGCCAGTCCAGGCGCCGGTGCCCGGAATCGGAATAGCGACAAAAAGGAAAAGCGCAAAATAAACGCCGGATTTAGCCTTCTTTAATAATTTTTCTCCAGCTTTTTCGCCCTTCTTTAAACAAAAATCACAAAAATTTTTAAACGGTTTCCATTTAACTTTACTGCCCCAATTTAAAACCTTACGCGCAAAAAGATAAATAATCGGGACTGGTAAAATATTACCCAAAATTGCAACGATAAGTACTAGCCATTCTGGAAGTCCGAGATCCATACCGATCGCAACAGGTATAGCGCCGCGAAGCTCAACTAAAGGTATCATTGAAATAATTAAAACTATAAGGATTTTCCAGAACATATCTCTATTATATCATGCCATGTTATAATAATATTATGGTTATTTCGATAATCGTGCCGGTTTTTAATGCTGAAAAATATCTGGAAAGATGTCTAGAATCTATTCTCCTGTCGCTTGGCGAGATAGACGGTGAGATTATTTTGGTCGACAATGGTTCTAGTGATAATTCTTTAAAAATTTCGGAAGCGTATGTGAAAAAATACCCAAAAATTATCACGCTTTTACATTGCAAAAAGCCTGGAGCGGCGGCGACTAGGAATTATGGCGCTAAAAAAGCAACTGGAAAATATATTTGGTTTATTGATGCGGATGACGAAATTACCAAAGATAGTGTTTCCCTTTTGGTTGATGAGGCCGAAAAATCCAAGGCGGATTTAGTTATGATGGGCGCGGACCGCGTTTATTCTGATGGACATAAAGATTATTTGTCAGCAGTGAAAAATAGCGAGCCAAATTATAAAAGTCGTTTTGTGCGTTATGGTGCAGGTCCATGGCAGTTTTTGATTCGGAAAAAATGGTGGGAAGATGCGAATTTCTCTTTTCGCGAAGGCATCATCCATGAAGATATGGAAATGATTTCTTCTTTAATTTTATATACAAACAACTTTTCTGGCATCGATAAACCTTTATATATTTATTATCAAAACGATGGATCTGTACTCCATAAGCAAAAATGGGACGAACACGCATTTGATATTTTTCCAGCGCTTTCTGGACTATATGAAAGATTTAAAAAAGTTGGGGCAGAAAAAACTTATTACGATGAACTCGAATGGTTTTTTGTCTGGAACTTATTAATCGACTCAGCAAAAGATTTCGCTAAATCTCCAGAGGGTAAACCAGGGTTTTGGCGTTCTAGAAAAATGCTTTCAGAATATTTCCCGAATTGGCGAAAAAATCGATTCTTGAAGCAAAAGCCATTAAAGTTGCGCTTGAGAGTTTTGTTAAATTATTATAAATAAAAACGGACCAGGTTCGGTCCGTTTTACGTTTATTTCTTGGCTTTGTTTTTTTCTTCTTTTTCGAGTTTCTTGAAAGCGACTTTGCCAACTAGCGTTTTTGGAAGTTCGTCGCGGAACTCATATGAAGCCGGCAAAGCATAGATTGGAACATTACGCTCCAAAAGCTCGCGAATTTCTTTTTCGATGCGTTTACCTGGTTTATAGCCTGGTTTTAAGACCACAAAAGCTTTTGGTACCTGACCTTTATAGTGATGATCGACACCAATAACTATTGATGTTAAAACGCCTTCATGGGAATTAATGATTGATTCGAGATGAGTTGGATAAATATTATATCCAGAGGAAATTATAATGCGTTTTACGCGCTGTTCGAAATAGAACATGCCGTCTTCCCGAAGACTACCCAAGTCGCCGGTATGAAGCCAGATTTTTCCATCTGGATGGAGACGCAAAGTTTGAGCAGTTTCAGCATCATCGCCGAGATACCCCATCATTACGAGTGGGCCAGAAACACAAATTTCGCCTTCTTCTCCAATCTTTGCCTGGTCGAAAGTATTATTCTTGACGATCTTAATGTCTGTATCTGGTAATGGTACACCAATAATACCATCAGAGAAAGAATTCTCTGGCGAAAGACAAACTGCACCAGAACCCTCAGTGAGGCCGTAGCCAACACGAATTTTAGCGCTTGAGCCATGAGCCTTAAGGTAGTGATTAACTTTATCGCGTAAAGTTTGATTTAATGCATCGCCGCCACAAATAACTGCGGTGACCGATTTTAAATCATCTTGTTTTAATTTTGTGTTAACAAGAGCTTCGAATAAAGTTGGTACGCCAACAATAAAGTTAGGTTCATTTTTCTTAATGATGTCGGCAAATTGTTTATGCGAAAAAGCTGGGATTAAAATACAGCCCATGCCTTTGCAAAGCGGAGTATGAATGCAGACGCCAAGCCCGAAACAATGGAAAAGCGGCAAAATTGAAAGCACGGTTGCACCGGGCACAATCTGGCGAATCATGTTTCCGTCACAGATAGATTCCGTATTAATATTACTATTTGAGAGTAAGACCGCCTTAGGGGCGCCAGTAGTCCCGCCGGAATACATAATAACTGCTGGATCTTCGCCGCTACGTTCTTCGTAGTAATTCCCCTGGTAAAAATATGAGTTTGCAATAAAATCTTCCCAGAGAACAACACGACTATCATTCGATGGTAGTCTTACCTTCTTGACGTGAAGCGTGTTATAAAGTTTCTTTTTTAAGAAACCTAGGCCATCGGAAGGACGAACCACAATAATACGCTCGAGCTGAGCTGTGTCTCGTAATTTGTAGATTTTATCAAAAACTGCGTCGATTACAAGGACATATTTAGACTCAGCAACTTTAATGTAATATTCGAGTTCTTTTTCTGAAGATAGAGGATGCACCATATTACATACGGCGCCGACCATATTAACGGCATAAACCATCGTGATGCCTTCTGGAGTGTTTGGCATACAAATCGTTACACGATCGCCTTCTTTAACGCCGTAATTTTTTAGCGCACGCGCAGCTTTTTCGATTTTCTTTACGAAATTTTTATAAGTTACTTTATGACCATAATAAGAATAGGCAATATTATCTGGCCATTTTTCAGCCGATTGCATAACCATATCAACCATTGAGCAATCTGGATACTCAATATTATTTGGAATATTTTCGTCATCATAGAATTTAAGCCATGGACGTTCTGAATAATTTTTCTTAGTCTTTTTCACAATTCTCCTTACACTCTTTATTTTAGCATTTTATAGGTTATTTCTCAACCTCGCTAGTCTGCCCGCTCGGTCCGCCCAGGCCAGATCTAGCGGTTTCTGGCGCAAAAGCAATACCAACGTTAGTAGTTTCGCGCGTAAATTGATGCGACAGGCTCTTTGTGAGCTCATAGACTGCTGGGTGTTCAACTGGTTCGGCGACGATTTTTTGCAATGCGCCATCAAAAGTATCTCTACCTACGTCCGTAGCAAATGGGACAATGTGCTGAATGCCGTTTTCGTCGACACCATTATCCATCGCGATTTCAAAGTATTTATAGAGTTTTTCTCCGTTATCGCCAATTGCTTTGATAGTTTCCCCAGACGTAGTTGTGAAGACTCCGTTATTAGCCCATGTAAGTTGACCAGCTTCATTAACCGTAGAGACAATTTCAAGCTTAGTGCTACCGACCGTGAGATAACCTTTGATTTTGCCGGCGGCAGCAAGTTCGTCGTAATCAAATAGTTGATTGCCAACAGAAATATTGCCACTTTGCATACCGGAAACGATTTGGCCATTCGTTAAATAGGCACGAAGCTCGTTGCCGTCGGCAACATTAGTGCCATTATTAGCCCAGCCGTCATATTTAACACGTAAGCGATCAGCTAAAGATTCTGGGCTGACTTCTTGGACTGAATTCGGAACATCAGAACATTCGGTCCATGCTTCACTAACAATGGTTTTGTTATATCCATTATCGACCAGCCTGTCGATTTCAACTTCTTGATCTGCACGAAGTTTAACTTTTTCTACAACTTCAGTTTCAGTAAATGTGCCGTTACTTGCACCAAAGCCACTAGCAATTAAAGTCTCGCTTGCATTGTTAGCGTTATTTGTTTTAAGTAAACCGGCTTTTTCAAAAATACCAATTTTGTTCGGATCAATCGCAGCAATAACTTCTTGCGAAATAAAGAAAGTGGCGAGACCCAAACCAAAAGTTTTGCCAGCTTTTTTAAGAGCCATGGCTGTACGTTTTCGGTTAAAATCTTTATCTTGCTCGCTAATTTTTTCTGTAATAGTTTTTCTAACCTGTTCTTTCATGGCTTCAAGATTGGAACGATCTTCGTCGGACAATGATCTTTCGGCACGAATAAGCGCAATATCAAGATTGAGACGTTCTTTACCGCGTTTGTCTTCAGAAGAAAACGCTATTAAATCTTTTCCTTCCGCGTCGGACAATTCAATTCGAACGCGAGCGGCGGCGATAGATTCCAAAATAGCTTCTTTATTATTGCTAATTTTCATAGCATATTCGATATCGGCTGTGAGATCTTTAGCGTTTTGGAGCCCGTAGTAAGTCCCAAAGATTTCAGCATTATATTTGCCTTTTTCGTATTCCATACCATTCGCTTTGTCGCGTAAGAAACGAGCTCTATCTTCAGCGAGACGATTGCGCTCTTTGAGTCCGGCTATAGCACTAGAAACCAACATACCGCCAGCAGCGCCAGCAATAGCGCGGGCGCCAGTTTGGGTGAGCGCAGCCGCGATACCAGCTGCTCCGGCCAAAATTTCTGCCGGAATAAACTGACCAATTTTACTACTTTCGAGCTTGTTGACAATTTTATCGATATTATCACGATGGGCTTTTGTGCGAACGCCGTCGCGGACCTCAGCATTATAAAGCTTAAAACTTTCCATTACTCTATCTAATGATATATTATGGAGGGCGCAGTCGCGGGCCTGCATAGCAACTTCGAGATAATTATTAACACTGGAACTATTAATCGAACGTCCTTGGTCGCGCATTTCGGCTTCAAAACGTTTAATATTATTTTCGAAGTCGAGTTTTAGATCGTTTTCGTCGGCGCTTTCTGGAGCAGAAGCAAATTTTTCAATAATTTCCTTAATTTTAGTCGTAGTTTCAGCATCTGCTTCAACTAAATTTTCGCCGGCTTTTTTGTGAATGTAGCCTTCTTCATCTTCAACAACACTCATAACGAATCGATTAATCGCGCTTTCTTTACGACGATTTAAAAGATCATAAACCGTCAAATCTTCGCCATCGATATTTTGGGTGCGTTTTTCGTTAAGATATTCTCGGGTATATTTTTCTTGATAGTATTTTTTGAAAAGCGTCCCCTTCCAAAGGCGCTTCATAAACCCAGCATCTTCGGTTTCTTTATTAAGATCGATTTCGGCGAGGTCGCTTGCGAGCTCTCTTTTGTCGTGGGTTACATCAGCATTGATTGCGACTAAAGCTGGGGTATTATCATTCAATTCTGCGAGTTCGGCTCTTAAACTAGCCTCCTCTTCACTAAGCTCCTCGTCAGTTTTTAACTCCGCGAGTTCAGCCCTCAAACTGGCCTCTTCCTCGTTGAGTTCTTCGTCAGATTTTAGCTCTAATTCCCTGTTTAAATCTGCGTCGATCTTTAATTCTTCGTCTAGCCCAGCAAGTTCTTCTCTAAGACTTTTTTCTTCATCTTCGAGCTCTTGATCATGTTTTTCTTCGTATTCGGCTTCGCGTTCTTGTTCACGAATTCTTTCAACTTCTTCTATCGCGTATTCGAGCCCAGTATTAAGTGTCTCGCCTCTCATTCTATTCTCCGTTACCTAAATAAAAATTACGGAATTTCAACATAGTGTCAAGAGTCACTTCAGTCAAATTCACGCCTGAATTTTGCATAAATTCAGCCATTTTTTCGTTATTAAAATCTGGATCTTCAATTAGTTTTGCAAGGCTTGCGGCCTTATCTTCGCTAAGTTGCATAATTGCAGCCTTATTGATTTGGTCGACAAGACGATCGGTCATTTCTTTTTTAAGCTCTGCTTTAACGTCTGGCTCAAGATTAACAATTCCCTTTTCAGATAAGAGATTTTCAATAAATTCGTCGACGTTTTGCATTAACTTGGCCTTTCTTTATATGCTTTTTTCTATTATAACGCTAAAGTTAAAAAATAACAACAAAAAAGCCCCCTTTTACGGGGGCTATTTTGGAGAAGTCTTATTTTGTGATCGAAAGAGAAATCTTACGACCTTCTTTATCGATATCTAAGACCTTAAAGGTCTTGCGTTCGTTTAAAGTAAAGACTTTTTCTGGGTCGACGTCAGAACCTTCACCAAGTTCGGAAACGTGAACTAAAGCTTCAACCGCAGGACTAATTTGGACAAAAGCGCCAAATGGAGTAATGCGAGTGACTGTGCCTTCTACCTTTTCGCCTTTTTTGAGATTCTCGACTTCGGAAAGCCATGGATCTTCAACGAGTTGCTTCATGGAAAGCGAAAGTCGTTCTTTATCGATAGCGATGATCTTCGCGTCGATAGTGTCGCCAACCTTAACATAGTCGGATGGATTGTTTACACGTTCCCAAGAAATTTCAGAAATATGCACCAATCCTTCAATGCCGTCGACATTAACGAATACACCGAAGTCAACAACTCCGGTTACGATACCTTTGATAACGTCGCCAACTTTAAGTTCAGCGAAGCGTTCAGCAAGTCCGTCTTTAATAGCTTCCTTCTCAGAGAAGATAAGCTTATTTTCCTTCTTAATAGCATCAAGAATGCGGACCTTGATATTCTTACCAACGAGCGAGTTAAGGCGCTGAAGAATTTCATCTTTATCGGCGCTACCTACACGTGGGTAGTGTTCAGCTGAGAGCTGTGATACCGGCAAGAAACCACGGATACCTTCATATTCAACAAGAAGACCACCACGGTTTGCATCAAATGGAGTGATCTCCACGATTTCGCCGTTATCGAGTTTGGCCTGGATTTCATCCCAGCCCTTATCTTTTACTGCCTTTCTGAGAGACAACAGGACGTAGCCGTCGTCCATTTCGGCTTCGATGACGGAAGCTGTAACTTCATCGCCAACGTTTAGGTTGCGAGCGAAAGACGCTTCGCGGCGTGGAACTAATCCAACACCTTGTGCACCGAGATCAATCAAAATCTCGTGCTTCTTGACAGAGATAACCGTTCCCTTAACGGTGTCCCCTGCGATAACTTTTTTAGACGACTCGTCGTTTAAGAGCTCGTCCATAGTGAGTTTTTTGGCATTTGCCATGTAATTATATTCCTTCCTTTTCGGCTACCTTAAGGTTGCGCGAAAAACTCCTTCTATTATATCAAATTTCTGTGTTATAATCAAGGCATAAAGGAGAGTTATGGAGGATTCTAATATTGAACAAAAAAATTGTTCAGCTGAGTTGTTAGGGCGACTTAGGGCGGATTTTCCAGATTTTAGTTTTAAAGAAGGGGTAAAATTTATGTTTAGGCCCCCAAAGACGATTATTATTGGTCCTAAAGAACCAAATGATTCCCTACTTTTACTGCATGAGGTTGGGCATGCGTTATGTGGGCACCGAGATTTCAATACTGATGCAAAAAGGCTAAAAATGGAGCGTGAAGCTTGGGAAAAAGCTCGGGAGCTATGTTCTTTTTATGGGGTTTTTTATGATGAAAATGTCGTTGAGGAAGAACTCGACACTTATAGAAATTGGCTAGATAAAAAATCGCGCTGCCCTTCTTGTGGGCTAACGCGATTTCAAGTTTCGGACGGGAGTTACCACTGTCCAAGATGTGAAAATTTTAAAATTTAGGCAGCTTTTTTAGCTGGGCCACGGCGAGAAATACGACCACCTTTAGCACCCGCGATACGAGCGAGAGCTGGGTTAGCAGCGAAACCGCCGGTGTGACCATTTTGGCCACCTTTTTTGCCGATACGAGCATAAAATTCTTTGCCGTATTTAGCTTTGTTNNTGCCGCCAGCTTTAGTTCCAGACATCGTTGAAACTCCGTTCTGCCCACCATTAAAATTATGACACCACCCTTTTACGAGTGTATATATTCATTATATCATACCGCTTCCGTTTTGTCAATATGCTTTTTCTTTATTTTATGTTTTAATATTTTTATATTTCCCGAACACTTTTTTGTGTATTTCTGCACAAATTGTGGAAAAAAGGTATTGACATTATGCATATGGTGATATAAAATTAAATTAACTTGAGTAGATTAAACTGCGAGGCTACTTAAGTGTATGTATGACCTGGAAAACCGCCGACATCTAAAAATGGCGGTTTTCTCTTTACTTTTTAATTTATTTGGTGTAAAATAGTAGGTAGCACTTTAAAAACAAGGGGATATAGCTCAGCTGGTTAGAGCGCGTCACTGATAATGACGAGGTCTGTGGTTCAAGTCCACATATCCCCACCATACTATGTGGGGTAATAGCTCAGCTGATTAGAGCGCCGCCTTTGCAAGGCGGAGGTCCAGGGTTTGAATCCCTGTTACTCCACCATTTTTTGTGCTTTATTTTTTTATTTTAAGATATTTTGACTGGTCCACTCATACATCGCAATTGCGGCGGCAGCTCCAACATTAACAGAGCGAGTAGATCCAAAAGATTCAATATAACGAACGTCGTCGGCTTTTTTTAGGAGTTCTTTAGTGATCCCATTATTTTCAGAACCAAAAATAAGAGTTGTGTTTTCTGCGAATTTTTTATCATGGAGCTCTTTAGCACGAGGGGTATTATTCTCGATAGCAACAAGTTCCCTATTCTCTTGGGTCTCTAGAAAATCCTTTAACGTAGGGTGGTGAACAATTTCAAGATATTTATCCGTACACATCGCGCCACGGCGGTTATATTTTTTCTTGCCGATAATATGAACTTTTTTGACGTTAAAAGAGTTCGCAGTGCGAACGATTGAACCAATATTAAAATCGTGTTCGACGTTTTCAATCGCGATTTCGAGGCTAGTACGATTTTTATTCAAAGCATCAAAAACTTGCTCGTTTGTCATACCCTTATATTCGTCGATTAGATTTCTAGTATCTTCCATATGTGCTATAATTATACCATACAGAGGAGGCAAGATGAAATTTGACGAATATCAAAAACAGGCAGAGACAACTGACCTTGGATTCGAAAATATGGGCGAGGTAATGCGAATTCATAGTTATAATGTGCCTGAATTTATCGATAAAGTACTGGGGCTAGTAGGCGAGTCCGGGGAGTTTGCGGATAAAATCAAGAAAATTATGCGCGATAAAAGAGGTGAGTTTACAGATGAGGAGCGAATAGCGGCCTTAAAAGAGCTCGGCGATGTGCTTTGGTATGTTGCGGAAATTTCAGCATATCTCGGGACGCCGATGTCGGAGCTTGCAAAAATGAACCTAGAAAAGTTAGCCTCCAGAAAAGCACGCGGGACCTTGGTAGGGGCTGGCGATAATCGCTAGCAATCCCTGGCTATCGTACAATCCGATCTCGACAAAATTGCAAAGAAATAGTTTACATTCTGCAACGAAAAACCGCCCCGAAGGGCGGTTTTTGTTTTAACAACTTAGTTGTGCAAATCATCGTAGTTCAAAATAGCTTAATGTTACGTCTGGCGAACCAGATTTGTTATGATTCAAGCTTTTAATCACAACCGTAACCGACCTAGCTACACGCATCATTGCTGATTCGTGCGCATCAATTCCTTCTCAAGAAAGGAGGTAATCCATCGACACGTTCTCGTACCGATGCCTTGTTACGACTTAACCCCAATCCTCTTGCTCACCTTAGGCCGCCGAAGCAGACTT
>DBWP01000016.1 GCA_002309075.1 Candidatus Saccharibacteria bacterium UBA1235 | reverse complement strand
AAAGCTGGCGGTTATACTTGTTCGGCTGAGACTGCTGCAACTTGTGATTTTACGGTAAATTCCTGGGGTTTTAAGATTAAAAATAATACTACGACTCAAGAGGCTACGAATTATATCCCGGTTCCATCTACGATAAATTTGAATAAGAATAGCTCGGTCACAAATGGTGATCCGACCTATCTTTCGTTTGGTTCCAGAGTAAACGCTGCCCAAGCTCCAGGTTCTTACCAGACGACGATTAACTTTACTGCGACGGCGAACCCGGACCCGACGCCAGTTATGCAAAATATTTCTGTATCAACTCTCGCATCACTTATGCCAAGCGATGGCAATACAACAACGCTTAAAGATTCTCGTGATAATAATAAATATCAGATCACGAATATTAACGGTACTTATTGGATGACAGATAACCTAAAAATTGTGGGTACTGTCTCCGCAGCGGGTTCTAACTTCACTGGCGAAGATGTTTCTATAGATGGAAATATAAGAACCTATACAGAGCCCGGGAGCACTTATTATGACGATATTTATGGCACATATTATAACTATTGCGCTGCATCTGCTGGAACCATATGTAATAGTTCAATGAAACAAAATGCCACTGTAGATATTTGCCCCAAAGGTTGGAGGCTTCCAACCCAAACAGATGCAGAAAATTTTATATACACATCTAGCCCTAGTAAAAATCCGGTCCTTTCGGGGTATTCTAGCGGTGAAAAAGGAGAAGTTGGATATTGGTGGTTGGCCGATGCCATGAGTAAGAGTACGCAGTACCTTTTACAATATAAAAAAAATAGTTGGGGAATTTCCGCAGGAATGGGTGTTAAGAACTATGGTTATCCTATCCGTTGTATTTTCTACGGCTCATAGAACAACTTAGATTACGTTTTTCCTTCATAAAACCCTGCTAAAACTCTTGAAAAAAAGAGAAAAGTGTGCTATAATGGGAGTAAGAGCTAGACATAAAGTTAGGTCTGTTAGTTTTTAAATGTAACGGAAACCGGCTTAAAAGTCTAGTTTTAAGAGTGTAGTTTTACCTGTTGTACAGAGGTAAAACTGCGGGAAGTAAAAACTAAAGGAAAGGAATAGAATGCAAGTCATTCTCGGCACCAAGATTGGTATGACTCAGATCATCGGCGAGAACGGTGTTGTGACTCCTGTCACAATTCTACAAGCCGGCCCGTGCACAGTGACTCAGATAAAGACCGTCGAAACTGATGGTTATAATGCTGTGCAATTGGGTTATGGTCAGGGTAAGAATCTGAGCAAGTCGGTTTCCGGCCACGTAAAGAAGGCTGGGGAAAATATAAATCCTAAAGTCCTAAAAGAATTTCGGGTTTCTGAAATTCCAGCGGAAATGAAGCTTGGGGATAACCTCACGGTCGAAAGTTTCAAGTTAGGTGACAAAGTTGCAGTTACTGGAACCTCTAAGGGTAAAGGTTTTGCTGGTACAATTAAGCGCTGGAACTTTGAAGAATCACGCAACACCCACGGTTTTAAAGGCAACATTCGTAGAGTCGGTTCAATCGGTTCTATGTACCCACAAAAAGTTTTCAAGGGTAAAAAGATGCCAGGCCGCATGGGACATGACACTGTGACAGTTAAGAATTTAGTCGTAGCATATATTGATGCGGCAAACAATTTGATTGGTCTTAAAGGCGCAGTGCCTGGTCCGAAAAAAGGAATCGTAAGCGTGGAGGGAGAGGAGTAATATGGCTACTTTAGATAAAGATATTTTCGGTCTTTCTGTTGAAAACCACGAACTTATCAAGCTCGCTTATGACGCATATCTTGCAAACTCTCGTTCTTCACACGCAAAAACTTTGAAGCGTGGCGAAGTTCGCGGTGGTGGCAAGAAGCCATGGAAGCAAAAAGGAACTGGTCGAGCACGTTTCGGTTCGACGAGAAACCCAATTTGGCGCCATGGTGGTGTAGCATTTGGTCGCACTGGTGAAGAAAACTTCACTAAGAAAATTGCGAAATCTTCAAAGCTTCTTGCAGTACGTCAAGCTTTGTCGATCAAGAATGCTGATAAGGCAATCGTCGTTTTGCCAGCTGACGCTAAAGTTTCTGGTAAGACAAAAGATGCAGAAAAGATTTTGAAAGATTTGAAGCTTGAAGGCAAGAACGTGCTTGCTGTAGTTGCAGAAAAGACTCCAGAAGTACTTCGCTCAACTAATAATCTTTCTAATGTAAAATTGGTACGTTCGACTTATCTTAATGTTTTCGACATTATGAATGCGGATGCAATCGTATTTTCAGAAGCTGGCCTTAAAGGTACGACTGAATGGTTGAAAGGAGATAAGTAATGGAACCTAGAGCAACAGAAAAAACTTATCTTGAACAGACGAAGAGAACTTACGTTTTTCCAGTTTCTTTAAAGGCTTCGAAGCAAGAAATTGCAAAAGCAGTTGAAGAGAAATTTAACGTAACGGTTACTGACGTTCGAACTTTGATTCGAAACGGCAAAAAGACGAAGTTTTCTAAGGGTAAGCATGCTTATCCTGGAATTACTCATCGCCAAGATAAGAAATTTGCATATGTAACATTGAAAGAAGGCAACTCGATTAAAGTTTTCGAAGAGCCAGAAGCTAAAACCAGCGCAAAGGAAGCTAAAGCTGAAAAAGCTAAGGCGGACAAGAATGCAGGGAAGGAGAATAAGTAATGGGAATTAAGGCTTATCGCCCGATTACGCCAGCACAAAGGCAAAAGACGACTGAGGATTATGATCAGATTACGACCAATAAGCCAATGAAGTCTTTGCTTCGTGCTAAAAAGCAACAAGCGGGTAAGAATAACCAGGGACGTATTACCGTACGTCATCGCGGTGGTGGTGTAAAACGCCATTATCGTATTATGACTTACAATCTACCAAAAGGTTTAACTTTGACGGTAGAGGAAATCGAATACGATCCAAATCGTTCTGCGCGAATTGCGCGTGTTAAAGATCAGAATGGCACTTATTATTATGTGCTCGCTGATACCAAGATGACCAAGGGTACAACTTTCAAGACTGGCGAAGTTGAGATTGAAAACTCTAACCGTTTAGCACTTGAAAATATCCCAGTTGGTACATTTGTTTATGCAGTTGAACTAACGCCGGGCCGTGGCGCACAAATGGTGCGTGCAGCTGGCGCACAAGCACAACTTATGGCAAAAGAGAATGGCTATGCTACTCTTCGTATGCCATCTGGCGAAGTGCGCAAAGTTCTCGCGGCTTGCGAAGCTTCAATTGGTACAGTTTCGAACTTACAGCATCAAAACGTAAAGATCGGTGCGGCTGGTCGTCGTCGCCGTAAGGGTATTCGCCCAACTGTACGTGGTGTTGTAATGAACGCAACGGATCACCCACACGGTGGTGGTGACGGTGGTCGTCACGGTTCGGGTAAGGCGCCTCGTACGCCTTGGGGCCAATTAACACTTGGCTACAGAACTCGCCATAATAAGAAAACTAATAAAATGATCGTGCGCAGTCGCCACGAAGGAAAGAGGAAATAATGTCTCGGAGTCTTAAGAAAGGTCTATTTGTAGACTACAAACTCGCGAAGAAAGTTGCCGCACTTTCCAGCGAAGATCGCACCGTGATCAAAACCTGGGCACGTCAATCGACAATCTCTCCAGAGATGGTTGGCCGAACAATCGCTGTTCATAACGGCAGAGTTCACGTACCAGTGTTTATTTCAGAAAACATGGTGGGTCATAAGCTTGGTGAATTTGCACCAACTCGTAAATTTAGACGCCACGGCGGCAAGAAAGCTGCTGAAGCTGCGGCGGCGAAAGGAAAGGCATAAACTATGGCTACTATTTTCGCACACGCATATGAAAAAGGAATTGATTCTCAGCCACGCAAGACTAATATCGTAGCGGCACTTGTTCGCGATCGATATGTTTCTGACGCTGTAGTCATTCTTGAAAACACGCCTCGCCGTGCTGCAAAAGCAGTTCGTAAGGCAATTGAATCAGCAAATGCA
This sequence comes from Candidatus Saccharibacteria bacterium UBA1235, assembly GCA_002309075.1. Classification (GTDB taxonomy): domain Bacteria; phylum Patescibacteriota; class Saccharimonadia; order Saccharimonadales; family Saccharimonadaceae; genus Nanosyncoccus. The sequence continues at coordinate 7,096 of DBWP01000016.1, read as the reverse complement.
AATCTTTTGAATAATTCTGGTAAATCGATCGATCCAAAAACGATTCGAATTTCTCGAATTTTTGTGACGAGCGGAACACGCATGCGCCGATATGTACCGGCTTCTCGTGGTCGCGCACTTCCATTTGAAAAGATTTCAAGCAATATATTCGTCGAGGTCGCAGGCGAAGAAAAAGTAAAGAAGGTCGCTGAGAAACCAGCTGAAAAAGCTGAAAAACCTGCAGCGAAGAAGGAGAAAAAGTAATATGGGTCAGAAGGTTAATCCCATCTCTTACCGTCTCCAGCTATCCAAAGATTGGTCGTCGAAATGGTTTACCAAGAAAAGCGACTTTCGTCATTGGCTAGTGGAAGATGTAAAGATTCGTGAGACCATCGAGAATCGATTCAAATCTCGTCCAACAATCGCACGAATCAACATTGAACGCTCCGCAAATCTTACCACGATTACGATTTTGACAGCAAAAGCTGGCGCAGTAATCGGAAAACAAGGTGCTGGCATCAATGAACTCAAGAAAGAACTTGAGAAGATCGTTTCTGGACCAATTCGTATTAACGTCGAAGAGGTTAAGAAGCCAGAATTAAACGCTAAACTTGTTGCTGAAAACATTGGTTTTCAACTTGGCAAGCGTATGAATTTCCGCCGTGCAGTCAAAATGGCTCTTCAGTCTACAATGAATGCGGGCGCAAAAGGTGTTAGAATCGAAGTTGCTGGACGTTTGAACGGTGCTGAAATGAGCCGCCGTGAAAAGTTCATCGAAGGTTCAGTGCCTCTACATACTTTAAGAGCGGATATCGACTTTTACTGTCATCACGCACCAACAATTGCTGGTATCGTCGGCGTGAAAGTTTGGATCTATAAGGGGGAGAAGTAATATGGCTATTCTAATTCCAAAGAAACTTGCACATCGCAAAGTTCGTAAAGGTAAAAACGAAGGTATTGCAACTCGTTGTAATACGGTCGCGTTTGGTGATTATGGACTAATGTCTCTCGATAACGAGCGCATTAATTCTCGCCAAATCGAGGCAGCTCGTCAAGCTATTACTCGTTATATTAAGCGTGGTGGTAAAATTTGGATTCGAATTTTCCCACACACTCCAGTAACGAAGAAACCACTTGATGTAAAAATGGGTTCTGGTAAAGGTGAACCACAGTATTATGTTGCTAAGGTAAAAGCTGGCACAGTGATGTTTGAAATCGCTGGTGTGGCTGACGATAAGGCTAAAGAAGCACTTCGCCTTGCATCGCACAAGTTGCCTGTGAAATGTAAAATTATAAAGAAAGAGGAGTTTTAAGATGGCACACACACTCATAGGGACAGTGACCTCCGATTCGCGTGATAAGACCATTACCGTCTCCATCATTTCTCGTGAAACTCATCCACTTTATCGTAAACAGTTTACGAAAACTCGTAAATATACTGCGCACGATGAAAAGAATGAAGCGAAAAAAGGTGACCGGGTGGAAATTGCAGCATGTCGGCCATTGTCAAAAACTAAGGCTTACACTTTAGTTAAGGTTCTTGAGAAATCTCGTGGAACTGTTGAACTAAAGGAAGAAGTTAACGAGGCTTTAGCTGAAGAAGTTAAGGCAGAGGGGGAGAAATAATATGATTCAACAAGAAACTAGACTTAAAGTTGCGGATAACTCGGGTGCAAAAGAGCTCGGCGTGATTCGTGTGCTTGGTGGAACTCGCGCTAGGTATGCTCGAGTTGGTGATATTGTTACTTGCTCGGTCAAGGAAGCTTCGCCAACTGGCAACGTAAAGAAGAAAGCAGTCGTGAAAGCTGTTATCGTTCGTACTGTAATGCCAATTCGTCGTCCAGATGGTTCGACTATTCGCTTTGACGAAAATGCAGCGGTACTCGTAAACGAAGACAAGACTCCTAAAGGAACTCGTGTTTTCGGACCAATCCCGCGTGAACTTCGTGAAAAAGGTTTTACTAAGATTATTAGCCTTGCGCCGGAGGTGCTATAATGAAAGTTAATGATATCGTAAAAGTTATTGCCGGCAAAAACAAAGGCACTGAGGCAAAAATTGTGCACGTTGATACTAAAAACGGACGCGCAATGTTAGAAGGAATTGGACTTGTTGAAAGACATGTAAAGAAATCTTATCTTAACCCAAATGGCGGTAAGAAGACTATTCATGTTGGAATCAACATGTCGAATTTAAAGTTGGTTAAGGCTGCGGAATTTAAGAAAGCTGAAACCAAAAAAGCTGCAAAAACCGCAAAGAAAGGAGCTAAATAATGGCGGAAAAGAAGACGGCTGCTGTGAAAACAGCACAACCACGCCTTAAAGCTCTCTATAACAACGAGCTAAAGGCGAAACTCATGAAAGAACTTGGCCTTAAGAACATTAACCAAGTTCCAGAGCTTAAAAAAGTTATCGTTTCTTCGGGCGTAGGCAAGAAACGTGAAGACAAGAAGTTTACTGAGACCGTAGAACTTACTTTGGCTAAGATCACTGGTCAAGCGGCAACTTCAAGACTTGCAAAGAAATCCATCGCAAGCTTTAAGATTCGTAAGGGAATGGGTGCGCCAGTAGGCTACCTTACAACCCTTCGCAACGATAAAATGTATGAATTCGTTGATCGTTTAATTAACGTTGCTTTGCCACACGTTCGTGATTTCCACGGTGTATCTCGTGATGCATTTGACAAACAAGGCAACTATAACTTAGGTCTTAAGGAACAAACTGTATTCCCAGAAATTACTTTCGAAGATGCAGCTGTTCTTCACGGACTTGAAGTAACGTTTATTATTAAAAATGGCTCAAAGGAAGGAAGTACTAAACTCTTGGAACTCTTTGGTATGCCGTTTGTAAAGGAGGCAAAGTAGTATGGCTAAGAAGTCTGCAGTACTCCGTGATGAAAAACGGCGCAAAATGTATGAAAAATATAAAGCTAAACGCGCTGAACTTAAAGCAGCTGGCGATCTCGAAGGTCTACAGAAGCTTCCACGCAACTCATCAGTTACGCGTCTTAAAAACCGCGATATGCTCGATGGTCGTCCACGTGGATATATGCGCCGATTTGGGTTATCTCGTATTAACTTCCGGGAAAAAGCTTCTAAAGGTGAGATTCCTGGTGTAACTAAGAGTAGCTGGTAAGGAGAAAGGAGAAATATGTCGTTACAATCTACAGATCAAATCGCCGACCTCATTACCCGTATCCGTAATGCGATTAGTGCGAATAAAAACGAGATTCTCGTGCCTACTTCTAAACTCAAAGTTGCGGTAGTTGAGGTTCTCGCTAAAAATGGTTATCTTGCGTCTTATGAAGTAATTGATGGTACGCCACGCGGAATGCTCCACGTAGTTATCAATGAACCAGGCCAGATTGCAAAAATTAACGAAATCGACAAGGTTTCGAAGCCGGGTCGCCGAGTTTACGCTGGGGTAGACGAGCTTCATGCAGTAAAATCTGGTCGTGGAATGGAAATCATTTCCACTTCTCGCGGTCTTATGACTGGTCGCGATGCGAAGAAAAACCGACTTGGTGGCGAAATCCTCGTCCGAGTTTGGTAAAACTATATATTATATATAGTAAAAAAGACCACGATGAAAAGTGGTCTTTTTTTGAACGATATTTCATATTGACTTTTTTTGTAAAGTGTGCTATAATAAGGGAAGGAAACATAATCATTATGGAAGAAATAGATTTTAAAGACTTTTTTAGCCATTTGAAGAATTATATTTTTGCATTTGTTATTGTTCTATTCTTGGCGGTGGGCGGAACGATTGTTTATGATACTTCTTTTAAAAAGCCGATTTACCAAGCGCAGACTACGGTCGTGGTTTCGTCTACAGATACGAGCGCAAATAAAGCGGTTACTTTAAATGATATTAATGTGAGCCAAAAGCTTGCGGCGGAGTACAGCGTGCTTGCAAAGAGCGATTTGGTGTTGAATAAAGTCATTGATAACTTAGATTTATCTACTAGTGCAGGTGCGTTAAATAAAAATTTAACAGTTAAAGCAGCGGACGGCACTGCGATTTTAAATATTACAGTTAAAAACGAAAATGCAAGGGATGCTGCTTTGATTGCAAATGAAGTGGTGAAGGTTTTTTCTGAAGAGGCTGAGAAAATTTATGGCTCCGATAATGTGACGCAACTTAGTGCGGCGGGTGTGCCGAGCGCTCCAGCAAATAACACGATGACGCGGGACGCTATGCTTGCGGCGTTGGTTTCAATGGTCGTAGTGATGGGATTTGCTTTCCTTAGATTCTGTTTTAATGATACGCTTAAAGATAATGATGACATCGAAAGAACTATTGGACTTCCGGTGGCTGGACGAATCGCAAAAGGTGATATTAAAAAGACAAAACGCGCTGGCAATAATGAATTAATTGCTGAAAAGACGCCAAAAGCGATTGCGAGTGAAAATATCAAGAGTCTTAGAACTAACCTTCAATTTACAGCTGTGGATAGGACTTTGAAAACTATCCTTGTAACGAGTACGAATGCTAGTGAAGGTAAAAGTTTCGTAGCGGCAAATCTTGCGATTTCGTTTGCTCAGACCGATAAAAAGGTATTGTTGGTCGATTGCGATCTTCGTAAGGGACGCGTACATAAGATATTTAATATCCCAAACACAAAAGGTTTGTCGAATCTTCTTGCGGGCGAGCTTAGGATGTTTAATAAATATGTGCATTCGACAAAAACTAAGAATTTAGATGTTATTACTTGTGGGACTTATCCTCCGAATCCGAGTGAGCTTCTTGCGTCAAAGAAGAATAAACAACTCATTAACGTTTTACGTGATTTTTATGATGTTATTATCTTCGACGGGGCTCCAGTTGGTGGACTAGCGGATTCTTTGATTTTATCTAGCTTTGTAGACGGTGTGTTGCTTGTCGTGAAAGATGGGAATACATCTAAGGGTGACTTGATCTCAGTTAAAAGCTCGCTTAATAAGGTCGGCGCAAAGATTCTTGGCGTTGTAATTAATATGACTGATCGTAAAACTTCGAGATATTATAATAGCTACTATTATGGTGAATCTTCCAAATAAAATTATCGATATACATTCGCATATTCTTCCCGGAATAGATGACGGGGCGAAGACTTTTGAGGATGGCGTCAAAATCGTAAAATGGTTAACGGATCAGGGAATCACTGATATTGTTGCGACGCCGCATTATATTGATGAGACTGAATATGATTCGCCGAAAACTAAGAATTCAAGGCTTCTTACTAAGCTTAAGAAGATGCTAAAAGATGAAGGCGTTAAGGTTAATCTTTATTTAGGGAATGAAATATATTTAAACGGGAAGATTAAGGAGCTAGTTAAAGCTAAAAAAATTTCGCCGATGAATGGTGGAAAATATCTTTTGATCGAAATGTCTCTAGATGAAGAGTCCCCGAATTTTGAGGATTATTTTTTGGAATTAATGAACGACGGATATAAGGTTATACTGGCGCATCCGGAGAGATATGCGATTATACAAAAAGATTATGAAATAGTGAAAAGGTTATATGATGAGGGTGTGCTTTTACAATGTAATATCGGTAGTATTTTAGGAAAATATGGCAGAGGCGCTAAGAAAATCGTGAAAAAGTTAGCAAAAGATAAAATGATTTTTGCGCTTGGTAGCGATACGCATCACTATGGTAATAAGGAATATTTGCCTTTGGCACTTAAAAAATTATCGCGTTATTATGACGATAATGAAATCCGTCAAATTTTAATGACGAATCCAGAGAAGATTTTAAAGAAAAATCAGCGGAAATTAGCTAAATAATTAAGCGTGTCGCGCATAGCGTCTTCAATTGTGAGTTCGGCGTGCCAACCGAGTTCTTTTTTCGCTTTTGAGGGATCTGCGTAGAATTTAGCGAGATCGCCAGGACGGCGGGATGTGATTTTGTGTGGCAATGGTTTGCCGCTGGCTTTTTCGAAGGCTTTAATCATTTCTAAGACAGAAGTAGCCTTACCGGTGCCGAGGTTATATGCGAGAAAACCTGGGCGAATTTTATTTAGTGCCGATAAATGACCTTTTGCGAGATCGACTACATGGATGTAGTCGCGCATTGGTGTCCCGTCTGGGGTGTCATAATCATCACCATATACAGAAAGCTCTGGAATTTCACCCATAGCAACTTTCATAATGATCGGCATTAGGTTGTTTGGAATATCGTTCGGATCTTCGCCAATAAGACCGGAGCTGTGTGCCCCGATTGGGTTAAAATACCTTAGAGTCATGGCTTCAAAATCAGGATTTGCGATAGTTAAATCTTTCAAAATTTGTTCAATCACGTATTTTGTTTGACTATATGGATTTGTGATTCCAGCGCCAGTCTGCATTTTTTCTGAGTACTTAACGATTTCTTGGGTACCGTAAACAGTCGCCGAAGAAGAGAAAATAATTTTGTTTACATTATGTTTTTGCATTGATTCCAACAAACTAATAGTGCCATAAACATTGTTTTTATAATATTTAAGCGGTTTTTCTACCGATTCGCCAACAGCTTTATAGCCAGCAAAATGAATTACGGCATCAAGCGAAGATTTTTTAAAAAGTCGATCAAGTTTTTTATTGTCTAACAGGTCGATTTGGTGAAATTTAGGTTTTATACCCGTAATCTTAGCGATTTTATTAATGACGCTAGCTTTGCTATTGTAAAGATTGTCAAGAATTTCGACGTCGTGGCCGGCGTTAATTAACTCGATTGCGGTATGCGATCCGATATAGCCCGTTCCGCCTGTAAGTAATATTTTCATATAAATTATTATATTACATTGCATGAAAAAGTCTAGCTTTTAGGGTTTACTTTTTCATCTATTCGTGCTATAATAGTAAGGATATTAAAGTAAAGGAAGATATGAGTCGTATCGGAAAACAACCCATCGATATTCCGGCGGGAGTGACAATTACGGTCGGCGANNATTACTGTCGCAGGCCCAAAGGGTCAACTCATCGTTCCGGTTCAGCCTAAGACTTCTACAAAAGTTGAAGGCACTCAAATTATCGTCACTAGAAGTGATGATGAACCAAAATCTCGGGCTTGGCATGGTCTCCAACGTGCGCTTTTAAACAACGCAGTTGTTGGTGTATCTAAGGGCTTTGAGAAAAAACTAGAAATTAACGGTGTAGG
>DBWP01000017.1 GCA_002309075.1 Candidatus Saccharibacteria bacterium UBA1235 | reverse complement strand
AAAGCTGGCGGTTATACTTGTTCGGCCGAAACTGCTGCAACTTGTGATTTTACAGTAAATTCCTGGGGCTTTAAGATTAAAAATAATACTGCAACCCAGGAAGCTACGAATTATATCCCGGTTCCATCTACGATAAACTTGAATAAGAATAGCTCGGTCACAAATGGTGATCCGACCTATCTTTCGTTTGGTTCTAGGGTAAACGCTGCCCAAGCTCCAGGTTCTTACCAGACGACGATTAACTTTACTGCGACGGCGAACCCAGACCCAGATCCAAGGCCAGCGATGCAAAACATCTCCGCGTCAGATCTTGCATCGCTTATGCCAAGTGCTGGTTCTACTACGACCCTAAGCGATTCTCGCGATGGGAACAAGTATCAAATTGCAAACATTAACGGCGCGTATTGGATGACAGATAACCTTCGCTTCACCGGCACGAACCTAACCCCAGCCGACACAAACGTCACGCAGAATACCACAATGGCATACACAGACCTAAAGACTTTAGGTAATAGCTACACTTCCGCTGGAATACATTATGATACCACAGACGCAAATAGCTCAACTTATGGCGCATATTATAACTACTGTGCAGCTTCTGCTGGAACTGTATGTAGCGAAACTAAGCAAGATGCTACACAAGATATTTGTCCTAAAGGCTGGAGATTGCCTACTCAATCAGAAGTAAGTAATTTTATAAATACTACAAGCGATAATAAAAATCGTGTTCTTGCTGGCTTTATTAGAGATGGCTCACTGAGCGGTGGATGGGGCTACTGGTGGAGTACTGGGTACAATGGTAGTGGGACCCCAGTTGTCATGTTTGCCGGCGGCGGCATCGAATGGACTATGAATTATGGCGATAAATCTTACGGTTACTCTATGCGTTGCATTTACGATATAACTATGCAAAATATTCCCGCTTTGACTCTCGCCAATCTTATGCCAAACGACGGCGATTCGACTTCTCTCAAGGATAGGCGCGATAACAATGAATACAGAATAACAAAAATTAGTGGTGCTTATTGGATGACGCAGAATCTCAGGATTATGGGCACTATTTCTGCCGCAGATTCTAACTTCATCGGAGCAGATTTCAATATTTCGGCTGGAGGCCAGTTAACGGCAAGTTCTTATACTGAGCCACGAGCAACATATGACGACAACATTTTTAAAGGTGCTTGGTATAATTATTGTGCGGCTACGGCTGGTTCAGTTTGCGACGATAAAAAAGCAATTAATCCACAGGGTGATATTTGTCCCGCCGGCTGGCGATTACCAACATTAAGTGAATTACAGATAATCGAAAATAGCAATGGGGCTAATTGGTATTTTATTGTTGGTTCTGGCGAATTTCAGGATGGTCGCCAATATGGGAATAGTGAATATGGTTTTTGGTGGAGTTCTACGATATATCGTGGTGGTAGATCTTATTATCTATCCGGTAAAGCTAATTCTAGTGATTTTAATACTTCATATAAAGGCAATAATTACGGTCTTTCTATCCGTTGTATCTTCTATGGTTCCTAACCCACTTACGCTAAAAATCTAAGTGGGGGGTTGATTTTCTATTTGACCTATGCCTATACTCCTGCAAAATAAAATAAGGAGTATTCATGAAAAGAAACGTACTTTTCTTCATATTAACTTTTACATTATTAAATAGTCTTTTACAAAATCCAGTAAACGCGGAAATTATCCAAGACGACGAAATATATTATACTTATTCCGATTTAATGGAGATCGATAAAGAAGTTGAGGCTTTTAAAACCTCCGAATGCGGCGAAGACTATGAGTATTTATGTGGTGAGGATGCTTTTTACGACAAACTATATTTTACTGATAAAAAATATCAACTCTATGACGGCTATAGTCGAGGAAGTTTATTTTTCGATAGCTTTAATCCAAGCCAAAATACAGCAAAAATTATCTATCGCGATAAAGACGATATGTCTTGGTGGGATAATAAGCGATATGATTTAACCGAGCTTTATCTTTATTGGTTAGATTCGTCAATCGATATCGAAAATGCTGTTGCCTTGAATGAATATATAGAGACGATTAAGAACGATACTTACGATCCCGAAAAAGTTCACGTTCTTTTCGCCGGTAATAAACTTTCGGATTTTGGATGGCTTAAAATCGGGGAAGTATCAACGATCCCTTTAAACTCTGAGGCTGGCTATAGTAAAACTCAGAAAATTCGCTTTCATGCTGTCTCGAACGGCAATAGTTATGGCTTTTTCGACCTTCCAGAATGTCTAAACTCGGAAAATTACGAAGATGGAATGGAGTGCACGCGAGTTTACGGAGAACGCAGAATGGCAGTTTTCCCGACTGCACTACCAGTCGAGGCGCCAGAGGTAGTCACAGCAGAACCAGAACCAGCTGAAGAAAAAATCGAAGAGTCAGTTGCAGAATTAGTCCAGACTGAAGGAGCGATTGAAAAAACAGTAGAAGAGTTTAAAGAAAATAAAGACCCCGAAGCCATAATAGTTTCAGAAAAAGAAGAGCCGAAAATGTCGGAAAAAACTCAAAATCTAAAAATTAGTACCCCAAGCCAAGTTAAACTACCAAAAAACACAATTATTGCAGCGGATCTTAAAAATTCTAAAATAGAACCGAAATCAGCATCGGAAAAAACTGCGCAAGAAATTTCTTTGCCAATAGCCAGCGATGAAAAAACTAAGTCGACCGAAGAAAAAATCTTCCCGTGGCAACCTTTAATAGCGACTTTATTTGCTTCCGTGGGTCTAATTTGGATATTTTTTCAAAAAAAGTGAAAAAAAGCAAAAAAAGTCCTTGACATTTTTTTAAAGGTAGAGTAAACTAGTATTAGTCTAAAGCTGCGAGATGATATTTTAGGAGTCTTTAGAGATTTTTAACAATTTAGTTGTGCAATTAATCATCGTCAGTTTTTTTAATTTGAGTTTTTTCAAATTCACCAGCCTTTAAAAGGCTACTTTAACGGAGAGTTTGATCCTGGCTCAGGATGAATGCTGGCGGCGTGCCTAATACATGCAAGTCGAGCGGTAACAGGGCTTCACCGTGTTCTTGACACACTTGGCCAGAGTGCAAGTGGTAGGTCTCGAGAGCACAGTGAAGTTGCTGACGAGCGGCGGACGGCTGAG
>DBWP01000007.1:14190-43842 GCA_002309075.1 Candidatus Saccharibacteria bacterium UBA1235 | reverse complement strand
ACGGTTGATACGGTCTGTTCAATGACAGCGACGGTCAACTCAGCCCACACAGTAACTTTAAGTAGTGGAACTTATTCTGGAACCGCGAATCCAGATGGAATTGGTGAAACTTCTATTGAAACCTTCTGTAATGATCAGGACGGTTATGCGATCTATGCAGTTGGCTATACGGATAACGTTCTTGGAAATAATAAATTAATTGGCGCAGGACTAGGTTCTAGCGCAGATATTATAACTGGCACAGCGACTGGCCCGAATGGCAATAATGATATCTCTAACTGGGCAATGAAAGTTTCAGCTGGCGCTGGAACAGATGCCCCATCAATTTTAAATGGTTTTAGTTCTTTCTCCGCAGTACCAAGTTCTTATACTAAAGTTGCATCTCTTGACCATGCAACGACTAGTTCAATTCTTAAAACTACCTATGCAGCTTATATCTCCGCAACACAACCAGCCGGAACTTATACGGGACAAGTTAAATATGTGCTCGTGAATCCGAATACAGCAGCAGCGCCGAATTATATGCAGGAAGTAGATAGTACAAAACTCGCGCAGCTTATGCCGAGTGATGGAAGTACAGCAATATTAACTGATTCGCGTGACGGTAACAAATACCAAGTCACAAATATTGACGGTACATATTGGATGACAGATAACCTAAAAATTATGGGTACTATCTCTGCCTCTGAATCTAACTTTACCGGAGCAGATTTTAATATTTCAGCTGGAGGAGATTTAACTGCTGGAAATACTTATACCGAACCTAGAGCCCACTTTAACACTTCAGATCCAAATAGCGCAACCTACGGCGCACATTATAACTACTGTGCAGCTTCTGCTGGAACTGTATGTAGCCAAACAAAACAAGACGCAACTTCAGATATCTGTCCTAAAGGCTGGAGGTTGCCAACCCAAAATGAAGCCCTGGTTTTTAAATACGCTTCTAGCCCCAATAAAAACCCTGTCCTTGCAGGCTACTACTTCATCGGCTCGCTATTCGCCGCTAGCTCAAGAGGCGACTGGTGGTCAGCTACTGCGAGCAATACTACCTATCAGCATACCTTGTACTACGATAGTGGCTGGTATGTAGGCGCATATCCTAAAGTCTTCGGGTACTCTGTACGCTGCGTTTACGGTCCACTCCCCCCAACCACCATGCAAAACGTGACAAGCACAAAACTCGCGGAGCTTATGCCAACCGATGGCTCTACCACTACTCTCCCAGATTCCCGTGATGGCAATGTCTATAATATCGCCAGAATAGGCGATATCTACTGGATGACAGATAACCTTCGCTTCACCGATACAAGCCTAACCCCAGCCGATACAAACGTCACCCAAAATACCACAATGAGTTACTTTGACTTAAAGAGCAGCACTGGTAACTCTGACACTTCTCTGAATAGCTATACTTCCGCTGGAATACATTATGACACCACAGACGCAAATAGTACAACTTATGGCACCTATTATAACTACTGTGCAGCTTCTGCTGGAACTGTATGCAGCAATTCGGTACAACAAGACGCTACATCAGACATCTGTCCTAAAGGCTGGAGGCTGCCAACCCAAACAGAAGCGAATAACTTTATAAGCGCTTCTAGCTCCAATAAAAACCCTGTCCTTGCAGGCGCCTACAGCGGCGGCAAGCTATACGGCGCTAGCTCGTACAGCTTTTGGTGGTTAACTACTGCGTTCAATACTGGCAATCAGTACAACCTGCGCTACGGTGGTAGCAGCTGGAGTATGAACAATAGCACGAGGGTCCAAGGGAACCTCGTACGCTGTGTGCGTAGTCTTTAGATCTCTCTTTACTCTCTAAATGCCGGAGCTTCCCGCCCCGGCATTTTTAGTGAAATCGCCAAGATTTTTAATTACGCATATGCTATAATAAGTGTATGGCGAGAGGTTTTCTGAAAAATATCTTCCGGGGGTGGGTTATATGTCTTTTAAGCGGCGCGGTTTTTCTATTTTCTGATGTTTTTGCGGCTGGTTCGGGATATAATGTTCAGCTAACCGTTCCAAACGACCCAATTCTTGAAGTGAAAGTAAATACAGATGGAACGGGAGACACGGCTAAAGCTTCATTAAATGTTGCTCCGGCCTCTTTATCTTCCGCAGCTTTTAATGAAAAGAATGTGACGATTAGCGTTTCTACTAATAATGACTGGGGATATACGCTGGTTATGAATGTGGCGAATACTAATTTGGTGTCGGTAGAAGATAGTAGTAAGACTATCCCGACTTTGTCTCTTAGGGCGTCGCATCCTTTTTTGTCTAGATATACCTGTACGTCAGAAACCGCAGATACATGTGATTTCACTGTAAATTCTTGGGGTTTTAAAATTCGAAACGCGACTAGGGTCGCGCCGGCTACTGAATATATCGGGGCGGTAAATTCTATCACGATAAACAAATGGACTGGATCCACTGGCAGTAATGGTATCGCAAATGATCCAACTTATCTTTCTTTTGGTTCTAGGATTAATGCCGCGCAAGCTCCGGGAACATACCAAACGACTGTTGCTTTCGCAGCAACTGCAAACCCAGACCCAACACCGATTATGCAAAATGTGACCGCATCTACGCTTGCTTCGCTTCTTCCAAGTAACGGCTCTATGACTACGGCAAAAGACTCACGCGATAGTAATAAATATCAAATTACAAATATAAACGGAACTTACTGGATGACAGAGAATTTGAGAATCACCCATTCATCTGGTAAGTCTGCCGGAGTAATTTCCGCCGAAGGATCTAATTTTACTGGCGGCGATATACAAATGACAAGCAGTTCCGGTTCTCAATTTAGGGACTACAACGTATCGAGATATTATGATTCTGGAGATACGACAACTGGAGTATATTATAACTATTGTTCAGCCTCAGCAAACACGATTTGTAGTAATAATTTGAATTCAGACGCCGTAATGGATATTTGTCCGGCCGGATGGAGACTCCCGACGCATAGTGATTATCAAGCTATCGCGAACGTTGGTGGAACCGTTTGGAATCCGGTAGCCCCCGGGTGGTATAATACTGGAAAATACGAATCTGGAGTAGGTGGTTATTATGGCGCAACAACCTACAATGCGAATAGGTCTTATGGGCTCCTATATTATCCGAATGGTACTTTTAACGCAGATGGCGCTGCTATTTCTAGAGATTGCGGCACCTCTATAAGATGTGTTTTTACTATGCCTATGCAAGACACCTCTGCTTCAACCCTCGCTAGCCTTATGCCGAACGACGGTTCCACCACGGTTCTTAGAGACTTACGTGATAATAATAAATATCGAATTACAAACATCAATGGCACTTACTGGATGGCAGATAATTTAAGAATTACGGGAACTATCCCTGCTGCGGGTTCTAATTTTATCGGAGCAGATTTTAACATCTCTGCTGGAGGAGATTTAACCGCAGGCGATACCGATACTGCGCCGAGAGCTCATTATAATACTGCCGATACTAATAGTGCTACCTACGGCGCATATTATAACTATTGTGCAGCGTCTGCTGGAACTGTATGTGATTCTACGGTTCAGCAAGATGCCACGTCAGATATTTGTCCTAAAGGTTGGAGATTGCCAACTTATACAGAGATTACTACTGTCCGAAGTTATTATCCTAGTAGAAACAGTGCTCGTGCGGGCTACTATGCTAGCAGTTCTTTAAGACTTGCCAGCTCGATGGGTTTTTGGTGGTCAGCCACTGCGCGCAACGCTTATAATCATTATCGGCTGAGTAATAGCGATATCGATGATAGCCATGGATCTTATGGTTTCTCCATCGGTTGCTTGTATTATGGTTCGTAAATGATATAATTTAAGAATGAAGATTGCAATTATTGGGGCGGGGGCGTTTGGGACGGCGCTCGGAGGTGTTTTGGCCGAAAATGGTCATATTATTGATTATTCTGACCCAAAAATAGAAAAACCACTAGAAGAAGTTATAAAAGGGGCAGATTTCATCTTGATGGCAGCGCCGTCTTTTGCGGTGCCGAGTATCCTGCCAAACTTACCAAAGGACACTCCTTTAATTATTGCTACTAAAGGAATATTAGACACGTGTCTAATAGAAGATTTCAATGACGTCATGGCCTTATCTGGGCCGGGGTTTGCAAACGATATTAAAGCGGATATTAAGGTTGCTTTAACTGTGACTGATTCGCGAATTATAGAGCTTCTTGGTGAAAAACATTTTTCGTTCGATAAGACGGACGACCTTAAAGGGGTTTTGCTTTGTGGAGCTTTAAAAAATGTCTATGCGATAATCGCGGGGATGTCGGATTTTGAGGCTGAGAGTGAGGAATGGGAAGTTTTCATTAAAGAAGTTTGTCTTGAGATGAAGGAAATTCTAAAAACAAATGGAGCAGACCCTAAGACGGTTGATTTATATTGTGGTATCGGAGATTTAAGATTAACTTGTAATTATCCTTCTAGAAACTACGAATTTGGACGAATTTTACGCGCAAATCCTGCCGCAAAGCCAGAAAAAACAGTTGAGGGAATTTCAGCATTAAAACGAATTAAAGACGGTGAATTAAAAATTCCAGAAACAGCGATAAAATTAAAAGAGTTAATCGAGAAGGCTCAGGAATGGAATTAAATAAAGAACAAAAAGCGGCGGTAGAATATCTTTCTGGTCCGCTTTTAGTCTTAGCTGGTCCTGGGACTGGAAAAACCCAGCTTTTATCTCAAAAAGTGGCATATATCTTAAAAAATACCGACACAAATCCGGAAAACATTTTATGTTTGACGTTTACCGAAACAGGGGCGGCAAATATGCGCGAACGTTTAAAAAGCATCGTCGGGAAAGATGCTCTTAAGGTCTCGATTGGGACTTACCACGCTTTTGGTTCGCAAATTCTAGCGCTTTACAAAAATTATAATCCAAGTTATGATCGTCAGTTAGAATCTCCGATTGACGAGATTAAACAATTTAAAATTATAAAAAATATTCAGGAATCACTAGATGGAAATGATATTTTACGTGGCGATAATGTTAAGGATATTATTAGCGTAATTTCAGAAGCAAAATCGGCGCGGCTTTCAGCG
This sequence comes from Candidatus Saccharibacteria bacterium UBA1235, assembly GCA_002309075.1. Classification (GTDB taxonomy): domain Bacteria; phylum Patescibacteriota; class Saccharimonadia; order Saccharimonadales; family Saccharimonadaceae; genus Nanosyncoccus. Next base: position 38,785 of record DBWP01000007.1, on the reverse strand, counting down.
GCTGATCTTAAGAAAATCGCCGAGATTAATATTGAAGACTCGGCAGTTTTATCTTCTGCAATTTCGCCGCTGCTTTTAAATATTGTGCCAAGAGCCTACGAGAAGTCTCTAAATGGGGCGTATTTGCCTATATATAATATATTAAAGTCCTACAAAGATGCGGAGCCGATTATTCCTAATATTTATAGGCTGATTGTGATTTTGGCTCGCGATCTCGAGGCTGCACTAGAAGAAGCTGAGGCGACCAATAAGATTACGCCTCTGTCAAAATGGAAAGACGATTATTTTGAGAAAGACGAGAACGGTAATTATCGCTTAAAGGACCGCGTGGCAAACTTGAAACTAAAGTCGATTGCAGGTGTGATGCAAAAATACGACGATTTTCTAAAGAAGTATGGGCTTTTTGACTTTAATGATATGATCGAGGAAGCTAGAAATGCGTTAGCTTCGGATCCTGGCTTTAAAATGAGTTTACAGGAAAAATATCAGTTTATTATGCTGGACGAATTCCAGGATACAAACCCGTCACAATTTGCGATTGTTAAAGAATTAACCGATTACGAAAAGCCGATGATTATGGCGGTTGGTGATGATGACCAGGCGATTTACGAATTTCAAGGCGCACTCGCAACGAATTTAACGGATTTCCGCGATCATTATAATGCACATGTGATTACACTGGTTGATAATTATCGTAGTACAGAAGAGATTTTGGACTTTTCGCATGAAATTATTGCTCAGGCTTCAGACCGTTTTGCGGATAAAAAACTAAAATCGCATAAAGATGCGCCGTTAAAATCTGAAATTCACCGGACGGAGTTTATATCTTCTGATGCGGAATTCGCTTTTGTTGCAGAAAAAATTGCAGAATTGATTAAAAATGGCGTGCCGCAAAAAGAAATTGCCGTAATCTCGCACAAATTAAAGTATTTTGAGCCGCTTTTGCCATATCTTAAATCGCATCCAGAAATAAAAATCGCTTACGATAAACGCGACAATTTATTTAATGATGAAAAAACGGAGCTGATTTTTAATTTGTCGAGATTAGCTTATGAAATTGCTACTGAAAAACGCCCGTCGGTTTCGATGGTAGAGATTTTATCTAGTCCATATTTTAAAGTTCCAAAAGTAGAGATTTTAAAGCTTATTTCAAGAGCGAAAAAAGAGCAAAAAACAATTTTAGAGTTAGTTTTAGAGTCGGATATTCCGGAAATTAAATCTGTTGGTACGTTAATTAGCGAGCTTGTTGCTCGTGGAGCCAACGAACCTATAGAAGGATTCTTAGATTTTCTAGTTAAAAATACCATTCAGCCAGACGTTCTAGAAAATTATGAATCGTTCACCTTTTATGAGAACTACGCGGCGCTTCTTGGGCAGCTTAAGACATATTCTGGCGAGAAAAAATTAAGGCTTTCTGATTTGATTGCTATGCTAGACGATTATGAGATGGCAGAAATGCCGATAAATGTCACCAGCCCTTATCGCGACGCCCTGGATGCTATACAAGTAATGTCGGCGCACAAGGCAAAAGGCCTAGAATTTGAATATGTATTTATTATTTCTGCCGATCATACAGCCTGGGGTAAAGGAAAAGGGAACAATAACCTACTTTCTTTGCCGAAAAACTTAATTCAGATTCGTCATACTGGTATCACTGATAGCGAAAAATTACGTGTTTTATATGTCGCATTAACTCGCGCGAAGAAATGTTTATATATTACGAACTCTTTGACCGATTTCAATGGAAAATCTCCAGAGAGATTAGAATATTTTGAGGAATATATCGATGATAAAAAGAATTTAATCTCGCCGTTTTTGCCGGAAAAAATCGTGAAATGTGATTATGGTCCAGTGCCGATTGAAAAATTAACTAATAACCTAAAGAATTGGCTCACACCATATCTTGAATTTTCGCCGGATATGCGAGAAATCTATCGAGAAAAAGTTTTCAACCTTAAGATGTCTGCTTCGGCTTTAACTTCGTTTATTGGAATTATTTATGAAGGTCCGCAAAATTTCTTTAAAAATTATGTTCTTAATGTGCCTTCTGGACCAGAAACCGAGCAAATGGTATTTGGAAATTTGATGCATCTCACTTTCCAAAAAGTCACTGATGAAGGTTTAACTTTAGACCATGCGATTGAGTTTTATCTTAATGAGCTCGAAAAGGCGGATTTAGCGCCAGAAATTAAGAAAAAGCTTTCCGAACGTGGACCAGTTTGTATTAAAAAATCTCTGGATAGTTTTAATGAAATTATTAGAAATGGTAAAGCAGAAGTTAATTTTGCCTCTGAAAAGATTGTAGTAAACGGCGTGCCTGTAACTGGTAAAATCGACCATTTACTAATCGACAAAGAAAATAAAACTATCGAAGTTTTTGACTTTAAAACTGGGAATTATCATAAGGAAAAGTGGACTTCACAGGTTAGTTTGTATCAATATATGCTACAACTTATATTTTATAAGTTACTGCTGAATAATTCGCGTGAATATAAAGATTATCGAGTAACAAAAGGGCATATTCTGTTCGTAACTCCAGATAAAGACGGTGAGGTGCATGATAAAGTTTATGAGTATAACGAAGAGGACGACGCTAGCTTATTGGAATTATTGACTGCGGTCTATGGCTTAGTTTCGTCGCTCGAGTTTATAGACGACCCAGAGATTTTCATACCTGCCGACGAAAAATATACGCTCTCTGATATTAAGAAGTTTATTTCGCTTTTGCTTGCAAAAGGTAGCGCATTATAATATAATACTCCTATTCTTGTACCTTTAGAGAGGGGGTGAAAATGTGGGAGATATTATCATTAAAGATATAACCATGGGCACATCGTATTGTTTTACGCCTACAAAAGAGGGATATTTTGCGGCTAGAGCTAAAATCGATGAAATCATCCAGCAAGGCCACAGAGTTGGCGGAGATGTTGGACGCGTAACGTCATATACTGGTTAATTTTCTCCCCTGGCAAGACTAAAGTCTTGCCTTTTTTAATTATCTGTGATATAATGGTACTAATTATGGCAAAAAAGAATAATACTAAGCGTAAATTGGTTGGCCTTGTTTCTGAGGAATCTGGGGTGCGTGCTTACTATACTAAGAAAAACACCATGAATACTCCTGATAAATTAAGCCTTAGGAAATATGACCCGGTGCTTCGCAAACACGTTCTATTCGTTGAAACTAAGAAAAACCTTGGCCGAAACGAAGTTAAGGAAAAGAAGCGTTAAAAATAACCCCTTCGGGGGTATTTTTTTATGCTTCTGGCAGGGGAGGCAGGAATCGAACCCACATCAATGGTTTTGGAGACCACGATACTAACCGTTGTACTACTCCCCTTGAAGTTCTGCTACTATTTTATCACAAAATGTGTTAAAATAAAATAGATGAAAATACTAATGCTTGGATGGGAACTTCCTCCGCACAATAGTGGCGGTCTTGGTGTAGCTTGTCTAAATATGGCGCGGGCGCTTTCACGCGAAGGAGCTGAGATTGAATTTGTTTTGCCATATGAGGCTAAACATAAAAATACCGATTTTATGCAAGTTCTTCCAGCCACGCATCTTGATCCGATTTATCGTTATGGGAATGGCGCTTACGAGTCGATGAGTCTTAATGAAAAAGTTATTCCAACAGATAAAAATGATATGATTTCAATTCGCGATGTCCAAAAAGGATATTGTAAGTTCGTTGATGAATGTGTCGAGGAGTTTAAGCCAGAGGTTATTCACGCACATGATTGGCTAACTTTTGAGGCCGGTATGGAAGCTAAAAAGCGCTATAATATTCCTTTAATCGCGCACATTCATGCGACGGAATATGATCGCGCCGGGATGCATGCCGGAAATCCTTTAATTCATGAGATTGAATACGAGGGTTTAATGATGGCCGATAAAATTATTGCAGTTTCGGAAACGACAAAACGAATTATTCATGAAAAATATCATATCCCTTTAAGAAAGATTGAAGTTGTTTATAATTCTTTAGATGAAAGCTATGAAAATTCAAAATATCATTTTACTGAACAGACACACAAATATCTTCTGAAATTAAAAGATGAAGGCTACACAATCGTTTCCACTGTTGGTCGGTTTACAGTCCAAAAAGGATTGAAAAATTTAATGCATGCAGCCAAAAAAGTTCTTTCAAAAAACGATAAAATAATGTTTGTTTTTGCTGGTGATGGCGAGGAGAGAAATAAGTTAATTAAACTCGCAGCTGATCTTGGAATTATTAAAAATGTTATTTTTACGTGGTTTATTCGTGGTAAAAAACTTCGTGATGTTTATTCCTTATCGGATGTTTTTGTGATGAGTTCCGTTTCAGAGCCTTTTGGACTGACGGCACTCGAAGCTGCGCATCATGGAGATGCTCTAATCTTAACTAACCAATCCGGAGTCTCAGAAATAATCCAGTCGGCTTTAAAATATGATTTTTGGGATGAAGAAAAACTCGCAAACGAGATACTTGCGGTTGCCGAAAATAAAATTTTAAAAAATGAACTCCAAGAAAATATTAAAAACGAATACCATAGAATTTCTTGGGATCAAGTTGCGGAAAAATGTTTGAAGGTATATAATAAAACTGTTAAACATAAGGGGATTTAAGTGCGGACAATCTGTTTTTATCTTCATATTCATCAGCCAGTTCGTTATCGCGAATATTCGGTTTTTAATGTCGGGAATGATTCGAATTATTTTAATGATAGTTATCACGGTCGCCAAAATAACGAGCGAATTTTTAAGAGAATTGCTAAGAAGTCTTACTATCCGATGCTAGAGCTTCTGCTCGAAACTATGGAAAAGTATCCAAACTTTAAATTGTCACTTTCTATTACCGGCACATGGCTCGAACAAGCGAAAAAATGGGAACCGAAGTTAATCGACATGATCCGCGAAATGGTGGAAATGGGTCAGGCCGAAATTGTTGGCGAAACATATTATCATTCGCTTGCATTTTTCTATAATATAGACGAGTTTAATGATCAAGTTAGATTACATGAAGAGTTAATTGAAAAGCTTTTTAATGTTCGGCCGCAAGTTTTTCGCAACACAGAACTCGCATATAACGATTCGCTCGCTGAATGGGCGGATGAGAAAGGTTATAAAGGGATACTCGCGGAAGGTTGGGATAAAGTCCTGGATAACCAAAGTCCAAATCATCTTTATCAGCCAGTTAATTGCGGTGATTTAAAGCTTCTTTTAAAAAATTATCGCCTTTCAGATGATATTGCTTTTAGATTTAGCGATAAAAAATGGAAAGATTGGCCGCTTACGGTTCCAAAATATATGAAATTCATTAATGATGAAGCTAAGGACGGCAATTTAATTAATCTATTTATGGATTTTGAAACTTTTGGCGAGCATCAATGGAAAGATACTGGTATTTTTAAATTCTTTACAGATTTTGTGAAAGCGTGGCTTAGCGAATATGATAATTCCTTTGTAACGGTCTCAGAAGCTTGTGAAATTGGCCGGCCAGTAGGCGAAATATCTATGCCGGAAACCGTAACTTGGGCTGATTCTGAACGTGATCTTTCGGCTTGGCTTTCAAATTCTATGCAAAAGAGCGCCGAAGAGCAAATTTATGCTTTGCGCGGACAAATTTTAGATACCGGAGATAGACGACTAATTAACGATTGGCGTCTCCTAACGACTTCTGATCACCCTTATGCGATGTGCACTAAATATTGGAACGACGGCGATGTTCACGCTTATTTCTCAGCTTACTCTTCGCCTTATGAAGCATTTTTGTACTTCATGAATATAATTCGAGACTTAGAATATCGGCTTAGTGAAGTTTAATTATTGACACCGTGGTGTGCAGTAAAAGATGTGTTATCTAGTTTTTTGAAGGTGTAGCCATTTTCTAATCCCCACTTAATAATGCGCTCAACTGCTGCGACTGAAAATTTCTTGATATCATGTTGCAAAACTACAGAATTGCCGTCTTTAATGACTCTATTTATGACGTTTTGATAAACACCAGTTGAACTAGTGGTGCCGCCAGCGTCGCCAGACGTGACGTTCCAGTCGAAATAGATAAATCCGCGCTTTTTAACTTCTTCTACGAGCTTTGACATGATATGTTGACCGCCGTCATAACGGCTACTGATAGTATTCGAACTGCCGCCAGGAAAACGCATGAGATAAGAAGTGTAACCTGTGACATTTTTTACACGATTTTGAATCTTATAGAGGTCTTCGAAAAAGTTATCAATACTAGTATATATATAAGAATAATTATGCGAAAAAGTGTGCAGTCCGATTGCATGGCCTTCGTTATATTCACGCCTGAGAAGGTTGTCGTCGCCAGCTCCCGTAACAAAGAAAGTCGCCTTAACATTATATTTGTTTAGAATATCGAGCAGGGTAGCGGTATAAATGCCGGGACCATCATCAAAAGTTAAATAAATCGTGCCGTGATTTCTCGGTATTACAGTTACAACGCGAGACTTAGTCGCGACATTTCCAGTAGCATCGGTCGCGGTATATGAAATAAGATAATTTCCTGGATCCGACGCATTAACCTTGCCGCTAGTAGTGACTTCAATTTCTTCATTATTGTCTGTTGCCTTAGCGCCTGGATCATTAAAATCGTCGCCTTCCTTTATAATTAACGGATTTTCACCATTTAAGGTGATTTCTGGCGCAATCGTATCAAATTCCATAGTTGGAGCGGGAGAAAGATCTAAGGTTATGATGCCACAAAGAAAAATCATAAATAATATTATAATACTCAAACTACTCGCCAAAATTCCAAAAAATTTCTTCCTAGGCATTTACTTAATTATATCACGAAAAAAAGTTGCAAAGATTGAGGTTTTTGTGATACAATGAAAATATTATGGAAGGTAAGAAATCTAAACAGCGTGCGTTACTAGTTTTCGGTGCGCCTTGTAGTGGCAAAACTACATTCAGCGAAAAATTTGCAAAAAAGTTTGACTTAGTGTATTTCAATTTCGACGAAATACGTGAGGACTATCGCCTAACGCGTAAGGTGACTCTCCTTATCATTGAGCTTCTAGCTCGTACTGGGAAAACCCTTATTATTGAAGGCGGTCTCGGGACTGAAAAAGAGCGAGCAGAAGTCCGAAATATCCTAAGGTCGGCAGGATACGACCCAGCTTTGATTTGGGTACAAACCGACGTCGCAACAATTCGTTTAAGGATGAAAGCGCGTTATAAGTCCGTTTCTAAAGCCCGCGAGATTTATGATTCCGCAGTTGAAGCTTTGGAAGCTCCGTCCGAAATTGAACATCCAATCATTCTTTCCGGTAAACATACTTTCGACACGCAAACTCGCCACGTCTTAGCTGGCCTTGCTGACAACGAACCACAGAAATAATGATTATAAAAGATAAAGAATTCGGTGAAGTCATCGTCCGAAAAAGTCCACTTTCGCGTGGAATAAGGTTTAGTGTTTCTACTTCCGGAAGGCTAGCGATGAGCGTTCCAACTTATACGTCAGAATTTCTGGCAAAAAGATTTCTAAATAGCAATCGTGAGATCATTAGAGAAAAATTGCCTATTAAAAATCCTAATGAGCAACGTGCGCGCGATTATCAGAAAAAAATTCTGGCGAAAAAAGCGCGAGAATATCTACCATATCGTTTGGAATATTATGCAAAATTATATGGCTACTCTTATGAAAAGTGCCGCCTGACGCACGCTAACACGCGCTGGGGAAGTTGTTCGAGCAATAAGACAATTTCGCTTAATATCGGTCTTATGAAAGTGCCGGAAGTTTTGCGCGATTATGTAATTTTGCATGAACTTGCACACCTAAATCACATGGACCATTCTAAAGATTTCTGGGCAGAAGTTGCTTCGCACGACAAAAATTATAAAAACCATGAAAAAAAGTTAAAAATGTTTAGTCCAGGATTGTGACAGTAGTGCCAAATCCAATTCGAGATTTAACTTTCACGAATTCAGAAGACAAAAGTTCGCATTCTTTTTTACTCAAAATCTCACCCTGATCTGAAACTGTAATTTTTCCAGGCCGCACCGTAATTGTAATTTTATCGCCATGATTTCTTTTAATCGCATTTTTGATCGCGATTTCGAGCGATTTTTTCGTACGTGCTTCTTCATTTAAAATTAACGTCGTGTCAGGAAAATCAATATCAAACGCGCCGCCAAGTTTTTTAACCGCCGGCAAATATTTTAAATAAATTTCATTGATTACATTTTGTTTCATTTAGAAAAATTATAACATAAAAATCGAAAAGGTTATGCTATAATGGAATAAAAGGAGGTGAGTTGGAGTTAAGAAAATCCTTTAGTATCCGTGGAACTTTGTTTTTCTTATATTTTTCATTCCTTTTAATTTGGCTCGCCGTTGGGCTTTCACCAGCCCCAGTCGAGGCCACTAAATACGAAATTTCATCTGAACTTTCTGTTCCATCAATTAGCCTAACGTCGGACGTGACAAGTCTTAAGTTGAAACATGGCGAGCTCGAGACGCCAGACACAATCGTCGGCAGTTTTTCGTGGGCAAAAAATAAAACTTTCCTGATTGGCCATGCGAGCACAGTTTTTAAAAATCTAAAAAACGTAAAAATCGGTGATGAAATCATTTATGATTACACTACATTCGTAGTGCAAGAAATAAAGACATTAAAAAAGGCCGAGATTAGCATGAATGAACTTTTAGAAGAATCGGAAGTTGAGACTTTAGTTGTGATGACTTGCGCAGGAGAAAGTCTGCCGGGCGGCGATGCAACGCACCGCTTAATCATAACTGCAACAAAAAAGCCTTAACGGTTGCTTATATTTTATTTTGGCGTATAATAGAAGTATGAGGCGCCGAAGAATCTGGGTTGGGATTGTTGGATTTGTCAGCGTTTTTCTTGCAGTGTTTTTTGGAGTACAGTTTTTTACAAAAACTGGCGTTTTTAAGGCTCCTGGGGTTCTAACTTATGACGAATCTTTATCAGAAGAAGAAATTGCAACTTTTTCGGCAATTTTCACGGACGATATTAAGCTTTCGTCTGACCTTATTATTTCTGCACGAAATTCTTTTGAACTACCAGAGCTTTCCGAGAATGAATTTCTGTTTGAAATTTATGTTCCGGTGACAGATTTTTATAATATTGAAAATAAAATCATAATCGAAAGCCCGGAGGAGTTTTTCCAGGGAGAAATTCAAGAAAATTTGAATTTTGAAATTTATAAGGTTGAGAATTTAAATCATAAGGTTAAACTTTTAAAACTTAATGACAAATATTATTTAGATGATTTTAAATCTGGCGCGGTGTTTAGAGTTTTAAAATTTGAATCGAAAGACTTTAAAAATAATGTTTTACCGTTGATTTCGGACGTAGTGAATAAAGAATTTCCAACAATCGATACAACTTTAACTTTGGCACAGACTGGCGTGACGGCTTTGTCGCGTGGAATGAACGCAAAGTTAGAAAAAGTTGGGAACGCAGAATATTTTGCAGAAAATATTAAGGACTATTTGTCTTCGTTTGACTTAACCCACACTTCAAACGAGTCGTCGTTCACGGATTTTGCAACTGCAAAAAATATTTGTTCTGACAAGCGATTTATTAATACTTTGACTGCGATTGGGTTAGATATTGTCGAGTTAACAGGGAATCATAACCAAGATTGTGGCGATCAAGCAGCAATCGAGACGATTGATGTTTATAATGAAAACGGAATTTCTACAGTCGGTGGAGGAAAAACCGCAGAAGAGGCGGCGAAACCTCTTGAGATTGATCAAAAAGACAATCATATAACGATGCTTGCATTTAATCTTTCGACAGGTGGAGCAACTTATGACGCGACTCCGGGCGCAAATCAATATTACGAGGAGACTGCAGCGGCTGAGATTAAGACTGCGAAAGAGCGCGGAGATACGGTGATTGTTGATATTCAGTACTACGAATGTAGCGCCTATGCTTCAACTTATGAAGATCCGGCTTGTGATTATGCAAATTCAGCGGCGGGCGACCAGGTTGGTTTCTTTAGGCATTTAATCGATCTTGGCGCGGACGTCGTGGTTGGAACAAGCGCGCACCAGCCGCAAACTTACGAGGTCTATGGCGATGGCGTGATTTATTATGGGCTCGGGAATCTTTTCTTTGACCAAATTTGGTGGCCAGGGACAACAAGAAGCTTGATTTTGATTCATCATATTTATAAGGATCGAATTTTACAAACTGAAATTGTGCCGACAGTTTATGATAATTCGATGCAAACTAGATTGATGGACGAGGAAACGACGAAGTGGTTCTTAAATCGCCTAGTTAAGGCACGGCCGACGCCGGTTGTGACCGAAACGAGCGGACTACAGGGGGCAGTTGATGAATGGGCGCGGTCGACCGGCGGGAAGAAGGGGGTGATTTTTTATGATTTAGATAAAAATAAGACTCTCGCAAGTTATAATGCTGACGAAAAATTCGCGACAGCGTCTCTATATAAACTGTTTGTGGTTTATGAAGGCTATCGCAGGGTCCAAAACGGAACCTGGGATAAAGACGCGAAGGCTGGCTCGACGGGCTACACAATTTCAAAATGCCTAGATCTTGCGATTAGGGAATCGCATTCGCCGTGCGCGGAGACTTTATGGGGGATGATTGGACGAGATGCGCTAGATCAAGTTGTCGCGAACGACTTTGGCATAAATTTAAATGTTGGAAGTTTATCGGCGACGCCGCGTGAAATTATGAAAATGATGAAGATTTATTATAATCATTCCGAAATTACGGACGAGAATTTAGTCGCGACGATGAAAGACTCGTTTTTAAATCAGCCAACGACGACTTATAACTGGCGACAGGGGCTTCCGAGCGGTTTTTCGGATAAAGTTTTAGTCTATAATAAAGTCGGCTGGAATTTTAATGGGTCGATTTGGACGATTTATAATGACGCGGCAATCGTTATTTTCCCAGAGAAAAACCGACATCTAATTATTGTCGTAATGACGAGCGGAATGAATTACGGAGAAATCCGAAACCTAGCTAAACTAATCGAACAAGAGATTTAATAGGTACTGAAGAACTGGGACCAGTAGGTTCTATAATTCGTGTTAGGGTCAAACACGAACCCAACGGCAAGTTTTGTGTAATCTGGGTTTAAGATATTCTCACGGTGCGACTCAGAACTCATCCAGAGCGCCACGACGGTTGCTGGGGAGACGGCAGCGTTGCCAATAGCTAAATTTTCACCACTGACACCACCAGAATCTGGTACTGGGCAAGCCGTCGACCAGCTAGAACCATCTGGGCGTGTGTGGCTATATAAACTCATTGATTCTTTTGCACGCGTGTCGGCGGCAGATTCACAAGAATAACCCCAAGAAAGCGGATCTAGATCGTTCTTGATGCGAACTTTGTTGACTAGAGTTAATACTTCGTGTTCCCATTGCTCGGCCGACGGCATAGCGACAGTAACGACGATAGAGTCCTTTCTTTTGCCATCATAGGTACCAGCTGTAATTGTTGTGGTTCCAGCGCCTTTAATAACAGGATACCGACAATTATCGCTATTGTAACCCAGCCAAGATCTAGCATTGTCATAAAAACCAGCGATTACGCCTGGGTTGGAGGTTTGCCAATACATCGAGCCAAGGTTGCCTAGCCCATCGCCAACACAGATATCAATATCTGGCGTAGCATAAATGGTAATCGCCTCTTCATTCCATAGCTCGCCGGCTGGGACCGCAGAGCTGTCAAATTCATGGCTAGAAGTAGAAATATAATCATCGCTGCCGAGCTTATATTCTATCGCTTCGGCAGTCGAATCGGTGACAGAATCTAGAAGCGCCGTTTCTTCAGTTGAGCCGCTGACAATATCTGAGCGTTCGCCAACCATTCTAAATTCCATGCCACCGCCCCAAATCGCGCTCGCGATTAAAACTCCGGCAATCAAAATAGCCGCTGCGTTTATCGACAACAGAATAGCTATTTTATTCTTTTTTCGCGGAACTTTTTCTTCCATTATTTTTTGCCTTTTTCCGAAATTTCTTCACCAGTAATTAAAGAGCGCACAAACATAACGAGCTCGCTCATGGCCGGCATCAGAAGTAGGAAGAAAAGCACCATGATGAAGTTTAGGATAATGACTTCAATCGACGGAGTTGCGCCGCGGAACATCGCAAGGAACACCACATAAAACACCATCATATACAATACGGCGGCAGAAGTGATTAAAACAATATAAGAAAGGATTTTAAGCCAACGTGATTTAAGATTGATTGCATGGTATCTTAAGATTGTGTAATAAAAAGCGATGATTGTAGTTGAAATTGCTAGAGGGCCAAGCCAAACTAAATTCCAAGTCCAGAATGGTAAAATCAAGTTAAATATAAGGGAAGTAGTTCCAGAAATCGCAAAGCCGATCAAAAGTACGAGGTCGCCGTTTTTGACGCGGTTTGAGCGAGATTTAAGGATTTGTCTAAATAAAGTGATTAGGACGGTTGGGACTAATGCGCAGAAGAACGCAATATAAGTAAAGTAAAATGGCCCGATATTAGTCACGAGGCTATTTCCTGTGCTAGCTAAGACGACATCTTGATAAAGAAGGCCAGGGTCTTTAATAAAGAACGCGGTAAATATAATACCTGCGACTAGGAAAAATAATGTAATAATTTTGCCGGCTTTTTTACGCCAGTTAATATAGCCAAGCAGCGCGATATCGATAAAAATTGCGCTGATATAAGTTAAGTTAACGAGAAGCTTTATGTGGACTGGCCATTCTGGGGTGGCAATCAAGAACGCTGCGATGGATATCATCCAAATCATAGCGAAAGCGGTTGCGAAAAAGAACCACGCAGACCTCGGGCGGTCGCCTTTAGCGGCGCCAAAAAATGCGGCAATACCAGAGAATAACGTTAGTATCGACACGGTGATAAGTAAAATAGCAATTAATTGCACCTGACCTCCTTGTTATATATACATTATACCATAAAAGTTTTGTAAACTTTATTATTTATATATATAGTATACGTTTCACCTTTTTTAAAATCGGTTGAGCCGACAGCTATGTGGCTAAAAGTTTTTTTCGAGGTATGACTAATAACTACTTCGTCTGCGCTGTTTTTAATTTCAATTTTAGTATCAGCAGATTGCGCAGAAGGGAAATAGATGCTCGCGTTTCCTACAGTGGAAGATTCGCCTAGACCTTCGGCCATACCCGAAGCGCCAAGCGCGAGAACCGTGCCACCAGTTTGGGTAATTTCAATGCCGGCATCCAAAGCGCCGTTACCGTTATTGGTTGGGCCGTCCACTACAACGTTGCCGCCACTAAAAATAACGTAACCATTCGAGTCGACACCATCGCCACCAGCGTCAATATAAACTGTGCCGCCAGCGATTTCAAGAACACAATTTTCATCCGCCTTAGGATCTTTTGGCCTTTCGCCCGGCTTAGACATATTGCGCGGAGAAAGTTCTTCGCTAGAGTCCGAAGAGCCGCCGCCAGCGTTAATTCCATCATCCGACGCAGTAACACTAATTTCGCCACCAGAAATATAAATTTTTTGCGACTCTAGCCCCTCAAAACTTTTAATAATATTAATTTTCCCGTCATAAATAACCAGTCGATTAATCCCGTGAATTCCGTCGTCTCCGGCCGAGATATTTAACGAGCCTTTTTCGATTAGCACGAACCCTTTACCGACGCCAGTTTCGTTTGTCGACTTAATCCCATCGCCATTCACTTCAATATTAAATTCTCCGCCCACGATATAAACCGAATCTTTCCCGCGAATGCCGTCGTCATTAGCAGTAATATTATAAGCCCCAGAAATAAACTTCAGATCATCTTTTCCGGCAATGCCATCTTTATATTTCGCGGTTAGATTTAAACTGCCTTCGCCTTGAAAAGTTAAATCAGCCTTCGAATAAATCACCGCATTAACATCTTCGTCATAACTCGACTTATAGGTCTTTCCGTCCGAAAGATTGTTCTCGCCAATTAGTTCAATCACAAGATCGTCCGCCGCATAACAAATAATCGCTGGCCCATTCGAGTTTTTAATCGTCACGTTATCTAAAATAAGTTTAACTTTACCATCCGTAGTATTGATTACGATATTTTCATTAGTTAAAGCCCCAGTTAAATGATAGACGCCGGATTGTGAAATATTTAGACCTTCTTCGAGCTCGATATTAAATGTCTCGAATCTATTCCAATCGATTTTTTGGTCGCCATCATCAATTTCGAGTGCGTTTATTATGTCTTCTGAACTCGACGGCGTATTAATATTATTCAAGATTGCGACCGCCATAACTACGCCCACTAAAATAGCTAGAAACCCAACCCCTGCCCATTTTTTCATTAAATTTCCTCCTCACAACAAGGCTCAGAAAGTAAAACTTTAAGATTCATGTTTTTAACCCGAATTTCGTCGAGAAAATCTTTTTCTTTTACACCACGCTTTAATTTAACGTCATAAGTTAATTTATATAAACTCCCCATGTTAATCGTTTTCATCCTAACTAGATGCGCGCGCGAAGTATACTTTTTAAAAATATCCTCAAAAACATCTTCGTAATCCAAATCTTCTGGAATTACAATTTTCAAAACACGTTCGTGGCGATCTGGTTCGAGAAAATGCGTATAAGTAAATAAAACCGTTGTTATTATATATATAACCATAATCACCGCCGCGAAAAATACATGGCCCATGCCACAAGCAAGGCCGATCATCATCGCTGCAAAGACCGCAAGAAGGTCTTTTGCGCGTCCAGCGATCGAACGAAAACGAATTAACGAAAAGGCGCCCAGAATCGCGATTGAAGTTCCAAGATTTCCATTAATCATAATCATCACTGCCATCACAAGAACTGGCAAAACCGCGAGCGTAATCAGCATGCCTTTTGTGGTTTGCATAGTTTTTGAATGCGTGATGGCGAGCGCAATGCCAAGAACTAACGCCACGGCCGTCGCAATCAAAGCTGTGCTAATTTCAAGCCCCGACGCAGTCGAATCGAATATCGTATTAAACATTTTTCTCCTTTCGTAACTTTTCGTATATTTTACCGATCTTACTAAAATGTGTTGGGTAAACATGTTCGGCAGACAGAAGCTTCACTAACCACAACGGCATCACGCCACCCGCCTTAATTTCCATTATAATATTTTTCTCATTTTTAAAAAAGGTCTCGTCGGAATTTTTCTTAAGAAATCTTATGTTTTTATTACGATATCTTAAGTTTTTATCGAACGTAATTCTGAGGCTATTTTCCCCTGTAAAACTCTCGCGGTCATAATAGACTAAAATTTTTGGTTTAAGGTTGAGATTTTTTATGATGTAATCGACTTCTTTTGCAATTTGAAGATCGGCCGGAGTTTCGATTTTACGGCTTGCAAGTTCTATAATAGAAGTTTTACCCGAAACGAGCTCGTTAAAATCTTTTTTCGTAATTAAAACACGACGTTTGTAGCCGAAATTATTGTCTTTTAAAAGACCTTTTTCGCGCAAAAATTTCGTGCGATAAGCTGCGCCGCGAATTTTAGTTTTAATTTCCAAAAAAACTTTATCATAGCCTTCATAACTTCGGGCGCGAAGTTTTTCTTTAAAAAATGGGTTGTCGATTGATTGGATAATTAGGTCATAGTTGTCCGTATCAAAATAAATATTAAAAACTTTCGAACGAAAATATTCGTCCTTTTTCATATGTTTTTTAATTTCTTTTTTTATGGTCGCTTCTTGGGGCTTATCGATGAGGTATTTCTTTTCGACCCGATTAAAAAACTTTTTATCCATGTTCCTATTTTATTATATTTTTTAAAATTAGGCTTTACATTTTTATTTTGTTTATGCTATTATGGTTATAGTTATGAAGAAATTCGGAGGTTATGCATTAAGTTTAGGTTTAGCAGCTTTTCCGTTTCTCTTCGTGGGGAACGCTTTCGCTGATCCTGGCTTAGATTTTTCGGTTGTGATTTCTGATATTCCGATCCTCGAGATTAACCTTTCTGATGCTAATGGCTCTGCGATTGGTGCGACGACGACCATGAATGTGGTTCCAGATCATGGCGCAGCGGCGTTTAACGAGAAAACTATGGTAGTTTCGGTCGGTACGAATAACGAGTGGGGCTATAACCTCGTCATGAGTGTATCAAACACGAGCTTGATATCAACTGAAGATGGATCTAAGACTATCCCGACTCTTTCTTCAAAAGACGGCGGCTACACTTGTACGGTAGAGACAGCTTCTTCTTGTGACTTTACGGCTAATACTTGGGGATATAAATTAAATGCTGCAACTAATCTATCTGCCGCAACTAATTATCTCCCGTTACAATCGTCTATTAACTTAAATAGCAATACCGGTAAGGTCACAACTTTAGAATCTACGAGTATTTCCTTCGGGTCTAAAGTAAACGCAACCTTAGCTCCAGGGACATACCAAACGACAATTAACTTTGCTGCTACCGCAAACCCAGATCCAACCCCGATTATGCAAAATGTCTCGGCATCAGATCTTGCTTCACTTATGCCAAGTGATGGTAATATAACAACGCTTAAAGATTCTCGTGATGGCAAAAAATACCAAATCACAAACATCAACGGCATATATTGGATGACAGATAACCTAAAGATCATGGGTACTATCTCTGCCGCGGATTCTAACTTCACCGGAGCAGATTTTAATATCTCCGCCGGAGGAGATCTAACTGCGGGAGATACTTATACTGAACCTAGAGCTCACTACAACACTTCAGACGAAAACAGCTCAACTTATGGCGCATACTATAACTACTGTGCTGCTTCTGCTGGAACTGTATGCAATGACACAACAAAGCAAGACGCAACCTCAGACATCTGTCCTAAAGGCTGGAGATTACCAACTTGGACAGAAATTACTGCTTTAAAGGACAGTAACAGTACAAACTTTAATCCTGTCCTTGCAGGCGTCTACGGCAGCGGCTCGCTATACTACGATAGCTACTACGGCCGCTGGTGGTCAGCTACTGCATACAGTACTAGCAGTCAGTACTACCTGCGCCACAATGGTAGTAGCGGGGGTGTAGACTACCAAAGTAAGTCCAGCGGGTTCTCTGTACGCTGCGTTTACAGCCCATTGTTAACCATGCAAAACATGACAAGCACAAAGTTAGCAGAACTTATGCCAACCGATGGCTCCACCACTACTCTCCCAGATTCTCGTGATGGTAATGTCTATAATATCGCCAGAATAGGCAATACTTATTGGATGACAGACAACCTAAAGATCATGGGTACTATCTCCGCCTCTGGATCTAACTTCACCGGAGCAGACTTTAATATCTCGGCTGGAGGAGATCTAACTGCTGGAGAAACTTATACTGTACCTAGAGCCCACTTTAACACTTCAGATACTAATAGTAGTACTTACGGCGCATATTATAACTACTGCGCTGCTTCTGCTGGAACTGTATGCAATGACACAACAAAGCAAGACGCTACCGTAGACATCTGCCCTAAAGGCTGGAGATTACCTACTAAGACAGAAATTACTACTATAAAGAACAATAGAGGCACAAATTTTAATCCTGTCCTTGCAGGCAGCTACTACGGCGGCTCATTACACGTCGCTGGCTCAGCCGGCTTCTGGTGGTCAGCTACTGAGTCCAGTACTAACTTTCAGTCCATCCTATCCTACGATGGTAGTAGCATCTGGACTGCAGGCGGCTATTTTAGGAACTACGGGTTCTCTGTACGCTGCGTTTACGGCCCATTGTCAACTATGCAAAATGTGGATAGCGCAAAGTTAGCAGAACTTATGCCAACCGATGGTTCCACCACTACCCTCTCAGATTCTCGTGACGGTAATGTTTATGATATTGCCAGAATAGGCAATACTTATTGGATGACAGATAACCTAAAGATCATGGGTACTATCTCTGCCGCGGATTCTAACTTCACCGGAGCAGATTTTAATATCTCCGCCGGAGGAGATCTAACTGCGGGAGATACTTATACTGAACCTAGAGCTCACTACAACACTTCAGACGAAAACAGCTCAACTTATGGCGCATACTATAACTACTGTGCTGCTTCTGCTGGAACTGTATGCAATGACACAACAAAGCAAGACGCTACATCAGACATCTGTCCTAAAGGTTGGAGATTACCAACCCAAACTGAAGCTCAAGCTTTTGCAGACGCTTCTAGTTCTAACAGAAATCCTGTCCTTGCAGGCCTCCGTGTCGGCTTGCTGTTCGACGGCGCTGGCTCAGCCGGCTTCTGGTGGTCAGCTACTGCGCGCGATACTGAACGTCAGTACTCCCTGGACTACGATGGTGGCTGGTATGTACTCGGACGCAATAAGAGCGCCGGGCACTCTGTACGCTGTATGCGTAGTCTTTAGATCTCTCTTTGCTCTCTAAATGCCGGGGCTTCCCGCCCCGGCATTTTTAGTGGGGGGTTGAAAATAGAAATTACCTATGCTAGCATTCTCGGCATGAAAAAAGGTAAAATAATCCCAAACGGCGTAATTCTCGAAAAACATGAATACAAAACGATTCTATTCTTTACGGAAATGGGGACGGATGTTGAATTAATACCAAGAAGTAATAAGGAAGGTACCCATACGCCCGATATTATCATGGGTGGAGTTTGCTGGGAAATAAAGTCGCCGATCGGGAACGGTAAATATCTAATTTCGAACACGATTCAAAAAGCAGTTAAACAATCTGAGAATGTCATAATTGATCTCCGTCGAGCAAAACGGCATCAATTTAAATGCATCAGAGAGATAGAGAAGGAATTTAAAAAATCTAAGAGCCTTAGCCGTTTAATCGTAATTTTAAAAAATGGTAGTTTATTGACTTTGAAAAAGAAATAATATATAATTGTGGTTAATGAGGGCAGGACCTGCATTGGATATATGCGGGACACCGCCCTCGGTTTTTATATCGTTGCGATTAATTCGTAGCTGTGGTATAATAATTATGTCATTAGGGCGTCGCCAAGTGGTAAGGCAGTGGGTTCTGGTCCCACCATTCGAGGGTTCGAATCCTTCCGCCCTAGCCATATTAGCAAGTTGCCTCCAGTAGGCATTTTCTAGCTGGGGCTTCGGACCTTCGGTGCGAATCCTTCCGCCCTAGCCATATAAAATAAGCAACATGAAGAAACTAAAAATTTTACAACTGAACGTTTGGGGCGGGCGAATTAAAGACGGCCTAACTAGGTGTATTCTCGAGGGCGACTATGACGTCGTTTGTATGCAGGAAGCTGCTTGGGATGCTAATGGGGCTGGTTTTTTAGACCTTTTTATTGATACGGTTGACAAAATTAAGCGTCAGGCCGATTTTCCTTTTGATTTTAGAAGCGAGCACTTCGGTATAAATATGTTAGGAGAAGACGTAAAATTAAAACACGGAATCGCAATTTTAAGTAAAATTCCATTTATCGAAACTGAAGAAAAAATAATTCTAGGCGACGAAGCTAAGGTCGCAACGAATATTTCAAATTATAAAGATTCGATCGATAATCATCGCTATACCGCACAAAAAGTTGTTTTAGAAAACGGGCTAGTTCTCGTAAATTATCACGGTTATTATATTACGGACCCACTCGGAAATGAAATGTCTCGAGAGTGTATGCGATCTGTGGCAGAAATGATTAAAAACGAGTCCGCGCCGGTTGTTTTATGTGGCGATCTTAACGTGATTTCTGAAGCTCCGGCGATGCGAGAATTAGATTTTCTAACCGATTTAACCGTAGAAAATAACATAAAAACCACGCTCCGGAATATTCGTTTCGTAAAAGATGTGCCTTGCGACCATATTTTAATAAACGATAAGGTTTCTTTCGAAAAGTTTGAGGTGCTCGATTTATGCGCATCCGATCATAAAGCTTTAGCCGTAGAAATTATGATATAATAAACGCTATGAGTAAAAAAACTTTTTCAAAAAAGCAACTTGAGACTCTATCAGCAGAAGAGATTATTGATAAAATTCAGCACGAAAATTATTCTTTACTTTCGACGCTTGGCGCGGAGAAATTACGTAAAGAAATGGTCCCGGTCGGGAAAATTTGTAATACGGCGATTAATTATGTACTTGGGACGACTGGCCCGAAAGACGACCCGAAAGAACATTCTTATAACGCACGGATGAAGTTAGTAAAGAAGCTTAAAAAAATTACGCCGGGAGATTATGCGGGTTTTCCGAAAGATTCTGAAAACGGGCTCGTAATCGGTTTTAATCATCCGTCACTTGGTGAAATTGCAAGAATTTTGATGATGAAGATGGACGTAATGGGCGAAAAACCGATGCTTTTTCCAGTGAATTTGCCTTGGTATGAAGCGCTTGCGACTGACTACGATCGCATTTTAAAGCTCGGAATTATTATTACCCCAACAATTACGCCATCCACTTGGGGAAAAATGAAGCTAGAAAAGGGAACTGACCTTTACGAAGCTGGCTCTAAGATAAAGCGTGATTTTCGTGATTTATATACGAAACGCTCACACGAAGTTCTAAAGGAAGGCGGAGTGATTTTCGTCGCACCAAGCGCAACGCGCCAAACTACTGTTTTTAAAACTCGTGCGGTCTACGATAAAAAAGATCCGATTATCCCGACCATGTCGGTGCTCGCAATTGAACTTTTTAAAGACCCGGAAATGAACTGTGATTTTATGCCGATGGCTGTTTTGCCACAAGACGGCTATAAAAAAGGCCTAAATTTCTTTAAGAATTACAAGCTAATTCCAGGCGAAGTTATGACGGCGAAAGAAATTCGAAAGAAATACCTAAAGAAAGATGCTGATAAATTGCCAGAGTTAGATTACGAATTTCATAAACGCATTGCGGATAAATTACCAAAAAAGTTCTGGTACTAGGGTCTTGATTTTCGGCAAGAACCGTAGTATACTATTGACAAGTCTGGTATCAGACTTTTTTGATGTAAAGGAGTAATATGTCTAAACCAAAAATCACTAGAATTAAGGCCGAAGACAAAAAACCTGAAAAAAAGGTCGAGAAGAAGGTTGAAAAGAAGCCTGAAAAGAAAGTTTTCATACTTTTTCGTCCATTTATCGCGTTTTTCCGATATCTTAAAGGATCGTGGCAAGAAATTCGCCAGGTACGTTGGCCAAGCCGAAAAGCAACTTGGAAAATGGTGCTCGCAGTCTTAGTTTATACGGCGATTTTTGTAATTATAATTTCATTACTCGATTTATTCTTCAGTTGGTTATTTAATTTAATTTTAGGAAACTAGAAAGGAGTTTTAAATGGCAGTCAACCGTTATGATGACACAAGGGCATGGTATGCGATTTCAACCTACTCTGGCTATGAAGATAAGGTAGCAGATTCGATTAATCAGCGTACAAATACCGTAGAAATGGCAAATAAGATTTTCGAGGCGATTGTCCCGAAAGAAAAGCAAATCGAAATTAAAAATGGGAAGCGTAAAGTTGTAGATCGCAAGATTTTGCAAGGTTATGTCCTAGTTGATATGAAACTTTCGGATGAAACTTGGTATATTATCCGCAATACTCCAGGCGTGACCGGTTTTATCGGTACTGGCACCCAGCCAACTCCAGTTTCCGAAAAGGAAATTGCGAAAATCAAGAAGCGTATGGGCGTTGAGGATCCAAAGTTCTCCGTCAAATACGAAATTGGCGAAGTCGTTTCCATCACAGACGGTCCATTTAAAGGCTTTGACGGGACGGTCTCTGAAATTGATGCCGCAAAAGGCAAGCTTAAAGTTATGGTTTCGATGTTTGGGCGCGAAACACCAGTCGAGCTTGACGCATTACAAGTAAAACAGCTTAACTAGAGTCAAGAAAACCCCTTTCTCGGACACACTCAAGGCCGTTCGGCCGAGCCTATGGTCCTCAAAAGGGGTTTTTCTTGACTTTGACAACTTTTTTTGATATAATCATTGTGTTACATAATGCTTCTAAATAATAAATTTAATAAATAAGGGTTTTACGATGGCAGAAAAGAAAGTTATCGGCAATTTGAAACTTCGAATCCCTGGCGGTAAAGCTACGGCTGGACCTCCGGTTGGTTCGACTCTCGGTCAATGGGGCCTTAATATGATGGACTTCATTAACCCATTTAACGAAAAAACTAAAGATTTCATGGGCAAAAATGTAATCGTTCATATTCGCGTCTATGATGACCGTACGTTCGATTGGGATTGTTTGGGTCAACCAGTTGATGATTTAATTCGCGAAGCGATTAAAATCAGCAAGGGTTCCGGCAAGCCAAACGTTGAGAAAGTTGGTAAAATCACCAAAACTCAACTTGAAGAAATCGCGCAGAAGAAGATGGATCAACTCAATGCAAACGACCTTGAAGCTGCAGTTAAAATCGTAGCTGGCACGGCACGTTCAATGGGTGTAACAGTAGAATAATAAATTATTGTGGGAGAACTTAGTTCGTTATCACCACAGAAAGGAAAATTATGGCAGAAGAAGAAGCCAAGAAAGTAGTAGAAACAGAAGTTGTTGAAACTGTCGAAACTGCTAAAACTGAGACTTTTGCAAAGTCCGGTAAAAAATCAAAGAAACACATCGAAGAAGTAAAGGCTGAAGAAGAACGCCAAGCGAAGAAACTTGAGCGCGCAGAAAAAGATGCAGCCGTAAAGCCAAAAGGCGTTAAGCCGGTCACCCGACCAAAATTAGAGCGCCGTGGCAAAAAATATCAAGAAGCTTATAAATTAGTTGAGAAAAAAGACTATTCTCTTAACGATGCAATCGAGCTTGCATTAAAGACCAGCCCAGTCAAATTTGACGCTTCGGTCGAAATGCACGTTCGCCTCGGAGTTGACCCTCGTCAAGCTGACCAGAACATTCGTACAACGATTGTTCTTCCTAACGGTAACGGTAAAACCGTCCGCGTAGCAGTATTTGCTCCGCTTGATGTTTGTAAAGCAGCTAAGGCAGCTGGTGCCGACATCGCAGAAGACGAAGAATTCTTGCGTCAACTCGAGAAGGGTGAAGTAAACTTTGATGTTCTTATTTCCACCCCGGCTTACATGCCGAAACTCGGTAAGTTTGCTCGCCTTCTTGGGCCAAAAGGCTTGATGCCAAATCCAAAGGCTGGCACAGTTACGATGGATGTTGAAAAAGCCGTAAAAGATTCGAAGGCTGGCAAGGTTGAATATCGTGTCGATAAGCAATCAATCGTCCACATCGGTCTCGGTAAAGTCTCCTTCGGCGGTGCTAAAATCGCTGAGAACGCAAACGCTTTCTTAGACTCTTTGAAAGCACAAAAACCAGCGTCGCTTAAAGGTACTTACGTCAAAAGCGTATTTGTAACTACGACAATGGGCCCGTCTATCTCAGTTGAAAATATCTACAACTAGGATCCATAAAAAGTAGAGCAAAAAGCTCTACTTTTTTGTGCTATAATTTATTTATGGATTTAGATTTGTCCCAATTTACGACAACAGAACTAGTTATTATGCTTATCGCGGGGGTTGCAGTTTTGCTTTTTGGCTACCGAATTAAAAAAGCAGCGTTCTTTATCATATGGTTTATTATTGGCTTAACTTTAATGAACTATTTAATGCCATGGCTAGAGACCACTGTGCCAGATGTTTTATCGAATGAACTTTGGCATAATTTGATCCCGATTGCGGGCGGACTTTTAATGGCGCTTCTTGGGTTTACGATCGAAAAAATCTGTCTCGGGGGAATTGTCTTCGCCTTGACTATGTTGATTACAACGCAATATTTCGGCACTGAAATGAACACTTTAGCGATTGGTGCAGTAGTTGGGGTTATCGCTGCCGGCGCAGCCGTAATGTTAATGAAACCAGCAATTATTCTTGCTACTGCCTTCGCTGGAGCATATGTTACAACTCTAGGGATTTTCTATTGGATATCTGGAATTGATGCGGGAACTTATTATTTCCCGATCCTAATTGGCACGGCTGCCATAGGTTCATTATTCCAATTTTTCACCACGAAACACGCTTAGGTCTTGATTTTTTAATAAAAGTGTGCTATAATGGAAGGAGTTACCAAAGACAGTGGCGGTGTTTCACTTAATTATGCCACCGAGGACAATTCTTGTGTGTTTTGGTGACGCTATTTAACAATTAGCTAACTAAAATATTAAATAACCAAAGGAACTTTTTATGGCAATTTCAAGAGATAAAAAGAACACATTGGTTGCTGATTTAACTGAACTTCTTTCGAACTCGAAGATGGTAGTCTACGCGAAATACGAAGGCTTAAACGTCAAAGAGCTCCAAGAACTTCGCCGCCTTGCGCGCGAATCTGGCATCAAAATTAAGGTCGTGAAGAACCGGTTAGTAAAAGTTGCGATGAAAGAAATCGCGGCCTATAAGGATACCGACGCTTCTGGACTTACTGGCCAACTTCTTTACGCATTAGGTACAGACGAAGATTTCGATGCAGCAAAAGTTCTCACCAAATTTGCTAAAGCTCACAATAAAATGGAGCTTGTCGGTGGTTTCAACGCCGAAGGTGCAGCACTCAGCGCTGAAGAAGTTAAGACTCTAGGCTCGCTCCCAACCAAGAACGAACTTATCGCTCAGGTTATCGACACCTTACTTTCTGGCGTCAACGGAGTGGTTTCTGGCCTCGAGAAGCATGCAGAAGAAAAAGCAACCGCTTAATTAATCCTAAGAAAGGAACTATTTTATGGCAACTGATATCAAAAAGT
>DBWP01000007.1:5860-14095 GCA_002309075.1 Candidatus Saccharibacteria bacterium UBA1235 | reverse complement strand
GAATACGATGTCGTTCTTAAGGACGCTGGTGCTCAGAAGATCGCAGTCATTAAGGCTGTTAAGGAAGCTACCGGACTTGGTCTAGGCGAAGCTAAGGCTATCGTTGATGGTGCTCCTGCTACTGTTAAGGAAAAGGTCGCAAAGGCTGATGCTGAAGCGATGAAGAAAGCTCTCGAAGAAGCTGGCGCAACTGTAGAACTCGCCTAATCTTCATATAGTTAGCTAATTGCAAAAAATCACCCGTAAGGGTGATTTTTGTTATGGTATAATATTAAATATGAATGATTTTGACTATTTAGGGACGGGGGAGGTTTATTTCGACGCGGCATGCCAAAGTTTAAGACCGCGTCCAGTAATCAACGCATTAAATAAATATTACACCGAGCATAATTCTTGTGGCGAGCGGGTGAAATATAAGTGGGGGCGAGATACTGACGAATTAGTTGAGGGAACTCGCGAGAAGGTTTTGAAATTTTTAAAGTTAAAGTCGAAAGATTATACAGTATCTTTTACTTTAAATACAACTTATGGGATTAATTTGATTTTATCGCAAATTGACGCTAAGAAATTCAGAAAAATTATGACGAGTGAGATTGAACATAACTCGCCGTTTCTCGCGACGATGGCGTTTTCTGAAAGAACCGGGTTACCGCGCGAGGTAATGAGTCGTTATGATGATGGCTCGATTGAAATTTCGGACTATGATTTCGAAAAAGCAATCGTAGTCGTGAACTGCGCTTCGAACTTTGATGGACGAAAACTTTTGAATCTAAAAGAACTTACAAAAGAAGTGCATAAGGGAGGCGGGATTATTATTATCGACGCCGCGCAGGCAATGGCACATTCGAGTGATATTCTGCACAAAACTGAAGCTGATGCGATTTGTTTCTCAGCACATAAATTGTATGCGCCTTCGCTTGGCGTAATCGTATGGAAAAATGAACTTGAAAAGTCCTTGATGCCTTGGTGGCTAGGCGGGGGAATGGTTGATGATGTTAAACTAGATTCGTTTGAATTATCAGCGGAAAATAAAGAGCATCGCTATACAAGATTTGAATCTGGTCTTCAAGCTTGGGGAGAAATCATTGGACTTGGCGCCGCCTTGGATTGGTTGGGGGCGCGCTCTAAAAAAGACTGGGAAGATTTTAGAAAAAATTATACTGAACTTTATAACTTTTTAAGCGCATCAGAAAAAGTGCATTTCGTAAATAAAGAGCCAAATCCGACCATGTCGTTTTACGTTGATGGGATCGATTCTCATCTCCTCGGAGAAGCGCTTTCGCGCGAGAATATTATGGCACGAACTGGTTATTTCTGTGCGCATTATTTCCTTGATCACGTATCGAAATATCCGCCATTAATTAGGTTTTCTTTAGGGCTGCATAACCGCCCGGAAGACATCGAAAAGGCCAAAAAGGTGCTTGGCAAAATATTAGGCTAATGGTAAAATAATTTTATTATGGTGTGTATAGCTGCTTTTATTATTCTGGCTTTAATTGGGATATTTGTAGCGATTATCTCGATCTTCAAGCCAAAAATTGGCAAATCTTATCTTAAAGCATTAAAAAAAGCTTGGGGATGCCTATGGAAAAAGGTCCGTCTTCAAAAATGCGAAACTGGTTTTAAGGAAGATGTGAAAAATACTTTACTCAGCCGCGTAGTTATTAAGCATCCAAAATGGACGAGACCTTTATCTATTTTGATTGAGGTTTTGTCTGTAGTTATCGTTATTGTGTTTATATGGGCAATTCTTACAGCAATCAAGTCTCTTCTCGCGCTTTGGGTGCTCGGAAGTTGCAATGTGACAAAACCTTCGGCCTGTTCGCTCGGTGCGGAAGTATGTTCGATTGATGAGAGCGAACCAAAAAACGTTCTAGAAGCAACTGGGAGGTGGTTTACGGAGTGGGGCGAGATATTTGAAGCTTTGCCGGATAAATTTAGGACCTATAATGCCGCAGATTATAATTTTAACTACATTTCAGCAAACCCTGGAGTCGGTGCAGATAAACCTTTAGCCGTAGATATTTTTGATCCAGGCTGCTCGGTTTGTATGATTTCGTATCGTAACCAAAAAGCGGCTGGGTTTTTCGACAAATACGACGTACATTTGGTTCCGTTCGCAATTCAAGATGCAGACGGGACATATAAGTTTAAAAATTCAGAAATTGTCGTAAAATACATGCTCGCATCGGAGCAGGTACGTTCTGGTCTCGCAATAACTTTAATTGATCATATTTTTACCGAAAAAAATAGCGAAGGAATTTCGTATCAAAATAAGTTCAACGAAAGCTATTCATACGAACAGGCGGTAAATAAACTAGAAGGCTGGCTGGCTGATGCCGGTATTGATGAAGGCGGTATTTCTGAAATTCGGAAGATCGTCAATTACCCAGAGACCACAACAAAGATGTCAGAGAACCGCAATATAATCGAGAATGAACTAAAAGTCAAAGGAATTCCAACGATGATTTATGACGGCGTTAAACATACTGGACTATGGAAAGCCGAATAATAAATGTATTTTTTACAACGTTTTTGACGTGACCGATGTTAAATTGGTGGAAAACTTTTTAAAGAAAGTTGTTGACTTTTTTATGCTCAAGGTATAATATAATATTAATACTATGTATACAGGATGCGAGGTGATGCCTGAAATATCAGAAAAACAAATAAAAAGACTTAGGGGACTAATCAGCGATGCTGAGACTAATTTGTCAGCAGCAAAAGAGCTATTAGTTTCGATTTTGGGTGATGGAGAAACCATTACTGCTCCGCGTGACACTGTTGTTAGTGGACCTGAAGGAAAAGTAATTGAAGGAATTTTTGACGGCCAGATTATGATTGGGCCGGATGGAAAGAATTACCCAGTGCCAGCAAACTACGCTTCGAAGTCGAAACTAGTCGAGGGCGACATTATGAAACTTACAATTACTGACGACGGCAAGTTTATGTACAAACAAATTGGTCCGGTTGAACGAAAGACCGTGATTGGAACCTTAGTGCACCACGACGATAAATATTTCGTAGAAGTAGCTGGTAAGGAATATCAGATTTTGTATGCTTCCGTGACATATTTTAGACTTAAAAACGGAGCTCAAGTTTCCGTAACCATTCCGGCTAATAACGAAGAAGCGACCTGGGCAGCCGTTGAGGCCGCATTGTAGTGAAGTCTCTATATCGAAGATACCGTCCTCGAACGCTAGATGAGGTTGTTGGGCAAGAGCAGGTAACTACTTCGCTCCAGAATTCCCTAAAAGACGGTAAAGTTGGACACGCCTATCTTTTTGTTGGCCCGAGAGGTTGTGGTAAAACTTCCGTTGCTAGAATCTTGGCTCATGAAGTAAATGGTTTTAAATATGAACTTGAGGATGATTATGTTGATATTATTGAGATTGACGGCGCATCAAATCGCGGAATCGATAATATCAGAGAGCTTCGCGAAAAAGTTGCGATTGCTCCGACGCTCGGAAAATATAAAATATATATCATTGATGAAGTCCATATGCTAACGAAAGAGGCTTTTAATGCACTTCTTAAAACCTTAGAGGAACCGCCAGAGCACGTAATTTTTATTATGGCAACAACTGACGTCTATAAAGTACCTGTCACTATTACATCTCGTGCGCAAACCTATACTTTTAAGCTAGCTAACCCCGACATAATGGTAAAACACCTAAGGTCGATTTGTGAAAAAGAGAAAATTAAAATTACGGACGATGCGCTTAATATAATCGCGAAACGCGGTGGCGGATCTTTCCGTGATTCGTTAAGTTTGCTCGACCAAATTTCGACCTTATCTTCAGACGAAATTACGAAAGATTTAGTTGTCTCGGCTCTTGGGCTTGCAGAAGATGAAATAATTTATGGCCTATTGGAGAATTACATATCTGGAAATGTTGTAGAAATTACAACATCTTTAAGGGAATTATTAAATTCAGGGATTAAGCCGGAAACTTTGGCCGAAGAAATGATTTCGATTATTTTAGAAAATCCAAAAACGGAACTTATGGCACTACTTTCTAAACTTCCCGAAGTTAAAGATCCATTTTCTGAAGCGAAGCTACTTGTAGCATTAATGGGTAGCTCTTCTTTAGACGGCCGCCCTCACGCGTCGTCATTTTCACAACATTTCCCCCAGTCCTCGCCTCGATCTCAGGTTACTCGTCTCGGACGGGGAAACATTGATGAAAATCACAGCGGTTCGGCCGGGATAGTGTCTAAAGAAGAGCTACCGAGCAATCTTAATTGGAGTGAGTTCGTTGAAAAAATAAGGGAATTAAATGATGCAATATATTCACAAATAGTAAAAGTTGGTCATGAAGTAGACGGAGACACCTTACATATTTATCCGGATAAAAAAGTTGCAAAGACAATTTTGTCACGTGATAACAATAAGAGAATTTTGATCGAGGCTGCGAACGGATTAAAAATCAAAATTCATGAAGTCGGAGAGAATCCAAATCGCAAAAAAGACGAGCTGGTTTCAAAAATATCTGATATAATGGGAGGTGAGGTATCAAATGAAGGAGGAGACAACCCATTCTAAATCTGGCGGTCGTATACCGCCGCAGGATATTGTAGCTGAGAAATCTCTACTCGGTGCGATTTTGATTTCGGATAAAATCTTGCCAGAGATTTTAACTATAATTCGTCCGCAAGATTTTTACGAAGAGCCTCATCAAATTATCTTTGAAGCGATGATGAGTTTATATGACCAGCATCGGCCAGTGGATCTTTTGACTTTGACTTCAGAACTTAAATCACAGAAAAAATTAAAAAATATCGGCGGAGCGCCGTATCTTACTGAACTTTCAAATTTTGTGCCAGCAGCTTCGCACGCGAAAGCTTATGCTGAAATTGTTGAAAAAGCCTCAACCAGAAGACGCCTGATTAAGGCTGGGACAGAGATTGCGAATAAAGCTTTTGAAGACGATGCGGACGTACAAAGCTTGATTGGTTCGGCTGAAAAAGAGTTATTTGAAGTCTCTGACAAAATCGTAAAAAGCGATTATGTTGCCATGGATGAACTTCTTGCAGACGCGTTTGACAGAATTGAGGAACTACAGAAAAATAAAGGTGCGCTCCGCGGTCTTAAAACCGGCTTTCGTGATCTTGATAAAAAGACGGCTGGCTTCCAGAAAGGTGACTTAATCATCGTCGGTGCACGTCCAGCAATGGGTAAAACGACTTTCGCGCAAAATTTAGCTTATAATATCGCGAGTATAAATAAAAAAGGTGTTTTATTCTTTTCAATGGAGATGGCGGCCAACGAAATCGTCGATCGTATGATCTCAGATGTTTCTGGCGTAGATAACTGGAAGATGCGGACTGGTAACTTATCGGAAGAGGAATTCCAAAAAATCGGCGATGCACTAGGAGAAATGGATGAATTGCCGATTTATATCGACGATACATCATCGATGACGATTATGGACCTTAGAAATAAGGCTCGTCGCGCTATGCATGATCATAATATTGGGATCGTGATTGTAGATTATTTGCAGCTAATTCAAGGTTCGGATCGCTATAAAGGGAACCGCGTACAAGAAGTAACCGAGATCTCGCGCGGACTTAAGATTTTAGCGCGTGAGCTCGAAATTCCAGTCGTTGCGCTTGCTCAGCTCTCACGTTCCGTAACTGGGCGCGATGATCCGAGGCCAGTTTTGTCTGACCTTCGCGAATCTGGTTCCATCGAGCAGGACGCCGACCTTGTAATGTTCTTACATCGTCCAGATTATTATCGCCAAAACGATGATGATTACGAAGAAACTCATATTACAGAGCTTCTCGTCGCAAAACATCGTCATGGCGCAGTAGGGAAAATTGAGCTCTACTTCCACCCAGAACTACTACGCTTTATGTCGCTTGATAAAACTCGCGATGAATAAACTTTATTCTTGTGGTATAATAAAGAAGTGAAGAAAATTATTATTTCTAAACTTTTTTTGTATAAACACCGGTTTAAGATTGGTTATATTCTGCTTGGATTCGCATTTACGACGTTATTATTCATTTTACCATTCGTCGCACAATACGGTTTATCAGAGGCAGAGATGCTTTCAGCGACAAGCTCTTATAACCTAAATCTACTCTCGCCATTTGAAGGAAATTTAGTAGATTTACCATATCGGCTATTACAAAAAGCTTCTATTTCTTTACTCGGTTTAACTCCATTCGCAATTAAACTACCTAGCATTATTGTTGGTCTATTTTTAGGTTTACTTTTAATTATCCTCTTAAATCGCTGGTTTAAAAACAACGTTTCGCTCCTAGCATCCTGTTTAGTCGTTCTATCGACGCCATTTCTATTTTTAGCTGGCTCTGGAACCCCGCTCATTATGATTGTTTTTTGGCCAACCCTACTTCTTTGGCTCGGTTCAAAAATTCATGGCGAAAAACGCCCGCAACCAATTTATTCATTCTTTTTTGCGATTGCGCTACTCTTCGCGCTTTTCACGCCGTACATGATTTATTTCGCGATTTTCTGTGTACTTTTTGTAATTTCCCAACCGCATCTTCGATTTGTCGTAAAAAGTTTGCCGAAATTTCCTTTAGTACTTGTGAGCTTCTTAGTCGTCGGCGGTATTGCGACTATAGTCACGAATATCGTCAATCGTCCAGATGTCGTTATGGAACTTTTATTTGCTAAAAACTTTGAATTCAGTGATTTCTTCCCAAACATATTAAAGGGACTAG
Source organism: Candidatus Saccharibacteria bacterium UBA1235 (assembly GCA_002309075.1). Lineage (GTDB taxonomy): Bacteria > Patescibacteriota > Saccharimonadia > Saccharimonadales > Saccharimonadaceae > Nanosyncoccus. The sequence continues at coordinate 7,399 of DBWP01000007.1, read as the reverse complement.
AACCGTTGATGGCTTGGCGCGACGGAATTAAAAGCGTATTTCTAGCGCCGCTAATCAGCTTGCCGGTGCTTGCGCTCGCCCTCATTGGTCTTTTATCAACAACTAAAGGCTTTTTCGCTTCTCGTAATTCCATCGCAACGCTTCTGATTATTTTTACTTTCATAATCACTGGTTTTAATCCAGATATGGTGATATTCTTTATCCTCCCGTTCGCAATTTTGGTTGCTCATGGCTTAAAATATCTTCTTGAAAAATGGTATGGGCTTTTCCCAGAAAATCCATATGCCAGAATTGCCGCGCTAATTCCTCTAACGATTTTATTCTCAACTATTTTAATCCCGAGCCTTTTGCAATATGTCTATGGTTACCGATATAACCCGAATATCGCTAATGAATTTAATTATGATTTAGCGATTTTGCGTAAAAATTTAACTGACGAAGTTTTAATCGTGAATGAAAATTATGATTTCTACAAAATCCTCGAGGATTCGACTGACATAAAAGTTGCAGGTGATTTACCGCTTTATTTGCCGAACCGATTTGCAGTTCTTGGCGGTACTTATGATGGAGAGGGCATGAAACTAGAGCGCATTATCACCTCCCCAATGAAAGAAAATTCTGATATAATATATCTATATACTGTAAAAGGAGAATAACATATTATGGGTCAGACAATGGACCAAATGAAGCTTTTGAATCAACTTCGTAAAGCACAGAAAGAATTAAAGAACGAGATCGTAGAAGTCGAAGCCGGTGACGGTGCCGTTGTAGTACAAATCAATGGCGAACTTAAAGTCAAAAAAGTCACAATCGACCCAGAACGAGTGGATCTAGATGATATTCACGAACTTGAGCGTTGGATTGAAAATTGTATGCGTGATGGTTTTGCGAAGGCACAAGAAATCGCAACCGACAAAATGAAACCTCTAATGGGCGGTCTTTCTGGCCTTGGCATGTAATGTTGCCGCAAGCTCTAAAAGACGTTATTGACGCTCTTGGCTCGCTTCCTGGAGTTGGCCCGCGCACTGCAGAACGCTTTGCGTACTATCTTTTTAAGTCCAATCCTAAAGTCTCCGAGTCGATCGCCGAAACTTTAAACGATTTGCATGATAAAGTAAAGTTTTGCCCGGTGACTTTTGCATTGATTGATGCCGATGAAGAAGTGTCTCCCCTATACGCCGACCCAAGTCGTGACCGCTCTACAATTTTAGTAGTGGAGGAACCTTTGGATATTTACGCGATTGAGTCGACGCATGGTTTTAAGGGTGTTTATCATGTTTTAGGTGGCGCGATTTCGCCAATTGACGGCATAACTCCAGAGCAACTTCACATTAAAGAGCTAATTAGCCGAGTCGAGAAGGATAATGTTCAGGAAATTATTATTGCAACTAATCCATCTGTGGAAGGGGAATCAACCGCGTTACTTCTCGAAAAAGTACTACATGAAAAAAATCCAGAATTAAAGCTTACGCGGCTCGCGCGCGGTTTGCCACTCGGCGTAGATTTGTCCTATGCTGACCAAATTACTCTATCTGCGGC
>DBWP01000007.1:0-5784 GCA_002309075.1 Candidatus Saccharibacteria bacterium UBA1235 | reverse complement strand
CCTGTTAAAACGGGTTTTATGTTAGTATTATGATTTTTTATAATTTTTCTAGTGCGATAAAATCGATTTTACCAAGCTTAGTTTTCGGGAGCTCATCAATAAACGCGATTTCGCGCGGAATTTCATATTTCGCGAGGTATTTTTTATAAATATGGGCAAGATCTTTTCTGCAAGCTCTTTGTCCAGCGTCTTTTTTCAAAACTACAAAAACCTTTACGATTTCGCCGCGAAGCTTATCTGGCACGCCGACACAAGCGCACTTTGAAACGAGTTTAGATTTTAATGTTACCTCTTCGATATTCGAAGGATAAACATTGTAGCCATTCGTAATAATCATACGCTTAATACGGCCACGGAAATAAACTACGCCGCGCTCATCTAAATAGCCGATGTCGCCGGTACGAAGGTATTTTTTATTACCAACTTTAACAAACGCATCCTTAGTTTCTTTCGGATCTTCAAGATATTCTTTCATAACAGTAAGGCCACGAACTAAAATCTCACCATCTTCGCCGACTTCAACCGGCTTTCCGGTTTTAAGGTCTGTAATTAAAACTTCGCTATCTGGAAGCGGAAAACCAATTGTACTGTCGCCTTTTGCGACGGAAGCCGGGCTAAAAATCATACCGCCAGCCGCTTCGGTCAAGCCGTAGCCGTTATGAAGCATACCCTTAGAGCCGTGAGCGGCCAAAAATTCGTTAAATTCCTCTTTCATCGACTGACTTACCATGTCGCCACCAGAAACTGCGCCTTTAACATGTTTTAACTCTTTTTTGCCGAACTTAATTTTTGTCATATAATCATAAACTGTCGGAACGCCAACCAGAATATTGATTTTATATTTTTTAATATAGTTTTTAAGTTTTTTAGCATTAAATTGCGGAATTAAGACGATTCGCATGCCACAATAAAACGGAATATGCATACAGACGCCAAGACCAAAAGCGTGGAAGTTTGGAAGAAAAGTAAGCATCGAATAGCGCGATTTCAGAAGCTCTGGAACAAGATACTTCGCGCCGAGAGCTTGAGCGTTAAAATTAAGGTTCGTTAAGACTACACCCTTTGGTTTACCGGTTGTTCCGCCGGAGTAGAGAATAATAGCTGGGTCGTTTGCGTTGACGCGAGCATGAGGATTGCCGACAAATTTATTGGCGCCATTTAGGAATTTATCCCATAGCATAATCTGCTGACTCTTTTTAATGTGGTTTTTACGACCTTTAGTTAGCCAATAAGCCGCACGTACGACAAAATCCATTGAACGCGTCGCGGAGACCACAACAACATGTTCAAGTTCGGTGTTTTTAATAATGTTTTCGACTTTAGAATAGGAAATGTCAATCACAAGCATAACTTTAGAATGGGCGCGATTTACATAGTCTTCGATTTCTTTTTCGGAGGATAATGGATGAATCATATTTGCGACGGCGCCGATTTCATTGATGGCGTAGAACATGTAGACTTCTTCGGGAGTGTTTGGCATACAGACGGTAACATTGTCACCTTTTTCAACACCGAGAGCTTTAAGCGCGCGCGCAACGCGATTGATTTTTTTAACGAGTTCTTTATAAGTAATTTCCGTATCGTAATAATTAATGGCGATGTTATGTGGCCATTTGCAGCTTGAATCATAAACGATATCGTAAAGGCCACCTTCAGGATATTTAAAATCTTTCGGGAGCTTTTCGATGTATCCGTATTTGCTGCGTTCTAAATACATATCGACCGTACGGACGGCTTTTTTGAGTTTTCCAAAAACGAATTCTAACATATTACTATTTTAACATATGATATAATATTGTTATGGACAAAAATTTCCGAGTTAGACTAATTGTTGGTTTTGGAATGTTTGTAATTTCTTTAATTGCGATGTATACATTTAACGAAATTCCGTTTAAAATTCTTTTTGGGATTTTTGCGGTGATGTCGGCGATTGAACTATTTAGCTTCTTTAAGCGTAAATTTTCAGGAAGTTTGGCTATCTTAGCTTTTATTGAATTTATCTTTTTAGTTTGTGGAACAATTTTCGTAGCAAGAACAGATGTAAGCCATTTTTGGTATGTTATTCTTGGTGTGCCAGGTTATGATATTTTTGCATATTTGTCTGGTAAATTATGTGGCGGAAAGATTTTTAAAAAATCACGCCCATTTCCATATGTTTCAAAAAATAAAACATGGGAAGGCACTTTTCTTGGGTTATTTATGGCGATATCAATGGTAGCAATTTTGATGGCATCAAGAAATGCTTTTTCGACTGATTTCATGTATCTATTTTGCGGGCCGCTAGCGCTTATTGGTGATTTGTTTGAAAGCTTCCTGAAACGAAAGTTTGACGTTAAGGATTCAAACGAAATCTTAATCAAAAATCCAATCTTTAATAAACTTGAGATGCTTGTAGGCGGTTCAGAAGGGCACGGCGGTTTCTTGGATCGCATTGATTCGACTGCTTTTTCGACAACAATTCTTCTAATTATTAGTTTTATGGTATGATTATAAAATGTGTATTGATGCAGACAAAAAATTCGAAAGATTTGAAGATGTAACGCCGGAGCTTTTAAAGAAAGAGGGCGTGAAGTTGCTTTTATGTGATCTTGATAATACTTTAAGGTTGCACTCTGAAAAGGAGCCGGCAGACGAGCTTCATGATTGGATTTCTGAATGTAAAAAAGCTGGCATAAAAATCGTGATTATTAGCAATAACGGGCGTAAGAAAATGATGCAGAAGTTTTGCGAGCCAATTGATGTTCCGTGCGTTTGGTGGGCGAAGAAACCTTTATCAACTAAGCTCACAGCCGCGATGGAAGAATATGGTTTTAGCACGCGCGAGACCGTGATGCTTGGCGATAAGTGGTCGACTGACGTTCTAGCGGCAAAATTCGCAAAAATTCGAGCCTTTAAAGTTGACCATCGAAGGGATATCGTATGATAAACGGCCCGACCGTTTTAACATTAATTCGGATTCTACTTGTTGCGCCAGTCATGATTTGCGTTTTCATTGACGCTTTGCCGGCCAGAGTTGTTGCGATTGTGTGTTTTATACTTGCGATGTTGACCGATTTTATTGACGGGCGTTGGGCGAGACGCGACAAGATCGTGACAGACCTCGGAGCTTTTCTTGATCCGATCGCCGATAAAATGTTAGTTAATTTAACTTTTTTGGCGCTTGTCGTTTTGAATGTGGTATCAGTTTGGGTTTTTGGAATAATTTTAGTTCGTGATTTTTTGGTAGATGGGCTAAGAATGTTAGCAGCAAAACAAAAAATTACATTATCTGCATCTAAATTCGGGAAGTTAAAAACTATGGTCCAAATGTTTACTTTAATTCTATTTTTAGTTAATTTAATTTTTAATAATGAGACTTTTGCTATTGTAAACAATATATTATTATACGTAGTGGTGATTTTGACGGTTTTTTCAGGGCTTGACTATCTGTATAAAGGCCGAAAACTTGTGATATAATAATATATATGTATCAAAAATTCAATGATTTTATTCGTGATAAAGCGAAAATTTGTATTATTCAGGCTGAAAATCCAGACGGAGATTCTTTAGGTAGTGCTATTGCGCTAGATTATTTACTTAAAGATAAAGAAATTAGCTTGTATTGTCCGGTTGATATTCCGAAGTATTTACATTATTTTGATGACTGGTCGAGAATAACAAATGAATTCGATTTTAAGGCGGACGGGTATATTATTGTTGATACGGCGGCGAGCATCCTTTTGTCGAAGCTTTTAGATGATACCGCAATTAAAAACCGTTTATATTCGGCGCCAGTCCTTGTGATAGACCACCACGAAACAGCAGATGATTTGGATTTTTCGCATGAGAGTATTATCGAGGTTCGGCCGGCTTGCGCGGAATTAATTTACGAAATTGCAGCCAGCCAAAATATCGAAATAACAAAGCCTGCAGCAGAAGCTATTATTCAAGGTATTATGTCGGACACTCTGGGACTAACAAGTGCATCCGTAACGGCTAGAACTTTTGAAATTTGTGCTGAACTTTTAAAACATGGCGCAGTTTTATCCGAGTTAGAGGAAAAGCGCCGCGAATTCATGAAAAAATCGCCGCGAATTCTTGATTATAAAGCCGATTTAATTAAAAGGATCGATTATTCTTTGGATGGAACTTTAGCAACGGTACATATTCCGTGGAGTGATATTCAAGAATATTCCGATGAATATAACCCAAATGTGTTGATTCTAGAAGAATTGCGTTTAGTCGAGGGGGTTAAAGTTGCGGTCGCAATTAAAACTTATCCTGATGGAAAAGTAACCGGGAAAATTCGTTGTAATTCAGGCGTTGGAATCGCTGAAAAAATTGCAGGCTATTTTGGCGGGGGTGGACATCCGTTTGCGGCAGGATTTAGAACTTACGATACGAATTATGAAGAAGTCGTAAGGGATTTAGTGAAAATCGTTCCAGAATTTTTAAAGGAGGAAAATGTTTAATATCAAATATGATATATTTAATGCACCACTTGAGCTGAAAAAAACTCACGATTTCTGCGCTTCGAAAAAACCGGAACTTGCAGTGGTTTTTATCCACGGTATCGCATCAAACTCCCGAGCTTTTTCTAACGCTTTAAAATATCTTGAAGGAACGACTTCTTTAAAAAATGTAAGATTTATTACGTTTGACCTACTCGGAAGCGGCGGATCTTATAAAAGTGATAAATTAAATTATGACTATAAGGACCAACTTGAGGCGTTAGACAATTCTTTGCAAAAATTAAAGCTTGATGTGCCTCTGGTCTTGGTTGGGCATTCGATGGGATCGTTAATCGTGACGCGCTATGCATCCACGCATAAAAAGGCTGTTAAAAAGTTAATTTTGGTTTCGCCACCGATTTATACGGAACGCGATTTAGACAATCCTGCATTTGAACTCGCCATGAAAGGATTTAAAGATATCGTAAGTGTAAAAAACCGGGCGATTTTAAAAGAGAAATCTTTTGAAGAGTCAATTCAAAAAATTGTAAAAAATCGTAAGAATTACAAAACATTGGTCGAGACCACAACGCCAGCAGTTCTAATTTATGGTGATTTAGATCAAATTATTGCTCCATATAATATCCCAAAGACATTAAAACAAAATCCGAAATACCTTTCTGCAATTAAAACTCCAGGTAGACATGGGGTTTCGCGCGAAAAATATCATAAGATTCGTGAAATTTTAGAGGAGATGCTCAATGCTTAAAATTTATAACACCGCAAGCCGAAAACTCGAAACTTTTAAACCATTTGGAGATATTGTAAAAATTTATACCTGCGGGCCAACGGTTTACAATTTTCAACACATCGGAAATTTCGCAGCGCAAATTTATTGGGACTTGCTTGTTAGAACTTTAAAAGCTGACGGCTATAATGTTAGGCGGGTTTTAAATTTGACCGATGTCGGGCATTTAGTTTCAGACGGAGATGAAGGTGAGGATAAGCTCGAGAAAGGTGCACGGCGCGAGGGAATTGATGTTTGGGAGGTCGCAAAACGTTATATTGACGACTTCTTAGCAAATTATCGGGCACTAGAACTTTCTGAGCCGAGCGTAATTGCACGAGCAACAGATTATATCGAGGAAGATAAAAAGGCCGTTGATTTAATGACTGAGCATGGGTTTACATACGAAACCGAAGACGGAGTCTATTTTGATACGGCGATGTATAAAAATTATGCAGATTTTGCGCGACTCGACCTTAAGGGGTTGCAAGCGGGCGCGAGAGTAGCGTTTTCTTCCGAAAAACGCAACGCGGCGGACTTCGCGGTTTGGAAGTTTATCAAGCCAGG
>DBWP01000010.1:20510-23892 GCA_002309075.1 Candidatus Saccharibacteria bacterium UBA1235 | reverse complement strand
GAGCTTGACCCATTAAAATACGATCTGCTTTTTGAAAGATTCTTGAACCCAGACCGTATTTCAATGCCTGATATCGATACAGATATCCAGGATACACGCCGCGACGAAGTAATTGAATATTGTTCGGAAAAATATGGCTTTGATAGGGTTTCTAATATCGCAACTTTCGGTAAAATGATGGCGAAAAACGCCGTAAGAGATGTGGCGCGAGTTTTGGAAGTTCCTTATGCTGAGGCTGACAGATTGGCTAAAATGGTTCCAGATCCAGTACAAGGACATCATGTAAAATTGTCCGACGCAATAAAAGATGTGCCGGATTTAAAACACGAATACGAAACGAACCCAACAGCGAAGGAAGTAATCGATTTTGCGTCTAGGCTTGAGGGAACGATCAGAAATCATGGCGTACATGCTTGTGGTGTGATTATTGCTCCAGATGACCTTGTAAAATTCTTACCGCTTGAAGTTTCGGCAAAAGGTCCGATTGCAGCACAATTCCCGATGGGTCAAGTTGAAGAGCTTGGGCTTCTTAAAATGGACTTTCTTGGCCTTTCTAACTTATCTGTGATTAATAATGCTCTTCGGATGGTTCGAAAAGTTTATCATAATGATTTGGATATGTATTCGGTGCCGCTAGATGACGAAGAAACTTATAAATTATTGCAGCGCGCTGAGACGACTGGTGTTTTTCAGCTAGAATCTGCTGGCATGAAGAGATATTTGAAGGACCTCAAGGCGTCGACGTTTGAAGATATTATCGCTATGGTGGCGCTTTATCGCCCAGGCCCGATGCAGTTTATCGATTCGTTTATTCGACGAAAACATGGTGAAGAGGAAATTACTTATCTTCATCCGGGTCTAGAAAACTCTCTAAAAAATACCTATGGTATTATGATTTACCAAGAGCAGTTCATGCAGATTTCAAAGGAATGGTGTGGATTTACGGGTGGCCAAGCAGACACGCTTCGTAAAGCGGTAGGTAAAAAGAAAATTGACCTCATGAAAAAAGTGAAGCCTCAGTTTATAGAAGGTGCCGTAAAAATCGGCGGCGCAACAGAAGAAATCGCCGAAACTTTCTGGGGGCAGCTGCTCGAATTTGCAAACTATTGTTTTAATAAGTCCCACGCGGCGTGTTACGCCTTAATCGCTTATTGGACCGCTTATCTCAAGGCACACTACCCAGATGCATTTATGGCGGCCCTAATGACTGCCGATATGCGTTGGACAGATCGTCTCGCAATTGAGATATCAGAATGTAAAAAAATGGGGCTTAAAGTTCTGGGGCCTGACATCAACCAATCTTATGGTGATTTTGGTATCGTTCCTGGCGAGAAAACTATCCGGTTCGGGCTTTCTGGTATTAAGAACATGGGCAAAGCCTTAGTAGAGGAGTATGTAATTCCGGAGCGCGACAAAAATGGTCCTTTTAAATCAGTTTGTGATTTCGCAAAACGCATAGATTCAACTAAATTTAATAAAAAATCTTGGGAAGCCGCAATTAAGACGGGCGCTTTTGATAGTTTTGGCTATTCTAGAAGTGATCTTTTATATAATCTAGAGGCGATTCAAGCATATGGCGCAAAATGCCAAAAAGATGTCGGCTCAGGACAGACTGATCTTTTTGCAATGATGGGCGAGGCTGGCGCAATCCCTGAAGTCGAGATTAAACCGGCGCCGACACAATACCCCGAAAAGGAACAACTCCTTTGGGAACGAGATTTGATGGGACTTTATCTTTCTGCACATCCACTCGACAAATATGATACTTATTTCAGCGAACAAACCCATCCGATGGAGCTAATTACTCCTGAAAATAACGGTAAAGTTGTAACTATTGGCGGAATTATCACTAATGTGCGCACAATTTTGACTAAAAAAGGCGATAAGATGGCATTCGTTAAAATCGAAGACAAGATTAATGAAACGGAATTCATCGTCTTTCCAAGTGTTTTTGCTGAACATGGCGCAAAACTCGAAGTCGATAATGTAGTTAAAGTACAAGGAAGAATTAACGCAACCGACAAAGACGGGAATTTGACCTCCGAGGCAAAAGTGATGGCCGAAATAATAGAACTAATATCTGATGACGTTTTAGAGTCTTATAAATCTACAGGGACAAAATTAGCCGCCCCGGCAAAAGCGCCCGAAAAATCGTTCAGAAGAGGCTCTAGAACTTCCGCAGAAAGAGTTTATCGCAATGAAAGCCCGAAGACCATTGATACACCGAGAGTCTTAACGAACCCGCCAAAAGACCCACGCAAGGAAAAGTTATATGTGCTCGTCGAAAACCCTGACGATGTTGAAACCCTAACGGCGATTAGGCGGCTGGCCGATCTTAACTTAGGTTTTCAGGATATGATCCTGGTCTTCAAAGACGGAGAAACAAAGCGCCCACTCAAAATGCCTTTTAGGGTTGATGCAAACGAAGAGTTAGTCTCAAAACTAAAGGATTTACTCGGGGAAGATAAAGTTAAGATAAAGTGATATAATATATATAATATATATTATAGGCACCAAGATGAAGAAAAAAGTTATTTCTGATAATGTGACGGTGAATCGAAAGGCGAGGTTCGATTATATTCTTGGTGACGAACTTACAGTTGGGATGGTGCTTTCTGGGCCGGAAGTGCGTCTAATTCGCGATCACCATGTGCAGCTTAAAGGATCTTTCGTGACAATCAGGAATGGGGAATTGTGGTTAAATAATTTAACACTCGGAGCAGAAGTAGCTAGAAATATTAAACTTCTTGCTACTAAAAAGCAGATTTTTAGTTTAGAGCGCGAAAAGGTCATTGGGTCGACAATCGTTCCGGTTAAATTACTTGGTGGATCACGCCACATTAAACTCGTGATCGCGGTCGGTAAAGGTAAGAAAAAATACGACAAACGCGAAGCGATCAAGAAGCGAGATATCGAGAGAGGACGATATGCTTAAAATTTTCTCATGGAATGTAAACGGGCTTCGCGCAGTACTCCGAAAAGGAGCCTTGCAGAAATTTCTTGAAGAATATAAGCCAGATATATTATGTCTGCAAGAAATCAAATGTAAACCCGAGCAAGCCGATTTTAGTTTTCCAGGATATGATATAGTATGGAATCCAGCAGAAAAGCCCGGCTATAGCGGAACGGCAATATTATTTTCCTCAGATAATTCATTTTTTAAAAAAGTAGCTTCAGAAAATAGTATTGCTGTTTCTGAGGGGCGTATTCTTGCGCTGGAATTTGAAAAATTCTTTCTTGTAAACGTTTATACACCAAATTCTAAACCAGATTTGTCAAGATTGAAACTAAGGGAAAATGAGTGGGACCCGGAATTTTTGAATTTTTTAAAAGAGCTGGAAAAGACAAAACCAGTCGTAGTTTGTGGAGATTTTAATGCGGC
>DBWP01000010.1:8629-20422 GCA_002309075.1 Candidatus Saccharibacteria bacterium UBA1235 | reverse complement strand
TTTGTCGATACCTTCCGAAATTTAAATCCAAACGTGCAACGTTATACTTGGTGGAGTCATTGGGGCCATGCGCGCGAAAATAACGTTGGGTGGAGGATTGATTATTTCTTTATTTCTGAAAAATTGAAGAAGAATCTAAGATCAGCCGAGATCTATGAAAATATTACCGGTTCAGATCATTGTCCTATAAGTGTGGAGTTGGAATTTTGATGGATTTTTTCAAAAAAATTGAGGAAGCTGACGAGGATTTGTTTTGGAATATCCCAGAACAAAAACAGGGTTTTATAAATATAGTCGGTGGAAATTTACAAAATTTTCGTACATCGGTTAAGACTGCTGAATTTTTAAATGCAAAATTCCCAATCCAGACTATTAATTTAATTTTGCCAGATGCATTAAAAGATAAATTGCCGCCGCTTCCGAATCTAGTTTTTACAAAATCTACTGAGTCAGGTTCTTTTGCGGACGCTAGCGAAATTCTCACTTCGCTAGACGCGTCGGATTTTAATTTAGTTGTTGGTGATTTATCTAAAAACTCAATTACTGAAAAAGTTATATCAGAAATTTGTAAAAAAACTTCGAAACCAATTTTAATTACTAGAGATTCCGTAGATCTTTTATCTGATGGCGCGACAGAAAGCGTATTGATGAACGAAAATCTAATTATTATGGCATCTATGGCGCAGCTGCAGAAGCTTTTAAAAGCAATTTATTATCCGAGAATGTTACTTTTGACTTCGCCGCTTTCTAGCGCCGCAGAGACGCTACATAAATTCACTTTAAGCTATCCAGTCTCGATAATTTCGCTCCATAATGGGCAGATTTTAGTGGCAAAAAATGGAAACGTAACTGCGACTAGTCTAGAAAAAACCACTTTTTCGCCGATTAGCTTCTGGGACGGTGAACTTGCAGCAAAAATTGTTGCCTTAAATCTTTATAACCCGAATAATTTTATCCCCGCAACTACTTCTGCGATAATTTCTTCTCAACATTAACTGCGTCACGAGAAATATTATGACGGCGTTGGGAAAGGAAGAACCAGAGAAATACCGAAATTAGGGTCGCAACTACCGTAATAGCAATTTTAACTCCAAGAATAAAATCAGAAGCATAGAGCGTCCAGGTAGCAATTAATGCGATTAAGGCAATATAAATTTTTCTTCTTACGAGGATAATTTTCTTGGCAAGCGTAAAATTGCGAGCCGAAAGGGAATTTGGTTTGAAATCGTCTGGATGCCCCATGATTTTACCGTAAACAACAAGATCAATAATTGCAGCCAAAATTCCGTATGACAGACCGATAATAAGCCCGGCGGCAAGATTAACTCGCATGAGAAAGAATAACATGACTGCGACGATTAAAAGTATATCCGCAAACATATCATATTTTGCTGCATATTTGCGATATTTTGGAATTTTATTTTTTGGAAAAGGCCATTTTGCTGCACAGGTGCCGTCAAAAGCATCTGTAAGCTCGCCAATTATAAAGACTAGGAAACCAATCCCGATATCACCATAAGAAAAGGCCATAACAATTAGGGTGATAGATAAGATTATTCTCGTAAAAGTAAGTAAATCTGCGAAATATTTTTTCATTAGTTATTCGCTACAACAATTTCTTTACTTGAAATACTAATGTCGCCATAATTGCTTTCAGAGATTGAGAATGTGGCAGCATTAGCAGAGCCAGCTACAAGCGTACCACCAGTAGCGGTCCAAGAATTTAATTCATAACCATCAGCAAAAGCTGCAGTGACGGTGTATTCCGTGTTAATATCAAGATCAATCGCATCACCGCTGTTTGAAACGGTTCGGCTTTCTTGGCCATTAGTAAAGGTTACGCTCGAGATATTGGAATCTGCGAAATTAACTCTAGCAGAATATTCCGTAACATTTGCGACAATAGCAAAGTTCAAGGTTGCTTCGTAAGTACCTTTTTCAGCAAGAACGTCAACTTTAGCGCCAAGCTTTACGGTCGTGATGTCGCCGACTGAGCCAGTAGCTTCGTGAGTGCGATTAATAACCATACCAGAGAAGACTGGGCGGTAATTGCCAGCATTTACTGCAATACCCCAGCGGTTCGGCATAAAATTACATTCTGGAATTTCTGCATCAGCATTTTCTTTTAGAAGAGCAGCTTGTTCTGCATAGGTCAAGCAGGTGTAGCCATTATCGTTCGCATCAAGAGTAGGGATAGAAAACTTTTCACCGTTCGCATTTTTACGGTTAAGATTCGTATCATCAGTGGTCATTACGATAGTATAGCCAGCTAGGCTATTCGTGTAAGCCTTAATATTAAAATCTGAATGATTGAACGCGCCATCGCCAGTAGGTGAGACGGCAAATGATCCGCCAGAAGATAGCTCTATCGAGGCGGAAGGGTTAAGCGTCGCTGCGATATCGACGTTGTTTTGTTCGGCAGATACGGGATTTCCCCAATGAATACATCCTGTAATCATTGCTGCACAAAAAATTGTAATTCTGCGTATGACCTTTTTTGTTTTCATAAGCATATTATAGCATACTTTTTAATTTTGCAATAGTTTTTTAAAAGTTTTTTCAAGTTTTTCTACTTTTTTTGTAATGCGCCCATTATCACGAGCAGATATCTCTATTTTACTCATCTTTTCAATAAGCTCTTTTTGCTTAAAAATCTGGTTTATCGCGTTCGCCATCTCGACCGGAGTTTCATTTTTAGATAAAATATATCCGCCTTCTGGCAAAATCTCCGCGAGCTCTGGGTCAGCAATTAATACCGGGACGCCCGCTGCCATCGCTTCGAGCAGAATCATGCCAAACGTATCATAATTATACGAGACTAGAACATCTAGATGCGATTTTTTTAGAGCGCGCGAAATAGTATCTAAATTCGCCTCGCCATTAAAATCAACGTTTAAATGGTGCATTTTCGCGTATATTTGGGCTTTCCCAGCGTCTTTTCCGTCACCATAAACACTAAGACGATACGGCCCCTTAACAAGCCTTAGAGCCTCTAGAAATGGCAAGATCCGCTTCTCCCCAGATAACCTAGAATGCCAAATAATCTCGAGTGTCTCATTGTCTTTAAAATTTTTCGGCGAAACTTCTACATCTATTAAATCATCGCGAACCCCGTGATATAAGGCCGTAATTGGCTTTTTGACCCCATAATATATCAGTTTTTCACGAAAATGCTCAGATGGAGTTAGAACCAGATCGGCGTAATTTGCGTGATTCACCATCAAAGTCCACATTTTCGCCTTGGCGATCGTATTTGCAAGGTAATTATCACGCGAAACTCTCAAAGGGTGCGGAATATACCAGGAATGAAACAAATTCAGCGCGGCCGCCACAATAGTTTTAAGCCCAAAGGGAACTATTTTCTCTTCACCAATGTCTTCGCGGCCATGCATAACTTGAACGCTAGGAATCTCGTATTCACGAGCTAGCCGCAGACCCGCGATTGAACAGCCAGCCTCATAATGGATATAGAATATATCAAAATCTTTGAGCTCGGAAAAGCGCTTTTTTAGGTCTTTTTCTATAATTTTCGGACGACGAGCGATAGGGGTAATACCGCGACCAAAAACGCGGCAAGATTTAACCGGATAGATATGTTTTTTTGCCAATTTTTCTCGTTCTTTTTTCGAGCGTGGATAGGCACTAGAAAAAACATAGACCGTGTGGCCACGACGCTCGAGCTCGGCTTTATCCGAATTGATAGCAGTAACAATACCGCCCGTTAAATCTAGATAACAATCAGAGAAGATCGCAATTCTCATAATATATATAATAACACAAAACACAAAAATGGTCTTTGGGCTTGCTTTTTACATCGTGATAATGTTAGAATAATATTTAAAGAAAAGGAAATAAAAAGATGAAAAAGCAGAAAAAAAATTACAAAAAATTCAATGTTGTTTTTGGCGTTTTGATGGTGATTATGATGGGGGTATTAGTGTATTGTGGCATAAATATAAAGAGCACGGCCGACAAAGAATATCTTGCCCTCCAAAGCCATCTGCTAGATAGATTCGTAGAACTAAATTATCAAAAAGAGAATCAAATTTGTAAGATGGAGAGTTACGGTCTATCTGAAAATAATGAGGTTTCTGTAAAATTTTGGTGCCAGAATTACGACGTAGATACGAATAAATTATCAGAAGAAAAAGAATACCATACTTTATATTTCCAACATCCCACCACGATGGAAAACGGTACAACGGGATATGCTGAAGCATTAGGCGAATAATAATCTAGACATAAAATTCCCCCGACGAAAATCGGGGGATATAAGTTCCAGTCATATAAGATTATCCCTATAAAATCAGTGCTCGGTGTCGGTTACATCCACTACGCCACCCGGTATACCAGTAAGGTACACGCGTTTAACATTTGCCCCTACAAACCAATGAGTAGTACCGCCAGTCGTATCGAATGACTGTCTCCATACCGTGTTTCCTTGATAATCAACCATCCTTATCGTAAACCGATTTGGGGTTGTCCATGGCGTTATGTGTAACCAACGATCAGAGCCTTTCCCAGAATAAATTAGTGTTTCCATGTAGCTACTTATGCATTTGTTTGTACTGCTTGATAAAACCCTGCTGGTACTATTTATACCCTCATTCGCGCTCTTAATGGATGTTGAATACCCATTGCCGAGGTCATGGTTAGCAGCGGCAAAAGTAACTGTATTGCTACTAAATAAAATTGTGATAGCTAAAATCAATGCAGCTTTCTTAGAGATTCTTTTCATATTCCACTCTCCTTTTTCTGTAAATGTACAATTCTCTGGAACTTGCAATATTTTTATATTATATCATAAAAACATTAAAAAGCAATGTTTGGGTCGACACAAAACACAAAAAATATCCCTAGTAGGGGATTTATCCTTTTATTATAGCACACTTGGCTAATTTTGTCAATGGTGGGCGGCGTGGGACTTGAACCCACACGGTATTGCTACCACTAGATTTTGAGTCTGGCGCGTCTACCAGTTCCGCCAGCCGCCCATGTAATATATTCTAACATATTCTTCTAAATTATGCTATAATTTTATTATGAACTCTGAAAACGGTGGGCTATCTTCGGAAGACGCAAAACGCCAGACGGCGGCAGAAATCGCAAGAAGGAAAGTTTTGGCGGCTTATGGCAAACAGGAAACGACCCCAGTCCAAACTACGGCCGCGGTTTCTGATGCGAATTTGGCTTCCGCTCCGACAAATCTATCAAGTTCAGACAGCGCCTATGCCGCTCCGAATAGCGACCACATGAAAGACGAGCCGTTAAACCCGAATATTAACCCAGAGTCCTGGAAAAAATATCATTCTGAATGGCAAAATTATTATCAAAAATATTACAGTGAATATTACGCCAACGCAGCTCGCCAATATGTAGCGAAAGAACGGCTTAAAGATGCGCGCGACCAAGCCGAAGAAGACGAAATTATCTATGCTCTAGCCAGGGCAGGCGGGAAAGAGAAGGAACGCTCCGGGTTAAAACTACGCCAAGATATTCAAAAACGCGCCACTGATAGTGCCAGAAAAACCAGGCGGCTTCGCAAATTTATCCCATTAATGGCGGGGATTGCCGTAGTTTTCTTGATCCTGTTCCTACAGTATAATCGTTTAATTTTTGCCCCAATTATGGCCTACGTGTCACCAGGAAACGCTCCGGCTGATCAAATCGAGGCTTTGGACCCAACTATCACACAAGTTGTATCGAGCGACCCAAGATTAATCATACCAAAGCTTAATGTCGACGTGCCAATTAGGTTTGGCCTCGCTCTCACTGACGTAATGGGCGCGATGAACAATGGTGTTGCGCATTATCGAATTGCCGGCGCCTCAGCTTATCCAGGAGAAGTTGGAAACTTTATTATTACCGGCCACTCAGCGGGTGATGTTTATAGTTCAAATCCATATAAATATATCTTTTCTGGCCTTGAACGCCTAGAAGACGGCGACCTGATTTATGTGAATTATGAATCGGTTCGTTACACCTACAAAGTCATGCGAAAAAACGTAATCGAGCCGACTAATGTCGGGGCGCTAGTTATTGAGACTGACAAACCTTTGATTACTCTAGTAACCTGTACGCCATTAGGAACATCTAGATACCGTTTACTTGTGACGGGCGAACAAATCTCGCCAGCGTTCGAAAGTACGGCTACACCAGAAAACCCAGAAACGCCAGAAGCCTCAGAAGACTCTGACGAAGGGGAATTACCGTCAAACGAGCCGTCATTCTTTGAGCGAATCTGGAATTTCTTTACTGGGCAATAATTTCGCGAATCAACGCATTATCGGAAACATAATATAGCCATTTATTATTCGTGATGGCGACCGGAAAATGGCTCGAAACATTATCGGAAAGCTCGCGGCGGTTAAGGCCGTCGAAATCATAAACGATTAGCTTGTTATTGTTAACAGCATAAAGCATATTAGAATCTAGCCAACCGAAGTTTATAGAATCGAGCTGCCATTCGCGAATGGCCATAATTTCCATATCGAGAACCGCGACATTCACGCCGTCTTGCATAAAGACAAAGCTGCCGCCGTGTCCAATTTTAAGCGCTTGAGGAACAAAACTAATCTCGCCGCTAAAGATTGGTTCAAGATTTTCATACTTAAAAATCTCAAGGTTATGATTTGAAAACATAAGAATATATTTTTCATCATAAAACTTGCTAATGCGAACACGGGTTCCGTCTTCCACCTCTGTTAAAATCTCGGTTTTTTCGTCATTGATCTTGCCTAGAAAAATCTTATTATTAGAAAAATAAATTAAATCCGATTCGTAGAAATCATAAGATTTAATATTCTCGGCGATGATCGCGGAAATTTGACGATTAGAAGCGTCTATTTTATGTAAATTATTGTCGCGAATGGCGAGCAAATTACTTGCGGAGTTGTCAAAAATGCGCACATCACTAAAATCTGTAGCAAATTCGCGCGTAATATTCACGCTTTCGAGCGGATTTTTAACATTTAGAACCACCCATTCGATTTTATCGCTACCGACCTTAAATAAAATATGCTCATTGTCGCTGGACCAGTTCGCTGAGAGGATTTTACCAGTGAAAAGACCTTCCTTTGCACCTTCCGCTTTGCTGACAGAATTAAAAATTTCAGAAACATCAATCGTGGTCGCTTTAACTTCGTCGCGATCCAACCTTAAAAGAGTCCAGGTCGTGGTATTATTTGCAAGCAACATGAGATTATAATCTGGGGAAATGGTTGAGAAATCTGCCGTGACATTATTATAAGCCACGCTTTTTTCTCGCTCTAGGAGAAATAGGCGCGGATACTGAATGCGGTAGAGTAAACCTTCGCTGATGTTTACGGTTTTACGCCAAGAATCGTAGCCGTCTTTAGTTAAGACAACTTCGTGTTCGCCACTGGTTAAAACCTTGCTGGTGTTAGTTCTCTGGAACCAAGGAGCATCGCCATCAACTGCGACATTTGCGCCAGTTGGCATTGAATGTATCTGGAGCATACCTTGACGCTCCACTTTAAAACCGGAGCCAATCCAATATCCGGAAACCAAAAAAGCCAGAACTATAACAGTAATAATAACTGTGATTACCATGATAATTTCTGATGTTATAACTTTAAGGCTTTGACGCCTAGCGCGTTTTTCTAAATCCATTGTATATATATTATAACATATTTTTCTAAATTTTTTAGCTCTTGCGTTTTATTTCTAATCTATGTATAATATTGATAGGAAAAGACGAGGTAAAATGACAAGTACTAAAACTCACCGCGCGGTGAAAGTTTCAACGAAAAAAAGTCGTAAAGATTTAAAGCGACCGGTTAGGAAACCGGCGATTGTGCATTTTCAAGATGAACCTGTGCAAGAGGTTCCAATTCAAGTAATTAAGACTAAGCAGAAAAAACAAGAGCAGCAGCCAGATACGGCACTTTCGCTTGATATGGTGAAGGTAAACCAGAAGATGCGCTCACGTGCCGAAAACCGCACTAAAGAAATTTCCAGAAAAGAAACCCCTAAGAAAACTTTATCCGCAAAAGAGATTAAAGAGCAGGAGATTAAAAAAGCGATTTCTGCAACTAATCGTAGCATTTCCAAACAAAAGAAGACTCATAATTATAAGAAGATGGGGCTTGGTTTTCGTCGAGCAATCCTCGCCGTGGCTTGTACGGCGGTAGCAGTTTTTGCGATTGCGTATTTTGTAAACTTGAATTCTACAGATATAACGCTTAAAGTCGCAGCGATGCAAACTGGAATTAACGCTCATTATCCAGAATACATCCCGCGTGATTTTGCTTTATCGGATATTACTTCAGAAAATGGTAAAATTACGCTTAATTTTAGAAATGCCTCAACGGACGAGAAATTTTCGTTAGTAGAAGAGGCAGTGGATTGGGACTCGAATGATTTATATCTTAACTTCGTACGGGAAGAATATAATAATAACTACACTATAATTTCCGACAATGGGCTTTTTGTCTATACAAACGAAAGCAATGCGGCTTGGGTAAGCGACGGAATCTTTTATAAAATCACGGCTGATAATGGGACTTTGACCAAAAAACAGCTTTCTGCAATTGCGGCGAAGCTCTAAAAATGGTATAATAGCTCTATGGAAAAAGCTATTACTCGTTTTGCGCCGAGCCCAACCGGCTATATTCATATTGGGAATGTGCGTTCTGCCATTTACCCATATCTTGTTGCGCATCAAACTGGCGGAAAAATGATTCTCCGAATCGAAGACACCGATAGGGAACGCTATGTCGAAGGTGCGACGGAGCTGATTGAAGATACTTTGAAATGGCTAGGATTAGATTGGGACGAAGGGCCGCTTATTGGCGGACCAAATGAGCCATATTTCCAAAGCGAAAGAAAAGACCTCTATCTTAAGTGGGCGAAAAAATTGATTGATGAGGGAAGAGCTTACGCCGACCCAACTCCATCTGAAAAAATTGATGAGTATCGCGCTGAGTGTAATGCTAAAAAAGTTCCGTTCCTCTATCGCAATTTTCGTCCAGAAAATCCACCGGAATGGGAACCAGGAATGCCGATTCGCTTTAAGACGATTCCGAAAGAATATAGCTGGCATGATGAAGTAATGGGCGATATGCATACTGGACCAGAAGTTCTTGATGATATTATTTTGATTAAAAAAGACGGTTATCCGACTTATAATTTTGCGCATATCGTAGATGATGCAGAAATGGGCGTTACGCATGTTATGCGCGGGGTTGAATATTTGTCTAGCACGCCGAATTATTTAGCGCTTTACGAGGCGTTTGGACTTGATCGGCCAAAGCTCGTGTCGCTGCCACATATTCTTGCTCCAACTGGCAATAAAAAGCTCGGAAAAAGGGACGGCGCAAAATCAGTAACGGAATATCGCGACGATGGCGTTCTAGCTGAAGCGATGTTGAATTACCTAGCATGCCTTGGCTGGAATGATGGAACAGAACAAGAGATTTATACCAAAGACGAATTAATTGAAAAATTCTCTCTCGATAGAATTCAAAATTCTGGGGCGAGATATGATGAGACAAAGTTGCTTTGGGTAAATGGTCAATGGATCCGTAGAATCTTTGACGAACAAGGTGCTCGCGCGCTTTATGATAAAACGGTGAATTTTTGGCCAGAAACAGCGGCAAATTTCCCAGAAGAATATCGCGTAAAAGTTTTGTCGATTATCTACGACCGATTAAAAACACTCTCTGATCTTCGCGGGATGACTACTTATTTCTTCGAAGAACCAAAAATCGATCTTGATATGATTTTTGAAAACAAGTTTTTGAAAAAGTTTTCAGAAGCAGAAATTGAAGATTTACTAAAGAAGTCAATCGCAGCTCTAACAGAAGTTAAAGATTGGAATGCTGAAAAGTTGCAGGAGGCTTTGAATAACTTACTCGCTGAAACTGAGAAAAAGCCGGCGGAATTATTCTCGCTAATTAGGATTGCATTGTCGTTTGCGCCTTTCTCGCCAGCGTTAAACCTAACTTTGGAAGTTTTAGGACGCGAAGCTTCGCTCGCAAGATTAAACGAAGTTGCACGCAGCATATAATATATATAATATATACTACAAAAAATCCTCCCTTTCGGGAGGATTTTGAGTGTGTGAGGTTTTTGTCTTTAGTATTCGTCCCCATCATCTTGTTGTTTATCATGGCGACGAGCAACTACAAAGAAGGCAACACCGGCGACAGCAGCGACGACAGCCGTAATGGCTAGGCCAGTAGCAAGAGGGGTGCCCTCATCATTAATTTTAGTGGTGGTAACACCAGCTGGGGCTGAGTAGGCATCACGAGTGTCACCTTGGCTGACTTCGAGAGTTGTGGTTCTAGATGAGTCGTTAGATGTTGTGGCGGTGTAAACCGTGCGATCACGATTATTCGTGTTATCGTAGGTTGGGTTATTTGTGTTCGTGTCGCTTGGCTTGGCTGGATCGACTGGAGTGACAGGATTGTCTTCAGTGATAGTGCCAGAAACAACGCTAATTACGACCGTATTAGAATAAGTACCAGAATCTTTTGTGGTGTCAGCCTTAGCGCCGAAATAAACGTTTTTCGAGACAGTTCCGGTTGAACCGCTCGGAATAACTGTTGATGGGACCGTGGCGCCCTTTAGGGCGATTGCGCTATAAGTTCCGGTTTCACTATCGTCGTTAGTTGAGTAGCCCCAGAAATTCGTAGCGCTTTCATTACTACGGGTCCAATCCGCGGTCAACATCGGAATTGTGCTACTTGAGCCGCTATAAGTATTAGCGAGCGCAGAACCCTCGGTCGTAGTCGAATTAGTGGTCATGGAAGCAGTTATACCTGCAGGGTTATTAGAAATCACTTCTAGAGTTACAAGATTACGAAGGAAAACACCCGCATCGCCAGCCGCCCAGCTATTTGGAGTCGTAAGAGAGACAGTAAGAACTTCTGGAACTTTAACCTGGAAATTTGTGCCCGAAGTACAATTATCTGTTTCGCGGTTATTAATAGTACAAGTAGTTGCATAACTATTATTGACCAACGCTGCTGCGATGAAAAGAGAGAATGCAAAGCTACCTAAAATTCTTGTTTTAAGTGTAGTTTTCCTGACCATAACCATATTATAACACAACCTTTTTAATTTGTGCTAAAATTATATTATGAAATTTAATAAATTTGAATTAAAGTTATTAGTTAGCGGGATTATAGGGGGAATAATCGGGATTATTTGTCTTGTCGTTGCCTTAATTTTGCCAGCCGGGACAACTTCTGAATTAGTTTTTCCGGAAGTTCCTTCCGTAAATATCGGCGAAAAAACTTATAGCGATTTAACCGGGCTTGAAATCGCCGCAGATTTAAAAGAAGCTCCGGCGTTTTGTATTCAAACCCCAAACGGTACGGATGGCGCGCGTCCACAAGCAGGTTTGAATCAGGCAGGTGTAGTGTTTGAGGCGATTGCGGAATCTGGAATTACGCGTTTTGCCGCGATTTATCAAAATCCAACTAGCGCCGTGATTGGTCCGATTCGTTCGCTTAGGTTATATTATTTACAGTGGGACACGCCGTTTAATTGTACGATCGTACACGCTGGTGGCGCAGACGACGCTCTCGCGGCAGTAAAAAACGGCTACCGAGATTTGACCGAAAATTATTCATATATGTACAGAGGGACGGCTGGCGGTCGGCTTTGGAATAATTTATTCACCACTGCAGACAATTTAAAACGCATGAATTCCGATCGCGGATATGGCGGATCAAAAATTAAAGGCTTTCTGCGCATGACCCCAGAGGAATCTTTAATTGATTTAGCGGAGAATTCAGCAGAAGAAGAATTAAAAATCACAGAGGC
>DBWP01000010.1:0-8422 GCA_002309075.1 Candidatus Saccharibacteria bacterium UBA1235 | reverse complement strand
GCGATTAAGGTAAAAGAGAAGAAATCTTGGGATAACTATCACGAAGATATCACGACGTTAGGTTCAGGAGATGCGTATATTTTTCAGAATGGTTACGCGGTTAAGGGAACTTGGATGAAAAAAACCGTAGAGGATCAGATTTCATTCTATGGCCTCGACGGTAAGGAAATTAAACTTGCGCCAGGGCAAACATTTATTGAAGCGATCCCTGATTACGGAAGTGTTAAGTACTAAATTGGTGATTCCGGCGGGAGTTAGCCTCCGCTTCGCTTCGGCTATTCGCCTTCGGCGAGCGAACCCTTGGCTCGCCTCCTACCGAGTATCAGAAAAATAAAATAAGACCCTTCGGGTCTTCTTTATTTTTCTGGTGATTCCGGCGGGAGTCGAACCCGCGATTTTCTGGATGAGAACCAGACGTCCTAGACCACTAGACGACGGAACCAAATGAGGGTAAAGAACAAATATTGTACCTTATTATACTAAATTAAGTAGCCTTTGGCCCTCCTCTATCCAGGGGTGGGTCGGGCTACCTATGCTTATATAGTATCAAATTTGCCTTTTATCGTCAAGAGTCTTCCGTCGCGAGTGATAACAAGGACGGTCCTAACGCTAGATACGCTACTTTCTTTTTCTGTCTTTTTAATACACCATTCTTCATGGCCTGAACTTATTCTTCTTAAATCTAAGATAATGTGCTCTGATTGCTTAATGGCTTTTCTAAAATTATCTTCAAAGGTACGTCTACTCTCTCCATTCGGGCTTTTTGTTTCCCACCTTCTTCCACACATCGCAAAATCTGGGCTGCGAAAGCCTTTCACATCACTTGGTTTTACAAAGGTCACATCATATCCACGATTCGCAAAATATTTCGCCGTTTCGTATTCATGCTTCTCGGGCGGAACATTTAAAGCCGAAACATCTACTTTACCAATTTTACTTTTTTTCATGCCGAGAATGCTAGCATAGGTAAAATCCATTTTCAACCCCCCACCTTTAAAAAAGCCCGAGAAATCTCGGGCAAGGGTAAATCACTCAGCACAAACGCTCCCAATATTCAATAGTCCGATCTCTAAGAGATCTGTCTGATTCGCCCGGGTCCGGCTTAAAAGTCGGGGTCCTGTAATTACAGGTCAGACATTGAACAAAGGCGAATCTGGTCTTAGAATTTCCCATATTAGGGAGACCGCGTCTTAGCTTCGCTTTACCACCACATTTTGGGCAGGCCGATAATTGAATGGCCATAAAACCACCTCCTAAAGTACAGTATGTCTTTTTATTATAGCACAGATTAGGAGAAAAGTCAATGGGTCATATTCTAAGCCCCGAACAAGCAACGTACAGAGCTGCCGCTGAGGCGACTGCCGTTATCCTGCGGACTGATATACGACGAACTGACGTAGAGGAGGTGCATATTCGCGGCACTGCGGTACGTAGAAGACCAGAAGTAGCCGTCCGAGCCCTGATAGTGAGCCGAGCCATTGTTGAAGGTGCCAGAGAGGGGCGTTTTAAGAGCGTTTACGAAGTTTGCTTTGTCACTAGAGTAAGCTGTGTAAAGGGCCTGATATTCGCCGGAGGATCCGCCGGTTGGCATTCTCCAGCCTTTTGGACAAATGTCTTCCGAGGCATTGCCAGATGGGGAACCTTCGCTTGTTCTGTTACCATAGCAGTAGGAACCTGCCGTAGCAGCACAATAGTTGTAGTAGACGCCGATCTTACCGGTTCCAGATTGTTCCATAGCGAGAGGTTGAGTAGTATCCTTATAGCTCGCATTAACTAGCGGAGCAGAGTAACTATAAGACACAGTCCAGTTTGATACGGCGGCTGTAGCATATTTATCGGAAGTAGTACCAGTAGAAGTACCTTTGAGGTAGTTTAGAGTAGTAGCAGAAGCATTAGTGTTAGAAGCGGTAGTGTTATTTAGAGTTGTGCTGTTAGTTAGATCTAAAGCAAGATTATCTAGCATCCAGACTTTACCGTCTGCGAGACGACCAACAGTGTAGGTTGTATTATCGCGTTCGTCTGGAAGGGTTATTGTGTCACCGGTGTTTGGAATAAGCTCTGCAAGTTTCGTGCTTGTCACGTTTTGCATGGTCGGCGGGATGTCGTAAACGCAGCGTACGGAGTACCCGCTGTACTCGTCATTGTAGCTCACACCCCAGCTACTACCAACGTAGTACAGGGTGTACTGACTGCTAGTATTGCTCGCAGTAGCTGACCACCAGTAGCCGTACGAGCCAGCCATGCCTAACGAGCCGCCGTAGTAGTAGCCTGCAAGGACAGGGTTTTTGTTGGAGCTGGAAGCGTATGCGAAAGCCTGGGCTTCAGTTTGGGTTGGTAGTCTCCAGCCTTTAGGACAGATGTCTACGATAGCGTCTTGTTTTGTTGAGCTATTACATACAGTTCCAGCAGAAGCTGCACAGTAGTTATAATATGCGCCATAAGTACTACTATTAGGATCTGAAGTGTTAAAGTGGGCTCTAGGTTCGGTATAAGTAATTCCCGCAGTTAGATCTCCTCCAGCCGAGATATTAAAATCTGCTCCGGTAAAATTAGATTCAGAGGCGGAGATAGTACCCATGATTTTTAGGTTGCTCGTCATCCAGTAAGTACCATTAATATTTGTAATCTGATATTTATTATTATCACGCGAATCTTTAAGCGTCGTGATATCACCATCGCTCGGCATAAGCGATGCGAGCGTAGACGTCGTTATATTTTGCATAATTGGCGTTGGGTCTGGGTTTGCGGTAGCGATAAAATTAATCGTCGTAGAATAAGTGCCAGGAGCAAGATCTGCGTTTACTTTAGAACCAAACGCTACACTTGTAGCTTCTGGGGTTAGGACTTTACTCGTATTATTGTTTAGAGTAATAGATGATTGTAATGGGAGATAGTTAGTTGCGGCGGAGAGGTTAGTTGCAGTATTAAGCTTATATCCCCAAGTATTAGCGGTAAAATCACAGATATTAGCCGTATCTACCGTACAAGTATAACCGCCTTCTTTTGAAGTTAAGGTCGGGATAGTTTTAGATCCGTCTTCAGTTGATATCAAGCTAGTATTAGATACACTCATGACGAGGTTATAGCCCCATTCGTTATTAGTGCCAACATTAACTGTCATATTCTTTTCGTTGAAGAATGAACCGGAAATAGTAGTCGGAGTGAGATCAATAGATGTATTACCAGAAAGAGCGGAGCCATCAGAATTTAAAAGCGAAATTTCAATTAGGGTTTCATCCGGAACGACAACTTCAAAAGTTAGGTTAGCATCGGCGAAAACGCCAGACGACAAAGCCAAGCCACATACAACAATAGATGCTAGCGAGGTGAAAATTTTTCTCATTTTTTCTCCAAAAATTTACTTTTCTATATGTTTGTATATGACCAAAATAACCTTATTTCTATAATAGCATAAGCAAAAAAATCGTGCAAGTATTGACTTTTTTCGGAAAGTGTGCTATAATTAGAAATATAAGCTCTTTTCTTGGGGCGTTTTTTGTGGTATAATATATTTATGAGTAAATTACCGATTGTAGCTTTGATTGGTCAGACGAACGCGGGGAAGTCGTCGATTTTGAATCGGATGGCAAAAAAGAATATTGCGATTGTGGCGCGCGAAGAGGGGACGACACGTGATAACGTCATGGCTACGATTGATAATTCTTTTATTTTGATTGATACGGCCGGCTTAAAGGACCCGTCAGACGATTTTGAGGCGTCGATTCAGGACCAGATCCAAGACGCAATCGAAACGGCGGATGTGATTTTAGTGACACTTGATTCGAGTAAATATTTTGATCATAAAGATGCGAAAATCGCGAAAGATGCTTTAAGATCGAAAAAACAAGTTTATTTAGTTTTAAATAAATGTGATCTCGGGGAGTCTTTGCCTTTGACGGAATTTAGGGCGCTTGGAATTGCGCCAGAAAATACTTTTTATGTCTCGGCGACAACCGGCGAGGGAATTAATAAATTAAAGTCGGTTTTACCTAGAGGAAAAGTAGAAAAAGACAATGATAAGCTAAAAATCGCCTTAATTGGGCGGCCAAATGTTGGGAAATCGTCGCTCTTTAATACGCTTGGAAAGAAACAGCAGGCGGTTGTGAGTTCGAGACAAGGCACGACGCGAGATATTAATCGCCTTCAAATTCGCTATAAGGGGCGCGACATTGAGATTTTAGATACGGCTGGGCTTCGAAAGCCAGGCAAGCGAGAAGTTGGGATCGAGAAATTCTCGGCGATTCGCACGCTTGCGGCAATTGAAGAAGCGGACATTTGTTGTCTTTTAGTTGATTCAACTGAACCGCATTCAAAATTAGACCAGTCGCTTGCTGGCCAAATCGTGGACGCGGGTAAGGGAATTATCATGGTCGTAACAAAATCTGATTTATTAGACGATTCGACGCCAACGAATTTTTACGGCGAAGAAAACGTCGCGAACCGCACGGCTGCAGATTTTCTATTAGATGCGCTTGAGAGAGATTACAATTTCTTACCTTATGCGCCGGTGATTTTAACTAGCTCGGAAACCGGGGAAAACGCAACGCAAATTTTTGAGCTAGCACTCAATATCGACGAGGCTCGTCACACGGAAATTAAAACTTCTGATCTTAATAAAATTTTGGCGGCGGCTGTGGTTGAACATTTGCCAGCGGGCTTAAAAAACACGCGACCAAAGCCAAAATATATTGTTCAAACCGATGTTTGCCCGCCATGGTTTGTTGTGCATGGGCATGATCTTGGGCTTCTCCACTGGTCTTGGAAGCGCTATTTAGAGCGAAGAATTCGCGAAAAATATCCATTTATTGGCACGCCAATTATGTTTTCGTACCGTGACGACAAACCAGAGAAATAAGGCAATCAAAAATCTTAAAAATCAAGACTTTTAATTTCTAACAAAGCAGGCTATTATTATATTAAGTGGGAGTAAATTAAGGACGACTCCCATTTTTAATACCTAGAGTCCTTAAGAACTTTAAAAGGAGGAGTGGTTATGTTAAAACAACCCGTCTATGTGGTTGATACGAACGTGCTCGTGGATTATCCTAATATCATACCCGATTTAGATACCGATATCCCGAGACCACAATCGCCAACCGTCGACCTAACAAACGCACATCTTGTGATTCCGTCAGCCGTAGTACGCGAATTATCCAGTTTTAAAAAGGAAAAAACTGCTCGCGGAAAGGCAGCACGAAAGGTTTTAAAAAAGGTACGCAGTCTGGCCGAGAAACAAACCCAAACTTTAGGCGACACTTACAAGTTAGAGGCGCCTATCGACGTTAATGGGACTTTCGTTTCGATTCTGCCAATTCATAAGAATTTCAAAGATTGCTCACCATTTAAACCATCGGAAGACGACATGGACGGCCAAATTATTTTAGCGGCTTTGATCGTTGAAATGCTGGCGCGTGGTTTGCCGATTGATGGAACTGCTAGGAAGGAAAGCGTAGAAGGCCTTGAGGCTTCATCTGACATTAAGCTTTTAACTAACGACAACGGTCTTGCGATCCGAGCAAGAGAAAGGGGGATTAGTACTAGTCGTTATGGCTACAAATGTCCAGAGCCTTACACGGGCAGACGCGATCTCGTGATGCCGCCAGAGCTTTTTGAAAAGTTTTTCGACGAAAGACGTATTGAACGCGGAGAATTCGAAGAAGCTTTTCCGGAGGAACGAAAGTTAGTTGCGAACGAATTTATTATCATGACAGTCGAAAAGGAAGAAGATTATCCTCTGGATTATGACCCGAGAAATAATTTGTACTTCCAAAATATCGGACGTTATGATCGTAACGAAGACGCAATCGTTCCACTTCAGTACGTATCTAGCTTCCCGGCCACTATCAAAACGCCTGGTCAAGCAATTTACGCCGAAGCGTTAATGGATCCAGATATCGCAGTGGTGATTTGCGACGGTCCGGCCGGCTCGGGTAAAACTTACATGGCTACAGTTTACGGCTATAACGCTTGCAAAGCTGGCGCTTTTATCGGCGTAACTGTAGTGCCTTGTGAAAGCCACAGTAAACTGGGCGCTCTGCCTGGCGACCTTGACGAGAAGATGGACCCGGATCTTCAGCCATTAAAAAATGCGCTGCGTAATTATCTTTTGAATTCTGACGCTAAACTTAAGAAGGAACTAGATAATTTCAAAAAGTTCGGACCATCTTGCAAATGCAAGAATGGTGGCGATAACGATTCTGAAGGCATGCCAGAAAAGCGTTCGCTTAAGGCGAAGCTGGAAGACCGCGTTGAGTTGATTTGGAGTAACTGGTTCTCAAGCATCCCGATTGAGAATGCTAGAGGTCGCGATTTTGCTCATGAAATTGCGATTTACGATGAGTTCCAGGATCAAACCATAACGCAGGCCGACACTTTAATCAAACGTCTTGGAATGGATGGCAAAATCGTGATTACTGGCGATGTTTACCAAATTCACGCGCCATATCTCGACGAGACGAATAACGGCTTGAACTACGCGTCGCATCTGCTTTATAACCATCCGATGGTTGCGCAGGTTTGCTTAACCGACGACGAAGTTGTCCGTCATCCGTTAGTTAAGGAAGTCGCAAGACGTCAGAAAAAACTCGGTCTTTCGTCTTTTGAATGATGCAATTTTCTAAAGGCTAAGTTTAGTCCTCCCCCTTAAAGCCTCCGCTTCTAGCGGGGGCTTTTCCTGTGTTATAATTATTATATGAAACTTGTTGTTGGTTTAGGAAATCCAGGGAACGAATATAATTTCACGAGGCATAACTCGGGATTTTTAGCGCTGGATTATTATTTTAAAACCCATAAACTCTCATGGAACGAAAATCCAAAACTTTCGGCAATTTATGCAAAAGATGGTGACGCAATTTTTATTAAACCGCAGGACTTTTATAATCTTTCCGGCAAAGCCGTTTCTGAATATATGCGGTATTATAAGATTAGCGTCTCTGATATTTTGGTGATTTGCGATAATTTTGATTTAGAATTTTCTAAGGTTAGATTTCGGTCTTCTGGGTTAGCTGGTGGGAATAATGGCTTAAAATCGGTTGATCAATATCTTAAGACTTCGGACTATGCACGAATCAGAATCGGGACAGGAAACGATGAGTTGCGCCGAAAAATGGGCGACACGGATTTTGTATTATCTCGCTTCACCCAAGAAGAGAAGGAGAAACTGCCGGAAATCCTAAACGAAGTTTCGGAAAAAATTGATGATTTTCTAGAGCGCTAGAGCCCAATTATTAGCCCCGAGCGCGCGAACTTTTGATTTTATTTCTAACATCGTAATCGTTTGGTTAAAAACCTCGGGCGAAAGCGACATTTTTTCAGAAATTTCAGAACCATTTTTAATACCAGCTGCAATCGCACGAAGAATAGCAGTCTCCTCGAGGCAGTCACCTTTAATTTGGCTAATTTTTAACGATTTTCTAGATTTTTTTGTATATTCTTCAGGGAAAAGTTCTTTCAAAACATCATCTGGCTCTGTATAAGGAAGCGCGCCTTGTTTAATTAGATTATTACAGCCTCTAGAATGGACATTCGTAATGTTTCCTGGGACGGCAAAAACGGTTTTACCCTGGGAAAGCGCATGCGCGGCAGTGTTTAGGGTCCCAGAACGTTCCGCCGCTTCAACCACAACAACAATATCAGCAAGCCCAGAAATCAACCGATTACGATAAAGAAACGAGGCTTTTGGATCGATACGTCGCCGACCAGTCGTCTCGTCAATAAACTCCACTGGAGCGAGCGGAGCATCTTCACTGTTAAGCGACGGATATTCTGAAATAATCGCCCCGTTTTTTTCGACAATCTCCTTAGCGAGCGGGATATGGGTTTTTGGATAAATATCGTCGATGCGAGTCCCGAGCACCGCCACAGTCGTGCCGCCAGCATCAAGACAGCCCTTGTGACCAATGCTGTCAATGCCGTAAGCTAGCCCAGAAATCACTACGACCCCTTTTCTCCCAAGTTCATAAGCAAGTTTATATGCCACTTCTTCTCCATAGCTAGTATTATGCCTGGAGCCCACAATCGCGACGGTTTTTGGACGCTCTTCTGACTCATTTTTTACCACATTTTTCGGCATTTTGCCATAAAAATACAATATTTTAGGCTTAAGCGCAATGGACTTTAACACCTCTGTAAAATCGGCTTCTAGGGGTGAAATTTGGTTGATTTTTTGAAAAAAGTGTGAAAAAAGTGTTGACATTTTTACTCCTATGTGATATACTGAGTACAGTTAGGGCACAAAAAGTGTCCTACACCGCACCTAAATAAGTTATAATTTCGCTATACTAATTTTTAGTATAGCAGAAATTGCGTGCTTTTGAAACCCTTTCGGCTTAAAAATTTCTTCATGGTTTTTAGGTTATAAGTATTACCTCCACTTTGATTGGGAAATTTCGAAGGCATAGCAATCCCTCTAACCGGCGGGCCC
>DBWP01000018.1 GCA_002309075.1 Candidatus Saccharibacteria bacterium UBA1235 | reverse complement strand
TGCGTTTTTAGCTTTGGCATATTTTTCCTTTATTTATAGTTAATATATGGGGAAAAGAGCGACTAGCGAGCCTAAGAAAAGTAGGAAATACTTTTTTCGTACCTATGCTAGTTATTTTTTGCGAACTTGTACAGACAAGTTTCGTCCGCTCATTTGTGTCTTTCCCTCGGTGACAACATCCTCGCCGAGTAGGGAAATAACTTTACTAAGTAGCTCGTTACCAAGCTCTTTGTGGGCCATCTCGCGCCCTCGGAAGACAATCATGATCTTCACGCGATCACCATCATCGAGAAATCCACGCATCTTGCGGACTTTGATGTTAAGGTCGTTCTCGGAAATCTTCAGGCCAATTTTCATCTGCTTCAGCTCAGACTGCTTCTCGCGAGCCTTCTTACGATTTTTGGCCTCTTCCTTCATCTTTTGATACTGGAACTTGCCCCAGTCAATAATCTTAACGACCGGTGGGTTAGCGTTAGCGGCAATTTCCACTAAATCTACCCCTTGTTCATTCGCCAGAATTTGGGCTTCCTTGCTCGACATAATGCCGAGTTGCTCACCATTTGAACCGATTACGCGAACCTCAGGATAACGAATCTCTCCATTAAGCCTAGTTCGTGAATTATTTTTGATGGTAGTCCTTTCTTCTCTTGAATTAACCTATATGTAATTATATCAAAATCCCCTCAAGAGGTCAAGCAAAAACTATACAAAAAATGAAGATTTGACAGACTGATGACATCCAGCGATTGTCCTAAACAGCAAGACGGTGCGGCTACCTTTTACGATAGGTTAGGGCTTCAGCTAAATGTTTAGCCTCCACAAAATCTTCACCATCCAAATCTGCAATCGTTCGCGCAACCTTTATCGTTTTAAAATATGCACGTGCCGAGAGATTGAGCCTCTCTGAAGCCCTAGAAAGTAAGCTGTCTGCTTCTGGCCGAAGTTTTATTAATTTTGACACTTCAAACGAAGAAAGTGAGCCATTATAAACATCGCGACACGCGTACCTCTTTAACTGCCTTTGGAGCGCCCCAGTTATATTATTTTTTACAACATTATGCTCATGATTAGAAACGCTGCTGCCGGGGAAATTCTTCAGCTCCTGATTTGCCACTCTTTCTACCTCAATAAAAAGGTCTATTCTGTCAAATAATGGTCCAGATAATTTCTTCTGATAATTTTGGATTTGCGTCAGTGTACACTCGCATTCATGGGTCGGGTCGCCCAAGTATCCGCAGGGGCAGGGATTCATTGTTGCAATTAGCATAAAATCGCATGGATAAGTAGTTTTTTGGTTCGCACGCGAGATGGCTATCAGTTTATCCTCTAAGGGTTGCCTTAGTGACTCAAGTACAGCCCTTGGGAACTCGGCAATTTCGTCAAGAAATAGAACTCCTTTATGCGCCAGCGATATTTCGCCGGGGCTTGCATTTTTGCCGCCACCGATAATGGATATTGGGCTAGCTGTGTGATGTGGATGCCTAAAAGGGCGGCTTTGAACAATCTCATCCACTAGGAGCCCAGCTACGGAATAGAGCTTAGTTATTTCGGTTTGCTCAGTTGCGCTGAGTTCGGGTAACAGATTAGCTGCGGCTTTCGCGAGTAAAGTCTTCCCAGCTCCCGGTGGGCCGGAAATAAGCACATTGTGATGTCCAGCGATTGCTATTTCGATCGCCCGCTTAGCTCTTTTCTGGCCCCGGATATGATCCAAAAGTATCGTATTCTGCTCCTTCGCAGTACTTCTGGGCAAAACATTGCTAGTTGACGCATTATGAAGCTCTAGCTGCCGTTTAAGCACCAAAAACAGCTCCTGAAGGCTTTTAACGCCATAAACGGCGATACCTTGC
The DNA here is from genome assembly GCA_002309075.1 of Candidatus Saccharibacteria bacterium UBA1235. Taxonomy (GTDB): domain Bacteria; phylum Patescibacteriota; class Saccharimonadia; order Saccharimonadales; family Saccharimonadaceae; genus Nanosyncoccus. The sequence continues at coordinate 791 of DBWP01000018.1, read as the reverse complement.
ACTAATTTTGCTTGCGAAAGATTTTGTACTGGCACAAACGTTTCTTTGAAACCAGCTGCTTTGGCGGTCTCCACAGTATTAATGATTCCTTTAACTGGCCGGATGTCACCGTTTAACGATAACTCACCGACAAATAACCTATTATTCGTGTCCGACGGCAATAGCTGCCCAGACAGCATTAAGATGGTCAGCGCAATAGGCACATCTAAATGTGTGCCATCTTTATGTAATTCGGCCGGAGCTAGGTTAATAGTAACTTTCTTGTCGGGGAAGAAGAACCCAGAGTTTACTATGGCACTACGTACGCGTTCTTTCGCTTCATTGACGGTTTTGCTCGCCATCCCAACAATATTGAATGCTGGCAAACCTCTGCTAGTATCACCTTCGACTTCAACCAATTCACCATCAAAACCGAAGGGAATTGCTGTATATGTAGTTGCTATCATAAAGGACTTTTACTAAATCTAGTCCCAAATCGCAACCCTAGTGTCCAGCATAAGAATAACGGCGACAATCTTAAGCAGTTATAAAATTCTTATGCTGTGGAAAACTCGCCAAAAAAATACAAAAAATTGTTCAGAAAATGTATTGACATTAGCATTTCTTCGCGATATTATAGAGATAGCTTTTGAATAAAAAAATTATTCAAAAGGTCAAAACAAAAATTTAGCCAAAATAACTCCACACTCTACAAAAAGACCGGTTTTCCTCGCAGTTACCGGTCTTTTTCTATGCTTTTGAGAGTTTTTATGTTATAATTAAACTAGTCGGGGCTGACAAAGCTTAGACGG
>DBWP01000011.1:5358-5486 GCA_002309075.1 Candidatus Saccharibacteria bacterium UBA1235 | reverse complement strand
ATCTGGACTAAAGAATTAAAACTGAAAGATATAGTAATACGAGCTAGAATACAGACGGGTGACGCCACTGGGGGGACCCCCGCCGGAGCCCCTGCGACGGTGGGGGAAACTGTGGCGGCAGGACCCGT
>DBWP01000011.1:0-5297 GCA_002309075.1 Candidatus Saccharibacteria bacterium UBA1235 | reverse complement strand
TTATATTTTGAAAACGAAATTAAACGCCCAGCTTCTGGTCAATCTGCTGTTTTATATGATGGTGAAATTTGTATCGGCGGCGGCATAATTTGTTAAAAATCGATTTTTTGTGCTACAATAAACATAATAGTTATAAAAAAATAATGGGTGGGAGGAGGTCCCCGCGTGTCTACTAGTGTGAAAAAAAATAAAAAACCTTGTAAATATATTTTTGTGACAGGAGGGGTCCTTTCTGGTGTTGGTAAAGGCATTACTGCTGCTTCGATGGGTGCAATCTTAAAAGCAAAAGGCTTTAAAGTCACTATGCAAAAATGCGACCCATATCTTAACGTTGATGCGGGGCTTTTAAATCCAGTTGAACACGGTGAATGTTATGTAACACACGATGGCATCGAAACTGATCTTGACCTTGGACATTATGAGAGATTTCTAGATTTTGAAACTAATAAATATTCTATTACGCTTTCCGGTTCTATTTATAAAGAACTTATTGAACGTGAACGCTCTGGCGGTTTTCATGGCAAAACCGTCCAGCTAGTTCCGCATTTTACGGATCTGGTTCAGGAAAAAATTGCTCTTGCATCTAAAGATAGCGATATCCATATTGTTGAAATCGGTGGCACAGTTGGGGATTATGAAGGTTTGCCATTTATCGAGGCGATCCGCTTGTTCGCGAATAAAGTTGGTCGTGAAAACTGCCTTTATTTATCAGTAATTTTTGTACCATGGCTTAATACTAGTAAAGAATTAAAAACCAAGCCAGCCCAGAACGCATTGAAAGACCTTCGTGGCTTTGGTATTATTCCAGACGTAGTTTGCGTACGCACCGAAAAACCAGCTCCGCGTTCAATTTGTGAAAAAATTGCTGCGTTTGCCGGACTTAATCCTGACGCCGTCTTAAATCTTCCTGATATTAATTCGGTCTATGATGTACCACTTAATGTTCTGAAATCTGGCGTACTAGAGATTTTAAACAAATTTGTCGACGATGATAGCGAGCCAAATATGAAAGAATGGGAGGAATTTTCAGAAAGACGTAGTACTAAGTGGCCGAGAACTATTAAAGTTGGATTAGTCGCTAAATATGTTGGTAATGAAGATACTTATATCTGCGTAACTGAAGCTTTGAAATCTGCCGCTGCGCTAAATCATGTGAATCTTGATCTAGCTTGGATTAATGCAGAAAAACTAGAACAATCCGATAAAGAAACTACAGAATTATTACATTCAGTAGATGGCGTTGTCGTGCCGGGCGGCTTCGGCACACGTGGTGTTGAGGGTAAAATTCTTGCTGCTGATTATTGTCTTTCGAATAATGTCCCATATCTTGGTCTTTGTCTTGGTATGCAAGTTGCTTGTATCGCGGCTGCCAGACGGGGCGGAGTTAAGAATGCAAATTCCGAAGAATTTGGCGCCAGCGACAAAAAGCATAATAATGTAATATATATTATGGCCGATCAAAAAGGCAAAGAGTCTACGGGCGCATCCATGAGGCTCGGAGATTATTTGGCGAAATTGAAGCACGGTACAAAGACCGCCGACATCTATTCTCGTAGCTTAAAAAGCGGCGAGTATTCCTATGGTATAGAATCGCTTAAGAATGGTGACATTAAGGTGGTTGAGCGCCACCGCCATCGTTATGAAGTTAATCAAGATTTTCTTCCAGCAATTGAAAAAGGCGGCCTTAAAATCTCAGGCTTTTCGCCAGATGGTAAATTGGTCGAATTTGTTGAAGCTCCAAATTTAAAATTCTTCGAAGCTACTCAGGCTCACCCAGAGCTTAAATCTCGCCCACTACACGTGCATCCACTTTTTGCGGAATTTATCAAATCACTTTAATTTGTCGGAATAAAGATTATATTGTCGTTTAAGATTAATTTATCGTTATCTAATTTGAATTTAAATTCATCGTTTAGATTGCGGATCCATTTTGTTTCGATTTTTAAAGTGTCGCCTTCAATCGTCCAAATAAATTCATAATCGTTAGTATGACCGTCGGTCGTTAAAGTTCCCTTGCCAATTTCTGTAAAATGCCAAACAACTTTTTCGTCACCGTCTTTTATAAAAGTGCCAATTTCAACTAAACGTTCTGCATTACTGAAATTTAGACCGGTATTGATTTTTGTAACTAAAAATATCACGCCAGAGATTAACAAAACTAAACCAGCAACAAAAACCGCAATCGGTAAAAACTTCTTTTTTGGCTTCGTTTCTACATCTTTCTTTTCGGTTTTCTTGTTTTCGTTTTTATTAGGTTTTTCTTCAAAAGCTTTCGCTAATTCTTGCATATCCATAAATTTATTCTAACAATAAACTTAAGATCTGACAAGATAGGCCTAGAAGCGATATAATTCTTCGGCGTTTTTAGTCGTAATTTCCTCGACAGTTTTAAAATCTACATCAAGTTTTTGGCTGAGCCATTCAGCAATCTGCGGAATATAACCAGGTTCATTAGTTTCGCCACGAAACGGCACCGGCGCAAGAAATGGTGCATCGGTTTCAAGTAAAATTTTTTCCAGTGGCGGCAAAGGTAAAGTTGAATAAGTCGCGAGTCCATTCACTCCAACATAAAAATCGGTCGTTTCTAAAATTTTCTTTAAAGTTTTTTTACTATCCGTAAAAGAATGCACAACTCCGCGTACTTTTGGAAAGTTTGCGACAACTGGGAAGAAATCTGAAAACGCATTCCTGACATGGAACGAAAGCGGTAAATCATTATCACTCGCAAGCTGCAACATTTCTTCGAATAATTCTATTTGCGCCTCACGATTATAGCCTTCAGAATGATAATCTAGGCCAACCTCGCCAATCGCAACTAATTTATTGTCTTTATTGAAATTATTTTTAATATTTTTTGCATATTCTTCCGGATGGATACCGTAAGTCCAATAAACTCCAGGATGTTTGGCTGCAAATTCTTGTGCAGCTAACGAATCCTCCGGATCCGTTCCGATGCAAATAATTTTCTTAACATTATTTTTGTGGGCGCGCTTTATTATCTCTTCTGCCTGCTCGTCGGTAAAGAATGCCCGATCATGCAGATGGCAATGAGAATCAATTAGCACGATTCTCTCGCTTCCTTTTAACTGGATCGAGCTGGCGTTTGCGGAGACGAAGCGATTTTGGCGTAACCTCTAGGAGTTCGTCGTCTAAAAGAAAATCTAAACATTGCTCAAGCGACAACTGTGTGTAGGGCGTAAGTTGAATTGCGCCATCCGAAGCGTGAGTTCGCATATTCGTGAGTTGCTTCTCGCGACAAATATTAATATCAAGATCATCCTTCTTGTTTGACAATCCTACGATCATACCTTGATAAACTGGCACCTGCGGCGGAATATATAAAACGCCACGCGCTTGTGCAGAGTCGAGCGCATAAGCCGTCGAAGTCCCATTTTCTGAAGCAATCAACGCGCCATTTCTTTCTGGGCGATACTTGCTTTCAACTGGGCGATACCCTGACGGGATTGACGACATAATTACCGTGCCTTTAGTTGCGGTAAGTAAATTATTTCGAAGACCAATTAAAGCCGCCGTCGAAATTTCATAAACAAATCTAGTTGTTCCACTAGAAGTTAAATCTTGCGATTTTAAGTCCGCTTTACGAATGCCGAGTTCCTGGCTTACTGCGCCAACAAACTCTGGAGAAACCTCGATCGTTAAAGACTCAATCGGTTCACATTTTTTACCATCGATATCACGATAAACAACCTCAGGTCTACCAGCTTCAAGCTCATAGCCTTCGCGTCGCATCGTCTCAATAAGCACCGATAGGTGTAGTTCCCCGCGCCCAGAAACTTTATAACCAAGTCCATCCGGCTGTAGTTTAAGCGCGATGTTTGTTTCGAGTTCTTTTTCTAGACGCTCTGCAATTTGGCGAGAAGTCGTAAATTCACCCTCTTTACCTTTAAGCGGTGAAGTGTTTGGCCCAATATAGATTGACAAAGTCGGCGCCTCGAGTTCAATCGTTGGGAGCGCTTCTGGATTTTCGCCAGTCGCAATCGTATCGCCGATATTCGCTTCTGAAACGCCAGTTATTGACACAATATCCCCTGCGATTGCCTCATTAACCTCTTCTTTCCCGAGCCCCTTATAGATAAACAAGTTATCAATTTTCGCATTTTTTGAGCTGTCGCCATGTAAAATTTTTACATTTTGATTCTTCTTTAGACGCCCGCTAAAGATTTTCCCGATACAATACTTTCCGAGATAATTATCCGAAGCAAGCGCTGCGACTAGAAGTTTAGCATCCGCTGCATTTTCATCAACCGACGGCGCCGGAATATCGTTAATGATAGATTCAAAAATCACATGTAGATCATCATCGAGGTCAGTCGTCTTTCCAGCTTTCCCTTCGCGCGCGATCGCATAATAGATCGGATAATTTAGCTGCGATTCATCAGTTGCAAGCTCCAAAAACAAACTTTCAATTTCGTCCTTAACTTCTTCGATTCGTGCTGCTGGTTTATCAATTTTATTAATAACCACAACCGGCTTAAGCTTTAAAGCTAGAGCCTTAGAAAGCACGAATTTCGTTTGTGGCATCGGCCCTTCCTGGGCATCCACAATCAAAAACACCCCATCCGCCATATTAAGAGTTCGCTCAACTTCGCCTGAAAAATCTGCGTGGCCCGGAGTATCGATAATATTAATTTTATAACCATTATAATAAACGCAAGTTTGCTTTGCGGTAATCGTGATTCCGCGTTCATGTTCTTGGTCCATCGAGTCCATAATTAAGGTTTGCTGCATTTCCGCCTGATTATCGCGAAAAGTATGGGACTGCTTAAGAAGCCCGTCCACCAAAGTTGTTTTTCCATGGTCGACATGAGCAATAATCGCTACATTTCGAATTAAGTCTTTATTTAAAGTCATAAGAGAAATTATAGCACAAAATTCTCTATTAGACAACCCCTAACTATTGACAAAAATTAAACAGTGTGATATAATAGAAAGATATGGCACGAAACAAACATTTAAATCCTAACCGAGCCTACGAACCGGAACGCTGTTGGGTTGGTGATTCTCATAAGATTTGTTACGCCACGAAAGAAGAAGCCGAGCTTGCGGCCCGTGTTGCAGAGTATGATCATCATATCGACACGCACCTAAACGTTTACAAATGTGAATTTGGTAATCATTGGCATCTAAGCTCTAATTAGCCACTCCGGTGTCTGGTGTCTTCGGTACGGATTTTTCCGTTTTGACCGCTTTTTCAGGATTTGTTAAAATATCTATTTTTGTCTTTTCTCCTCTTCGGGAATCGCTGATTGGTATTAAAGTTAATTCATTTTTTCTAT
>DBWP01000002.1:11103-25720 GCA_002309075.1 Candidatus Saccharibacteria bacterium UBA1235 | reverse complement strand
GTCATTGAACAGACCGTATCAACCGTGACGGAAGCGGTCGTACTTCCCTGGTCCGCCGCCATTACGCCCGGATTTACGAGCGCCATTCCTATAGCGGCTGTACCGAAAGTCAGCCCGCCTAGAACTAAAAGACTAGATTTTTTGTGCATGATATCTCCGTTAAGGCTACCTATTTATAATATTATCATTAGCACTTTAAAAAATCAAGCGCTTTTATTTTTGCGGTGTGATAAAATACTCCGAACGATGGCAACAATTATTGCCGTAGCCGTTACCAAAAGAAGCGCCATAAACCAAACCGGACAAACCATTACAGTTTTATAGGCCACCGTATCTTGACCAAGATAGTTCACCGTTTCCGTTACGTGATAAACCCCAAGCGGCGAAACGTCGTTAATATTTCGCGTGATAAGGCGCGTAGTTTCCGGCATAATTATCTCGCTCGTTATGCCACTTTCGCCCGAAACCGGATAGACCGTCTCATTAAAGAGATTTTTAACTTCTATCGCAATCTCCGCAAATTCATGGCTATTACCATTATTTTTAACTATTGTGTTGGTCGTAATCGGAGTATTCGTGATGAAACCTGGGACTAAAATTTCTGAAACTTCACCTTCATGAACCATTTTCCCCGTAACATTAGCATAGATAAGGCTTGCCATCTCAAAAACGTTATTAATCGTAATCCCGTTATTAGAAACATTATTATCCGCAGAGCTAACCAGAAGCGCTGCATATTGACCACCAGCCGGCGCATTTTCTGGCACCGTAATTGTAAAGTTTACTTTTGTAACATCATTTGGCTTAAGTGTGCCGGTCGGATTCTCAATCTTAATCCATTTAGAAATCTGGGAACGATTATTTTGAGTAATAAGATCCGCAGTGTAATCTTCTCCGACCACACTATAAGGAGAAATCTCGACCTTGTAATTAAAATCTTTTGCCGCATTTGCTGGATTTGCCACCGTAATTGAACCGGTATAAACTTGTCCCGGCTGAAGACTAATATTTTGGCTCATCGGCGTCAGCGTGAAAATATTTGTGTCATCCATATTCCTCCTTTATTCCATGCTTAAGATTTTACCAGTACCATGTTCTAAGTGCAAGATTCTCTGGTTTTTTGAACCGCGGAACTTTAAACTTAAATCTTTTTGAGATAAGATGAAAGGACCATCGATTAAGGCGTCGAGAGATTTTAAAAATTCCCAAGCTTCGCCGCCAGCTTCTTTAATTTGTTCGTATTTAAAACCTGAAAAACTCCAAACATCCCAACCGAGTTCTTTTCGAACATATTCGGAAATTTCTCGACAGGCTTTCGGCTGAACAAATGGTTCGCCACCACAAAACGTTAAACCAGTTTGACCTGGGATTTTCTTAAGTTCTTCTAAAATATCCTCAATCTTAATCAGAACTCCGCTATTATAGTCCCAAGTTTCCGGATTTTGACAACCTTTACAATGGTTCGGGCAACCTTGCGTCCAAATTATCGCGCGAAGCCCGTCACCATTGACAATATTATCGTGCTCTAAAGGCCCAGACAGGCGAATATAACCTTCTGGCGGCTGTGGAGCCGTCTTAATATTTTTGATTGCAATTTTATCCCAATCGTTCAAAGTTTACGTCTCCTTCTAATCTACCGCAGTGTGGGCAGCGCTCGCCTTTAATAATGCCAGAGAAGCCACAAACTGGATCGCGGTCGACTGGATGGTTTACAGAGCCATAGCCAATTCCAGCATCGTGCATTTTACGAATCACAGATTCAAACGCCGCAATATTTTGCGATGGGTCACCATCGAGCTCAATATAAGTAATATGTCCAGCGTTACAAAGATTATGGTACGGCGCTTCGATATCGATTTTTTCAAATGCAGAAATCGGATAATAAACCGGCACGTGGAACGAGTTTGTATAGAATTCACGATCTGTCACGCCAGGAATTACACCATATTCCTTCTTATCAATCTTCGTAAAGCGGCCAGCGATACCTTCTGCTGGAGTCGCAAGAAGTGAAAAGTTTAGATGATATTTCTTCGAGTATTCATCACATTTTTCACGCATATGCGTAATAATATCGAGGCCAAGTTCTCTAGAATCTTCATCTTCACCATGGTGCTTCCCGGTCATCGCAACCAATGTTTCAGCCAGCCCAATAAAGCCGATTGAAAGCGTACCGTGTTTAATTACGTCGCGAAGCGTATCGTTTGGACCAAGTTTTTCGCTCCCAAACCAGTTACCTTGACCCATGAGGAACGGGAAGTTGCGAACATGTTGATTCGCCTGGAATTCAAAGCGCTCAAGAAGCTCGTCTTTCACAAGATCCATTTTCTCATCAAGCTCTTTATAGAATCCTTCCCAATCCGCCTCTTTACGCTCGCCAAGGCAAATTCCATGCTTAATGCCAATTCTAACTAGGTTTACAGTCGTAAATGAACAGTTACCGCGTCCAGTCACGATGCCGTCAGATTCTGGGAAAATCGACGCAAATACACGTGTTCGGCAACCCATCGTTGCGATTTCTGTTCTGTAATCGCCTTTTTTGTAATATTTCAAGTTATACGGCGCATCAATAAAACAGAAATTCGGGAATAAACGCTTTGCCGAAACTTCCATCGAGCGCTTAAAGAGGTCATAGTTCGGATCATCCGGCTCGTAGTTTACGCCAGATTTAACTTTAAAGATCGAGATTGGGAAAATTGGAGTTTCGCCTTTACCAAGCCCATTCTCTGTTGCCTCGAGCAAATATTTCGAAACTAATCGCCCAGCTGGGGTCGTATCGGTACCAAAGTTGATTGAAGTAAACGGAACTTGCGCGCCAGCACGAGAATGCATTGTGTTTAGATTATGAATAAATCCTTCCATCGCTTGCAAAGTTTCGCGATTTACATCATCGTTTGAAGCTTCGACTACTTCTTTTGGCCACTTATCTTTAATAAGCTTCTTATCGTCGCCATATTCATAAGTATCTTTAACTTCTAGGGAAATCTTCTTACCCGCAAACTTATTATATTTATCAAGATTACGCTTCAAAGCTTTTCTAAACGACTTATTTACGCCCGGCGCCATTGCATAATCAAAGTTTGGAATCGATTGGCCGCCATGTTGTTCATTTTGGTTTGCCTGAAGCAAAATTGCCGCAAGCGCTCCATAACTTCCGATGGAGTTTGGTGTACGAAGATGACCATGACCAGTATTAAAGCCACCGTTTTCAAAGAGCACAAACGGATCAGATTGGCAACAAGTTAAAGTTCCGGTCGCGTAGAAATCGAGATCGTGGATATGAATATCACCGTTATCATGTGCCGCTGCAATATCTGGGCGAAGAAGCAAAGTTTTCGCAAAAACTTTCGAACCTTCCGCGCCGAATTGAAGCATCTTACCCATCGCCGAGTCGCCATCAACGTTTGCGTTAGATCTTTTAATATCAGAATCCATTGCCGCATCAGCGTGTGAAATCGTCATATAGGCATTCATGAGCTCAGATTTCGCCTCACGACGGCGCGAACGCTCCTGACGATACTGAATGTATTCCTTTGCGGTTTTCTTAAACGAAGACTCCATTAAAACATCTTCAACGATATCTTGAATTTGCTCAACATGTGGCGTACGCTCTGTAATTTCTTCTTCCGCACGCTTCAAAACCTTCTCAGCAAGCACCTTTGCCCGGTCATATTTAAATTCTTCAGTTACAAGCCCAGCCTTCGAAATTGCATCTGTAATTTTCTCGGGATCAAATTTTACAATTTTCCCATCCCGTTTGATAATTCGCTTGAACATTGAAATATACCTCCTTCAACGTATTTCAATCAGTGTTAGTTTTCATGACCTATTTTTCGGGCAACTAGGTGGTAATGCTATTTTTAGCACCCTACATTTAGTGTCTTACATCTATAATACACCACCACATCTAGTTTTTCAAGACTTTTTATGCTTAAAAATGTATAAAAAAATAACCTCTGGTGGGGCTTGATTAACCAGATTTTAACAGATTATAAAGAGGTGTTTGATTTTTTTATTGGGAAAAGCATAATGACTATTGACAAAAATAGAAATGTGTGCTATAATTAAAAGAATTGGTTATTTTCCAGTAGCACTTTTTATATAAAGGGGGGTGATGTAATGCGTGGTATCATTACGGGCTACAGTTACATTCCGGGGGGCAACCTCGAATTAGTACAGGGCATAAAGGGTGGTGCAGTACCCAAAAATGCCGTGCATGGTGGAAACGGATCTTTCATTATTGCCGATCCAGCAAAAATTTTCTTAGGAATCTCGTTCGACGATGGGGTCTATGGAAAATATGAAGTGGGCGGTCGTTTTAGAAGGTATCTCCATTACGACAGAGGCATTGGTAGAGTAACACGAAAGAGAGTCGAAAATATCTGTAAACAACTTCTCAACAGAGAGGTAAGCATATCAGAAGACGGCTCCACCATCCTCGATCTCGAAGATCTCTTAAATAGTTGCAACATCAACTAGCCTAACAACCCAAAACCGCTCACATTCGTGGGCGGTGTTTTTTTGATTTACAATATTCGGAATGGTGGGGATTATAGGGCTTGAACCTATGACCTTACGAATGTGAATCGTACGCTCTAGCCAGCTGAGCTAAATCCCCAAAAGGTGTGGTATAATTGTATCATGGAAATTGAAAAATATAAAGACGAACTTAAAACGATTGAGGATTTTTTAGCAAATCCAAACGCTTATTCTGACCCTGATTTTGCCACAAAAAGCAAGCGCGCAGCAGTTCTTCGCGAAATCGTCGAACTTGCTGAAAAGATTAAAAAATCCGAAGAAAATCTCGTCGAAGCCGAGGCCCTACTTTCCGATCCAGAACTTGGCGAAATCGCTCGCGGAGATATCGAAAGCATTAAAACTGAGCTCCCGGCTCTAAAAGAAAAACTGGAAGAGCTCTTAATTCCAAGAAACCCTGAGGATGATAAGCCAGCTATTATCGAAATCCGAGCTGGTGCTGGCGGCGACGAAGCCTCGCTTTTTGCGGGTGAACTTTATCGTATGTATATGAAATACGCCGAGGCGCATGACCTTAAATTTGAACTAATGTCTGAAAATGAAAATGAGGCTGGCGGCATGAAAGAGGTTATTTTTAAACTCTCTGGCGATAACGCCTATGGCCTTCTAAAATTCGAGGGCGGTGTACATCGTGTCCAGCGTGTCCCTGTAACCGAGTCTCAGGGCCGCATCCATACCTCAACTGCAACCGTCGCTGTTCTCCCAGAAGCTGCCGAAGAAGATCTCGAAATTAACCCAGAAGACCTTCGTATTGATATTTATCGTTCTGGTGGTCATGGCGGTCAAGGCGTCAACACGACCGATTCTGCCGTTCGCATTACCCATTTACCTACTGGCATCGTCGTCGCGATGCAGGATGAACGCTCTCAGCAACAAAACCGCGTTAAAGCGATGAATATTCTTCGTTCTCGCCTCTTAGAACGCAAAAAAGCCGAAGAAATGAAAAACGCTTCTGAAGCGCGAAAATCTCTTATTGGCACTGGCGATCGTTCCGAAAAAATCCGCACTTATAATTTTCCTCAAGACCGCATTACTGATCACCGCATTCATTACTCGCGCAGCAATATTCCGGCCGCCATGGATGGTGATATTGACGATTTAATCTCTGAATTGATTAAAAATGAGCGAGAATTATCCAACTAGTCAAGATTTTTATGGGCGTGATTTCATTATCTCTAAAGACGTCCTAATTCCGCGCCCAGAAACTGAGCAGATTATCGATATTATCTTAAATCTCGCCGGAAAAGCCTATCTTCCAGGAGTTAAGCCTAGTCCTAGAGTCCTGCCAGAAAAACCTGTTATTCTTGATGTCGGGACTGGATCAGGCTGCATCGCTATTACCTTAAAAAAAGAACTCCCAGAGGCAGAGGTTTATGCATCCGATATTTCAGAGAAAGCTATTTCTATAGCTAAAAAAAATGCCGCAAAATTCGGCACCCCTATACCTTTTATTATATCACACTTGCTCGAAAAAGTCAATATCTCCCCCGATTTGATCGTTGCTAATCTTCCCTACGTCGATGAAAGCTGGGATTGGCTAGATAAAAAATCCCTCGAAAAAGAGCCTTCTCTTGCCCTTTATGCCGAGGATCATGGCCTCGCCCTGATTAAAGAACTGATAGATACAGCAAACTCAAAATATCTTGTTTTAGAGGCTGATCCTTGTCAACATGAAGCTATTATTGACTATGCACACGAAAAATACCATCTTCTTGAAACTCGCGGCTTCTGTTTGCTTTTTACTAAATATTAAAGATTGGATCGCTAAAAAACAACACGATAATCGCAATCAGCGTTAAGCCAAAAAGCACCGGGGCAAGAATATCCTTAAAGCGAAAATCATCTTGACGGCGCACCATAGTCTGACGGGCATAATTATAGACGAAGGCGAAAATCGTCAAAATAATCGCCTCTTGCGGCAAACGAATGCCGGAATTACCAAAAGTATAAACAATCGACCAGGAGTCACCAAGCCAAGCTACCTCTGCAAAAATCATTCCGCACACCAAAGTTGTTAGGATAAAGTTTTTGTCGTTAATCTGAACAAGAACGTGGCGGCTTGCAGCATAACCTACGAGGAACGCGACTAGAACCGCAATAATCGATGAAGTATTAGCGGCTAGAAATGTACCCGTAGTAACCCCAAGAAACACTGCGACTAGAGATTGAACTAGCGCCGCAGATTCGCTCGAGCGCGGCTTTATAATCAGAAGCCAAATCGTATAGAACGCCATTAGAATAAAATGCACCGGAAGCAAAGCCGTTCCTGAATAATAAGACAAAAGAACTACGCTAATACCGACAATTATATCAACCAAATTCGACTTCAAATTCAAAAGAAGATACCGACTTCTAACTGCGAAAACTCGCCATTTCGACATCAAAACTAATAAAATACCGAGGAGTGGGCTACCTGAAAAAACAGTAATTAAAACCGCGCCAAGCCCCAAAAGAATATTAAGAAAAATATGCACCAAGTTCGACGCAATATTACGAGACTTTCTCGCTAGTACAAAATCTGTCATATATATATTATAGCAGATTTTTTAAATAAGCTTAAAAAGTGATATAATCATAAAATGAAAACAAAATTTTTTGAAAAACATCCTATCCTTAAGGACTCTTTAAATTTAGTTAGTTTTATTGCGATAATTGTACTTGGTACACTATTTTTAAATACTTATGTTTACCGTTCTTATAATGTTGTTGGAGTTAGCATGGAAAACACGCTCCACCATGACGATCGCGTAATCGTTAATCGCGCTGCGGTTTCTTGGGCACATTTTTTGGGTCAAGAATATATTCCAGAGCGCGGACAAATCATTGTTTTTGTGAATGAAGATGAAGAAGCTGTGGCTGCTTATAAAAGCGCCGGCGTTAATAACCCGATGACTTGTACTGTTCCAGGGAACGTCAAAGACCAATATATTATTAAACGCGTAATTGCTTTTCCTGGCGAACGTGTTGTTGTCAAAGATGGCGTTATGACAATTTATAATGATGAAAATCCGGACGGATTTATCTATGACACAATTTGGCGCAAATCTGATACTGATGGACCAAAAAATTACACCTCTGGCGAAGTCGATATGGTTGTCCCAACCGGCGAATTATTTGTCTCTGGCGATAATCGCGAAGGCTCGAATTCTTGGGATTCCCGAAATGGTCTTGGTACAATCCCATTTTGCCGCATTATCGGCCCGGTTTCCGTCAGAATCTTCCCATTCGATAAAATTCGTGGGTTTTAAATCTCGCCAATTAGTTTAGTTGATTCGGCCTCTGGCAATTCTTCAACATCCTTAAGTTGTCTTTCGATCTGACGCGAAGAAGTTTTTGCTGACTCAATTTTATTAGCCGACTCTTGAAGTTTTTTCTGTACGCCTTCAAGAAGGTCACCGAATTTTCCAAACTGCGTCTTAATTGCTCCGAGTTTTTGCCAGACTTCTGCCGAACGTTTTTCAATCGCAACCGTCCTAAAGCCCATCAAAAGCCCAGAGAGCATCACTGGAAGCGTCGAAGGCGACGCGATTGTAATATTATATTTTTGCCGAATTTCATCAGAAAGTCCCGGAATTCGGATGATTTCCGCATACAAAGACTCTGTCGGCACAAACATAATTCCAAAATCAGTCGTTTTCGGCGGATCAATATATTTTGTCGAAATCTTTTTAGCCTGTTCCTTTACGTCGTTCGCAAGCGCCTTCTGATAGGTAGCAATCTCCGCTTTCTCTCCATTATCATAAGCCGCAATTAGTCTAGAATAATTCTCGACCGGGAACTTCGAATCGATCGGCAAAAATACATTCTCCTCTTTCCCCGGCATTTTTACCGCAAATTCAACACGATCATTCGAGCCATCTTTAGTTATAATGTTTTCTTCATACTGAGTTTTATTTAAAATATCTTCAATAATCGCCCCAAGCTGGACTTCGCCATAAATCCCTCGCGTTTTTACACCTTCCATCACTTTCTTCAAATTTCCGACTTCCGTCGCCATCGACTTCATTTCGCCAAGACCTTGTGAAACTTGATTAAGTTGCGTTGAAATTGTTTTAAAGCTTTCATTAAACCTTTTTTCAACTGAAGCTTTCAACTTCTCATCCACTGTTTCGCGCATTTGTTCTAGCTTCTTTTCGTTGCCCGTCTGCATTCGCTCCAAATTTTCCGCAATTTCTTTACGATTTTCGCGGAAATTTCGGTCAATCGCAGGATTAATTTTCGAAACTTCTCCCTCGACCCGAATCAAACGCTCTTCCATCGCCTTAAAATCAGCCGATTTTTCCTGGCCAGCTGGTTTTTTAACGATCAAAACCACTAAAAGCAGAATTATTATTACCCCCATCACACCTAAAAATATATCCATAACAATATTATATCATAGACAATAAAAAACGAGAACGCGAACGTTCTCTCGTGGAGCCGACTGTCGGGCTTGAACCGACGACCTACGGTTTACAAAACCGTTGCTCTACCAACTGAGCTAAGTCGGCCTACCACATCATTATATCACAACTTTTAATAATTTTCAGCTTTAATTTCAAAATACGCCTGAGGATGGTTACAAACCGGACAAACTTCTGGCGCCGTTTTGCCAATTACAACATGTCCACAATTTCGACAAACCCAAATCGCATCGCCGTCTTTTGAAAAAACTTTCTTTTCCCTTACATTAGAAAGAAGTTTCCGGTATCTTTCTTCATGCGACTTCTCGATCTTTGCCACGCCTTCAAACTTTTCCGCAAGCTCCAAGAATCCTTCTTCGCGCGCCGTCTCCGCAAAACCTTTGTACATATCAGTCCATTCATAATTTTCGCCATCTGCTGCCGCCTCAAGATTGATTTCCGTATCTTCAACCGCGCCCCCATGAAGTTCCTTATACCATAATTTCGCATGTTCTTTTTCATTTAATGCCGTCTCCGCAAAAATCGCCGCGATCTGTTCAAAACCGTCTTTCTTAGCCTTTGACGCAAAAAAATCATATTTATTGCGCGCCTCAGATTCCCCTGCTAAAGCTTTTTTAAGGTTTTCGTAAGTTTTCGTTCCATCATATTTAGTTTTCATAAAACCTCCTATTACTATATATTATATAGCCGTATATCCGCCATCAACTGGCAAAATCACACCTGTAACATAAGACGCTTCTTTTGAAGCCAAAAATACAATCGCCGCATCTAGCTCGCCAGGCTTTCCGTACCTTTCCATTGGTACATGCTCTTTTGCAAATTCCTGAAAATCTGGAGTATCAAGTACCGCCTTAGTAAGCTCAGTCTCGAAATATCCCGGACAAATCGCATTGCAAGTAATTCCGTCCGTCGCAAGCTCTGCTGCTACTGCACGCGTAAAGTTTACTACCGCACCCTTCGAAGTGTGATATGCAATTGTATGAATTTTTGTGTTTCCAACCAAACCATACATCGAAGCAATATTAATAATGCGTCCATAATGATTTTTCTTCATAATTTTTGCAAACGCCCGCGTCATCTTAAATACGCTTGTCTCGTCTGTCGCAATCGTAAAATCCCACTCCTCATCGCTCATATCAACCACGCCTTTGTCCTTTGAGGCGCCCGCACAGTTGAGCAAAATATCACATTTTCCAAATTCTTTTTCACAAATTTCAGCCGCTCGGTCAATATCTTCAGTTAAAGTTACGTCACACTTTTCAGTTATAACTTTCACGCCATACGCGCTGATTAATTTTTCAGCTAATTCTTCTAAACGCTCTTTTCGACGCGCGAGAAGCATTAAGTCCGCCCCCTGACGCGCAAGCGCTGTCGCCATTTGTAATCCAAGCCCAGATGAAGCTCCTGATACAACCGCAATATTTCCCTTTAAGTTAAACATATCACTCCTTTCTTTCCTTAATTATATCAAATTATGCTAAAATATACACATGAATAAAAAACGTAGCAAAATCATCGTAAAATCCGGTTATTTATTTATTCTAACCAATTTTTTGCTAGCGGTTTTTAACATCATTATCGGTCTTTTGTCTAATTCGATCGCTATTATCTCAGACGCAGTCCATAGCCTGACCGATGCGGTTTCCGGATTTTTAATTGTCATCAGTGAAAAACTTGCAAATCTAAAAAAATTCACCGCTCGCCGCGAAAAAATCGAACGCATCACGACGATCCTTATTGCACTTATTATTATTGTTGCCGGCATTCATATCATGATTGAATCGATCGAAAAAATCATCGAACCAGAAGAAGTCGATTATTCTCTACCTGTCATGATTATTCTCATCGCTAGTATTATCGTAAAATATGCGCTCGCAACTTATCTTAAACATCAAGGCAAAAATCACAAATCAAGCGTTCTTCTGGCGTCTGGCGCCGAAACTATGAACGACACCTGGATTTCTGTTGCTGTTTTAATTTCTGCGATTATCTATCTAATCTGGAAAGTCGATGTCGAAGCCTATGTCAGTATCTTCATCGCTGTAATTATCATAAAAATCGGCTTAGAGTTTATCTTTCCGCATCTTTCTCATCACCACCATCATCACCTCGAAACAGATCCCGACCACGATCATTGCGGAAAAAAATAAAGGGCCAAGCCCTAAAAGTGGTGGAGCATATGAGACTCAAACTCATGACCTCTTCAATGCCATTGAAGCGCTCTAATCAACTGAGCTAATGCCCCGACGTTTTTATTTTAACACGATATGTGCTAAAATAAAAGTATGAAAACTATTCTAACCGGCATTCGCTCTAACTCAGTATTAACTTTAGGAAACTACCTCGGCGCTCTGCTTCCGATGGTGAGGCTTGCTAATAAATGGTCCAACGAATATCAGGTAAATATTTTCGTACCAGATCTCCATTCGATTATTTCCGAAGTTGACGGCGATCTTCAAGAAAACATTATTCAAACCATAAAATATTACCTCGCCGCTGGATTAGAAGTTAACGAAAACGTCCATATTTATCGCCAAAGTTACGTCCCAGCCCATTCCGAACTTTGCTGGATCTTAAACTGTGTTGCGACTATGGGTGAAACTTCTCGCATGATCCAATACAAAGAAAAATCTAAGGGTCAAGAAAGTTGCAATGTTGGAATTTTTGACTATCCAATTCTAATGGCCGCCGACATCTTACTCTACAGCGCCGAGTATATTCCTCTTGGCGAAGACCAATTCCAACACATCGAACTCGCACGAAACATTGCCACTCGTTTTAATAATCGCTTCGGTGAAATCTTTGTAGTTCCAGCTAAAACCGCCGACCAAGTTAAATTCATGGGCGTCTCAGACGGCATCAGAATCCGAGATTTATTGACCCCTGAAAAGAAAATGAGCAAATCCACTCGCGCAGAAAATTCCAAGATCATGCTCGACGACGACCCTGAAAAAGCCGCGAAGAAAATCATGTCCGCAACAACCGATTCTCTTGGTATTATTAAGTTCGACATGTGGGGCCAACCTGGCATTTCAAACCTGCTTCAAATCGAATCCTTAATCACAGACACCCCATTACAAGACGTCATCTCGACTTGGGCTGGCCAGACTAGCTATGGCGAATTAAAGCGCAAGGTCGCGTCTAGCGTATCCGCTATGCTTTCAGAATTCCAAGAAAAACTCAAAAATATCCCAGATGAAGAAGTTTATAAATTGCTTGAAAAGGGTGAAAAATACGCTAACGAAGTTGCCGGAAAGAAACTTTACGAAGTACAAAAAGCCTTCCATCTCCGTTAAAACTCCCCAAAATCTTGACTTTTTAGCATAAGTGTGATATAATAAGGAGATATATGCTCAGAACCGGAAAAAAATTCAGTAAACCAGAGATGTCGCGAGTTATAAACGGCGACCGAATTTTGGCGACCGAGGAAACTCCAGAAGAAAAAATCCGGCTCGATATCTTAATGAAAGAAATTTATAAGAGCTATAATCGTTCAACGCTCCAAAAATTTATCGAAAATGGCTTTGTGACGGTTGATAAAGAATTAGTAACAAAACCAAACGCAAAATTTCCTCGAGGCGTAAAAATCGGCCTTAAAGTTCCAGAAATCGTCAAGAATACAGATTTAATCCCAAAAACCGTCTATGAAGACGAAAATGTTTTGGTTGTAGATAAACCAGCCGGATTATTATCGGAGTTTAAAGGCGAGTATTGCCCAGAAGCTACTCTCGCGAAATATGGTTTAATCGTGCACCGATTAGACCGCGACACTTCTGGCGTAATTATTTTGGCAAAAAACGAAGAAACTCAAAGTATGCTTCGTCGTCAATTTCAAGATAGAAAAACTCATAAAACCTATTATGCGGTTATTCAAGGGCGCCCAAAGCTCGATGAAGCAAGGATCGACCTCCCGATGATGCGCGACATGAAGCGTCCAACTACCTTCCGTGTTGATCCAAACGGCAAGCCAGCTGAAACTTTCTATAAAGTATTAAAAACCGACGGCAAACATTCCCTTGTCGAGCTTCGTCCAACCACTGGCCGCACACACCAACTTCGAGTTCATATGAAATATATCGGCCACCCAATTCTCGGCGATCCAGTTTATGGTGAAGAAAAAGCCGACCGGCTATACCTCCATGCCGGAAAACTAGAAATCACCTTACCTGGCGGAATTAGGAAAGTTTTTGAAGTAAAAATGCCGGAGAATTTTAACGATGTTTTTTAATTCGATAGATGAAATTTTAAATATCGCTAAAAAATCCCAAACCACAATTTTCGTTTTACCAAAAAACACCGAAGTAAATATTAAAAATGCTATCATTCTCGCCCCAGAAGAAAAATCTATTATTACGATTGAGCAGGTGCGCGAAATTATCGGCCGTTTAAGCGTTAAACAGACCGCCGATCAATTCATTATCATAAATCCCGCCGATAAACTCGGGGCTGAATCGGCTAATGCTCTGCTTAAAAACCTCGAAGAACCAAAAGAAAAGGTACATTTCATACTAATCACCTCTAGTCCATCCGAACTTCTTCCGACTATTCTCAGTCGCGCCTCAATCTATTTTTTGAAAACTACCGGCTCACTCGACAAAGATCTTGATGCTGACCCAAAAATCAGAGAACTCGCTAAAAAATTAATCACCGCGAAGCCAAAAGATCTCGTGCCACTCGCCGAAGAAATTACTAAGAAAAAAGATGAAGTTAGAAAATATACACTTTCTATTCTTGCAACCGCAATCGAAATGCTTTATAAATCATATTTTAAAACCAAAAATCAGGCTTTTATTAAGAAAATCCCGGCTTTTCTTACCGCTTATGAAAATATCGAACATAACGGTCATATAAAATTGCATTTGGTGGCAGATTTGATATAATATAACTTATGATTGCAGTTTTAATGATTTTGGCGCTCGCAGTATATCTGTCTTTTTTCTTCCCTTTGGAGCCAAAACCAGAAAAAGTAGAAGAAAAATCGCCAAAATATACCGCTCAAATGAAAAAATTGTGGCAAGTCGCCCAGACTTCAATGCGCGAAAGAAAGCCATTCCGAGCCGAGAAGGCTTTGCTTACGATTTTGAAATTTGACGAGAAAAACGCCGCCGCCTATAACCGTCTGGGGATTCTGTATGCTAAGGGCCAGCGCTATGAGGAAGCTGTTGAGTGTTTCGAAATCGCCCAGTCCCTAGATAATAACCCTGCCTCGATTCATAACGCCGGTTTGATTTACCTTGAGATTGGTGAATACGAAAAAGCCGAAATGGCCTTTTTACAGGCGATAGAAGCCGAAGGCGACGTTCCGGCGAGATTTATGGCCCTTGCTAAAACAGAAGAGAAGCTCGGAAACACGAAAAAGGCGATTGAGGCTCTAGAAAACGCCTATGAGTTAGATCCGTCCGTTTCAACTCTGCGTCAAATTTTAGCGATTTATGAAGCTTCTGGCGACATGGAAGCCGCAACCGCAACAACGGCTAGGATCGAGGATCAAATCATAAAGGATAACCTCGCTAAAAGACGCCGCATCCAAAAAAATGCCCGCGCTAAAGCTCCCGCAAAAACTGAAACTATGGCGAAAGCTAAAATCCAGAAAAAACCGGCAAAAATTATTAAGCCTCATTCTGGACAAAAACGAATTTAACGTGTATAATAAGATTAGTGCTGGAATCGTCTAGTGGCAA
>DBWP01000002.1:0-11071 GCA_002309075.1 Candidatus Saccharibacteria bacterium UBA1235 | reverse complement strand
TCGAGTCCTACTTCCAGCACCACATTTATAGTGTGCTAAAAATACGAACTCGGATCTCGCTTTGCTCGATGCGAGTCCTACTTCCAGCACCACATCCAATAGCTTATTTAGTTGCCGTCTTAGCTCAGTTGGTAGAGCGCATCCATGGTAAGGATGAGGTCACCAGTTCAAGCCTGGTAGACGGCTCCATTAAGCATTAAAATCGCCCTAACCTAACGGTTAGAGCGCTTTTTCTTGACAAATTATCGTACTTGTGCTATAATTAAAGGACAGACGTACATTAAAATTTTAAGAAAGGTCATTGTCATTTTAGGGGGTGTAAAAATGAGAAGAACTCCAATTAACAATCAACCTGCGTATATAACTAAAATCTCCGGATTAATCGATCAACTCATTAAATTACGAGAAAGCGAAAAGATAGCGATCGACGAAATACGGATATTACTCGACCAGCACGTAAAGATAAATAGAGAGCAAGGAGCCATAGAAACCTTTGATTTCTCCTATAGGACTTATCGAATTCTAAAGTGTATCTGCAGGATTAATACCGTTGCAGATATCTTGAAGTTCAGACAGGATAACTGGTGTAAAGTCTATGGGCTTGGGCCATCTACCGCTAGGGAGATCGAAAGAAAAATGGCCGAAATTGGCCACCCTGAGTTCAAAATAGAACTCAAACCAAACGTAAAAAAGGAAATCTTTTAACTTCACCTTTCTTAAAGTTTAATCCCTGACAATTGTCGGGGATTTTCCATATATAAATTTTCACACATAAAAAATGCCCGGACTATTACTAGCGGATCCGGGCGCAAGAAGTGAAGAAGGGGGGTTAGTTATTTACTTAATAAAAGTGATGCGACCATTTCTGGTCTTAGTGTTATACTCCGCCTTAAACTTATATGGTGCTGCCGCTGAATAGGACGCCGCCTTATTCACGATGTCAAGATTAGCTCTGCATCGACCATAGAGGTTAAAACTTTCTCCTGATGCACCTTCGTGTCCAACTGCTAAAACTCTGAAATCCGAGACTTCCATCGGAATGCTAGCACGCTTCGGGTGCCCCAGCGGAGCTGTATAGCCCGCTATAACAGAGAAATTAACGTCAAGTTTTGCCGCCTTGTTGTATGCATATTTACATGCGTCAAACAGGGCATCCTTGCTAGGACCACTAATGATGTCGAAATATACTTCTTCTTTCTTCTTATTGATATTCATACGAATACCTCCTTTTAATGTACTTTCTCTGGCATACGCCAAAAAACCTAGATTATTAGCTCATTATTAAGCTAATACTTACATTATACCACATTT
Organism: Candidatus Saccharibacteria bacterium UBA1235; assembly: GCA_002309075.1. Lineage (GTDB taxonomy): Bacteria > Patescibacteriota > Saccharimonadia > Saccharimonadales > Saccharimonadaceae > Nanosyncoccus. The sequence continues at coordinate 9,760 of DBWP01000002.1, read as the reverse complement.
TTATTTATATTTCAACCCCTCTAGGCCAATTTTTGAATTAATTATATTAAAATCAATATATTTTTCCCCTTCATACCCCTCGAGCTCCCCCTTATCATGATATTGCCAAACCGCCCAATCATCTCCCAAATCTACCATGATAGGATAAAAAACGTTTCTTCCCCACCGCGGATAATCTGCAAAATCCGCCGCAAGATACTTATCATAATAATCTTTCTGAGCATAAATCAACGGCTTCACGCCATATTTTTCTTCCACCACTGCGAGAAACGCCTTCAAGCCCTTCACAACACTAGCGACCTCTGGCGGGTTCTTTACTTCCTCCATAGAAAGCTCCATATCGACCGCCGGAATTAACCGCCCCGTTAAATCCCCTACCGTCTCAATAAAATTCCGCGCTTGTTCCGCCCCGCTCTTATCATAAGAGAAAAAATGGTATGCTCCGGCTAAAACTCCTGCCTCTGCCGCATCTCGCCACTTCTTATTAAAACTCGAATCTTTATGCGAAACCCCCTCTGTTGCTTTTATATAAGCAAACTCAACCCCCTGTTCTTTTAACTTCTTAAAATCTACATTCTCTTGATATGACGAAACATCCACCCCGAACGTCTGTCCAGAAACAAACCATTTATTAATATTGATTTCGCGATTAATTACGGCGTTATACCCCCAAAAACCTACCCCAAGAAGCACCGCCGCTAAAATTATAAATTTTAAAAATCGCTTTATCATAATCAAACTTGTACCAAATTAGCACTATCTAAATCGTAATCGCTCATCTTAACAGCCTGAATCGCTGGATCCTCATAAGTGTTATAGTAATAAGTTTTCGCTGCCGCCGAGTATCCACCTGTATAAACCGTAATTTCACACTGGCCATCTGCCATTTCCGCCGCGCCCTCAATCATCGAAACCCCAGCAAGCGTATGGAACAACCGCGCCACATTGTCAGCTTCAGTATCTTTCGTCGGATAATGCGTGTTAAGATATGCTACGCGGATAAAACGCGCAGTCGAAGCGTAGCCGCCCGGCATCCCCTGCATCAAAGAGCCCGAACCAAACGCCGTCATATTTGCCTTGCGCCAATTTACTACCTTTGGCATCTGCGGGAACAAGTTCATATAATTTCGAAGATTTTCTTTATGCCAATTATAACCAGGCTGATTCGTCAAAACATCGACTGGGTTGTCAAAAATCTCCATCCCTCTCTCTGTATATTCTACTACGATCGATTCTTTCCCGTCGCCAATAATGAAATGAAGCTCTGAAACCGGGAATTTTTCATTAATCGGTTTCGCTACAATCGCAATCTCCCCTAAAGCCTTTCTTACTTCCTCTACAGTCTTAAAATTCATTGCGACATAAAGCGGAAATTCATATGCTGCGACATTTGTCTTCCCATCAACTTCTTTCTCCTCATAAGCTGCATAACCCGGAAAATTCAAACCGGCAATCCCTAAACCTGCTTCATTACAGCAGTCAAAATAAAGAGGAACATTTTCTTCAACAATTGCCATACCAATAATCGCGCCATTTTTTGGCTTCATCTCGCCAAGAAATGCCGACTTATAAGAAAAACCACGTGGCGTAATTACCACTTTTTGCCCATAACCAGTCGACCAATCTAAATTGCGACCAAAATACATATTACCTTGGCTATCGCTAAAACGCACCCCTGTGCACATGTTTTGCCTCCTAATTTACTATAACCAGTATAGCATGTTTAGAAAGCGTCCGCAACCACCACAAAACGACTGTTATTGCCGTCACAAGTCATCAAAACTAGATCATGCCCGCCAAAACCACGATCCGTCATCGCGTTGATATAAATTTCTCCAACACTCTCGTGGTACATCGATTTTTTAGTAGCCTGAAGTTTTACGCTGGCCATCTGGTTAATCGGGTTTTTCGCTACCTTATATTTCTTTGCTACGCCATTTTCGACAACTGAAAACGTATCCCCAATTTTAAGTTTTTTAATATTATTGAAGGCTGTGTTTTCATGCGCCCAGAGGAGTTTTCCAACCCGTGCCACATCTTTACCAGAGTCAACACTAGTAGAAGCAACGTTTTTCAGAGTCTGTTCACCCCAAGAGAAAACAATTTTATTCTTAATTACCTCTGTTTTAACTTTCGCCACCCCAGCAACCGGCGCTTTTATTACCGTTTTTGTCACTACCTCAGGGGTAGATTCAGCAATTTTAAATTCTATATTTGAAAGTTTCGTCTCTGTAATATTAGTTCGATCGAGATCAGATACTAAAATAGAATCAGATGCAGCCAAAAACTCCGGGTTCGACAAAATCCCGATGAAACTAGAAGCTAGTATCATAGCTAGATATCTGATTCTCATCTTAAATTCCCAATATTAGGCTTATACTTTCATTATATCATACCTAGTTGAAAAAGTCAAGATTGCAGCCCCTTTATCGGTATGCTATACTGGTTTAATAACCAGGAGGTAAAGTGAGCAAATTTGACGACCAATATATTGATTTATGCCGTCGTATTTTAGAAAATGGCGAAAAAATCGTAAATTACAAGAAATCTGACCATCGAACAGATACAGCTTCGCTCGCTATCCCTGATCACACCGCTCAAGGCTCCTCTGAGGCAAAAACTATTCGTCTTCCTCACCAAGTCCTACAATTCGACCTCGAAGAGGAATTTCCAATTTTAACCTCGAAAAAGGTCGCTTTTAAAACCGCAACTCTCGAGATGCTTTGGATTTATCAGCAAGCTTCTAATGACGTTCGCTGGCTTAAAGACCGCGGCATTAAAATTTGGGACGAATGGGAGATCGATACTGACGGCAACTACCAAGGGCGAAACATTAACGAAATTTTCGCTTCTCTTCACCCAAACGAGCCAAAGGAGAATTTTGCTCACACTATCGGCACCGCTTATGGCTGGATTGTAAAACGCTACCACTTAATTGATAATCTAATTGAAACCCTAAAAGAAAATCCTGGTAATCGTCGTATGATTATGTCTCTCTGGCAAAACGAGTGGCTTCCAACCGCCGCGCTTCCTTCTTGTGTTTGGAATTCTCAATGGAATTTGATTGACGGACGTTTAAACCTTCTTGTCACGTCGCGTTCGTCAGATGTGCCGCTCGGCCTACCATTTAATGTTGTTCAATATGCCGTTTTATGCCACTTAATCGCGCATATTATTGGTGCGCGTCCTGGGCAATTCACTTTTATTACAAATGATGCCCATATTTACGAAAATCAAATCGACGGAATTAGAGAACAGATTGCGCGTTATGACGAAGCGGTAAAAAATGGGACTTTGCCAAAAGCTCCGACTCTCTGGATTAACCCTGAAATCAAAAATTTCGCTGATTTCGACTCTTCCCGCGAGCTTAAAGATATTAAACTTGAAAACTATGAAAATCTTGGAACGATTTCCATGCCAGTCACGGAGTAAAATATGTTTAGTATTATTGCTGCTATTGGGAAAAATCGTGAACTTGGGTTTAAAAACCAGCTCGTTTTCAAGATAAAAGCAGATATGGAGTTTTTTAAGCAAACTACGCTCGGTCACCCCGTTATTATGGGCCGAAAAACTTTCGAGAGTATCGGCCGCCCACTTCCTGGCCGTAAAAACTACGTCGTCACTCGCCACGCCGAAAATCTCCCTGATACGGTTGAAATTATTCCGGATTTAAAGACGTTTTTAGACAAGCACCAAGATACCCCGGAAGAATTTTTTGTTATTGGCGGTGCCTCTATTTATGAATCTACCTTGCCATATGCTAAAAACCTCTATTTAACCGAGATTGACGCCGATGCTCCCGCCGACACCTTTTTCCCTGAATTTAACCGCGAAAACTATTCCCGCGAAATAATCACGAAAGGAAAGGAAAATGATCTGACATATCAGTTTGTTCATTATAAATACAACGGGTGACGGTTGCGGAGGGGGTCCCCCGCGAAAGCTTGAGCGGGGGAGGACAGCAACCGGCAGGACCCGTTGCATAATAATAAAAAAGGAGGATTATGGATAAAATATTTGAATTAATCAACGAAGAAAAACTTCGCCAAACCGAAGGTCTCGAACTTATCCCAAGCGAAAACTACGTCTCCGCCGACGTTCTTACCGCAATGGGCTCGATTTTAACCAATAAATACTCTGAGGGCTACCCAGATTTCAGAGGAACCGAATTTAATGACGAAGAATGGAGCGAAGAAAAAATCGCTGCTGAAATTTTACCAAATTACCGCTATTACGGCGGACAAGTTAATATCGACCGTATCGAACGTCTCGCAATCAGCCGCGCCTGTCGTCTTTTCCATGCCGATCACGCTAATGTCCAACCGCACTCTGGTGCTCAGGCCAATAATGCCGTTTATTTTGCCTGGCTTGAACCTGGCGACACGGTTCTCGGTATGTCGCTCCCATCTGGTGGTCATCTTACTCACGGCGCCCCTGTAACCTTATCTGCTCATATCTATAATTTCGTCGGCTACGGCGTAACCGAAGACGGCGATATTAACTACGATGAAATGGAGCGCCTCGCTCTTGAACATTTGCCGAAAATCATCCTAGTTGGATATTCTGCATTTATGAAAGTTCCTGATTTTGCTCGCGTCGCTAAAATTCGCGAAAAAGTCGCCGAAAAAGCCGATCATGAAGTTCTTTTAATGGCGGACATGGCACATGTCGCTGGCCTCATTGCGGGTGGCGTCCATGAAAATCCACTTGATTTTGGCTTCGACGTCATGACAACTACGACCCATAAAACCCTTCGAGGTCCACGCGGCGGGCTTATCCTTTCTAAAGGTAACGTCGCTTCACCTCTTAAAAAGCCAGAAAAAACTCTTAAAAATATCCCGATTTTAATCGACCGAGCTGTTTTTCCTGGTACTCAAGGCGGCCCACTCGAGCATATTATCGCTGCAAAAGCGGTTGCTTTCGGCGAAGCTTTGAAACCAGAATTTAAAACCTACGCTGAAAATATCGTCAAAAACGCTAAAGCTCTTGCAGAAGAACTTAAAAATCAAGGCTTTACTCTCCAGGGAAATGGCACCGAAAATCACCTTATTCTTATCGATATGCAAAAATCGTTCGGAATCGACGGGAAAATCTACGAAAAAGCCCTCGATATGGTTGGTTTAACCTTAAATGCCAATTCCCTTCCAAACGATAAAGGCGCCGCGTTCCGCCCATCTGGCGTTCGCCTTGGCACCCCTGCAATCACAACCCGCGGCCTTGGCCAGCCAGAAATGAAAAAACTCGCTTTCTGGATGAAACAAGTTGCGGAGCTTTGTGTCGCCGCCGAGTCCGAAGATAATCTTGAAAATTACGCCGAAAAATTCGCTGTTATTCGAAACGAAGTCAAAGATCTAACCAAAAAATTCCCTGTCCCAGGAATCTAAAATGTGATATAATAGTGGTACTGGGGTATTAGCTCAGCTGATAGAGCGCTGCATTCGCATTGCAGAGGTCGCGGGTTTAAGTCCCGCATACTCCACCACTTTTAGGGCATCCATCGCCCTTTTTTGTTTTTCCGTAGATATACCTATTGACTTTTTGAGAAAAGTGTGCTATAATTAGAAGAGTGGTCAATTTTTAACCACGAGTACATTAAAATAGGGGGAATGTAAAAGTGTTCGAAAAAGTTGTAAAAGTAATAAGGGCGATTCTAATCTTTATTTTAGCCGCCTTCGCAGTCTATGCGACGATAGACTCTATCTTTAATGGTCTCAGTACTAATATTACGCAGACCAATGTCGTAAATGCTGCTACTACGCAACAACCGAAAATTTCCCAGGTAGTAGAAACCGAGGAGAAAGAAGTCGTTACTAATGAAGAAGAAGAGCCAAAAAATAACTCTAATGATGTTATTAACTCTGAGATTCAGGTTATACAAGATAACATCTATGGCTTGACCTACGACGATCGCAAGAAGATGGCGAAAACTCTCTTTAGAGAAAGCAATCGACCATGCGCCGGCGACACCGAATCTTCAAAAGTAGTCTGGACGATGTTGAATCGTTTTGACGAGGGGTTCGATGACGACATGGAGGACATCTTAGCGGCAAGTTATGATTTCCGCGAAGAATCTCCAGTCACCGAAGAAAATATCGCGCTCGTAAACGACGTTGTTTGCCGCTGGGTTGCCGAAAAGAACGGCATAAGCGACGTTGGCAGAACACTGCCAAGAGATTTCTACTATTTCTGGGGAGACGGACAGAAAAACCACTTCTATAAATATAGTAGTGGCGGAATTGGTCAATCAGGCGACAGCAAAATTGCCTATGACGATTCTTTAGCTACCCCATATAGTAGCTAAAAATTTTATTATCCCTCGCTTAAGCGGGGGATTTTTCATGCTTAAAATATTTGCACAAAAAAATACCCCCTTTCGGGGGATATTTTTTAACGCTTCGAGAATTGTTCTCGGCGGCGCGCTGAGCGCAAACCGTATTTTTTGCGTTCCTTTTCGCGTGGATCGCGAGAGGTAAGTCCTGCCTTCTTTAGTACTGGGCGAAGATCTGCCGCCTCAAGTACAAGAGCCTTAGAGATAGCAAGTTTAATTGCATCTACCTGGCCAGCAAGTCCACCACCTTTAACTAAGATAGTGATATCATACTCTTTTTGCTTTCCAGCGAGAGCTAATGGATCAGTTACTTCAGCAAGATAAGTCTTGTTGTTCGAGAGATACTCGAGAGCTGGCTTACCATTGATAGTAATGTCACCTTTACCCTTATAAAGTCGAGCTGTAGCCGTTGCGGTTTTGCGACGACCAAGTCCATAAGTATATTTCTTCGTAGCTACCATTACTTAATCTCCTTTGGATTTTGCGCTGTGTGAGCGTGCTCTGCGCCATCAAAGACGCGAAGACGAGCAAGCCTGTCCGCAGCTAATTTATTCTTCGGGAGCATTCCCTTAACAGCTTCACGAATCGCAACTTCTGGATTCTTCTCAATAACTTCTTCGAGTTTAAGCTCAGTCAAACCACCTGGGAATCCACTATGGCGATAATACTTCTTATCGACCATCTTGTTACCAGTTACTTGAATATTCTTAGCATTAATCACAACTACGTAGTCGCCGTTGTCAATATGTGGGGTGTAAGTAACTTTACTTTTACCCATTAACTTATCAGCGATAATAACTGCAAGTTTGCCAAGCGGCAAAGAAGAAGCGTCGATAAGCCACCATTCGCGGCTGATTTCTTTAGCTTTTTGAGAATAAGTTTTCATTATTTATCCTCCTTCTTAACCGTTTTCTTAGCTGGTTTTGCTGCTGGTTTCTTAGCCTCAGTTTTAGCTGGCTTAACTTCTTTTTTAGCCTCTTTTTCCTTCTTAGCTGGTGCTTCGAAAGAAATTTCGTCTACAAAAGAAATTGTACCCATTTCGGCATTATCGCCACGGCGATAACCAGCGCGGGAGATTCTCAAATAACCAGAATCGCGCTTGATTTGTGGTGCGATTTGGTCGAAGAGAAGTCCAGCAACTTCAATGTCATTTAATCTTGCAATAGCAAGACGCCTCGAAGCAAGGTCACCCTTCTTCGCAAGCGTAATCAACTTCTCTGTTCCGCGTCGAATTTCCTTCGCACGAGCAAGAGTAGTTGTAATAGATTGGTATTTGATCAAAGAACACATCAACCCACGGGTTAGTGCTAACCTTTGATCGGTTTCGCGGCCGAACTTACGGCCTTTATATCCGTGTCGGTGCATATTAAATATTTAACTCCGTTAACTTTTCCTTAACTTCGTCTAACGCCTTCTGACCAAAACCTTTGAGATCCTTAAGATCGCTTTCAGATAAAGTGACTAGATCGCGAATGGTTTTAATGTCATTATTAAGAAGTGCATTAGCCGTACGAGCAGAAAGATCGAGTTCTTCAATTGGAAGTAGAAGTCCCGTATCTTCTTCCTCTTTGTCGCTGCCTGGCGCTGGAGCAGATTCCACTCTTGTCGAACCAGCAAGCGCAGTGTATTGATTGATAAGAATCGCAGCCGCCTCTTCGAAAGCTTCTTTTGGTGTAATTGTACCATCAGTATCAATCGTAAGAGTAAGTTGTTGCAAGTTGGTATCTTGACCAACACGCGTATTCTCAACTTTATAACGAACGCGAAGTACTGGCGTAAAGACTGCATCAATAGCAATCATGTCTGAATGAATGCGATCTTCTGCAGCTTGATCAATCGTGAGGTAACCACAGCCAGATTCAACCACAAAACGCATCTTCAAAGTGTATTTTGGATCGTCAATGTGGCAGATAACCTGATTTGGGTTAGCAATTTCAACTTCCGCTGGAAGTTTAATATCGCCTGCTACTACACGCTTGTCGCCATCTTTTTCAGATTGCTTATCACCTTTCATCTCAAGGGTAAGTTCTACCGGATTATCAGTATGCATCTTAAAACGAATATTCTTAAGATTCAACATGATGTCCACAACATCTTCGCGGATGCCAGGAATCGCGGTAAATTCATGTGTCGTACCCTCAATAGAGAAAGCCGTAATCGCAGCACCTTTCACGCTAGAAAGGAGAACTCGGCGAAGCGAGTTACCAAGCGTGTTACCATAGCCTGGATAGAGCGGGCGAATTACAAATTCCGCCTCGGTCTGGCTGTTTTCGCGTACTTCGGCAAGAGCTGCTTCATGAATATTCTTTGTTGTCATATATTCGTCTCCTTAGCGTGAGTAATACTCAACGATTAATTGTTCATTAATACCAGCTTCCGCTTCTTCGCGCTTCGGAAGACCAGTTACTTCGATTTTCATTTTCTTGCCGTCAACCTTCATCCATGACAAAGGAGTAACATTTGCTGCCCCCATCACGTTCGGGAGATTTTTGAAATACTCAGAGTTCTGCGACTTAGAACGAACTTCTAGTGTGTCACCCGGGTTCAAACGAATTGAAGGGATATCAATTCGACGACCATTCAGTAGAAAATGTCCGTGGCTCACAAGTTGTCTAGCTTGACGACGAGTGATCGCAAATCCAGCACGAAATACTACGTTATCAGCTCTTCTTTCAAGGAGCTCAAGAAGTTTTTCGCCCGTCAAACCTTCAGACTTTTGTGCTTCTTTCATAAGTTTAGCAAACTGCTTCTCGAGAAGACCATAAGTGCGGCGCACTTTTTGCTTTTCGCGAAGTTGAGTAAGATAAAGGCTTCCGCCTCTTACGCGCATATCACCATGCTCACCTGGAATTCCAGATTTTTTAGCCATTACTTTATGCGCTTTTGGCGCGAGAGCATAACCCTCACGTCGACTTTGTTTTACAATTGGAGAATTATCACGTGCCATTACGGTTTCCTTTCTCCCTTCGGACGCACACCACCATGTGCAATCGGGGTTACATCAGTAATTGAATCGATCTTAATGCCAACCGTCGAAATTGCACGAATAGCTGCATCACGACCAAGCCCAATTCCAGATACGTAAACATCTACGGAATTAAGAGCGTGGTTTTTCTTTGCGATTTCAAGCGCTTTTTCTGCTGCAACACCAGCCGCAAAAGCGGTTCCCTTCTTCGAACCTCTAAAGCCATTAGCCCCAGCGGACGAAGCAGAAAGTACTGCACCAGTCTTATCAGTAACGCTAATAATCGTGTTATTGAAAGTAGCTTGGATATGTACCGCGCCAGCATTAACAATTCTTTTACCTTTTTTAGCTGCTTTAGACTTAGGAGCCGCTGTAGTTTCAGTAGCTTCAGCACTAGCAGTCGTATTTTTAATTTCTTCTTCTGCCATTTTTTTACTCCTTTCTAAGTCTTACTTGCTGCTTTTGGT
>DBWP01000008.1:64189-90086 GCA_002309075.1 Candidatus Saccharibacteria bacterium UBA1235 | reverse complement strand
TTCGAATCCTGCCAGCCTAGCCATAAAAGAGACCGAAGAATTTATTCTTCGGGCTTTTTTATGCGGGCTGGTCCTGGATAAATATCCTGCCAGCCTAGCCAGAATCGAAAGAAGACTCCGAAGGAGTCTTATTTTATTCGTGAAAAAGCCCCCGAAAACTCGGAGGCTGAAGGGAGGGCGTCACCGGAGAGCGACTGCGCGAGCGGAAATTTCCGCAACTATGTCGCATAAATCGTTGTCCGATGCCGTCATGGACAATGGAATTCCAATTGCATCCAGTGCTTTTCGCACTTCAGTTTTCTGTTCGGGGGAGATTCGATCAGGTCCCAAAGACGCGATCGCGCCAAATGCTCTTGTTTTCCCAATTCCTCTTATAAATTTTTTGTGGAAATCCTCTCGAGACATTGCCCGTACGATCTCCACTCCATGTGCTGCCCTAGTCATGATATCACCCCCTAATACCCTAGAGTCTTTCTATTATAGCACACTAAATCAAATTTGTCAATACTTCTCTACCAATAATTCCCAAATCGCTCTTTTTGCTCATTTCGCATTTCTCGGCTCTGGATTTCTGAAGAAAACGCCGTCGTATAAAACTCTATAACCAAATTTCGGTCATACCACATCATATCACTAACTGCCGGAGTTTGCGCATCTTTGCTACGGATATCGCTTGTCCAAAAATTCCGTGGTGTAAGCGGCCTGACATCATATTTTTTCGCCAGTTCATTAAGTTCATTCAGCCGTCTAATCACATCATTATGCGCCCTAACTTGTTGCATCTCGTGCCTTTCAACCCCATAGTCCCTAACTTCGGCCGGAGTCATATATTTAAAATCTAGATGCTCCATCACCGCCGGATAAAAATCATGAATCCGTATTAAATCTGCCTTAGCTTTCTCATCTTTAGACTCTAAAATCGCATCCTGCAATCGTCGCATTCGCGCTCGATAAAATTTCCCCGCCTGCGCCTCAATCGTTTTCGATAAATCACCTTCCTTCATGGAATAAATCATCGCATGCTTTGCCTCTGCCTCCGATTCAATAGTACGATCCGTCTTATCAAGCTCCCTGTCGGCATATCTAATTTCATCCGAAAACGCGTTTTCCCATTTCTCAAACTCTTTCTCGCTCATTTCCTCATTTTCATCTTTAAGATATTGATTTCTCCGATCAAAACTCTTTTCAACATCAAGCGCCATGCGGGAAAACTCTTTCGCTCTTTCCGGCGCCATCTCAATCTGGATTTTCTCAAAATCATCCGCCATTTTCGCGAGCTCATCCCACCCGCTATCAATCTTTTCGGCCTCCGCCCCTGTTATAGAATTTGGATTTTTCGGCATTTTAAAGCTCCTTTTGAAAAATTATATCACACTTCATTCCTCTTGTGTTTTTCTTAAAAGTGTGCTATAATTAAAGTATGCCTGCAAGAAAATCAACAAGGAAAACAACCAAAAAATCTAAATCTACTCGCTCGGCAAAATCCCGTGCGCGAAAAGAAGCTCCGATTGAGCATGAACTTCCTGGTGGTTTTTGGCGTCAAATCGTCGCTATTTTAATGATTGCTCTTGCGCTCTTCTTTGTGATTACTTGGTTTGGCCACGGCGGCTCTGTTATTAATACGATTCACGCAACCATCTTAAAAGGCCTTGGTATCGCGACCTATATTATTCCGGCGCTTCTAGTCTATCTTTCGGTTCGAATTTTTAAAGCCGAAAATAATCGTCTCGCTGTCCCAATTTATATCGCCTCGATTTTAATGGTGCTTTGGCTCGCCGGCATCGGTGCCGTTTGGAACAACGGCGGCCTAATCGGCAGCTGGCTAAATACCGTCATGACTAAAGTCCTCGACCAAAGCTTTGTTATATTTATATATATATTACTCATTTTCATCACGACTGCCTTTATTCTTCAGCTCTCTCCCCTCACATTCTTTAAAGGTACAAAAAATCTCGTCAAGAACAATAAAAAAGTTGAACAACCTGCCGAAAACAATAAAAAACTTGGTCAGCTTGAAATTAAAGTTAATTCCAGCCTTGCGCCAGCCAGCCAAGAGCCGCCAAAAAAGCAAAAAGGTCTCTTTGTCCATAAGCCAAAAGAAGAAGAACCAGCTAAAGCTCCGGCTAAAGCCCCAGAAAAGCCTGCCGAAGAAAAAGCTCTTGTCGCGATTAACGACCCAGATTGGAAAATGCCTTCAACCGACCTTCTCGAAAAGAAACAGGCTTCGGCCGATGCTGGCAATATCCAACAAAACGCCTATATTATTAAATCTACGCTTGCTGAATTTGGCATCGAAGTCGAAATGGAAGGTGCGAACGTTGGCCCGCGCGTAACCCAATATACTATGCGTCCGCCAGCCGGCGTAAACCTTTCTAAGATTCTCGCGCGCGATAAGGAGCTTGCTCTAAATCTCGCCGTTGATAAAATTCGTATCGAAGCTCCGATCCCAGGTACGCGTTCGGTTGGTGTTGAAATTCCAAACACTCGCCCTGCCGATGTCCGTCTTCGTGGCGTTCTCGAATCTCCTGACTGGAAGAAAGCTACCGACCCGCTAACTTTCGCCGTCGGTAAAGATATTTCTGGCCGCGCCGTAGTTGCAAACCTCGCAAAAATGCCTCATCTTCTAATCGCTGGTACAACTGGTTCTGGTAAGTCCGTTATGACAAACACTTTAATTGCGTCGCTTCTTTATCGTAACGCCCCGTCTGATATGAAACTTATTATTGTCGACCCAAAGCAAGTTGAAATGGCCCAATATCAGGATATTCCGCATCTTCTCACCCCAATTATCACCCAAACCGATAAGGCCCTTTCAGCCATGAAATGGGCGGTTGGCGAAATGGAACGCCGCTACACTTTAATGGCCGAAGAAAAGGTTAAAAACATCGCTGATTATAACGCCAAAATGGCTAAAACTGCTGGCGAAAATCCTGAAAAAGAAAGCAAAATGCCGTATATCGTTATTATTATCGATGAGATGGCCGACCTTATGATGATGGCAGGGAAAGATCTCGAAATGCTAATCGTTCGTATCGCCCAGAAAGGTCGTGCTTCTGGCATCCATCTTGTCCTCGCAACCCAGCGTCCAGAAGTAAAAGTTATTACTGGTCTTATTAAGGCTAACATCCCAGGCCGTATCGCCTTCGCTGTCGGTTCTCAGATGGATTCTCGTATTATGCTCGACCAGGGTGGTGCAGAAAAACTTCTCGGTAAAGGTGATATGTTGCTTCTTACAACCGAAATGATGGGTAAACCTCGCCGTATCCAAGGTGCTTGGTCTTCTGACGAAGATATTGCGAAAGTCACCGATTTTCTCCGCGAACAGCGCCCGCCAGAATATAACGACGAAGTCGTTGCGCAACAGGTTGCAATTAAGGGTATGACCGGCGAAGTTGGCGGCATGGATGGCCTCGGCCGTCGTTACGACCCGAACGACCCAATTGTTCGAAAAGCCGTCGAAATTAGCCTAAATAAGGGCAAATTCTCTACCGCTATGCTCCAAACCTACCTCGGTAAAGGTCACGGCTTTGTCTCTGGGCTTGCTATCTGGTTCGAGGAAATTGGGGTTATCGGTCCTCAAAACGGTAACAAACCTCGTGACCTTCTTATCTCTTCGATGGAAGAATTCGACCAACTTACTAATATATAGTTGACAAAAATAGCAAAACGTGCTACAATTAAAGAAGTACTTTAACACTATTACTATTTTTTAGGGGGGACTTAAAAATGAGAAGAAGAAGATCAAACTTAAGAACAGTGGATTTTCTGGAAGAAGTAAAAAAAGTAGAAAAAGAAGAAACTGAATTCATCAGAGCCGGAAAAATCTATCGCAAGACTGCGGAGATGGTTCTAGAAACCGAATTTCCTGAAGTTTCTATCGAGCAAAGAGAGAGGTTGATTGAAGCTGCCGACTATAAGCGCTTGGAAGCTATGACTAATGTCGGAGACTATTTCAAGGTCGCAATCGAAGCACTGAGAACCGAACTTGATGGCCTTGGGATTTATCTCCCGAGTGCAATGGAAGAGATAGTTCTCTATAGCGAAATGCCTGACAAAGACATGGCCAACGCAAGCTTCTATTACTTCAATTATTATAGTGGAGAAAAAGCCGAAATCATCCTTGAGATCATCAGAGCCGTCCATAATTATTGGGTGTCTCAGTCTACGGTCAAATTCTTTAACGAGTCGAAAACAGAAGAGTTTTATCGATTTATGCCGGTAGAGTTAGTTGGAATTGAAAGGGTAAAATATTTTTACTCGGCGTTCGTGGAGCCAGTGGCATCACTGCTCGGTTTGACAGTTGGGAGTAGCTGTCTTGAACGTGCATATGAAACTATGCAGGAATATTATCTTCTCCAGGAGGGAATCTTGGATGAAGACACGCTTTGCGATGCTTTAGCCCGCATGGATTACTACGCTCTCGCCCCAAGTATCGAGAATGTTCTTGAATCAGATGGTGGCATCGTAGCAGACATCGCCGCGCAAATAAGAATGTATAATCCAGTACTCTGTTAGAAGTTAAAGTTACTGTGCGCCGAACGTTAAGTCCGGCGCTTTTTCATGTTTACCTCTTGTCAAAAACGAAAATCTGTGCTATAATTAAAAGATAATATTAGCTCAGCAAACAAGTTAAATCTGTGTTTGCTTTAACCAAAGGAGTAACAATGAAAGATTACGAACTAGTAGTCCTATTCCACCCTGATCTAGAAATGAATCTAGATCCAGCTCTCGACAAGGTTAAGAAACTTATCGAGACCAACAACGGTAAAATCGTTAAAGAAGAGGCTGAAGGTAAAAAACGTCTTGCTTACACGATTAAGGGACAAGAATTTGCCGTTTATCACTACTACGAACTCCAGCTTCCAGCTGAAGCTCCGGCAAAAATGAGCAGTGTTTTAAACATTGCTGACGAAGTTCTTCGCTATCTCCTCGTCCGAACCGATGATCGCAAAGCGAAATACACGGCTCGCCGTAAAGAAGTAGCGGAAAAAGAAACTGAAGAAGTTGAAAAGGAGGCTTAATATGCGCGGATTTTCTAAAGCTATTATCGCAGGTAACTTAACTCGCGATCCAGAGCTTCGTAGCACTCCAAGTGGCAACTCTGTTTGTAGCTTTTCAGTTGCCGTAAATCGCGTTTATCGTGATGCAAACGGCGAAAATAAAGAAGACGTTTCATTTATTGATTGTTCCGCCTGGGGTAAGCTTGGCGAAATGATTGCAAATTATGCTAAAAAGGGAAGCGGCGTGCTCGTTTCTGGCCGTCTCTCTCAGCGCACCTGGGAAGATAAAAACGGTGGCGGCAAGCGCTCTCGCGTCGAAATCGTTGTTGAAGATTTCAACTTTACTGGCGCAGCCAATAATAACCGTGAAGGTGGCGCAAGCTATAGCACTCAATCAAACGAAGAAGTTTCTAATGATATTCCGGATGATATTCCAGAAGAAATTGATTTAAGTGATGTGCCATTCTAAGGCGCTTCTAAAAACGAAGGAGAATTATGAAAAAATATAAGAACGATCCAAATCTATACTTTGATTATCGCGATGTCAAAACTTTAGGCCGCTATATCGATGCCTACGGTCGCATTGAGCCGGTTTCTAAAACTGGTCTTTCCGCAAAACAACAACGCCAACTTGCTGTTGCTGTTAAGCGCGCGCGCCATATTGCACTTTTGCCATTCGTAGCTAATAATTAAGGAGAGAAAATGTACGGACCAACAGATCTAAAGAAAGGCACTCTTATCACTTTAGACGGCCAGCCGTATAAGGTTATAGAGTACTCCCAGAAAGTTATGGGCCGAGGCGGTTCCATCGTCAACGTTAAGGTTAAAAACCTTATTTCGGGCGCGCTTCTCCCAAAAACTTTTAAAGGCCAAGAAAAGATTGAGCCAGCCGAAGTTACAACTCGCAAAGTTCAATATCTCTATAAAGACGATGAAAAATTCTACTTTATGGACCCAGAAACGTTTGAACAATACGAGCTTATGGGCGATATGGTTGGTGATTCTAAAGATTTCATGAAAGATGGCGACGAAATGGAAATCCAATTCTATAACGGAACTCCGATTAATCTCCAGCTTCCAAAGAATCTTTGGCTTGCCGTAACCTACACCGAAACCGCCGTTAAAGGCGACACGACAAGCTCCGTCATGAAAGACGCGACCTTGGAAACCGGCGTAGTAATTAAAGTTCCTGCCTTCATCAAAGAAGGTGATGTCGTCTCGGTCGACACGGAAACCTATGAATACCGAGGGCGTAAATAGGGGGTATTTAAAAATTGAAGGCGCCGTCCGCGCCTTCAATTTTGATTTCCGCGACAAAACCGTTCTCGACATCGGTTCTTCGACTGGCGGCTTTACTGAACTCGCATTAAAACTTGGCGCGAAAAAAGTTATCGCGGTAGAGAAGGGCTCTCATCAAATGAAGGCTCCTCTCCGCTTCGATCCTCGAATCGAATTAAATGAAAAAACTGATATTTTTGATTTTCCGTTGAACAAAGAAATTGATATTGTCGTTGCTGACGTCTCATTTCTCTCTTTAACAAAAGTTTTAAATTACTTAAAAAAATTACCCAACAAGAATGCCGATTTTCTCGTGATGCTAAAACCGCAGTTTGAAGCACGTGAAGACCAGCTAAACAAGGGAATCGTTAAAAACGAAAAAATCCGCCGCGAAATTATTAAAAATTTCGAGACTTGGTTAAAAAATAACGGTTACGCGATTATTAAAAAGCGCGACAACGACCTCGCCGGCCGCCATGGGAATGTAGAGAGGTTTTATTATTTACATTCCGCTCGTGGTAATATATAATATTATATATGAATTCCTGGAGAGGTACGGTTAAGAAATTTAGCTTATTTCTTTTTCTCGCGTTAGGCTTCTCCTCTCTTCCAAGCGATGTCTTTGCTGATGCTGGCCTAGGCTTCTCGGTTAATATTTCTGATACTCCGATCCTCGAGATTAATCTTTCTGACGCTAATGGCTCTGCGATTGGTGCGACGACGACTATGAATGTAGTTCCAGATCATGGCACGGCGTTTAACGAGAAAACTATGGTAGTTTCGGTTGGAACGAATAACGAATGGGGCTATAACCTCGTCATGAGTGTATCTAACACGAGCTTAATCTCAACTGAAGACGGATCTAAGACTATTCCTACTCTAACCGCTAAAGACGGCGGTTACACTTGTACGGTAGATACGGCTAATACTTGTGATTTTACGGCTAATACCTGGGGATATAAAATAAATACCGCTACTAATCTATCTGCTGCAACTAACTATCTCCCACTGCAATCGTCTATTAATCTAAATAGTAATACAAGCAGAGTCACAACCCTAGAATCTACAAGCATTTCCTTCGGTTCTAAAGTAAACGCGACCTTAGCTCCAGGGACATACCAAACGACAATTAACTTTGCTGCTACCGCAAACCCAGACCCGACCCCGATTATGCAAAATGTCTCGGCATCAGATCTTGCTTCGCTTGTGCCGAATAATGACGACGTAATGACACTTAAAGATTCTCGTGATGGCAAAAAATACCAAATTGCAAATATTGACGGCACATATTGGATGACAGATAACCTAAAGATTATGGGTACTATCTCCGCCCCTGAATCCAACTTCACCGGAGCAGATTTTAATATCTCCGCTGGAGGAGATTTAACCGCAGGAATTACCTTTACCGAACCTAGAGCCCACTTTAACACTTCAGATGCAGATAGCTCAACTTATGGCGCCTATTATAACTACTGTGCAGCTTCTGCTGGAACTGTATGTAGTCAAACAAAGCAAGACGCTACATCAGACATCTGTCCTAAGGGCTGGAGACTACCGACCCGAACTGAAGCCCAGGCTTTTACAAACGCTTCCAGCTCCAATAAAAACCCTGTCCTTGCAGGTTACTACGGCAGCGGCACACTACGAGACGCTGGCTCAAACGGCAACTGGTGGTCAGCTACTGCGATGACCTATCAAATTCAATATTATCTACAATACGACAATAATGGTTGGAGTGAAAAATATAACATGAAACATACGGGGCGTTCCATACGCTGCGTTTACGACATCCCAACCATGCAGAGTATGACGAGCAGTACTCTCGCAGAAAAAATTCCAAATAGCGGCGATACGATGACGGTAAAAGACGAACGCGATAACACAACCTATACTGTTGGTCGTCTCGCTGACGGCAAGGTCTGGATGCTAGACAACCTCGCACTAGATCTAACTAACAGCACAACCCTAAATAATACCACCGCTTCTAATACTAACGCTTCTGCTACCACCCTAAACTATCTCAAGGGTACTTCTACCGGTACTACTTCCGATAAATACGCTACCGCTGGCGTAGGAAACCTAACCTCCGGAAATAATTATTCTGTGCCACTAGTCAATGCAGCAAGTAAAGATACCACTCAATCTCTTGCCGCGGGTCAATCTGGAACCGGAAAGGTAGGCGTCTACTATAACTATTGCGCCGCCTCGGCAGGTTCCTACTGCTATGGTAACGGAACAAACGAAGGCTCTCCATCCGGCAACGCCACACAAGACATCTGTCCAAAAGGCTGGAGGATGCCAACTGGCGGATCATCTGGCGAATACCAAGCCCTTTATACAGCTTATTCTAGTAACAATGTAAACTTCGTAAACGCCCTGAGAACGCCCCTCTCCGGCTACTTCTACAATGGCTCAGCCCTCGGTCAAGGCGCAAGCGGCTACTTCTGGTCTTCTACGTACATCCATACCTCAGGTATGTACAGACCTGGCGTCTTTAAGTTGAGTGTCAATCTGCAGGATGGCGGCAGTCGCGACTTCGGCCACTCTGTACGTTGTGTTTACGGCGTCCCGCCAACCATGCAAAACGTGGATGGCGCAAAGTTAGCGCAACTTATGCCAACCGATGGCTCCACCACTACTCTCCTAGATTCTCGTGACGGTAATGTCTATAATATCGCCAGAATAGGCAATACCTATTGGATGACGAGTAACCTAAAGATTATGGGTACTATCTCCGCCTCTGAATCTAACTTTACCGGAGCAGATTTTAATATCTCGGCTGGAGGAGATTTAACTGCTGGAAATACTTATACTGAACCTAGAGCCCACTTTAACACTTCAGATCCAAATAGCTCAACCTATGGCGCCTATTATAACTACTGTGCAGCTTCGGCTGGAACTGTATGTAGCGAAACGACAAAACAAGACGCTACATCAGATATCTGTCCTAAAGGTTGGAGACTACCTACTCAGACAGAAATTACTACTATAAAGAACAATAACGGCACAAACTTTAACCCTGTCCTTGCAGGCTACTACTACAGCGGCTCGCTACGCAACGCTGGCTCGAACGGCTGGTGGTGGCCAGCTACTGCGTACGATACTAACTATCAGAGTACTCTGCACTACAATGGTAGTAGCTGGAATGTACTCAATCTCTACAAAATCTATGGGGTCTCTGTACGCTGCATTGCTGGTTCTTAGCCTAACTCCCGCCGAGAAACAATACACATTTCATCCCACCTAAACCTAGCTTCTAACATTCCGCTTGCAAAATAAAAAGTTTAAGCTTATAATTATATTATGAATTTATTGCATGGCGTGGGCGACTTCTTCTCGCTAGATATTGGTACCAACTCGATGCGCATCGTGCAGCTTTTGGGCGACGAAAAACATGGCTGGACGCTTTCTAAATATGCCTACGTTCCGATCGATGCAAAACTCACATCCGATCAATCCGAAGTTGGCCGTAAACGTCTCGGCGAAGCTATCATGGGCGCCGTCGAACAGGCTGGTATTAAAACTAAAAATGTTGCGGTTGGCCTTCCGGCCAGTAAGACTTTTACGTCTGTTGTTGAAACCGATACATTACCAAAAAAAGAACTTGCGAAATCTTTTAAATACGAAATGGATAAATATGTTCCAATGCCGATGAACGAAGCTAAGGCTGATTATATTATTCTTGGCCCAAGCCCAAATGACCCAGCAAAAACCGAAGTCCTTGTTTCTTCTGTTGATAAATCTTATGTTGAAACCGCGATGGAAACAATTGAAAAAGCTGGTCTAAATATTATTGCAATGGAGCCAGAGCCACTTGCGATGGCTCGGTCTCTTGCTATCCCTGGCGCAATGGATGCTTGTCTTGTGGTAGATTTTGGTGAAAAATCAACTGATCTTGTCGTCGTTTATAAAGATCAACCTCGCCTCGTTCGCTCTATTCCAGGCGGTTTTGGTAGTTTTGTCCAGACCTTATCGACCGGCCTTGGCGTTCGTGCCGATCAGGCTCGCCAGTTTATTCTTAAATTTGGTCTCGCCGAAGATAAAATTGAAGGTCAAGTTTTCAAAATTCTTTCTCGCCCTCTCGAGACTTATGCAAGCGAACTTACAAAATCCGTTCGTTTCTTCCAAACAAATTATTTGAATGGTAAAGTTGGTGGCATTATTCTTTCTGGCTACGCCGGCTTGATTCCTCTTTTTGCTGAATATATCGAAGCTAAAACGAATATCCCAACCATGAAAGGGAATCCATGGCAGTCTGTCCGTACTACTCCAGAACAACAACGCGTCCTCGCTCCAGTCGCTAGCGAGTTTGCCGTTGCTATCGGTCTATCGGAAAGGAGTAACGATTAATGGCTCGCGAAATTAATCTCGTACCAGACGTTAAGTACGAAATGATTAAAACTCTAAAACTCCGTAACCTAATCTTTTTCATTTGCATTGTTATTGCTGCAGGTAGCCTTGCAATGACACTCATTTTCGCCAGTATTGCCGGCGGTCAACAAGCTGCGGTTGATGGCAAAAGTGGAACTATCGATAATCTCGTCGCAAAAGTTAAAGACTACAGCGATCTTAGTGATTTCCTCACGATTAAAGACCAGCTCGGAAATCTTTCCGAAATTTCTGCGAACAAAAAAGTTTCTTCTAGGCTCTTTAATGTTCTTTCCGCACTCATTCCAACTAGTGGCGATAAAATTGAAATTTCCGAATTGAATATCGATTTTTCAACTAACCCAACCGTTATTTCACTCGATGCTCAAGCTGATGCTTTGACCCCTCCGTTCATTGATTATAACGTCCTCGATTCTTTTAAGAAAAGTATGCAATATCTACGCTATGATTATGGTCGTTATGTAGATAAAGCCGGCACTGAAATCCCAGCTTATTGTATTGTTGAATCTGATGTTAACGGCTCGTTCTATGATCAAGAAAAAGGCCGCTACGCTTTCTGGTTAATCACAGGCGAAGGCTGTAACCCAACCTACGAAGCCAATATAGATTATGACGAAAACGGCGAAAAAATTTATAAAGCCGAAGAAGCAACTTTAGGCTATCAAACCGAAACTTATAACGATCAAACCGTTGTTAAAATTTGGCGCACGCCACAATTTGCTGAATGGTATAGCGAAGAACCAGTCGAAGGCGCTCCGTATATGGACCTTGGCGGGACTATCGAAAATGTCGCCCACTTCAATAGTTCATGTATTACTTACAGTGGAGTTGAAAATTATCAAGATTCTGGCAATCCTTCAGAAACCGTTTATAAAACTATCGACGGCATTACGTGGGTCGGCACCAACTCAACATGTAACCTTATTGAAACTGACGAAAATGACGGCATCGTTATTTCAAACTCATCAAACGGTCGTGATGCGAACGGTCAGCTAGTACTTAGGTTTTCTGCTACGATTACATTGAATTCGGAAATCTTTAATTTTACCAACAAACACGTTATTGCTCTTGGCCCAGTCAACCGTTTCAATGTTACCGATTCTTATGTCCAAATTCAAAATATGTTCGGCAAGCGTGCCGTGGATTGTCAATCTGGCGACGTTAGCTGTCAAGGAGGTAACTAATGGCATTAAAAGGTGTGAAACTTAATTTAGGCTTAAAGAAAAGCGATTCTAAGGCTGTTTCTAAAACCGCTAAAATTTCCGAAGCCCAACAATATACACTTCTTGCTGTTTTTTGCGCCAGCGTTTTTCTTGGCGTAGCAATCGCCCTAGTTATCCGTTTTGTTAATCAAATTTCTTTCAACGCTTCGGTTATTGCAGAAGAAGAACAAACTATCGTTACTTTGTCCGACACGATTAAAAATGTTGGTATTTGTGCCAAACCAAAAGGCAGTATCTATACCGACGAAGAATTAAAACGTTGTCGTCCGAACGATATCGACGTAGCGTCAGTCCCGGGTACGCTCCGTTCCAACATCCTTCAAAATATGGCTGCAAATGTTGCATTAAATTCCGTTCCGAAAGAAGATTTGTCTTATTGTGTAAACTCTTCGACTGGTAAAAACTTCACTTATTCCGAACTAAACGATTTTTATAACGAAGCTGCAGAAAGCGAAGACACGCAAAAAATCACCGCCGCAACCGAGCTAATCCAAATTTGCTCCGCTCTTCGTATTATTCCAGACGCCCTTCCTTCTTATCGCAACGAAGAGGCTTTACTTTCTAGTTTGAACCGTGTATTCATTATTTCCAACTGGGATCCAGAAGGCCTAAGCCCAACTGGTTCTTATGAGCCTGCTAATTTCGGTAGTAATTTATATACTATTCCGTTCCAACTTTCAGTTGATGCTGATGCTACGACAAC
Organism: Candidatus Saccharibacteria bacterium UBA1235; assembly: GCA_002309075.1. Taxonomy (GTDB): domain Bacteria; phylum Patescibacteriota; class Saccharimonadia; order Saccharimonadales; family Saccharimonadaceae; genus Nanosyncoccus. The sequence continues at coordinate 77,493 of DBWP01000008.1, read as the reverse complement.
AATGACGGTTCTATATAATATTGAACGCTCCATCCGCGAATTTAATATTAAGCGCGCATCTATCGAATACGACTCTAGCCTAACCTTGAACGCGGAATTTACGGCCTACTATACTACTCCGGCCACCGTAACCGAGGGAACAAAGACATTGAAGCCTGGAGTCAGTACAAACGCAAATACTAAAGATAAAGGAGCAAGCAAATGAAAGCAGACTTATTCACATCAATAGCTACCTTTATTGTCGGGATTATTATTGCTTTTGTTGCTTGTAATATGATTTTGCCTGAAATCGGAAGTTTTAATATCAAAAATGTTAATATTGACAGCAGTGCTTCTTTGGCCGAACCGGACATCGAAGTTTTTAATTATCGCGCAATCAACCCAACAGTCGAAGTTTATGTTGGCACTGGCTGCGAAGCTTATGATGAAAACGGCGAATGCATTGACGATAATATTTTAGAGTCTGAAGAAATTATTCCTGAGGAAAATAACAATGGCGCTACTGACTAAAGCTGCTGAAGAAAAAATCGTCTCCTTACTTATGGGGGAAGGTCTCGCGGATATTAACTTAGTCCAAAAAATTAAGGGCGAAGTTGATGCTAACGGCAAATCAATCGTAACCGAACTTAAAAATCGCGGCGTTATTAATGACGACATGGTGGCACATGCTACCGCGGCCATTATCGGCGTTCCTTATGTTGAGTTAAGAAATATCACGATTGATCAAGATATTCTTTCCATTATTCCTTATGATGCGCAAAAACGCGCTCTTGCGATCCCGCTTGGTGAGAAAAATGGGCTTTTGAACGTCGCGATGGCCGACGTTACAAACGTCCAGGTCACAGATTATATTTCTAATTTGATTAACCGTCCGATTCGTGTTTGGATGTCTTCTGAACGCGGTATTCGCGAAATGATCGAAAAGAACCATGGTGATTTTTCGAGCGTTAAAGAAGCGGTTAAAGAAACTAACACCGAGATTGCCGAAAAAGCTGAAAGCAATGTTAAAACTATTGTTCAGGACTCTCCGATCTCGAAAGCTTTAACCACGATTTTAAGTTATGCCGCAAAAACCAAAGCTTCGGATATTCATATTGAACCTTTAGAAGATTCGCTCATTATTCGTTGCCGTATCGATGGTGTCCTTAGAAAAATTATGGACCTCCCAAAAACCGTTGCCCCAGCGCTCGTTTCTCGTATTAAAATTCTTTCAAATCTTAAAATTGATGAACACCGCATCCCACAAGACGGCCAGTTTACTGTCTTAGTCGATAATAAAGAAATCGACCTTCGTATTTCGATTTCGCCAGTTACATGGGGTGAACAAGTCGTTATCCGTCTTCTTGATAAAACTGGAACAAGTATGGACATCGCGAAAATGGGTATGACAGGCCACGCGCTTCGTGATGTTCTGCAGGGAATTAAACAACCAAATGGCATGATTTTAACTTCTGGTCCAACTGGCTCTGGTAAGTCCACAACGCTTTATGCCCTGATTCAACAAATTAAATCTGAAGAAATTAATATTGTGACTCTGGAAGATCCGGTCGAGTATAAAATGGACGGCATTAATCAAATTCAGGTTAATACGGATGTTGGTTTAACTTTTGCATCCGGCCTTCGCTCTATTCTTCGTCAGGACCCTGATGCGGTGATGGTTGGTGAGATTCGTGACTCAGAAACCGCTTCGCTTGCAGTCCAGGCCGCACTTACAGGTCACCTTGTGTTTAGTACTCTCCACACAAACTCTGCTGCTGGTATTCTGCCACGTCTTCTCGATATGGGCATCGAACCATTTCTTCTCGCTTCGACCTTAAACGTTGTCATTGGCCAGCGGCTTGTTCGTCGTATTACTGAAAAACGCGAACTTTATAAATCTTCTGAAATGGAAACCGCGGCAATTAATTCTATTGTCGGCGATTTATTGCCAAAAGACGAGTCTGAAGTTGCTTCGATCAGTGAAGATCTTGGCTATCCTGGACTTCCGGTCAAAAATGACGATAAATATATGCTCGCAAAAGGTATGGTGACTAAAGAAACTCCAGGCGGTTATAAAGGCCGGGCCGGTCTTTATGAAACTATCGTAGTTGACGAAGATATTCAAAAACTCATTATCTCGCATTCTACTTCCGCTGAAATTATGCGCCTTGCGCGCTCTAAAGGAACTGTTACTATGCGCCAGGATGGTATGCTTAAAGTTCTATCGGGCATTACGTCGATGGAGGAAGTTAACCGCGTTGCAAGCGATCTAACATAAAGGTTATGGTATAATATTAATATGGAAACGAGTGGACAAAAAATTAAAATCGAAACATTGCTTGAGGAATGTGTACGTCGTAAGGCTTCAGACATCCACATCCAATACGGCCTTCCGCCGATTCTTCGTGTTGATGGCGCGCTGGTTCCTATTCCAGACACCCCGGCTTTAAATGAAGAAATGTTGCGAGATTTGATTTTTGCCACCATGGACGAGAACCAGCAAAAAATTTTCTTGAAAGATAAAGAGTTCGATTATTCATTTGCGTTTGGGGAACTTGCTCGTTTTCGCGTAAACGCTTTTCATGAACGTGGTAAAATGGCGGCCGCGCTTCGTCTTATTCCAAATCAAATTCCGTCGCTAGATACACTTGGTCTTCCGCCGATTGTAGAATCTTTTGCAGAATTTCCACGCGGATTAGTTCTTGTAACCGGTCCGACCGGTTCTGGTAAGTCTACAACTCTTGCAGGTCTAATTGATAAAATTAACACCGAAAAATCTCGCCATATTATTTCAATTGAAGATCCGATTGAATTTACTCATAAGTCAAAACGATCAGTTGTAGTCCAACGCGAGGTTCATTATGATACGTTTAGTTTTTCGGCAGCTTTAAAATCTGCACTTCGTGAAGACCCAGATGTTGTTTTAATCGGTGAGATGCGCGATCTCGAGACTATCCAAGCTGCAATCACGATTGCCGAAACTGGTCACTTAGTATTCGCAACGCTTCACACGAACTCCGCCGCACAATCTATCGATCGCATGATCGACGTTTTCCCGCCACATCAACAACCCCAAATCCGTTCGCAGCTTTCTAATATCTTAATGGCAATTTGTTCTCAGCGTCTCGTCCCAGCTCTTGCTGGCGGCCGTGTCTGTGTTGCTGAAATCATGGTCGCGAATTCCGCTATTCGTTCACTTATTCGTGATGGTAAAACTTTCCAAATTGATACCGCTATCCAAACTGGCGCCGACCAAGGAATGCAGACTATGGACCGAACGCTAGCCAAACTTGTTCAATCTGGCACGATTTCTTATGAGTCCGCTCGTGAATACGCGGTCGATATTAACGAACTAGATCGTTTGGCGAGGGGATAATGAAACGTTTTAAATATAAAGCCAAAGACAAAACCACAGGAAAAACTGTTAAAGGTAGCATCCAGGCTGAAACCGAACAAATCGCCGGACGACTTTTGATTGACCAAGGTTATATTCCAGAATCCGTCATCGAAGAGGGCACGGATAGTATTTTTGGCAAAGCTTCTCAGCGCGTCACAGCTAAAGACCGCATCATGTTCACGCGGCAGCTCGCCACGCTTATTGGTGCTGGACTGCCTTTATCCGCTTCGCTCCGTACGGTTGCTGGCCAAACCGAGTCGAAAGGTATGCGCGGCATCATCGAAGAAATTATTACATCCGTCGAATCGGGGAAGAGCCTTTATGAGGCTTTTTCCGCTCACCCAGAGATTTTTAATAATGTCTATGTTTCTTTAATCCAGGCCGGCGAAGCTTCTGGTACTCTTGATCTTGCTTTGAAACGCCTTGCCGAACAAGAAGAAAAAGATGCCACCATGATGAGCAGAATTCGTGGCGCCCTCGTATATCCAGCAATCATTCTTGTAGTTATTATTGCGGTGCTCGCTTTCATGTTGATTGCCGTCGTTCCGCAAGTTCGCGACCTTTATATTGATATGAAACAAGAGCTTCCAGCTTTGACAAAAGGCCTCGTAGGTATCACAGAATTCTTCGGTCAATTTTGGTGGCTTATTTTATTTATTGTTGGTGGCACTGTTTGGGGCATCTGGCGATTTGTTAAAAAAACTTCAGCTGGACGCGAAGTTGCTGATAACTTTAAGCTTCACGTTCCGATTTTTGGCGGTCTCTTTAAAAAGCTTTATGTTTCACGTTTTGCGCGCACAGCCGAAATGCTTCTTGCGACTGGTGTGCCGATGCTTGAATCGGTCACAATCGCTATTAACGCCGTATCTAATACTGTAGTTGAAAAAGAATACAGTAAGGCAATCGAAGTTATTAAGGCTGGTAAACCGCTTTCCGAAGCCCTCTCGGATCTTAATTATATGCTTCCTTTAATCCCGCAAATGGCTGGTATTGGTGAGCAATCCGGTAAGATTGACGAAATGCTCGGCAAAGCTGCTCAGGTTTATGAGAACGAACTTGATGAGCAAATTAGTAATATTTCTACTATGATTGAACCGATTCTTATGGTCATTATGGCCGGCTTAATTGGCATCGTTGTTGGCGGTACGCTTCTCCCAATTTACTCTCTAGTAAATTCCGTCACCGCCTAGCAAAAAATAGTTGCATTTTTAAAGAACTTACGCTATTATTAAAATAAGCATAAAGAAAGGATTATTGATGGCCAAAAATATCAAAATTAATAAGGGTTTCACGATCATTGAAGTCGTGCTCGTGCTCGCAATCGCCGGTCTCATCTTCCTGATGGTCTTCGTTGCGTTCCCAGCTCTTCAACGGTCACAAAACGACACAAGGCGACAAAACGATATTTCGCGTCTTTCAACGCAAATTACACAATTCAAACAAAACAACACTAATGGCATCCCTGGTGCAACCGCAAAAAATGATAACAGCACTTTAGTTACGGTTGAGGGTTCAGGAATCGACCAAGACAGCAACGCTTCTAAGAGGGGCTCATGGGCATACTTCTATAAGAACTATCTCTTAGCTAATGGCGACATTTTTGAAGATCCAGATGGTAACGCATATAACCTAGAGGTTGTATATTGTGGCGCTAACGGTACTAACGCTAAGCCGCAAACTGGTGTATCGGAAGGTGAAGATTGCCAATCTCGCGCACAAAGATACGAAACCACATTCGAGGATCAAGGCCACAACATCCTAGTCGTTCTTGGCGCAAGGTGTAACGGTGAAGCCGCCGTTGCTGCATCCGGCGCCCGCAACATCGCTCTCGTCTACAAGAAGCAGAGTGGTGGTGTTCTATGTATAGCTAACTAATCTAGCTTAGAAAAAATACTCGCGGAAAGCGAGTATTTTTTATTAGGCTTTTTAAGTATTTACACAATAAAACCCGGCTCGTTCCAGTTTATACGAGACTGAAACCATACGGTTATTTGGTGTCGCAACTGCCGTATCGCCGCTACAACTCGAGCCAATTACGAAAAACATCGTCGGATTATCTTCGCTATAATTGCTATTTAAAAAGTCCTGATATTTCGAATTGGTACAAGTTTCTCCGGCATTCTTCGTCTCGCAATTTACAATCATCCAATCATAGCGCGAACCTGATGGGTCTCTAAAACTGTCATCAAAAAATCCTGCGTAAAAATCCTTCCAAGTCACATCCGTTGTCGGCCCAAAATTAATACTGTCACCGCTAATTAAAAGTCCATTTTGTGTAATTTTGTCTTTCGGTAGCGCTCCGCGGTTATTATTTGCCTGGAAATTCTTCAATTTATTCACCACAAACAAAACGTCATCTCGTCTCTCACCGTCTCTTGCGCTAGCAAAAATCCCTGGCAACGCCAGAAAAACAAAAGAAAATATCAGCCCGCCAATCGCAAACGTCAAAACCGCCTCAATCAGCGTAAACCCTTCTAAATTTTTCTTTCTCATAGTATAAGTATAAATTAATTCCTCGAAAATTCAACCCACTTATGGTAAAATTAGCTCATGCAGGTTGTGTTTTATATCTTTGCGTTTATTATCGGCGTTTGCTTCGGCTCTTTTTTATGTTGCGAGGCTCGCCGCCTAAGGTTAAAAGAGGAAGGGAAGAAGGGCCTAGGAAAACGGTCAGTCTGCCCATTTTGTAAACATAAGCTAAAGTGGTATGAAAATCTACCAGTCATTTCATGGCTAATCCAAAGAGGTAAATGCCGAAAATGCGGCAAAAAAATTGGCGCCGCTGAAATCTTTTCTGAAATTTTAACTGGCCTAGCGATGCTCGCTATCACTATGAGCTTTTTCCAAACCGAATATGCTTTTTTCAGCGCTAGCGCTATGGCGTGGGCAATTTTCGCGATAACTATTTTGCTTACTTTAACCCTAATCTTTTTAGCCATCTACGACGGTCTTTATGGTGAGCTTCCATGTTTATGCTTGACTTTTGCGATAATCTGTGCTATAATAATAGTAATCCTGAAACTATGGAGTTTCTTTTCCGCGTCCGGAGACTTCTCCTTCGCCCCACTTCTCAACCTGTTAGGAGCCATCTTTATCCTCGGCGGTACTTATCTGATTCTTTATCTAATCTCTAAAGGCAAATGGGTCGGCGATGGCGACTGGATTCTTGGCGTCATTATTGCAGCGGCACTCGGCACTCCATGGCTTGCTCTCATCGCTCTATTCGTAGCTAACTTCTCAGCTTGCCTTATTATGCTTCCAACGGTCATTAAAAGCAAAAACCGGACCATTTATTTTGGCCCGTTTCTTGTTCTCGCCTTCATTCTTACTCTGATAATGTCTAACTATGGTATAATAAACTTATGAAAAAGGGTGATACGCTAGTTGAGGTTTCTCTCGCCATCGGCATTTTCTCCATGGTGGCTATCGCCGCCGTCTCAGTTATTAACGGCAGCACAACTGGCGCTCAGAGCTCCCTAGAATCTACTATTACTCGTCAGGAAATTGATGGCCAGGCTGAAGCCCTGCGCTTTATCCAATCTGCCTATGTTGCCGGAGGCGAAGAAGTAGATGCCGCAACGACCGCTAAATATGCAAAACTTTGGGACGCCATCTCAAAGCGCGCAATTAATCTCACCTCGGAAAATCAGGCTGCTATTTTAAACTACACTCCTGCGACTTGTGATGAGCTTTACGATTCTTCTGAACCAGCCAAATGGAATACACTAGGGAAGCAGAAAGCTTTTCTAATCAACACTCGCGCCATGAGCTCAAATGATATTAATAAAATTCTAATTAACTATTCTCCTGAAGTTTTTCATCCAGCTTCGACCTATCCGCGAATAATTTATAACAACATCGACTCGGACGCTTTGTATAATCCTGATATTGATTTCGATTTCACGATCACTAGGGCTGAAGGTATTTATATTATTGCCGTCCGCGATAAAGACGGGACTAATATTGTTAACCCTGACAGCGGTGGGATTTCAACGAAATCCGCCTACATTGATTTTTATATCAGAAGTTGCTGGTTTACGCCTAGCGCAGATCGTCCGTCGACCATTTCGACCGCAATCCGCCTCTATGACCCAAGCGCCACCAAAATAAGCTATTAATTCGTTTCACTATGGAATTTATCGTGAATTTCTTTTAGATGCGCGTCTGTTACGTGCGTATAAATTTGTGTGGTTGAAATGTCTGAATGCCCCAGCATCGACTGAACACTTCTAAGGTCCGCGCCGTTCATTAAAAGATCCGTAGCAAAAGAATGCCTTAGAGTGTGCGGCGAAACATGTTTTGTAATTCCAGCCAGCCGCGCATATTTTTCAACGATTCGTTCAACCGAGCGCGCCGTAATTCGTCGGTAATTCCCAGACGTATCTACCGTCTGAAGATTTCGCGAATTATTCAAAAACAAAGCCGGCAGGGAATCGGTTCTCGCATCAAGATAATCTGAAACTCGATCAGCGCACGCCTGCGAAATGAAAATTGGTCGATCTTTCGAGCCTTTTCCTCGCACCATAAACTCACGTCGCGCCAAATTAACCGAATCTCGATTTAACCCGACTAGTTCCGAAACTCGAAGCCCGCCCGAGTATAAAAGCTCAATTATCGCACGGTCTCTAAGTCCAGATTCTGTAGATAAATCAATCTCATTTAACATTCGTTCAACTTCATCAAAATGTAAAAACGTCACCTGTTTTCTTACAACATGCGGTAAATCAATTAAAGACGGATCAAGCGATTCAATCTCGCGCTTTGCAAGATATTTCATAAAACCTCGAAGTGCGATTAAATGATAAGCTTGTGTAATTGTTTTTAAATCATCATTACCTTCGTCCGAGCCTAAACGATTTAATTTTAAACGATATTTTCGGAGAACTTCTCGTGTAATTTCTTCCGGACGGACCTCGTCTTTATTTAAGATTTCTTGCGTCAAAATCAAAAACCGCTCAAGATATAATCGATAATTCTCAATCGTTTTTTTGCTTCTTCCACTTTCGATTTCTAGATGCTCCAAGAAATCTTCAATTAGTTCCGCAACGTCCATAAATTTATTATATCATGAACAAGGCGGGCGACAGGCCTATAAAGAGAGAAAGCTTGATAGGCTCGCTTATTTATTTACAAAATTTGTAAGCATCGCGAGTAATCATGACCTCTTCGTTGGTCGGCTCAACATATACTGGTACAGTTGAATCTTCTGCCGTGATAATGCCGCTCGTAATCTCTTTAAAGCTTGCGATTGCATTATTTACTTCTCGGTTAATTTTAATTCCGAGTGGAGCTAGCCCTTCGAGAATCGTTTCACGAGTTTCCGCTCCGTTTTCAAGCACGCCAGCTGTGAACACGATAGCATCAACTTCGCCGTTAAGCTCCAAATAGTACTCCGCAATATAACGATCGATTCGGTCTACGTACATATCGAGCGCCAAACGCGCGTTCTCATCTCCTTCGGAAATGGCTTTTTCTACATCGCGGTTGTCGTTAAAACCGCAAACTCCGAGAAGGCCGGATTTTTTATTTAGCGCGTTATCAATTTCGTCATAAGTCATTCCAGCTTCATCAATCATATATTTAATAATTGATGGGTCGATTGAACCAGAACGAGTTCCCATCATCAAACCATCAAGCGGAGTTAATCCCATGGTTGTATCATAACTTTTGCCATCTTTTACGGCAGTGATACTAGCACCAGAGCCAACATGGCAAACAATCAAATTAATATTTTCTTTGCCAAGCTTCTTTTGCATAGTTTCTGTAATGTATTTATGGCTAGTGCCATGAAAACCGTATTTTCTTACGCCGTATTTTTCATACCATTCCATCGGCACAGGATACATGTACTGGATCTTTGGGATTGTCTGGTGGAATGCAGTATCAAACACCGCGACCTGCGTAGCGTCCGGCAAAGCTTTTTGCATAGCTTTAATGCCAGCAATATTTCCAGGGTGATGCAAAGGCGCAAATTTAGTAAATTCTTTAATATCGTTCAATACTTCGTCGGTAATCACTACTGAATCGGCATATTTTTCACCACCATGAACGACTCGATGCCCAACTCCGCGAATCTCCGCCAAATCTTTAACCGCACCATAATTCACTAGTTCCTCTAGCATTACATTTACGGCTTCGATATGATCCTTGATAACTTTCTTAGTTTCAGTTTTCTTGCCCTCAAACTTAATAGTGTAGAAGCTGTCTGCCGCTCCAATTTTTTCAACATATCCACCAATGATAGATATTTCTGCCGGCATATCATAAAGTTGGAATTTTAAAGATGATGACCCAGCATTAACGCACAATACTTTCATTTTTTCTCCTTTATACTGATACAGTATATCATGAAACCAGTCTTTAGGGCAAACCCTACAAAACCTTTTCCAAAAATTCTTGTACTCGTGGAGTTTTTGGATGATTGAAAAAATCTTTCGGCGTTCCTTCTTCGATAATTTTCCCCTCATCTATAAAAATTATTTTTGATGCAATTTCTTTTGCAAATCCCATTTCATGTGTCACGATTATGATTGTCATTCCTTTATCCGCGAGCTCCCGAATCAAAGCCAAGACATCGCCTATCGATTCTGGGTCTAAAGCCGATGTCGGTTCGTCGAACAATAAGATTTCCGGTTCCATCATCATCGCCCGAATTATCGCAACGCGTTGTTTTTGTCCACCTGATAAACTAGCAGGGAAAGCATCCGCTTTTTCTAAAAGTCCAATATGTCTTAAAAGATCCCGAGCTTTCTTTTCGGCTTCTTCTTGACTCATTAACTTAAGCTTAACTGGCGCAAGTGTCAAATTTTCCATGACCGTTAAATTTGAAATCAAATTAAAATGCTGAAAAACCATCCCTATTTTTTCTCGCATCGCTCGGATGTTTTTATCAGTAATCAGGTTATCGTGGAAATAAATTTCTCCTGCGCTCGGCTCTTCGAGACGGTTAATACACCGAAGAAATGTTGATTTACCCGAGCCAGAAGGTCCCAAAACTACCACTCGCTCACCTTTAGAAAGTTCAAAATCAATGCCTCTAAGAACTCTATGTTTTTTAAAGTTCTTTTTTAAATTTTTTATCGTAAGAATTTTTTCATCAACCATAAATTAACCCGTAATATCACTTTTTCTTAATTTTTTCTCGACTCCTCGTACAAAAAATGTAATCAAATATACTGTTGCGAGATAAAATAGCGCAGCCGTAAACATCGGCACGATATAGCTTGCCATATTTTGCCCCGATCCAATATCTTTTGCGGCCATATTAAGATCATACATCCCCACCATGCTCACAATTGCCGTCTCTTTAATCACAGTGATAATTTCATTGCCAAGTGCGGGAATAATATTCTTTATAGCTTGTGGGGCTACGATTTTCCAAAAAATCGTTTGGCGAGATAACCCAAGCGCCAGACCTGCCTCAGTCTGCCCTTTATCGACTGATAAAATTCCGCCTCGGATAATCTCGGACGTATAAGCCGCTGAATTTAATCCAAACGCTAAAACTGCGGTGATAAGTTCTGGAAAATCTCTTATCGCGAAAATGATAAAGAACATAATAAAAAGCTGAAGTGCCATCGGTGTTCCGCGAATTATAGTTGTATAAACTCGGCAAATAAATTTCGGGATTACTAACCATTTTGACTTTTTTGCCGTTTCAATTAGTGCAATTAAGGTTCCAAGCAAAAATCCTATGATGATTGCGAAAAATGAAATTTCAAGTGTAAGTAGGAACCCATGGAGAAGGGAATCGATATATTCCGGCGTTGTAAAAAGTTCAATAATTTTTTGAAAAAAATCTTCCATCAAAATCCCATATACTTTAATACTAATTGATCAATTTCTGTTTTGCCTTCAGGATTTTCGGTTAGCATTTCAGCTAATACTTCATTAAACGCTTCCAGAAGTTCCGTCTGCCCCTTATTAACAGCAATCGCGTAAGACTCCTCCACAGGATAATCCGGATCCCCAGTGTAATATAATGGAACCGCAGACAACGAATTGTTTTTGGCTACGATAAATTCCGCCGCAAGTTTATCAGCAATCGCATAATCTATCATATGTGCGTTAATTGCATCTGCTGCGAGTTGATGAGAATCAAATCCTTTAATTACTGTTTTAGTCCCTGAAAGTACACCCTCGTCAATCTCATCTGACGCAAATAAATATCCTGTACTCCCGGTTTGTGACCCAAGTGTTTTATTTGCTAGCGCCTCGAAAACCACATGTCCATTTCGGATTTCTGGCGCCGCATTCTTACTATATATAATATATTGCACAGAGGTGTAATACGGTATACTAAAATTCACTTTCTCTGCACGCGCCGGAGTGATTGTTAGTCCCGCCGCGCCTGCATCTGCAATTTTCCCAGCTTCTACGTTATCAATAATTACGTCAAATTCAACATCTTTTACTATAATTTTTTTGTTCAATTTTTCCGCAACTTTATTAATAATATCAACGTCAACCCCAACAATCTTTCGCCCTTCATAAAATTCAAAAGGCGCAAAGAAAGCGTTAGTTTCTACAATATAATCAGCTGCTTGACGAGTATTTATGGCGACTATTACTCCCATCGCTAAGCAAGCCACAAACATTACAGCCCCCGCAAGCATTTTCCATGAAAACTTCTTCTTAGTAGATTTAGCTTTCTTGCTCATGCTTTAATTATAACATGTCTATGTTATAATATAAGAGCAAAATGGCTCCGTAGCTCAATGGATAGAGCGGTTCCGTCCTAAGGAAAAGGTTGTGCGTTCGACTCGCACCGGAGTCACCAGATACGAAAACGAAGTTTTCAGTAGCTGGTGCGAGGTGCGAGTTAGTGAAAGCGTCCTCGCACCGGAGTCACCAGCATGGTATAATATATATATGAATTTGTTTAAGAAAAAAGATGATAAAAAAACAGAACAAGAAAAAGTCGACGAGCGTCGCGAAGAAGTTTTAGCGCGTGGCCGTAAATTTAAATATCCTCTTCAATGGACAAAACACCGAGTTGTTATTAGTACTATTTTAATCGCTGTAGTTGTAGTTTCGATGCTTATTGTTAGCGGTTGGCTCGCGCTTTTTAAGTTTGGTATGACTGACAGGATGCTCTATCGAGTCACTAAAATTTTACCAATTCCAGTAGCCAGTGTTGATGGCGAAAAAGTTGCCTTTTCTGATTATCTTATGTTTTATCGCAGCAGTATGACATCTATCGAGCGTCAGTCTGGTGATGTCGACAACCAGGGCAACGAAAATGATATGCGCCTTCAATATAAACGCTCTGCGCTTTCCGAAACGGAAGATTTTGCCTATGCTACAAAGCTTGCTAAAGAACTAAATATTGATGTTACCGACGAAGAGATCGAAAAAGAATTCACCCGCCATTTAAGCATCGGCGGAACTGAGCGCAGTGAAGAAAGTTTCATGAAAATTGTTAACGATAATTTTGGGCTTGATAAAAGTGAATATGAAAGAATGCTTTATTTGACGCTCTTAAAAACAAAAGTTGAAATCGAAATCGATAAAAAAGCAAATGAAACTGCTGCTAAAGTTGAGAGCTTATTATCTGAAAATTATAATAATTACGTGACAGTTGCCGAAAAACTTGGGGATGCAATTATTTATGAGGAAACTGGCGGTATGGTGCCGAATCAGAATATTGACGGCGGCCGCGCTTCCGAAGCCTTTAGGCTCGAGCCAGGTCAGCAATCTGGTCGTTTTGTATCTATGAGCGGTGACGGCTACTATTTCGTTAAGTTAATTGATAAAAACGAGACAGAAGTAAACTTTGTCTCTATTAAGGTTCCATTCACTGAGTTCAACGATCGCATGAGCGCTCTTCGTAACGAAAATAAAATTCAAGAATTCGTTTCTATCACTCCAAATGAATAAAAAAATAGCCCCAAAAGGCATTAGTGGTGCGGGTACAGGGAGTCGGACC
>DBWP01000008.1:21705-64173 GCA_002309075.1 Candidatus Saccharibacteria bacterium UBA1235 | reverse complement strand
ATAATAGCCGCTATACGATACCCGCGTATCCACATTATAACATATTTTCTCCAGATATGGTATAATATATATTATATATGGAAGAGATTAAGCAAGAATTAAAACAAGCTATAAAAAATTTGTACAACCTTGATTTTGAACCAGACATCACTCCGTCTCCAGAAAATATTGATGCCGATTATTCTACTAACGCCCCGCTTAAACTTGCAAAAGATCTTCATAAGTCCCCAATGCAGATTGCTGAAGAGATTGGCGATAAAATCAACGTCAAAATAACTCCTCCTGGCTTTCTAAACTTTGATCTTTCTAATGAATATCTCGACCAAAAACTAGACAACCTATATAAAAACTTTAGTGAAGAAATTAAGTCGGACGAATTTAAGGGTAAAACTGTAATTTGCGAATTTAGCGACCCAAATCCATTTAAAGTTCTTCATGTCGGGCATCTTTACACGTCGGTTGTTGGTGATTCTATCTCTAGACTTTATGAATATGCTGGCGCTAAAGTTATCCGCGCTAACTTCGGCGGCGATGTTGGGCTTCATGTCGCGAAAACTATGTATATCTTGCTCCAGAAAGATATAGATGATCTAAAAATTGAAGACATTGCAAAAAGCTATGTTGAGGGGACTGCCGCCTACGAAGAAGACGAAAACGCCAAACAAGAAATCACGAAGATAAATAAAGAAATTTACAAAATCAATTCTGAAAATCTTCATGATTCTAGGCTTGCAGAAATTTATTGGAAAGGCCGTGAGCTATCTTACGAATATTTCGAGAATTTTTACGCTGAAATTGGCGTCAAATTCGATAAATATTACCCAGAATCCACTGTCGCTGGTCTTGGCCTCGAAACCGTTAAAAGGGAACTAGCTGCCGGAGTCTATGAAAAGTCTGATGGTGCAGTTGTCTTTAAAGGCGAGAAATATGGTTTGCATACTCGTGTTTTTATTAACAACGAAGGCGTCCCTACTTATGAAGCGAAAGATGTTGGTCTGATTTTTACAAAATGGGAAGATTATCATTTTGATAAGTCAGTTGTCATTACTGGTAGCGAGCAAGCCGACTATATGAAAGTGGTTCTAAAGTCTATCGAACAGTATGCAAAAGAGTTGGTCGAAAAGACTGCGCACTTAACTCATGGACTAGTTAAGCTTCCTGGTAACGTTAAAATGTCTTCAAGAAAAGGTAATTTCTTAAAAGCTGTTGATGTTCTCGAAATGATAAACGAGGAATTAAAAACAACTTATGGATCAACTGATGAAAAAATTTCTTTAGCGGCAACAAAATATGCTTTCTTAAAGTATAAAATGGGCGGCAACATCATTTTTGATCCGCAAGAATCTGTAAAAATGACTGGAAATTCTGGTCCATATCTTCTTTACTCGTGTGTCCGCGCTAAAAAGATTTTAACAAACTGCAAAGATACTACTGCCGATAATAATATATATAATATATATGAGAAAAATATCATCAAAAAGATGTTAGAGTATAAAGATTTATTGTCTGGAGCTGTTGCCGAAATGGCGCCTCATAAAGTTGCAGGCTATTTATACGAACTTGCCCAAGAATTCTCGCGTTTTTATGAAAATTGCCAAGTTGCTGGGTCTGAAGAAGAGGCCAAACGTGCAAAAATTGTTAAAGTTTACTCAGATGTCATGGCTCATGGCCTTGATATTCTTGGCATTAAAATCCCAGAGAAAATGTGATGAAAAAAGCGAAATTACTTTGGATAGATTTAGAAATGACCGGACTCGACCCTAAAGTCGATAAGATTCTTGAAGTCGCGGCAATCGCCACAGATATGAAACTAAACGAAATTGCTCGTATGACAGCTGTTGCGAAAGTTGATGAAAAACTCATGCAGACTCGTATGCAGGGCGAATTTTGGGATAAAAATAGCAAAACTCGCGACGCACTTTTTGCGCAAAATGCAGATGGTCAACCGATTAAAGTTATCGAAGGTGAAATCCTGGATTTTATTGATCAATATTTTGGTAAAGAAGTTTATCTCGCAGGAAACTCTATTCATCAAGACCGCAAATTTATTGAGAATGAAATGCCGCTTTTAAACCAAAGGCTCCATTATCGTATGCTCGACGTTTCTGCCTGGAAAATTTATTTTGAAAATGCGTTGAATAAAAAATTTATTAAACCTGAAGCTCATCGTGCGCTCGACGATATTGAAGGTTCGATCGGAGAATTAAAATGGTATTTAACATTTCTAAAGTAACTGGAATCGGTAATTATTCTGAAAAAACCGAAAAAGAACGAACTCTTTTCTATAAAAATGAAAAAGTTTTTTTAGTTGTTAACAAAAATACTATTGAGGTTCGCACGGACGGGGAATTATCAAGATTATTAACCGAAAAATATGAATCAGTCATGGAATCTCGTTATTTCGGTCGTGGTGGTATAGAAATTGTTCTCGCTGGGCACCAACTAGAAACGGACGAGCTTTATGATCTCGTCCGCCTAAGCTATAATTTAAGCTAATTTTTTAATTTCTCTTCAACTTTGGCCTTAATTGAATCTTTTTTTCGGCTGATTCGATTCATGGTTTTAACAACTAGGAAAATTACCCAAGCGATAATTAAGAACTGAACAACATTCTGCAAGAAATTTCCGTAAGCAATTACTGCCTCTGTATTCCCGCCGAAGAAATTTGGAATTACGATTTTAAGATCAGCGAAATTCACGCCGCCGCCAATTAAACCCACGATCGGCATCACTATATCATTGACGAGCGAATTTACAATCGCCGTAAACGCGCCGCCAACCGCAACACCAACCGCAAGATCAACCACAGAGCCGCGGTTGATAAATTCAATAAATTCCGCCTTAAAGCTCGAGCCTTTCTTTGCTACTTTTTTAATTTTTTCTGTGGCTTTATTCTTTTCCATAGAACTCCTTTATTATTTTTGGAAATTAGCAAATTTATCGTAAATGTTATTCAGACTATTATAAGAAGAAGATAAGAGATTTTGAAGGTCTTCACTATTAGTGGCATTAAATAGATTAGCTTCTTTCGAAGAGATTAATGAAATCGCATAAGCCATTTTATTTGCGTAAACTTGATCAAGGATTCCATTAATTTTTGCTTCAAATAACGCCGATTCCAAACCGTCGCGCTCCAAAGCAACTGCTTCTTCGAATTTCTTGTCGTCAGATTTTGAGCTATAATTGTAATTTTCCGTAATGAAGCTTGTCAGATCTCGATTAGTATTCGAAAGCACAGAATAAAGCGAAGCGGAATTGGACCGGAGATCGGATGATTTTACACTTGGCTGGTATTCAGAAATCACTGAGAGCGCGCTGTCGATATTAAGCTTTAAAGAGATTGCTTGATCTTTCGCGCTGGTTTTTCCGCCATTTATGATCCCGCCAATAATAGCGATCAAAATGAATGCTATAATCGCGCCAGCGATAATCTTAAAAATATTTGAATTCATAAAATTCATTTTTGACTTTTTTTCTGGCCTGATTGAAGCGGAAATCTGATTTAAGTAGTCCTGTCCATCCATATGGTATAATTATATCATATGCAAGACGCGAAGGAAGAAATCAAATCTCGTCTCGCGGTGGAGGACGTTGTTGGCCAATACGTAGAACTTAAACGTGCGGGCCGTAATTTGAAAGGGCATTCCCCTTGGGGCGTCGATAAGACTCCTAGTTTTATGGTCTCACCAGAAAAAGGCATTTGGCACGATTTTTCTGCTAACAAAGGCGGGGATATTTTTACTTTTATTATGGAGGTTGAGGGCATTTCTTTCCGTGAAGCCTTGGAAAAACTGGCGGCTCAAGCTGGAGTGGACCTTTCTAAATACCGCGGCGATGATTCCGCGGTCACAAAACGCAAGCTCCGCGCTAAGGAGGCTCTTGCCCTCGCTACTAAATATTACCAAGCTTGCTTAGTCAGAGAGAAAAAAGTTTGCGAGTATGTTTTTTATAAGCGTGGGCTTATTCGAAATACTGTCGCTGAGTTTAAAATTGGCTATTCGCCAGCTTCCGGAAAAGCTTTGCTCGAAGTATTGAAAAAACGTGGCTATACAGAGAGGGAATTAGATGATGCCGGACTCTTAAATCGCTTTAAAACAGATATGTTCAGAAATCGCATGATGGTTCCATTTATCGACACGACTGGTGATGTTGTCGGCTTCACTGCCCGCATCTTAGATAAAGGCGAACCGAAATATTTAAATACTCCCGAAACGCTCCTTTTCAACAAATCTCGTTTCATCTTCGGCCTACATAATGCAAAAGAATCTATCAGAGGGAACGGCTTCGTAGTTATTGTTGAAGGCAACATGGATGTTATTTCTTCTCATCAAGCTGGCGTCAAAGAGGCTGTTGCGACTTCGGGCACCGCAATGACCGAACAGCATTTAAAAATTCTTAGCAAACTAACTTCCGATATCCGGCTCGCTTATGATGGCGACGAAGCTGGCGTTAAGGCGACCGAACGCGCTATTATGCTCGCTGGGGATCTTGGAATTGATCTTACTGTTATTTCAAATTACCATGGTGCTAAAGACCCAGATGAATTAATTCAAAAAGATCCTAAGCTTTGGCAAGAGGCTGTCGAGGAGCGTGTTCCGGCTGTAGACTGGCTACTTAATAAGTATGAAGAAAATCTCGATCTTCGTCTTGCTCCGGATAAGAAAAAATATTCCGATATTGCACTCAAACTTTTGTCATATATTAAAGATGAAGTCGAACGCGCTAGCTATGAGGAAAAAGTTGCGAAAAAACTAGGGGTCGGGGTAGAGATATTACGTGAGAAAGGTGATCGTCTGAATAAAAAATTAGAACAAGCTGCCGCAAAGAAACATTTTAAAAAACCTAAGACCGAAATTAAATCCGATAGTCTTAAAAAACTCGAAGACAGTCTTCTTTCGCTTAAGATTTTTGGCGGTGTGAAAACTAAGATCCCGCTAGACTTACCAGAAGACGAAACTAGGATTGATGAGCTTGAACTTGTTTTTAACCGCGAACATGAGGGAATTACTGACCCAGATTTCGAAAAAGAAGCTCTTGAACTAGTAAAGCGCTATAATATGGAAATTAACAAACAAAAAATAGCAGAATTGAATGAAAAATTGTTGTCTCTTGACGAAAACAGTGACGAATATTTTGAGACTTTAAAAGATATCACTGACTTGCAAAAAACTTAGAAATAGACTATACTTATACCTAATGAGCTCTAAAGATGATATTTTGAATGTAAAAGATCTAAATCTTGATTTCGATGAACCAGAAAGTGACGACCTCGAGAATGAGGAAGAGCTTTCAGACGAGGATCTCGCTATTACTGCTGAGAATGTCGATGCGTTTGCAGATGACTCTGTTCGTTTGTATCTTCGTGAAATCGGTAAAATCCCGCTTCTCACTCCAGAAGAGGAAGCAGATCTTGCCGAGCGTATTGTCAAAGGCGATAAAAAAGCCAAGGATAAAATGGTTGAGTCCAATATGCGTCTCGTCGTCTCGATTGCGAAACGATATGGCGGACGCGGTCTTGATTTTCTCGATTTAATTCAAGAAGGGAACACCGGACTTCTCCGTGCCGTCGAAAAATTCGATCCCGAAAAAGGTTTCAAATTTTCTACCTACGCCACCTGGTGGGTGCGTCAAGCCATTACGCGTGCTATCGCAGATCAGGCCCGCACTATCCGCATCCCAGTTCATATGGTTGAAACTATTAACAAGGTTCTTCGCACTACACGTAAGCTCACTACCGAATTAAACCGCGAGCCGACCAACGAAGAGATCGCCGAAGAGCTCGGCCTCGAGCCAGAAAAAATCGATTATGTTATGCGTATTAAACAAGATATCGCTTCTCTCGACGCTTCCGTTGGCCGCGAAGGTGACGACGAAGATTCTGTGCTCGGCGATTTTGTTGAGGACGAAGAACGTGATTCTCCTGAAGACTCTGCCGCTAATCAAATTCTAAAAGAACAACTTTCTGAGATTATTGCGACTTTGACCGATCGCGAACAAAAAATCATTCGTCTGCGTTTTGGTATTGGTGGCGGTCGCCCGCACACGCTCGAAGAGGTCGGTAATGAATTTGACGTTACCCGTGAGCGTATTCGTCAAATCGAGGCCAAAGCTCTTTCTAAACTCCGCAAGAATAAAGACACGAAAAAATTACACGAGTATTTAAGGTAAGGAGAATATATGAAAAGACTAATCCTCAGCATAGCAGCAATCTTCGTGGGATTCTCGTTGGTAACTACACCGGTTTTTGCGGCGGAAACATCATGCGTGCAGACGGCAATCTTAGGAGAGAATCATGAGGTCTGCGATGACGGTGAAGGTAGTGGCATCAAACACATCTTAGAGCTTGTCGTTGAAATCATGACAGTCGGTGTAGGTATTTTAGCTACTATCGGCATTAGTGTTGCTGGCGTTCAATATCTAACTGCCGGCGGTAGTGAAGAGCAAACTAGAAAAGCCAAGCGCCGAATTTTTGAAATTGTTATCGGTCTCGCAGCTTACGTTTTGATTTATGCTCTTCTTTACTTCCTGCTCCCGGATTTTAAACCATTTAGCTAAGATGCAAAGATTATTACTAATTTACAACCCACATTCATCTAACTATGTCCGTGTTAAAGACGAAGTTATCTCTCGTGCCACGAAACTAAATGGTTATATGATCGGTAAATTTACCATTAAAAAAGCGCCATTCGAAGAGAACGTGAAAGCTCTTAAAAAAGTTTTACAGGATGGAGATATTGCCATCGCTGCTGGTGGCGATGCTACCGCTGCTGTTGCTGCAAATGCAATAATGGAATCAAAAAAAGATGTGACACTTGGTGTTTTGCCTTACGGCAACTTTAACGACCTCGCCAGGACGTTGGGCACAATGAAGTACGAAGACATTTTTGGCGAGCAAAACCAGCTCTTCGAAGGGCCTGCGGAGCCTGGCAAGGCGAGCATGAGCGCCGCTCGCCCGTGGCGACGGGCCGAGCGGACGCAGCCCGAGAAGAGCTGTTTTGCTAGTATCCGGAAATTATATCCTCTCGATATCATCGTAGATGGCGCGCATTGGCGCTACGCGACTTGTTACGTTACCGCCGGCATGACCGCCGAAGCCGTCGAACTTTTTGACGAACCGAAGTTTCGTAAATATATGCAAAAAGGGCATAAAAGCTCTTGGCGCTCCTATTTAAAATTAGCCGAATGGTATTTTAAAAATCGGCATTCTAAAGTTTTTCTCCCGCCGTTTACGTTAAATGGAAAATCTACCAAAAAAGGCATTAGCGATTATTGTGCTCTCTCCGGAAAATCTATGTGCCGCGTTATGAAAGGCGGTGACGATTACTTAAAGCCAAAAGTTTTTCGTAGTGAAAATTGTCGGCTTATTAATTTTTGGCGCCTAACAAAATTAATGCTCATAAGTATTTTGAAGCGTACTCCCGGCACCGAAACAAAAGAAGACCTTTTAGAATTTTTAAGCCCAGCGACCGTTGAACTTCAAGCTGAAGGTGAATATAAAAAGTTCCAGAATGTAAAATCGATTTTAGTTAAAAAATCCGATCAATATATAAAAGTAATCCACGGTGAAAAATAATATGGATTTTAATGACCCCGCCCTTAAAAAGACTATTGAATATATGAAGACGCATTGGCCTAGCGACGTAGAGCCAAAGTGGCAAGTAGAGCTAGAAGAGTACCCAGAAATCATTAAGAAAGTCCTTGCCGACTTCACCGACAGTAAAACAAAAACAAATCATTTTGTTCGTATTGCTGGCCTTTCTGGGTCCGGTAAAACTACTCAAATTCTCCCAGCGGCAGAAGGATATTTTGCTAAAAAAGGGCTAAATCCAGTCCTTGTCGCGGCGCGGCGTTTCGTTGAGTACCATCCACATTATCAAGAAATCAAAGATTTTTATGGCGAAGAAAACTTACGTAAAAAAACTGATGAATTCAGCACCATTATGATGTTTTTAACTTTAAGCGCGCTCACAAAACAAGGTTACGATATTATATTAGATGTTACTTTGCTTGACCCGGCTATAGAACAGATTTTATTGAACATGTTAGGGGCGGGGAATTATGAAACTTTGCTTCTTATGATTGCGATTTCGCCAGTCGTTACAGAACATTTTCTGGGCGGTCGTAGCTGGCGTCATTCTAAAGAAACCGAGGAAGAATTCATTAGAGCGACAGAAAAAGCTCTCGACTTTTATGCTAAAAACGCCAGCGGTGAACGAATCATTTTATGGAGTGTTTACGATGAACAGCCAATTTATGATGGACCGATAAAAAATGCGTTAAAAATTTTTACAGAATATTCATCTCGCGAAGAACTTCCGAAAAATGATGATATTGCTCGTCGCGAAGCAAAAATTAAATATTTAGAGTTGATTTAAATTAATTTCCGGAAAATGCGAACGGATATGCTCAGCATAACCTGCGTCAATATGTTTCCATGCAGTTTTCATCCTAGAAATTTCTTCAGTATTATTAAATTGCGACAAGAACGCTTCTTCGAATTCTTTTGGCGCAGGTCTAGACACTATCCTCGCTACATCCATATTCGGATTTCCGGTTCCCGCAAAACAAAAATCAATTATGCCAATCACTTTATCATTTTCATCAAGTAAAATATTACCGAGGTTTAAATCCCCATGCACTAACTTATCCATCTCAGTATTTTTTATGTAATTGTGATCCGCGTCAATATGGCTATCATAATGTTCATAATCTAATTCATGTAAAAAATCAGAAAGTGGATATTTTACTTCGTCCGGAGCATTTTTTAAATCAATTTTCGAGAGTTCTTTAATGAATTTCGCAACATCGTAAGCCGCACCCGTTAACGCCATATGTGATAAATGATAAATTCGGTCCCCTAATGTATACCCTTCAATTTTTTTATGAACCGAGAACGGACGTTTTTTTGAATCATAACAAAGCTTCATTTGCGGCGTATAAAAACTTGTTTTTCCGTCTACAAAATTACAAACAGCTGCATCTTTTACGATCATCTTAGACCAAAACGGGTTTCGCGGGAATCTAAAAAAATACGAGCCAGCGTCCGTTGTTACTTCAATTACGATATTCGTCCAGCCAGTTATAATATGATTCGTTTTTAAAATTTTCTTATTTGGTAAAGTTTCCGCGATAATCTTATCAAGCGGTTCATCTTCAGTAAAAAAAATACTCATATGATATAATCATATCATGGACAACGTAAAAATTCTAGCACTAGTAGGTATGAGCGGCAGTGGTAAATCCGTCGCTGTAGACTATTTAACCGATAATGGCTATCCGAAAGTTTATTTTGGTGGCATGATTTATAAAGAAATGGAAAAACGAGGTATCCCGCGTTCCGAAGATGGCGAAACCGAAAAAAAATTCCGTGAAGAAATTCGTGAGACAGAAGGAAAAGACTGGGTCGTACGTCAAGTTATTGCAGAGACAAAAGATTTAATCGCTGCCGGACAAAAACGTATTATTTTAGATGGGGTCTATTCTTGGACGGAATTTAAAACTTTAAAACATGAATTTCCAACGAACCTAACTTTTATTGCTATCGTCGTTGATAAAAAATTGCGTTATAAGCGCGTTGCAGAGCGCCCAGATCGCCCATTCGATTCGGCTGCTATTCGTGAACGTGATCGTAGCGAAATTGAAAACCTCGAAAAAGGCGGCCCGATTGCTGCTGCTGATTACTACATCTTAAACAACGGTACAAAAGAAGATATCTACACTCGCCTTGACGAAATCCTTAAGAAGGAAGGATTTTAATATGACGGGTGACGCCACTTGGGGGACCCCCGCCGAACTTTGCGAGGATGGGAGGAGAGTGGCGGCAGAACCTGTCACGAAACGCCTGGTTCTAATTGATGGAAAATCGGTTTTTTACCGTGGTTATTATGCAATGGGAGCCTTAAGTCTTCCTGACGGAACTCCGACCGGAGGTATTTACGGTTTTGCTGCCATTGCCATGGAAATTGTTAAAAAAATAAATCCGACCAAAATTGTTGTCGCTTGGGATTCTAAGACGTCGACTAGTAAGCGCCGGGCACTTTTTAAAGACTATAAAGCTGGACGTATTAAACCTGGTGATGATTTTTACGCGCAAATTCCACTTCTCGAAGAGCTCATTAAAAATCTTGGTTGGAGTTTTGTCGAACTGGATGATTATGAGGCTGATGACATTATTGGTACCTTAAGTCGAGAAGCTGACGAGGCAGGTGGCTATGAAACTTATATTATTTCTTCTGATCTTGATATGCTTCAAATTGTCGACGACAATACGCACATGTGGAGAATATTAAAAGGTTTTACAAATATTGAACAAATTGATATTCCAGAAATTGAAGAAAAATACGGCATCAAAAAATCTCAGTTCCTAGATCTAAAAGCATTAAAGGGTGACTCTTCAGATAATATTCCGGGTGTTCCGGGTATTGGCGAAAAAACCGCCGCGAAACTTTTAAATGATTATAGTGATTTAGATAATATATATAATAATATAAACAAAATATCCGGCGCAACCAGGAGCAAACTTGAAGCCGGCAAAGACAGCGCATATCTTTCTAAAAAACTTGCCGAAATCATGTTCGATGCACCAGTTAAGCTAAAAGATATTCCAGATTTTCATTTTGATCGTGACAAGGTCATCGCTGGGCTTGAAAAACTCCGCTTTAATTCATTAATCCGCAAATATATAAAATCTGGCGATAACGCTTTCGAGGAGCATAAACACCGACGTGGCGTTTACGGAGCGACCGAACCCCGTAACGACGGGAGTGAGGGAGCGTTCCGAGAAAGTGTTATGCCAGATTACATAAACTACGACATTAAGAGTTTAATGCACAATGATAAAAAAATTGCGAATGAGATTTTAGGCGGCAAACCCTTCTGGGATCTTTCTCAAGCAGCATTTCTAATCAACCCACTCGAAAAACTCGAGCCTCAACTTATCGTTCCGGAAGAAGAATACGAAAAACAAGTTATAGAACTCAAAAAGACCCCAAAACTTTACGACGTCTTAGTTAATTTTGATCTGCCACTTATTCCGATCTTATACAAAATGGAAGAAAAGGGAATGCTTATTGATAAAAGTTATTTCATGGGTCTCCAAAAGGAATATGCCGCGGAAGTAAAAAAGCTCGAACAGGAAGTATGCGAATTAGCTGGCAAAAATTTTAATCTCAACTCCCCGCTTCAACTTTCTGAAATTTTATTCAGCGATTTAAGATTGCCGACAAAGGGCATTAAAAAAACTTCTCGTGGTTATTCGACCGGTGCCAAAGAGCTAGAAAAATTAAAAGACTCCCATCCTATTATTCCGAAAATTATCGAATATCGTGAAGCCGCCAAGCTTCTTTCGACCTATATTGTGCCAATACCAGAACTTGCCGATAAGAATAATCGTATCCACACCACTTTTACCCAAAATGTTACCGCGACCGGTCGCCTTAGCTCTAAAGACCCGAATCTTCAAAATATCCCAGTTCGCACAGAAGAAGGAAAGCGCATTCGTGCTGGCTTCATCGCTCCAGCCGGTAAAGTATTAATATCCGCCGATTATTCTCAATTTGAACTTCGCCTTGCCGCAGTCCTATCCGACGATAAAGATCTGATCGATGATTTTAATAATAATATCGATATTCACGCGAAAACTGCATCAGAAGCTTTTGATATTCCAATTGAGAAAGTCACAAAAAACCAACGCCGTGCTGCTAAGGTGATTAATTTCGGGATTCTTTATGGCATGAGCGTTAAGGGTTTAGCTGACGCAGCTAAAATGCCAATTTTCGAAGCTAAACAATTCATCGACAATTATTTTAAACTTCGCGCTCCAATCAAGCAAAAACTCGAAGCGATTTTAAGGCAGGCTAGGGAAGAAGGCTATGTTGAAACTTATTTCGGCCGCCGTCGCCCTACCCCGGATGTTAAGTCGCCGAATTTTATAATTCGCCAAGCCGCCGAGCGCGCTGCCGCTAATATGCCGATTCAAGGCACTGAGGCTGATCTTATGAAACGCGCTATGATCGCTGTTGATAAATCTCTCCCAGACGGCGCAGATCTTATTATGCAGGTCCACGATTCTTTAATTGTCGAGTGCGACGAAAAACTTGCCGAAAAAGTGGTTGAAATTTTGAAAGAAAAAATGGAATCTGTGGCGCCAGAACTTCCAGTTAAATTTGTTGTAGAAATTACAACTGGCAAAAACTGGGGCGAACTCTAATTTTCCACATTTAGTGTCAAAAAACTACTTGACTCCCCCACATTTAGCGTTTATAATGGTTTCCAGGTAATGCTTATAACAAAAATAAGTCTGAAAGGACAGAAAGAAAACCATGAAGAAAATCATTTACAGAAATTCAAACGATGCGGAAAATTTCGATATTAAACGTTTTGTTAAATCTCTTAATAAATATGCAAAAATTTCTGAAAAAGAAGTTGAAGCTGCCCTAGAAGATTTTGCTCAGTATGAAACTATGCATGTATCTTGTCTTATCGAAGTCGGCATGAAGCTTATTGCCGCGAAAAAAGGCGAAAAGGCCATGAAAGAATATTTTGATACCTATTCTGAATATTTTGGTGAAGGCAAGTTTGAACGTCTCCGCCGCATCACTGGTTATCTTGTTGGCACTTTAGATCGTTGGAACGACGCTAAAAGAGCTGAAGAGCATGCTCGTGTTAAACATTCTGTCAATTCCGCTATTGATGATGCTGCTCGCTTGGTCGCGCTTGAAACCCAGGCTATGAACCAGAATATTGCATATAGTCGCTAAATATGATATAATATATGAATAATGCCTAGTTGGAATATTCATTTAGAAGCTGGCGAACGTATCGCTAAGAAACTCCGCTTTAATAAGATAGAAAAGCAGGAGTTTCTCTTTGGTTGTCTTTTACCAGATATCAATAATGGCTATATTAACAACCCGAAAGTGACTAAGCCTCATAGGGAAACACATTATGCCTATGATCAAAAGTCTTCGCTGAATTTTTACGCCGAAAATAAGGCGGAAATTGATGCGAAAAATCCAATTTATCTCGGGTACCTCTTTCATCTTTATACCGATGGTTTTATGAATTATGATTTTTACCGCACTATTAAACGCCATCCGCTCGGTGTCGGTAAAACTAATGACGAAAAAGCTGATATTAAGCATCACGATTTTTGGCTTTATGATACGAACTTTCACCATGAATTAAATATAGACCCAGAAGCTGCTAAAAAAATCGCTAAGAAAGCTAGCAAAATTAATGCAGTTCAAATTACAGCCGAAGACATAGAGGAAATCAACGCGATTCTAAGACGCCGTGACCTTAATGATGATATAAAAAATGATGAATACATTTTTTATTCAAAAGATACTCTCGATAACCTCGTCGAGGATATGATAGAAAGCTTCACTAACGACTATCTGAGGAGAAGCAATGCCTGAGCTGCCAGAAGTCGAAACTATTCGACGCGGGCTCTCTAATTTCATAATTGAAAAAAAGTTAAAAAACAGCGTCATTTTGTGCGAAAAATCTTTTATCGGAAAACCAACCACTGGCACCGTTAAAAATATTCGCCGTTTTGGAAAAGCCCTAATTATCGATTTAGACAATAATTTTTCTCTCATGGTTCACCTCCGTATGACAGGGCAACTTATCTATGACGATAAAACCGCCGAAAGATATGCGGCCGGACATCCTAGCGATAATTTCATCGCGAACCTCCCGAACAGACAAACTCGCGTGATCTTAGAATTCGATAGCGGAAAACTTTATTTTAATGACCAGAGAAAATTTGGATTTATTAAAGTATTACCTACTAAAGAAATAGAAAACGATAATTTTATCAAAAAACTCGCGCCTGAGCCATGGAAAATGTCTGCCGCGGATTTTTACAAGCGCCTACAAAAACATAAAAATTCTTGCATTAAAGCGACTATTTTAGATCAAACTATTATTTGTGGCCTCGGCAATATTTACGCCGACGAAGCTTTATTTCTTTCGCATATTCATCCAGCGCGAAAATCTGGTTCCATCTCAAAAACAGAGGCAGATCTTTTATTAAAATCCGCCCGTAAAGTTATGGATAGATCTATTGCTTCGGGTGGGTCCACAATGGCAACCTACGTCAAGGCTGACGGAACAACCGGCGACTATCTTGAAAAATTTGCACAAGTTTTTCGCCGCGAAGGAAAGAAATGCTCGCTTTGTGGAGAAAAAATTGTTAAAATTAAAGTTGCAGGGCGAGGTACACATATTTGCCCACATTGTCAGGAGCTAAAATAAAATGATTAAAATTTTTTACGGCGACGACCGCGTTAGAGCTAAACAGGAAATCGTTAAACTTCTAGGCGAGAATTATGAAGTCATTGATGGCCCAGAAATTACCCCAGGCGATCTCCCGTCTATTTTTCTTGGCGCTTCACTTTTTTCCGCGGAACGTAAAATTTTAATTCGCGATTTTACTTTAAATAAGCCAGTCTACGAAGAGCTCGACAAATATCTAAATACTCCTCACGATATTATTCTTTTTGAGGCTAAGCTTGATAAGCGTACGATTACATATAAAAATCTTAAAGATAAAATCGAATTTAAGGAATTTAAAATTCCAGAGAATCAAGATTTTCGTTTCATTTTTAATATTTATCAAACTGCTAAAACCGATAGCAAAAAAGCGCTTAAAATGCTAGATCAAATTAAGCAAAACGAAGATCCGATAAAATTCACTGGGCTTTTAGTCTCTCAGGCTCTCAAAGATTTTTCCACTAATCAGAATAAAAGGGAAAAACAAATTCTAAAAGAGCTTGCGAAAATAGATATGCAAATGAAAACAACCAAGGTCGACCCTTGGTTGTTGGTAGAATCTTTTTTAGTAAGAATTTCTACTTTGCGTTAACGCTTTTAAGAAAAGCGTGAAGTTGTGCTTTGCGGCGAGAAGCTGTATTTTTCTTCAAAAGATTTTTCTTAACAGCTTTGTCATATTCAGACTGCGCTTTTGCCAAAGTTTTTACATTTGGCTCAGACTTAAAAGCCTTAACTGCAGCCTTAATATCTTTCTTGATTCCCACATTGTGTGCTGTTCGCTTCGTCGCTTGACGTGCAGCTTTCTTGGCAGATTTAATAATCGGCATTTATTTTCCTATATAGATTAAAAATTAATGACTTTTATTTATTATACACCATCTTCTCTAAAAAGTAAAGAGTAAAACTCTAGTTGCCAAAAACAAAAGCTTATGCTAAACTAAAAGTAGAAAGGTGATTATGCCTGATCAAGACAAAACAACTAACACAAATAACGCAACTCAAGATAATACTATGCCGGTCGTTCCTCCGCTCGGTTCTGCTGATATGCCAGCTACGACGACGGCTCAACCAGGAGAAAATGTTCCTCTAGATTCTGACGGACCCATGAAAGAAATTGCAAATAAAATTTCTGGAGTCCATAATGTCCTAGTCGCTTTGTCTTCGGATCCTTCTGTTGATGAGATTGCTGCAGCTATCGGCCTCTCGATCTGCCTTGATCGTATGGGTAAGCGTGCCACATCAATCTATTCCGGTAAAACTCCGAACGCTCTAGCATTCTTGAAGCCTGAAGAGACTTTCCAAACTAGTGCCGATGCGCTTAGGGACTTTGTTATCGCTCTAGATAAAAATAAAGCCGACCATCTTCGCTATAAGTTAGACGGAGAATTCGTTAAAATTTACATAACACCATACAAAACTTGCATCAACGAAGATGATCTCGAGTTTTCTTATGGTGATTTCAATATTGAATTTGTACTCGCTCTAAACGTTCCTAACGGTATTGACCTCGACGAAGCCCTCCGTGAGCACGGTCGCGTTATGCACGATGCGTCAGTTGCAAATATTACTGCTGGGAATCCTGGAAAATTTGGCGATATTGAATGGAGCGATAAAAGTGCCAGTTCCGTTTCTGAGATGGCTGCAAAATTACTATATAGTCTCGGCGGTAAAGAAGCTATTTCTAGCGAAGAAGCGACTGCTTTCCTAACTGGTATTGTTTCTGCGACAGATCATTTTTCAAACGCTAAGACCACTGCAACAACTCTACAGATTGCTTCGGAGCTTATGAAATCTGGCGCCGACCGCCAATTGATCGCTGACAATATTTCTCTCGAAGCCGACAATATGTTTATGTTGGAATCTTCCGAAGAGGATAAAAAGTCAGACGATACGCTCGCTGTTGAACATGAAGAAGACAAAGCGCCTGAAGGAGCCGAAAAAATAGAAGAGCCTGAAAAGAAGGCCGAAGAAGTTGAGGCTGAACCTTTGCCAGATCTCCAGGCGGTTGCTGACGGCTTGACTGCTAATAATGCGACTACCCCCGAAACGCCAATCGAACCTCTAAAAATTGACACAAAAGAGGTCAAAATCACGCCGTCTACTGATTTTGTAACTGACAATTTGAACGAGGGAACTAGTAAATATGGACAAATGCTAGAAGAGGCCCTCAACGAAGCAAAAGAAGCAAATCCAGCCGCCGCTGCTGCTCCGGTCGCTCCGTCTGAGCCAGAAATTAATGGTGTTCCAGAAATTAATTACGCGCTTCCAACTGATGAGATTTTGCCACCACCTCCGACGCCGCCAATCGATTTTAATAATACTGTTACGCCACCACAAACTCCAAACAACCCTTGATTTTATTATTAAAATGCGCTATAATACTATCTACGGAGTGGATTCGTAGCTCAGTTGGTTAGAGCGCTGCCCTGTCACGGCAGAGGTCGCGAGTTCGAGTCTCGTCGGATCCGCCACGAAAATAAATTAGTCCTAAAAAGGACTATTTTTATGTTATAATAACTCTATGGACGAGTGGGAAATTCAAAACAAACGTAGAGAAAATGAGGAAAAATCAACAGCTGAACGAGCAATGATTCTTGGCTTGCCATATTTGGACACGCGAGCGTTTGAAGAAAATCTTCCTTTGACGAAAGACTTACTTAGCATTGAAGAAATGCACCAAAATTTTATTTTACCACTCCATAGAGGCGGAGGGGAAGAGCATTATCAATTTATGGTGACAAGCCAAACCCCAAGAACTCTAATTCAAAACATGCGCCAAAAATATACCGATGAAGGTGAAAAAGTAGATTTCTTTTTAATTTCAAATTCGGCGTATAAAGTTTTCATGCTTCGATATGATCCGCCAAAAGAAATAAAATATGAAGATATTAAAATAGCTGGCGACGGAGACTCTGAAACTCTAGCTAGCGTGTCGAGAACCCTAGACCAAGTCTCAACAGAAAAAGTTTTCGACTTTTTAATCGACCAAGCAGATAAATTGGGCGCAAGCGACATTCATATTGAAAACATGCGAAACGAAATTAGAATTCGGATGCGCGTGGACGGAATGTTGCACCCAGTGGCAAATATCGATAAAGATAAATATCGAATCTTTATGGGCGAGCTTTCATCGCGCGCAAATGTTTCAACGGCCTCGAACAAGCCTCAATCCGGGCATATGCAAAAAGAAATCACAAAAGACGGCGCGACGTACACTTTAAACATTCGTGTTGAAACAATTCCGACAATGTATGGTCAAGACGCAGTACTCCGCTTGTTTAATTTTGACGAATCTTTGCTCAATCTAGACCTGCTTGGTTTGTCATCTGAAGAAAAAGACAAAATCGACGAAGTTATTTCTCATCCTAGAGGCCTAGTTTTGATGGTCGGTCCGACCGGCTCTGGTAAATCAACGACTTTATATTCAATGCTCAATGCATTAAATACACCAGAACGTAAAATTATTACGCTTGAG
This sequence comes from Candidatus Saccharibacteria bacterium UBA1235, assembly GCA_002309075.1. Lineage (GTDB taxonomy): Bacteria > Patescibacteriota > Saccharimonadia > Saccharimonadales > Saccharimonadaceae > Nanosyncoccus. Next base: position 46,421 of record DBWP01000008.1, on the reverse strand, counting down.
GATCCGATTGAATACGGAATTACTGGAATTTCGCAAATTCCGATCGACACAAATAAAGGCGGCTCATTCGCAGATGGATTGCGTTCAGTGCTTCGCCTAGACCCGGATGTTGTAATGGTAGGCGAAATTCGCGATGCTGACACTGCTAAAACAGCCATCCAAGCTTCAATCACAGGCCACCTAGTCCTGTCGTCATTCCATGCTAATTCAACCGCCGCCGCATTCGCAAGGATGATTGATCTTATCGGCGTAAACCCAATTTTTGCAAGCTCAATCCGATTAATCGTAGCGCAAAGATTAGTTAGAAAATTATCAGCGAACAAAAAAGCTAGGAAGGCCACAGAAGCCGAAGCTAAATATATTCGCGAGGTCTTAAAGAATGTAAAAACCGATTTTAATCTTGATGATATTACACTCTATGATCCAGTTATCACCGAAGCGGATCCATTTGGCTACGAGGGGAGAATGGTTTTGATGGAACAAATGACCGTAGATGAAGACATCGCAAAGTATATTCGTGGCGACGTTGCGGATATTAATACGACGGCGATTGAAGAAACTGCAAAGAAAAATGGCATGCTAACTTTAGAGCAAAAAGGCATAATTGCGGCCCTAAAAGGCGAAACTACGCTCGAAGAAGTCTCACGTGTGATATAATATATACCATGAGTGAAAAAGTTATTTCTGACTACAACGGTTACGATTATAAAAAAGAATTTTGGGAAAATGTAGATCGCGAATATGAAGATCAAGCTGATCGGATGGCGATTAGAAAACTTTTACCAAAAAGAATGGAAAAATTTGCAGATATTGGCGGCGGTTACGGCCGACTCGCAAACGAATATCTAAAGCGCGCGCACAAAATTTATCTTTTTGACTATTCGAAAACCGAGCTTAAGCAGGCGAAGGAAATTTACGGCGATAAAATCGAAACAAAAGCCGGCGATATTTACGATTTACCATTTAAAGATGGGGAACTTGATGGCTTGATGATGATCAGGGTAACTCATCATCTTAAAGATATGAAAAAAGCAATAAATGAACTCTACCGAGTGTTAAAGCCAGGCGGAGTGGCAGTAATTGAAGTTGCGAATAAAAGAACTTTGCCGAAAATGGCCAGATTTATAACTGGTCGCAGTAAGGTAAATCCATTTGATAAAAAAGTAGCAAATTATAAAGAAATTTCTAAAGACGGTTTTTATAACTATCATCCAAAATACGTAGAAGAAATTTTCGAAAAGACCGGCTTTAAGTGCGAAAGAATACTTTCGGTTTCTAATTTCAGAAGCAAAACTTTAAAGAAAGTTATCGGTACAGACAGGCTAGTAAAAATGGAAGACTCGGCCCAAAAAGCGCTTGCCCCGATTCGCTTTGCCCCGTCTATCTATTATAAGTTGAGAAAACCAGAAAATTAGTGTATAATGTATAATACGGTGGAGCCATCGTTCAACGGATAGGACCCAGACCCTCTAAGTCTGCGATGCTGGTTCGATTCCAGCTGGCTCTACCATTTTTTGTTGTATAATAATATATATGAAGAATATTGTTGAGGTAAAAAACTTCAAGATGAAGTTCGGAAATAAAACCGTAATTTCAAATCTTAGTTTTGAAGTTAAAAAAGGGGAAATATTTGGGCTTCTTGGTTCAAACGGTTCAGGTAAAACTACTACGCTTCGAGCACTTCTCGGCCTTTATACGCCGACAGAAGGCGAGCTTCTAATCGATGGCAAAAAATATAATCCAGAAGATTCTTCAGTCATTGTTGGATATTTGCCTGAAGAGCGCGGACTTTATCGCAAAGAAACCGTAATCGACACAATGACTTATTTTGGCGAGCTAAAAGGGTTAAAAGATCCGAAAGAATGGTCTTTAAAATATTTAAAGCGAGTTGGTCTTCTTGATAAAATAAACGAAAAAATTGAAAAATTGTCTGGCGGTCAACAACAAAAAATTCAGCTCGGCATTACAATAATGGGAAATCCGAAACTTTTAATTTTGGATGAGCCAACAAAAGGCTTCGACCCAATGAATCGAAAACTCTTGATGGAAATTATCGACGAATTACATCAAAAAGGCACCGCAATAATTTTAATTACACATTATATGGACGAAGTGGAAAAATTATGCGACCGCGTGATCTTGCTAAAAGATGGAAAAGCCCGGGCTTATGGAAAAATTTCTGATATTAAAAAAGAATTTGGTAAAAAATCTCTCGACCAAATTTTCGTAGAAATTTATGGAGGTGAAAATGAGTAACGTGGCGTTAAAAGTAGCGAAATTTGAAGTTTTAAGACAACTTAAAAAACCGGCATTTTGGGCGGCGATACTTTTAATGCCGCTTTTGATTGGTTTTATCTATTTTATTAGTTTCACGTTTGGAACTGAAAATGTAGATATGAACCCAACTTTGGATGAGAATACGAAAATGGCAATTACTGACGATGCGGGGATTTTAGGTCCAGAAATGTCGCAATATGTCATAAATGGCGATAAAGAATATGGCGTCGAAATGGTGAAAAACGGGGAAGTAGATTTATATTTTCATATTCCAAAAGATTTCGTTGAAAATAAAAAAGTCGATTTCTATCACATCTCAGAAGGCCTCGATATCTTCAACTTTGACGGCAATATCCTAAAAGGAATCTTGGCGCAGAATGCAGCCATGAAAGTAGATCCTGCCGACGTGGTCGCTTTAACTGGCAATTTTGAAATCGTTGATAATAAATTGACGGCTAGCGGAGAAAACGAAAATGCGCTAGGAAAAGCAGTTATTCCGATTGCAATTCTGGTAGTTTTCTTTATGTTTATTGCGCTTTTTGGCAACCGCTTCTTAATGGCGACAGTAGAAGAAAAAGAAAATCGAATTTCAGAAATGATTCTAACGACGGTTTCGTCGAAGCACTTAATAATAGGGAAGATTATAGCTATGATGGTTCTTGGCTTAGTCCAAATTGTGACATTCGTAGTCCCGGTTTTAATTCTAGTTTTCCTAAATCGCGAAAACCCGATGATAAGTACGATTCTAAGTTCGATCGAGATTGACCCAGTGACAATCGCCATGAATATAATATTATTCATTGCATCAGTCTTTCTTTATGCAGGAACTTGTATATTTATAGGTTCCCTCGTCTCAACCGCGCGCGATGCCTCGTCATTTATCGGCCCGGCAATTATCGCGATGGTATTTCCGTTATATTTCATGCAACTGTTTTTCGCTCCAGAGCCAGGCGCAATTGTCTATTTCTTAACATATTTCCCGCTTTCCGCTCCGATCGCATTGATGCTTAGGAGTGGTTTCGGAACACTCGGAACAGTGGAGTTTCTTATTGGACTCGCTGAAGTCTCGGTTTGCGCGATAATAGTTATAAGACTTGCCGTTGCAACTTTCCAGAAAAACGCAATCAATTTTGAGACTTTCCGTCCGAAATTCCTAAAACGCCGCTAATTTTCTTGTTTTCCATCCCACTTATGCTATAATAAACATATGACGAGAGGTTTAAAAAACGTCTTATGCGGAGGGGTCATATGTCTTTTGGGCACCCTTCTTTTTCTATCTTCTAACACTTCCGCCTACGATTTTTCCGTCACCATTCCAGAAGGCGAAATCCTGGAAGTAAAGCTATTTAACTCAGATGGTACTACTATGGGAAGTACTACCTCCATGAACGTATCCCCATCCTCTCTTTCTTCTGCCGGTTTTAATGAAAAGAACGTTATAGTAAGTGTCGCAACCAGCAATGAATGGGGCTATAACCTCATCATGAACATACCAAACACTAATCTAGTATCAAAAGAAGATAGCTCTAACACCATCCCAACCCTCGCTCCAAAAGACGGAGGCTACACATGTACAACACAAACTGCAGCAACCTGTGATTTTACCGTAAACCACTGGGGCTATAAGATTAACACTAACACCACCACCCAAACTGCAACTAACTATCTTCCTATTCCAACTACCATAAACCTAAATAGCCTAGACACCGTAACCACTGGTGATACCACCAGCATTTCCTTCGGCTCTAGAATTAACGCATCCCAAGCTCCAGGTACCTACCAATCCACCATTACTTTCGCCGTCACTGCAAACCCAGACCCAACCCCGATTATGCAGAATATGACAACCTCTACTCTTGCAACCCTTCTTCCAACTAGCGGTTCCACGGCTACATTAAAGGATAGTAGGGACGGGAATAGATATCAAATCACAAACATCAACGGGACTTACTGGATGACAGATAACCTAAAGATTATGGGTACTATCTCTGCAGCCGATTCTAACTTCACCGGAGCAGATTTTAACATCTCAGCTGGAGGAGATCTAACTGCGGGAAATACTCTTACCGAACCTAGAGCTCACTTTAACACTTCAGATCCTAATAGTAGTACTTATGGCGCATATTATAACTACTGTGCAGCTTCTGCTGGAACTGTATGCAGCGATTCGGCACAACAAGACGCTACATCAGACATCTGTCCTAAAGGCTGGAGACTACCGACTCAGACAGAAATCACTACTATAAAGAATAATAACGGCACAAACTTTAACCTTGTCCTTGCGGGCTACTACATCCATGGCTCTCTTACTGCTGGTTCACGCGGTAACTGGTGGTCGGCTACTGCAGAAAGCGCCGGTTATCAGTATCAGCTATACTATAGTGATAGCAGCTGGAATGTGGGTCGTAGTATCAATACTTTTGGTCGTTCTATGCGCTGCGTTTACGATATACCAACCATGCAAAGGGCAACGAGCGAAAAGCTTACAAGGCTAATTCCAAACAACGGCGATACGATTTCATTAAAGGATGAGCGCGATAATACAACCTACACTGTTGGTCGTCTCGCTGACGGTAAAGTCTGGATGTTGGACAACCTCGCTCTAGATCTAACTAATAGTACAACCCTAAATAACACTACCGCTTCTAACACTAACGCTTCGGATGCATCTATCACTAGCTTGAAGAGCGGCAACCGTACCGCTGGAAATAAGTACGCTACCGCTGGCGTCTCAAACTGGACTTCGGGTACCAGCTACTCCGCCCCACTAGTTAATGCCACAAATAAAGACACCACTCAACCTCTCGCCATGGGCCAATCTGGAACCGGTAAAGTAGGTGTCTACTATAACTTCTGTGCTGCTTCGGCAGGCTCCTACTGCTATGGTAACGGAACAGGCTACGGCTCTCCATCCGGTAACGCTACAGAAGATATTTGTCCGAAAGGCTGGAGAATGCCAACCGGCGGATCCTCCGGTGAATACAAAGCCCTTTACACAGCTTACTCTAGCAACAACGCAAACTTCGTAAACGCTCTTAAAACGCCCTTCTCTGGCACCTTCAAGAGTGGCTCAGCCGTCAATCAGGGCTCCTACGGCTACTTCTGGTCTTCTACGTACTACAATACCGCGAATATGTACAGCCTCAACGTCCTTGTGTCGTATATCCTTCCGCAGAATTACAACGATCGCAACCTCGGCAGCTCTATACGTTGCCTGTTCAGTTCCTAGACTCGTAGTCTTTACTTTTTCGCCAACCTGTGCTATACTTAAAAAGATATGTCAATTAAAGTTACTAGAAAAGATCAAGGTGAGGCGAACGAAAACATTATTCGTCGTTTTAACCGTAAAGTCCTTCAGAGTGGAATGATGCCTTTGAAGAAGTCCCAAATGCGCTTCGCAAAGCCTATTTCTAAGCGCGAACGCCGCATTAAAGCTATCATTCGCGAGGCGAGGAAAGCTGAAAAGACTGAACGAATTAAACTTGGTCTAAAATAAAGAAATCTCCCTAAGGGGAGATTTTTGATGATATAATATAATAAAGGAGATAATATGATTGTTTTATTTGGTCTAGCAGGTTCCGGTAAGGGAACGCAAGGTAAGGCTCTGTCTGAGTTTTTTGGCTGGCGCTGGCTTTCGGTCGGTCAGGCGATTCGCGACACCGGAAACTATGCCGAAACCATCGACAAAGGAAACCTTATTCCTGATGAAGATGTTATTAAAATCATGAATAAAGAGATTGAAAAAGCCGAAGCCGAGGGCTTCGACGTGATTCTAGATGGTTATCCTCGAACTAAAACCCAGGCCGAATATTTGATGGAAAACATGGCTGACAAAATCGACGGCGCGATTATTCTAGACGTTCCAAAAGAAGAACTCTATGAAAGATTAGCTCTGCGTGGCCGTGACGACGACCAAGAAAAAGAAAGCATCAACCGCCGTTTTGAGGTCTTTGAACAAAATATTTGTTCAATTTTACCCCTGTTTGAAGCGAAAAATATTCCAGTTGCGCATGTTAATGGCGTTGGCGAAGTTGGAACGGTAACCGGCCGTTTAATCGCGACCGTTCAAAAATTTAATCCAAACGCCACACTCCAAAAAGACGACGTGAACGGCGCAGAAATTGAAAATAGCTATGGAGAATAAAAATGCTGAATATTGAAAATACCAGTTCTGAAAAATTACAAGAAAAAATCACCGCCATGCGCGAAGGTGGAAAAATCCTCGGAAATTTACTCCGAGATTTAAAAAATTACGTTAAGCCTGGTATGACTGGAAAGGAAATTGATGCTTGGGTTCGCCAGGAAATCGTAAAACGCGGCGCCGGTGTCGCTTATGACATGCTCGACGAAGAGTTTCCGGGCGCAATCTGTATTTCTGTTAACGACGAGCTCGTCCATGGCGCGCCAAAAGATGAACCGCTAGAAGTTGGCGACAAAGTTTCTTTCGACCTAGACATCTATTATAAAGGTTATTTTACAGATTCCGCCTTTACTATGTTAGTTGGCGGCGAAGGTTCGCCTGCCGTGAAGAAAATGATCAGCGTAACCGAGTCCGCAATGTGGGAGGGGATTGAACAGGTTAAGCCTGGCGCTACTATTGGTACTATCGGCGCAGCCGTTGAAAAAGTTTTACGTCAAGGCCATCTCGGCGTGATCGAAAACTACGTTGGCCATGGCATTGGCAAAGAAATGCACGAAGCTCCAGAAGTTCCGAATTACGGCAAAAAAGGCCACGGTTATAAGCTTGTCGAAGGCGACACGATTTGTATTGAACCGATGTCTTGTCTTGGTAAACCAGCAAACCATATTGAAGGCGATGGTGATGACTGGACGGTGAAAATGAATGACGGGTCAATCGGCTGCCACTGTGAACATACGATTCTCGTGACAAACGACGGATATGAAGTTCTTACATTAGCTGATTAAGACGGGTGACACATTTGGAGGGGGACCCCCAAAATGTTTGCTTGCAAAATTTTGGGGGAGGAAAATGTGACAGGACCCGTCTTGGTATGGTATAATAAAACTATGGATAACGATAAGCGCTTTGTTACCGGTCTCGATGTAGGAACCGAAAACGTCCGCACCATTATTGCTGCCGTAGATAAAGACGGCGTTGCCACGGTTGTGGGCTATAATGAAAATAAAACCACTGGTATGCGAAAAGGTGTCCCAGCTAACTTAACCGGCCCTGCCAGCTCTATTGATAGGGTACTCGGCGAAGCTGAACGCATGAGCGGATATGAAGTTAAAAGTGCCTACGTTTCGATCAACGGTTCGCAGATTTTATCTACAAAAACCGAGGGTATGATTGCTGTCGGCACGGCCGAACATGAGATTAACGAACAAGATTTAGCTCGTGTTGAAGACGTCGCAGTAACTGGGCGCATCCCAGCGAATCGTGATGTTCTTGATGTCGTTCCTCTTGAATACGCGCTTGATGGCCAAGGTGGAATTAAAGATCCGCTTGGTATGTCCGGCGCCCGCCTTGAAATGCGTGCGAACGTGATTTCTGCTTTAACCCCAAATTGTGAGAATCTTAAAAAAGCCACAATGGCTGCCGATGTAGAAGCAAAGAGATTAATTCCAAGCGTAGTTGCTGCCGCTAAAGCTGTTTTAACAGAACGCCAAAAGGAAAATGGCGTTGCTGTTATCGACATGGGTTCCGCGACAACTTCCGTCGCTGTTTACGAGGAAGGTGATCTTCAATATGTCGGCGTTGTTCCGGCTGGCTCTAATAATGTGACGAACGACCTTGCGATTGTTCTTGCAATTGACCCAGAAATGGCTGAAGAAATTAAAACTCGCTTCGTGACTGGGAATTTTGATTCTAATAAGAATTCTATTATCAGGATTGGTAAAGAAGGGAAAAATGAGCGCGCCTTCGAACGTAAAGAAGTCGAAGATGTTATTAAAGCTCGCCTCGATGAAATTTTCAGCGAAATTCGTAAAAAGCTTAAATCGGCTCGTTATGACCAGCGCCTTCCAGAGGGAATAGTCCTAACTGGCGGTGGCGCTAAAATGCGCGATATTGAAATTTTTGCAAAAAATGCACTCGAAGCTTCGGTTAAAATTGGCGTCCCAGAAGGTTTGGGCGGCGTATCTGAAGCGATTGAAAAGCCGGATTTTGCAGTTGCTGCTGGCCTCGCGCTTTTTGCTGCCGAAGAGGCGGCTCTTGATTTTACGCCAAGTAAAACTCCGAAAAAATCCATTAAATTGTCAAATACTCCAAATTTCCTTAAGAAAATCTTCTCAAAGTTCTAAAACCCCTTGCGAAAAACTGTTATTAGGTGTATATTAGAGATATATAAAAGCGAGGAAAAATTATGCCAGAAGTTAAACCGACAGAGGTTGAAAGCAAAGCAAGTATTAAGGTTGTGGGTGTTGGTGGTGCCGGCGGATCTGCCGTTGAACGAATGAAAGAAGTGGGCTTAACTGGGGTAGAATTTGTTGCGATCAATACTGATGCGCAAGCTCTTCATCATTCTTCCGCAGACGTAAAAGTACATATTGGTAAAGGACTTGGCGCTGGTGGCGACCCTGAAAAAGGCCGCGAAGCTGCCGAAGAAGGCCGCGAAGCTATTGATAAGGCTCTCGATGGTGCCGACATGGTCTTTATTACTTTAGGCGCAGGTGGCGGAACTGGCTCTGGCGCTGGCCCGATTGTTGCAGAAGAATCTCGTAAAAAAGATATTCTAACTGTTGGCGTCGCAACAAAACCATTTACTTTTGAAGGTGCTCGTCGTCGTGCAAATGCAGATCTTGCGATCGATAAACTCGCTCGCCAAGTTGATGCGCTTATTACTATTCCAAACGACCGACTTCTCCAGACTATCGACCCTCGCACTCCACTCCTCGAGACCTTTAAAATCGCCGATGATGTCCTTCGTCAAGGCGTTCAAGGCATCTCAGAACTTATCACCGAGCACGCCCTCATTAATCTTGACTTTGCTGATGTCAAAGCTATCATGAAAAACGCCGGCTCTGCTCTTATGGGTATTGGCCGTGCTTCTGGCGAAAATCGTGCTGTTATTGCTGCACAACAAGCCGTCGAATCTCCACTTATCGAAGTTAAAATCGAAGGCGCTCGCGGTGTATTGTTTAGCGTTTCTGGTGGCTATGATATGTCAATGAGCGAAGTTCAAGAAGCCGCTGAAGTTATTACTGGTGCTGTTTCTCCAGACGCAAACATCATTTTCGGTGCATCTATCCGCCCAGAACTAGAAGATGAAATCGTTGTCACTGTAGTTGCTACTGGTTTTGATTCCGAATATTATAATGAATCTATGCACGTCGAAGAAGCTCCAGCTGAAGATCTAGGAACCCCTACTGCAGAGCCGAAAGATTTCGCTGTTGAAAACAAATCGAACATGTGGGATTCTATCAAGAATGAACCAGAACCGACTGAAGAGCCGGCTGCAAATGATGACGAAATGGATGTTCCGCCATCTCTAAGAGAGCGTTTAAGGAGTAAGAAGAAAAAAGACTAGGAGGTCTTATGGATTTTAGCTTCCGTATCGGTGATAGCAAGGTTCTAGAAAGTCGCGAGACTTTGGATGGCAAAATGATTCGTCGTCGTCGTGAAGCTTCGGATGGGCGTCGTTTTACGACTTACGAACGCATTGAGATGCCGCAGCTTACTGTTACAAAACGTAGTGGGAATAAAGAAATTTACGATCGCGATAAGCTTCTCCTCGCTGTTAAACGTAGCGTTGGTAAATTTTTCAATTCCGAGCTAGAAGTTGAAGACGTCGTCAATCGTGCCACAGATATTTTGTATGGTCATGGCACTGATCAGATTACTTCTAAACAAATTGGTGAAGCTGTTCTTGATGTCTTGGCTGAAGTTAATGAAGTTGCCTACGTCCGATTTGCTAGTGTTTTCCGCGAATTTAAGACTCTTGAAGATTTCGAAAAAATTCTAAAAGAACAAAAAGGAAAAAAATAAAACCATGCGGGTGGTGTGCATTTTTAGAGATAACGAAGACTATACCAGAACTGTCACTGATTGGCTTGAGGATTTTCGTCGCCAAACGGGGAAGGAAATTGAAACCATGAACCCAGACGAAAATACAGATTTTTGCGTTGCTTATGATATTGTCGAATATCCAACCATTATCGCTCTGGGTGATTCTGGCGAAGTTAGAGCATCTTGGCGCGGCCGCAGCTTACCGTTGATAAATGAAGTTTTATACTATACAATATAACCATGGGCGATAAGAAAGTAAAAGTCTTCTCAGATAAAAAGCGAAAAACCTATCTTCGGATGCTCAAAAGTATTATTGGTGCAACGATTCTTATAATTGCTATTTTAATTGTCCTTCAAATTCTCGGCATCAATGTTAGCTCTATGCTTGCCGGTGTCGGCATCGCTTCTATTATTATTGGTTTTGCGCTTCAGGACGCCATGAAAGACATTTTTCGCGGCCTTGAAATTGTCTCGGATAATTATTACGACATCGGCGATGTGATTAAATATGGGGATAACGTTGGCCAAGTCCTTTCAATTAATCTCCGCACAACTAAAATTCAAGATATTAACACGATGAATATTGTTTCTATCGCTAACCGCGATATTAACGAAGTTGAAATCGTTTCTGAATATATTTATCTTGAGGTGCCGCTTCCATACGAAATCAAGCCGAAAGCCGCCGAACTCGTCATGCTTGAAATCACTAAAAGTATCGGTACCCTTGATAACGTAAAAACTGTCGAATATCAGGGCCTGGATAACATTGCTAGCTCTAGCCTAAATTACCAAATCGCCATCACTTGTGATCCAATGAATAAGCTCTCAGTTAATCGCGCTGCGCTTGGAGTTGTTACCGAAACTCTCGCTTCTCATAAGCTCCGCCTCCCATACACAAATCTTACCCTCCGCTCTGTTGACAAGAAATAAATAAAAATGGTATACTTAATAAAAGCGTTTGAGCAGCTATCAACTGCAAGCTGGCGGAAGAACAAGTTTAACTTAATTAGAACCGCTCGTGAGTCTGCGTAAGAGACAAATTAAGTGCCAAATCTAGCGATTTGGAAATTGGATGGTACCGCTCCTAAAGAGTTCCAATGGCGAAAACCATTGGATTTTTTAATAAAGGAGCTAATATGAAATATAAAGCCGGAGAGCGACGAAAAGCTCTCGAATACGAAAAGGCCATCACCGAGTGGTGGAAAAAGAATAAAACTTTTGAACAATCGGTCGAAAACCGCCCGATTGATAAGTCCTACGTTTTTTATGATGGCCCTCCGTTTATTACTGGAAATCCACACCACGGTACACTTCTTAGCTCTATCGTTAAAGATGCCGTCCCACGTTTCTGGACTATGAACGGCTATCGCGTAGAAAGAAGATGGGGTTGGGACTGTCACGGTCTTCCGGCCGAAAATTTTGTCGAAAAACAGCTCGGAATTACTGATCGTCGCGATATTGGAACAAAATGGAGTCTCGAAGATTACATTATTAAAGCCCGTGAATCTATGGTCGCAAACTCTGAAACTTGGCGTTCGACCATTGACCGTATTGGCCGCTGGGTTGATTTTGATAATTGTTATCGCACTATGAACAAAGATTTTATGGAATCCGTTTGGTGGGCCTTTAAGAAACTTTATGAAGCAGGGAAAATCTATGAAGGCCGCAAAGTTTTGATGTATGATACGAAATTTGCTACCCCAGTTTCTAAAGCCGAAGTCACCATGGATAACGACGCTTACCAAACCGTCACCGACCCGTCGGCTTATGTAAAATTTAAGCGCGTCGATGCCGATGAATATCTTTTAGCCTGGACAACAACACCATGGACTCTCATGGCTAACCGCGCTCTGGCCGTAAATTCAGATCTCGATTACGGCATTTATGATATAGACGGCGAAAAGCTCGTTGTTGCAACGAATCGTGCCGAACAACTTTTTGGTTCAGTTGCCCCAGAAAAAACTATTAAGGGCAAAGATCTCGAAGGCTTAAGCTACGAATCCCTAGATGGCACCATTTGCCACGTTTTTGCCGCTGATTTCGTCGGCAGTGAAGAAGGTACCGGCATCGTTCATATTGCCCCAGCTTATGGCGAGGATGACTACGAATTGTACAAAAATGCGGAGAGTATTGACTTTATTGATGTTCTCGACGAAAACGGTTACTATATTCCAGAATACGCTGATAAACTCCATGCTCTCGGCGTTCGTGACACTGATGAACATGGCATTCAAATTTGGGCGGCGAACAAATTTATTGCTAAATGTCTCGAAGAAAAGGGAATCATCTATAAAATCGAGTATATCCAACACGAATACCCGTTCAACCCAAGAAGTAAAGAGCGTATTATGTATCGCGCTTTCCCGTCCTGGTTCTTTGATATCGAGGGGCAAAAACCTCTGATGCTATCCGAGAATGAAAACATCAACTGGTTCCCGAACCACTTAAAACACGGTCGTTTTGCTAAAAACATCGAGCAAGCTCCAGATTGGAATCTTTCTCGTGACCGCTTCTGGGCGACCGCTATGCCAGTCTGGAAAGGCGATAAAGGTTCGATCAAAGTCGTCGGTTCTTATGAAGAGCTCGAACAACTTTCCGGCAAAAAACTCGAAGATTACCATCGCCCATGGGTCGATGAGGTCACCTTCGACATCGACGGCGAACATTTCACCCGTATCGAAAAAGTTATCGACTGCTGGTTTGAATCTGGCTCTATGCCTTTCGCCCAGCTCCATTACCCATTCGAGAATAAAGAAAAATTTGAACGAAATTATCCAGCTGATTTTATCGTCGAGTATGTCGGTCAAGTTCGTGCCTGGTTCTACTATGTTCATGCTGTAAACACCGCTCTCGCTGAAATTGGCGCTTTTGGTGAAAAAGCCGCCACTGGCGCAAAAAATGCCTATAAGAACGTTATTACGACCGGTACGTTAGCTGGAAACGATGGCCGCAAAATGAGTAAATCCCTCGGAAACTATACCGATCCAAACGTATTAATGGATCAATATTCTGCCGACTCGCTTCGATTCTTGCTTCTTTCGAGCCCAGTCCTTTCCGGCGAAGATTTCGCCCTCCTCGATAAGGATGTCTCCGACGTTAACCGTAAACTTGCCATGCTTTGGAACGTTTATGACTTCTTCACGACCTACGCCGAAATCAACGAGATAGATAGTGAGGACTTGAGGAAAATGCTTTCTCGGGGCATAAGCGACGACGGGAGCTTACGAAGCGAGGAGCCCCGTAACGACGGGCGCGACGAAGCGTCCCGAGGAAGTATTTTCTCGAATCCATTAGATACCTGGATCGTCTCGCGTATGTATGAACTTCGCAACGAAATCACCGAAGGTATGGAAGAATATAACATTCCAAAAGCTCTCGAGAACGTTCTTCCGTTCGTTGACGATCTTTCAAACTGGTTTGTCCGCCGCTCTCGCCGCCGCTTTAGTAAAAACGAAGACGAACAGGATAAGAAACAAGCTTTTGCAACTCTCTACTACGTATTAGTATATACAGCGAAAATCTTGGCTCCATTTGTGCCATTCCTCTCGGAGGAACTCTATCAAAAGATGACCGGAAAGATAGAATCTGTACATCTTTTGGATTGGCCAGAAGCTGGGGACATTAATTCTACGATTCTAGAGCAGATGTCTCGCACCCGCGAGATCATTACCGAGGCGCTTGCCCTTCGCATGCAAAAATCCGAAACTGAAGACCAGATTAAGGTTCGCCAACCACTTGCCAGCCTAACTTACGCCGGCGAGAAGTTGGATGATTTTTACGAGAAAATTATCGCTGAAGAGGTCAACGTGAAAAATGTGATTCACGGCGATAAACTCTTCCTCGACAAAACTTTGACAGAAGAGTTAAAGAGGGAAGGCTACGCCCGCGACCTCATTCGCGCCGTCCAATCTGCCCGTAAAAATGCTGGCCTCGATATGGACGATCAAATTAAATTGTCCCTCTCTGTAGATGTTCCAGAAGGCTACGAAGATCTAGTTAAGACCGAAGTTCTCGCCATTAGCCTAACTAAAAACGAGAATTATGCCCATGACGAAATCGCTAAAGTTGCCGGTGAGAACGTCACGATCTCATTAGAAAAAATATAAAAGCATACATAAAAATAAGCCCTTCGGGGCTTATTTTTTGTTCCGTCTCGCCCCTGTTAATTTGACAAAAAACTAAAAAATAAGCATAAAAAGTATTGACAAAAATGACAATGTGTGCTATACTGAAATTAAGTTAGAAAACAAAACAAACATTCTAACAAACAAAAAAATAAAAAAAGGAAAAATAAAAATGGCGATAAATACATATCAAATACCAAAATACGAATATTATGACGGTGAAGCTAGTTATGTCTCGCCAGCAGAAGTTAGCAACGAATCACTATCTAGAATCAAAAAACGTAAAATTGGTGCAAAAGTCTCCGACGTCCTATTCGGGGAACTAGCCTAAATAAATTACCTAAATAAAAAAATAAACACGAAAGGAGTATGCCTTGATAGACAACATATTAACTTTAACAGAAAGGATTACCGATGTAAGATACTTTGAATTCCTTTATGAATTAGCCATTCTCATCATCGCTCTTATCTAAGAGCGGAAAACATCTAAAAGATAAAACGAAAAACCGAACTTATGTTCGGTTTTTTAAAATTGAAAAATTTGACCTAAATAAACGCTTGTGCTAAGATAAAAATAAGAAAGGTCATCAAAGTAATAATTATGGAACAATACTTCACCGAGCACGATACCTTAGCCAAAGCTATCGATGCGCTCATCTCTCAAAAATACCAAAATCAACCCCCGGCTAACTTAAGTGAAATCCGCGAGGAAAATATCCGAAAGCTGGACAATAAGATCAGCCTTAAGATCTTCGGCAGCCTGAGTGACGAGCAGCTCCAAAAAATAAGCAGTCTTCTTGATGACCAAGAAAACGACCCAACCGTTTTCCAAAAATTCTTTAAAGACGCTGGCGTTAACCTTGAACAAAAAACTTCTGAGGCTATTCGAGAGTTTTCTAACGAATTTTTAGGAGGCGAAAATGCCTGAATTTGAGTTTGAATTTCCAAAAAATGCCGAGAGCCTTGAAGACGCAATTGAGAGAAAGGCTAAACAAAAAGAAGGTGAACACGCTTTAAACGGCTACAATGAATACGAGGCGAAACTTAAACGCCGCGAAGAAATTCTGAAAAGATTAGCCGAAATTGAAGCCGAAAAAGCTAAGCGTGCAAAAAAAGGTGAAGTAAAAGAAATCAAGCCAGAAATTGAAGAGCCAAAGGAAGAAGAACCAGTCGAAGAGCCGACGGTTGAAGCCGAGCAAATATTTGAGGAACCGGCCTCGACATCGGTGGAGGAGTTCCTTAACGTAGAACCCGTAAACGGCGGCCTCGTCGAAGAGGCTGAAGAGGAAATCGAAGAAGAAGCCCCTATCGAAAACATCGTCGAGGAAAACGAGACAAAAGATCGTCCGCTACTTTCTGAGGTAATCGAGAAAGCGAAAAAGAGTAAAGCCCTCCGAACTGTTCTTGTCGCCGCACTCGCAATTTCTATTGCTGCTGGCGCTGGACTTGGTATCGGAAAAATTATCGATAACGCGAAAGTCCCGAATACACCTACCGCGATTCATGAATATGCCGCAGGTTACGAATCAATCGCTGACCGCTCGACCTATCACGGCATGTTTGCTAGCGAAGACGGCTCGACTTATAACGCGGAAAAGAACGGTAAATATAACTTCGGCGAAGCTTTAAAGAGCGATACTTCTAAAATAGAAATGGAAGAAAACCTAGAAAGCCGTATGATCCAGCCTGCTCAACTTGCCGCAACTTACGCTTACATGCAGGCAAAAACTTCTAATCCGAATTTTGGCATCGAGGGCGTAAAATTCAATAATCCAAACGACCTTACGGAAGCAATGAAGAATGACCCAGCGCTCCATCAAAAAGTTTATGAATATGTCACTAATATCATTCGCGAAGATGTGATGTCTGAAAAATCCGTTGTCGGTACTTTCCATAATTACTACATGGATTCTAATTTCGAAACTGGCGATGTGGACACCAGTAAGGTAGAAATCGTTGGTTGTACCACGGTCGAAAAAGGCACAAAAGTTTATGCTGTTTCATATGAATGGACAGACGAAAATGGCAACAGCCACAAAGACTCCTTCACCTTTAAGGAAGGGTGTGGTGGCCAGCCGATAGATGAAATAAACTTCACAAATGGTGTTCGTGAAATCGAAGAAGAGCCAGACGAGCCAGTCCCGCCAGAACCAGATCCAACTCCAGAAGATCCAGGCCATCCATCGGGCGGCGGCGATCACCATCGTGGTCACCATAGCGGCGGTGGGTTAACCCCGAAAGATACTAATCTTGAGAAACAAAACGCTGGCAATCGCGCAGAGATAAGATCGGTTGACCCGAAATTAGCTAACACTGAGCAAGAGTATCAGCAAGAAGTAACGATAAATCTGCAATCGATTAAAGAACAAGAAAAAGCCGATGCACGGGCCGCTGAGGCAGCAGAACAAGTCAAAAAAGATCAAGCAGAACGCGAGACTAGAGCTACGAAAGAAGCTGAGAGTCGCCCTAAGGTTGAAGCAACCGAAAGCGCTAACGAAGCCATGCATCGAGCTGAAGCTGGGGCCTCCGAGAGACAAGCGGAAGCCGCCAAAACTGAGCGCGAATCAATCGAAAGAAGCAGCCAAGCCGAATCTGCACAATCCGCTGCAAACCGAGCTGCCGAATCTGCTTCAAGGGAAGTTGAACAAAATCGAGGAGCCAGCGCAGCAGAGCGCGCCGGATTATCATTTTAATAGGTGGAAGAGAAAGGAAATAATATGAATAAACTAAAAACCATCATCCTGTCAGTGGCCACCTTAGCCGCTGGGCTTATAGGTGTATCGAGCGTTAGTGCGTGGGGGCCAGAGAACCGCATCACCTACACCAACGAAAGCCCTGCACCTTACGCGACTTTTAACTCTATTACAAATAACGCCGCTATTGGTGATGAACGTAACTTCGTTCGTATCGGCGAAGCCGACTCGACCGATCCATATACCGACGAAATCGAAATCGTCCCAGGTAAAGAATACGAAGTTTACATTTATTTCCATAATGATGCGGCCGACAACACTAACGCTTCTGGTTATGGCATCGCAACAGCCACCAAAGTAGCTTCTTCATATCCGGCAGTCGTCAAAAAAGACGCCAAAGGTATTGTTACTGGTGATATCACCTGGAATTACGTCGATCTAAGTGATAAAACTCACGACGGCAAAGTTTGGGACGAAGCTTATGTTACCACTAAATCCGACAGCGTTGTATTAAGATACAAAACCGGTTCCGCAATTATTCATAACTCTGGCAAAGCTAACGGCTCAGTCCTTTCAGATGCCCTTTTCTCTGAGGGCGGAACCGCAATCGGCTATAATGAACTAAAAGGCGTAATGCCGGGTTGTGCTCAATATTCTGGATATATCACCTATACTTTAGTCGCTGAATCAATAAACTCAGAATTAAACAAACAAATCTCACTTGACGGCGAGAACTGGGCTGAAGAAGTCTCAGCTAAAGCCGGCGGCTTCGTCACTTACAAAGTCGAATTCAAAAATACTGGCAACGCAACCTTAACAAACGTTATCTTTAAAGATAGTCACGATGAAGGCCTAAGTCTCCGTACTGGCTCAACAAAGATTTATGACGTAAATAATATCAATGGTAAAGAAATCGGTGACATTATTGATCTAAGCGGCTATAATGTTGGCGATGTTGCTCCTGGCGCACTAGTTCAGGTTGTTTACCAAGCTAAAATCACTGACGATGTTAAAGTTTGTAGCGCCTTCAATAACACCATCTCGGTTTCTTATAATGGCTCTGAGCAAAAGTCCGACACAGCATCCGTCAAGGTCTCTTGTGCTCCTGGTGAAGTTCCAAAAAAGGAAGAAACCCCAGATAAAATCGTTGAAACTGGTCCGCTTGAAATTACTATGGCAGTTCTAGTTATTATCGCGATTATCGGCGCTTTGTTCTACTTCTGGCGCACCAGCCACACCTTAAAAGATGTTGAGGATAAGGTTACTGGCAAAAATCAGGAAGAAAAACCAGAAGAATCAACCGAAGAAGCCGAAAACGAAGACAAATAATTTACTCTTGGCAAATCAAGAAAAGTATGATAAAATAGCTGGAGTTAACAATAAAGGATTAATATGAAGAAAGCAGTTATCCTCGTTGGCGGGAAGCAATATCTCGCCCAGGAAAAAGAGACCCTACGGGTGGACCTCCTCCCGGAAGGAACCAAAGAGCTCGAAACTGATGCTTTACTCGTAATTGATGGCGACAAAACTACAGTCGGCACTCCTACGGTAAAAGGCGTTAAGGTTTCGGCCAAAGTCAAAACCGCAGAAGTTAAAGGCGACAAGATCCGTGTGATCCGCTATCATTCCAAGAAGCGTGTCCACAAGGAAACTGGTCACCGTCAAAAATACAGCGAAATCGAAATCGTTAGTATTAAATAGAAAAATAAGCTCTTTAAAGAGCTTATTTTTTATGATAGAATATACTTATAATGAGTGCGAAGGTAATCTGTATAATCAACCAAAAGGGAGGCGTCGGTAAAACTACAACTGCCGTAAACTTAAGTTTTTATTTAGCTAAAGATAAATTTAAAACCCTTCTAGTAGATTTTGATCCGCAAGGGAACGCAACTTCCGGCCTTGGTATCGAAAAAACCGACATAAAGAAGCTCGGCGTCACTATGACAGAGGTTGTGCTTGGGTCTAAAAAAATGAAAGATTGTATTCGCCCGACTAAATACAAACGTTTCGACCTTGCACCAGTAACTCCAGAGCTTGCTAATGCTGAAGTTGAGATTACGAATCAGCAAAAGAAATTTACTCGTCTTCGCGATGCAGTTGAGAGCGTTAAAGATGAGTATGATTACATTATTATTGATCTTCCGCCTAGCTTAAGTCTCCTAACGGTTAATGGCATGATTGCTTCAAATTATCTTTTGCTTCCGGTCCAGACCGAATTTTATGCTTTGGAGGGCGTTGCTCAGCTCCTAGAATCTATGAAGCTAGTTATGAAGCAAGCCAATCCAAAATTGAAGCTTCTAGGCGTCGTCGCGACTATGTATGATAAAAGAACCAGTCTTGCAACCCAAGTTTTTGCAGAAATTAAAAAATACTTTAAGAATTTGACTTTTGAAACCACTATTCCGAGAAACGTTCGGGTTGCTGAGGCCCCTAGCCATGGCGTTCCAGTCGGCGCTTATGATAAATTTAGTAAAGGCGCAAAAGCCTATAGAGATCTTACTAAAGAAGTGGAGGAGAGAACCAAATGACAGCATTAAAAAGTGGACTCGGACGAGGTTTTGAATCGCTTATCCCAACCGATCTAGTTGACGAAGAATTTGATCTTACAGCAGCCGAAGAAAAAGGCGAATTAAAAGAACTTAAACTAGAAGAAGTCATCCGCGACGAGGAACAACCTCGTAAAGAATTTAGCGAAGAGGCAATTAAGGCTCTTGCCGCATCTATTAAAGAACATGGCGTTTTGCAGCCAATCGTCGTAACGAAAGAAGACGGAAAATATAAAATCGTCGCTGGTGAGCGCCGTTGGCGCGCCTCGAAACTTGCTGGCCTTAAAAAAATCCCAGCTATTATCAGATCGCTAGATTCTCAAAATCGCCTAGAGCTTTCTATTATCGAAAACGCTCAGCGTGAAGATCTAAATGCTATCGAACTCGCAACTGCTTATGCGAAGCTGAAGTCCCAGTTCAATATGAGTGCGGGAGATATTGCGGAAAAAGTAGGAAAAAGCGAGGCTTCTATTATCGGCACCATGCGTCTTTTAAATCTTCCAGACGAAGCTAAAAAAATCATGGTAAAAGAGAAGCTTACTGAAGGCGTAATGCGTCCATTAGTTTCCCAAGATGAAGCCACAATTAAAAAAGTTCTGCCAAAAATCGTAAAAGAAGGTTGGACCGCACGTAAAGTCGAGCGTTATTTTAGTGACAATAAGAAAAAATCTAGCGCCGCGCTCATGAAAAAACACCTGAGCCATAAAGATGAAGATGCGCTCTCGAAAAAATACGGCGTAGCCGTTAAAATTTCCGGTAAATCTCTAACTTTCAAATGTAAAACCGATGCAGAGCTAAAGGATTTAATCGGTAGACTATGAAAGATTCTCCGCGCGTAAAACATGCTGTTGAAATCGCGACTAAGGCCCACGAGGGCCAATTTAGGAAAACTGGTGAGCCATATATTATACATCCTCTAGCCGTTAAAAAAATCCTCGAAGAATGGGGAATGGATGAGGATACGATTATCGCTGGGATTCTTCATGATACCGTTGAGGACACGAGCTTAACTTTAAACGATATTAAAAAAGAGTTTGGTGAATCGGTTGCCTTTTTAGTCGATGGCGTGACTAAGCTTTCCACGGCTAGAAATGGTATGCGCGACATCGACACTTATCTTCCAGAAACAAGAGATAATTTCCTTCGGCTCATGATTGCTCTTGGTGATGATATTCGGGTCTTGATCATAAAACTCGCCGATCGTCTCCATAACCTCCGAACTTTGAGCGCTCTTCCGCCAGAAAAACAGAAAAAAATTGCAAAAGAGTCTCTTGAAGTTTTCGCTCCGCTAGCCGACCGTCTCAATATGGGGCTTCTCCGTGTTGAAATGGCCGACCTTTCGTTTAAATATGTCGATCCTAAACGCTACGATGAACTGAAAGATTTGATCGATAAATACAATAAATCCGCGGCGCGTTCATTAAAAAGAATCGAAGAGGAGATTACTGAGGCTCTAAAAAAAGAGAAAATTCATTTTGAACTTTCTGGTCGCGTAAAATCGATTTATTCTCTCCATAAAAAACTTGCTAAACATAACCAAAACATCAATGAAATTTATGATCTTATCGCCCTTCGTGTGATTGTCGATGACATCACTGATTGCTATTTAACTCTTGGTGTTATCCACTCTCTATATACACCGATGGGCGGACGTATCAAAGATTATATTGCTATGCCAAAACAAAACGGTTATCAGTCTCTCCATACAACCGTCATTACGAAAGATAAACGTATCGTCGAATTCCAGATTCGCACCCATGAAATGCATGAATATGCTGAGCGTGGTCTTGCTGCGAGCTTTTATTATAACGAACAGAAGTTAACTGAAAACTATAAGAAGGGAAAAATCGAGCATCTTCCGACTAACCTTCTCTGGATTACCGAGCTTCAGATGACCGCCGCAAAACTTCGCGAGGGCAAAAAAGTCGACCTTAAGAAGCTAAAATTGAATCTTTTTGCTGATAAAATTTTCGTTTATACTCCAAAAGGCGATATTATCGACTTGCCGAAAGGCTCGCTTCCGTTGGATTTTGCCTATCGCTTGCATTCCGAAATCGGCGACCATGTCGTTGGAGTTAAAATCAACGGTAAGATGAGTAACTTGAATAAAAAACTAGAACAGGGCGATATTGTCGAGATTCTAACCTCTAAAAACCAGACTCCAAAATCTTCTTGGCTTGATAAAATTATTACTCCGCACGCCAGACAGAAGCTATTAAGAGCCATCAATATTAGGGAACGAAACAATGCGGAAAAAAAGATTCCGCCTATCAAAAAGAAATAAGATATGCTATAATAAAAACATGCCGATGTAGCTCAGTTGGTAGAGNNAGAGCAGCTCATTCGTAACGAGCAGGTCACAGGTTCGATCCCTGCCATCGGCTCCATTTTTCAATAAATAGGAGATTTATATGTCAAAGGTGGAAATTATTAAGCATCCTATTGAAAATGTCGGCAGCGATATTAAAAAAGCTGCATGGTCGTCGGTTATCGAATCTCTCGCGATTATGATTCTCGGCGTCCTTTTTATCGCTTGGCCAGACTCGATGATGAAAATCGTTTCTTATGTTGTCGGTATCTTCTTCGTCGTCAAAGGTGCGTATAGGGTAATTAATTATTTCGTTGAAAAAGGTCAAAACGACTTCTTCGATAACAGCTTGCTTTTCGGAGTTATTTCTACTCTCGTCGGTATTACAGTGCTTATTATGGGCGCAGATATCGCAAACATCTTCAGAATTATCGTCGGTATTTTCATTATTTATGAATCACTCGTTCGTATGAATACCGCAATTAAACTCCACGCTGCCGGAATTGACGTCTGGAGATATATTCTCCTCGTCTCAGTAATTGTTCTTCTTTTCGGCATTTTTATTACCTTTAATGATGTTACGACTGTTATCGGCTGGATGATGATTGTTGCTGGAGCAATCGGTATTGTCGGCGACACCTTATTTATTCAACAGGTTAATAATATTGTAGATAAACTCACTAAATAAATATGAAAGATTTTAAAGATAGCTTAAAGCAGATTTATAAAGAAGAAAAACTTATGTTTTTCCTAATAATTTTTAATACAATTTTAGCACTTATCTTATTCGTATTTAGCATCGTCAATTTAAATCCATCTGCCGCTGTCGTTAAAATCGGCTACGGCGATATCGGCGGTTACCGTAACGGCTCTTGGGCTGACATGCTAACTTTTCCGATCCTCGCCATTATTTATGGGTTCTTCCACATGCTAATCGCGCTCCGTATTTTTAAAAAACGCGGCGCCGGTATGACTAAATTTTTCCTAATTACGACCACAGTCATGATCCTCGGCACCGGAATTGTTTTATTGAGGTTACTGGAAAAGGTCTAATATGCGTACTAATTTTGAAATTCCTCAAGGAAAACGAAAACCTCTCTACCGTTTCCTCGAAATCCTCCCGGGCCTAATTTCTTATGGCGCAATCATTTTGTTATTTTTGCTCTCCTGGCTCGACCCAGTTCTTGGTAGCATTTATCTTTTTATCATTATTGCGAGCACTTTAGTAAAAGCTATCAGTGTAGCTTATCGCACAGTTCAAGGCTATAAAGTTGTCAAAGCTGCCGAACGCGTTGATTGGCGCGGCCGCATGGAAGATCTTAGCCATCCACACGATGCTTTTGAGCGTCTTCGTGACAATGACGATAATAAAAGTTATCATTTCAGCGAACATATCGAAAATCTAAAATTTATGGCTGCGATGCCGACTGAATACCCAAATCCAGATAAAATTTATCATGCTGTCATCGTCGCTGCTTATAATGAAGGCTTTGAAATTCTTGATCCATCGATCGATGCAATAGACAAAAATACTTTTCCGAGCGACCACACTATCGTCCTCTTAGCCTACGAGGAACGTGGTGGAGAGGCGATGGAAAAAACCGCTAAAATGCTCCGCGAAAAATACAAGAATACCTTTAAAGATTTTGTACTTGTTAAACATCCAGATGGTTTACCAAACGAGGTCGTCGGTAAAGGCCCGAACCTAACTTATGCTGGCGAGGAGCTTGCAAAATATGTTGAGAAAAAGCATCTCCCGATTGAAAACATCATCGTGACTTCTCTAGATAGCGACAACCGCATGCATAAAAAATATCTCGATTCAGTCGCCTATGAATTTATCACCCACCCGCGTCGTCAGCATTTAAGCTATCAGCCAGTCTCGCTTTTCATGAATAATATTTGGGATGCTCCCGCTCCGACTCGCGTCATCGCGGTCTCAAACTCATTTTTCAACGTCATCACGACTATGCGTCCACACGCCCTCCGCAATTTTGCTTCCCACTCCCAGCCTCTTCAGGCTCTTAAAGCTATGAATTTCTGGAGCAAAAGAACTATTGTTGAAGACGGCCATCAATATTGGCGCAGTCTTTTCTTCTTTGGCGGAGATTATTCGGTCCTCCCAATCCGCATTCCAATTTATCAAGACGCCGTCGTTGATGAAACTTTCCTAAAAACGATTAAAGCTCAGTTCGTTCAAGTCCGCCGTTGGTACTATGGAGCCTCTGACGTCGCCTATGTCGGCACTAGGCTATTCGCAAAAAGGGAATCGCGCCCAGTTCCATTCACCCAGCTTTTTCCGAAGTTTTGGCGGCTGTTAGACGGCCACATCACCCTTGCCATTATGGCGCCAATCGTCGCTTTTGGTGGTTGGGTACCGATGATCATGAATTTGTCCGCTCACACTATGGTCGGATATAACTTGCCAAATATTGTTAGTGTTGTGGAAACTATTGCCGCGGTTGGTCTTATCGTGACGGTCTTAATTTCTTTCCGACTTCTGCCGCCGCGTCCGAAAAAGTATCGAAAAGGCAAGGAAATTTTCATGATTCTTCAGTGGGTTTTAATGCCGGTCACTTCAATTCTTTATCAATCGCTTGCCGCCTTCTATGCTCAAACTCGTTTGATGTTTGGTTTTTACATGGAAAAGTTCGACGTCACTAAAAAAATTGTCAAAAAATAAATTCTTACGATTTTTTATAATTTTTTATGTTTTTTTCTTTCTCTGTTAAAACGCGTCTTGAGATTTTTTGAATCTGTGTTATAATAGAAAGGCGGGTGATTAGCTCAGTTGGCTAG
>DBWP01000008.1:0-21677 GCA_002309075.1 Candidatus Saccharibacteria bacterium UBA1235 | reverse complement strand
GTTCGAGCCCCTCATCACCCACCAGAAATAAAAAGAAGTCCCGAGGGGACTTGTTTTTATTTCTGATAGATAAGGGCTCGAGCCCAGGGTTCGAATGGAGCGAGCGTAGCGAGCGACATCCCAGCCCCTCATCACCCACCAGAAATTGAAGAAAGAGCCGCAGGAGCTCTTTATTTATTGCATTTTTTATTATTTTATGATATAATTAAAAAAGTGGCCTTTCGGCCCGTACTTTTATATTTTTTAGAAAGGTTGGTGACTATGTATGTCAAACTACGACTTAGACAGGATTAAGGCAAAAGAGCAGTCGGCATTTCAACGCAAGCAAGAGGCTTGGGCTGTATACGATGCAGCTAAAACTCGTGCTAGTGAGGCCCACGACGTTATGATGTCGGCATGGTTGGAGCGCTGCGAAGCGAGAAATGAGATGAATCAGGAGTATCAAGCGATAAAAACCGCAAATGACCATTATCGTGAGGTTTGGGATAACTATTGCAAGGTTCGCGATTATACTAATTCGCTTATAGAACCTTTACGTGCTAAGGCAGACCTTGAGCATCAGAGAATGAAAGTATGTTTCGACCAGGCTAGCAGCGAATATGAACTTGGCGACAAGGTGAATGCTGCAGCTCTGTCTCGGGAAGGACATGAGCACAAAAAGCGTCGAAATGAGCTTAACGCTGAGATTAGCAAACTTTGCCATAAGATTAAGGTGGCTAAAGAAGAAGCTAAACTTGAGGCTCCGAAGACTGACGGATCTGTCTATCGGGCTGCAAAGGCTAAGTTTGAAGAGAAAAAGAGTATTCACACGAAAGCCGAGGCGGAATTCAAACGTCTTAAAGACGAACGCGATATTTTGAAAGACAAATTTATATCTGCCGAGAATGAGTATAATTATCTCAAGAAGAAAAATCTTCAGAACGAGGCTAGCGAGGCCGAGGCAAGGAACAGTAAAAAGTGTAAAGTAAAGACCCCGAGCGATGTTCGTAAATGGCCGTTTAAGTTGGTACAATTCTCATCCAGAAAAACTTCATAGTTTTAAAACTAACCAAAAAAATGCGTCGAATTTTACTCGGCGCCTTTTTAATTTTACTCATTTATGAAAAAAAGTGAGCTACAGCTGTAGTCTTTTCATTAAAAGGCCGCAAAATCTTATGACGGTTAGTGCTAGAATCAAAATCACGGAGGTGAAGGAGAGATATGTTAAAAATAGTAATTTTTGATAGCGGTTATGGTGGTGAAAATTTTGCAGATCAGCTAGAGTCTGAACTTCCGACCACGGAAATAATTAGAGTTATAAATTGGCGGAAAAGAGACGAGATTTTAAGGGACCCTAAAAAGGCAAGAATTTTAGCCGAGAATGCCCTGAGTCCATATATTAATAAAGTTGATTTAATTATTATCGCCAATTATTTAATTTCGGCTACCAGCCTTAAATATTTTAATCGCAAATATAAAAATCAAAAATTCATTGGTTTTACACTTATGCCGAGGAGAATCCTCCCAGGTAAGCCTACCCTCATCCTTACAACTAAAGCAGTTACTAAAAAATTTACATATCTTAACTTCATCCCCCGCACAAATATTAGAACAATTTGTTTAGACGCTTGGCCGCCGCTTATTGATGACGGCGAACTAACAGAAAAAGAATTTAACACCGATCTTGAATTTGCGATAAATAAAATTAAAAAATTTATACCAAAACAAATTTTTCTTGCATGCGGACAATTTACGGAACTAAAACCACAGTTTCGTAATTTTTTTGGTCACAATATTAGGATTGTTGATAGTTTTGAAGACACGATCGAAGAGACATATAAAATATTGAATATTAAAGGCCGCCCCAGTAAGAAATCCAGATAGCCTAACTTTTTCTCTAGATTTATGATATAATATATAGGTTAATAGAAAGGATAAAGATGAAAGAGTCTAGAGAAGACAATCTACAAAAAATGAGACACACTTTAAGTCACGTACTCGCTGCTGCAGTTACAGAGCTTTATCCTACAACAAAATTCGGTATTGGCCCAGCTATTGACAATGGTTTCTATTACGATATTGACTTTGGCGACACCAAGGTTTCTGATGCGGATCTTCCTCGGATCGAGAAGAAAATGCATGAGATTATTGATCTTAAACTTCCGATGGAGAAGCGCGTAGTCTCGAAAATGGAGGCTTTAAATTGGGCGCGAGACCATGGTCAGGATTATAAGATTGAACTTATTGAAGAACTACCAGAAGACGCCGAAATCTCTCTTTATGATATGGGTGATGTCTTTACGGACCTTTGTAAAGGCCCACATGTCAAAAATACTAACGAAGTTGGTGCCTTTAAACTAATTCGAATTGCCGGAGCTTATTGGCGTGGTGACGAGAAGAGGGAAATGCTAACTCGTATTTATGGTGTTGCCTTTGATACCGACGAAGAACTTGATGAATTCTTAAAGCGTCAAGAAGAGGCCAAGGCGCGTGATCATCGCAAACTTGGAAAAGAGCTAGATCTTTTCTGTTTCTCGGATCTAGTTGGCGCTGGCTTGCCGCTCTTTACTCCGCGCGGGACAGAACTTCGTGAGCTTATGGCTAACTATTCTTTGAGTCTCCGTGGTCGCGAAGGCTTCAAGAAAGTCTGGACCCCACATATCACGAAAACCGACCTGTATAAAACTTCTGGACACTATGCTAAATTTGGTGACGAGCTATTTATGGTTCACTCCCAGGTCAATGGTGAAGATTTTGCGATGAAGCCAATGAACTGCCCACATCACGCTCAGATTTTCGCTTCGCGCCCACGCACTTATAAAGAGATGCCAGTCCGCTACATGGAAGCTACGACTGATTATCGCGATGAAAAAACTGGTGAGCTTGGCGGTCTTTCTCGCGTTCGTTCTTTGACCCAAGACGATTCACATGTTTTCTGCCGCAAAGACCAAATTAAGGACGAAGTAAAGCGCCTAGTCGCTATTGTGAAAGAACTATATACCACAATGGGCATGCAGAAACTTCGCGCTCGCCTTTCATATCGTTCTGATGAAGATAAGTATCTTGGCGATAAGAAGCTTTGGGAGATGGCTCAAAATCAAATCAAGCAAGCCGCAATCGATAACGGGTTAGATTATTTTGAACAAGAGGGCGAAGCTGCCTTCTATGGCCCGAAGATTGACTTCATGGCGGAAGATGCTATCGGACGTGAACACCAGCTCGCAACGATTCAGCTAGACTTTGTCCAGCCAGAACGTTTTGAACTCGAATTCGTTAACGAGAAAGGCGAAAAAGAGCGCCCAGTCATGATTCATCATGCTACGCTTGGTTCTATTGAGCGCTTCTTGTCGGTCTTTATTGAACATACTGGCGGCTGGTTCCCATTTTGGTGCGCTCCAGAACAGGTCCGAATCGTTACGGTAAATGATAAAATTTCAGATTATGTAAAGAAAATTACCGATATTCTAGACGAAATCGTGCTTGAGAAGCCTCTGAAATACAACGAGCTTCGCTACACAGTTGACGAATCGGCAGATTCTCTTGGTAAAAAGATCAAACGTGCTACGGATATGAAGATCCCAGCTATCCTTGTTGTTGGTCCGAAAGATGCTGAAGAGGGAATCGTCTCAATTCGCCTCCGCGACAAAGAAGAAAAGGTTGAGTTAGAGAAGCTTGATGAATTCCTAAGGAAGATATAATATGACGGGTGACGGACCTGGAGGGGGTCCCCTGCCGAGACTTGGCGAGGTGGGGGAGGAGAAGGTCCGGCAGGACCCGTCAGGCATTATTATTCTAGGCCCTACCGGCTCCGGTAAAACCGGCGTTTCTATTGAGATTGCAAAGACTATCGGTGGAGAGATTATTTCTGCTGATTCTCGCGCAATTTATAAGGGTATGGACATTGGCACCGCTAAGCCGACTAAAGAAGAAATGGACGGAGTCCCGCATTGGGGAATTGATTTAGTCGAGCCAGGCGAAAGGTTTACTGTTGCCGATTGGAAAACTTATGCAGCAGAAAAAATTAAAGAAATTAAGTCTCGCGGAAAGGTCCCGATCATTGTTGGTGGCACTGGACTTTATATCGATGCCTTAATTTATGATTATCAATTCAAGGGCCCGACTGGACATAAAATTGGCGATATTGAACAAAAAAGTTGTTCAGACAGAACAAGTATAAAAGGGGATTTTTTAATTATAGGGATTAAATGGCCAACAGAGGAATTAAGGGAGCGTCTCAAGAAAAGAATTGATCAAATGTTTTGTCCAGAACTGTATGAAGAAACTAAAAAATTAGTTTTAAAATATGGCTGGGATAATGGAGCTATGAAAAGTGATATTTATGAATATGCCTGGAAATATATAGAGGGAAATTTAAGTTTAGATGAGGCTAAAGAAAAATGTTTTTACGAGGATTATCATTTAGCTAAAAGACAACTTACTTGGTTTAAACGCAACCATAATATTATTTGGTTAGAGCTTGCAAAAATTTATCCATACGTGATAAAATATATACAGAATGAGTAAAGAAAATAGTACACCAATTGAAAAATTATTTGGTTCTAAAACTCGCGCGAAGCTTCTAAAATTATTTTTCGAAAATCCTGAAAAATCTTTCTACGTGCGAGAAATGACGCGCGTAATTGATGAGCAGATTAACTCGGTCCGTCGGGAACTTTTAAATCTTGAGAGTATAGGTGTTATCAAAAATGAGACCTTCGACAATAAAGTTTATTACTCGGCTAATAGTAAACATCCATTCGCGCGTCCATTAACTGAAATTTTTTCAAAGAAAATTGATTCAACTCGTGAAAAAGATGTCCACGAAACAACTTGGGAAGAATATTGCCGGCCGGTTAAAAATTACATTAAAGGACTTGTCGTCACCAATCGTCTCCCTGGCCAAGATGGTGTTGATCTTCTAGTTATCGGAAACGACAAAACAAAAAAACTTACTCGTTGGGCCGAGGTAGTCGAAAAGAAACAGGGAAAGCCGATTAATTACGTAATCATGTCGACAGACGATTTCACTTATCGTAAAAATGTTAAAGACCGTTTCTTAGAAGAAATTTTCGAAATGGAAATTAGTGAAATTATTGACCCATACAAAATCATAAAATAACAGGAGGAATATGTTCGAAATTGAAAGCAAAAATCCGGACGAAATTATTATTACGACTAAAAAAGGTGCAATTAAATTTGATGTCGCGAACGCTGTTATCTCCGCAAATCTCCCAGTCGGAGAAATCACCGGTCCTGGTGAGTTCGAAATTGGCGATGCTACCATTCGCGGCGTCTTGACCGAAAGCCATAAAACTATTTATTCAGTCGAAATTGGCGGTGTGCATGTTGGTATTCTTGGCAATATTGAGGAAAATCTCGATGATATTATTGCTGATATTCTTTGCACTTCGAGCATTCGTGCAATTCGCGAAATTGAGCCAAAGCTCATCGTCGCCATGGGGAATGTTGACGCGATGGTTTCCGATTTGAAGCTCACTGCGCGCACCGAAAAGAAGCTCAAAATTAAAAATCTTGAATCTCTGCCAGCTACGAAAGAAGTGGTGGTGCTTAATTAATGAAGGATCCAATCTATCTCATAATCGTCTTAATCATCGTCGTCGTGTCGGTGATTTTGCATGAATTAGCGCACGGGGTAGTAGCCTATTTCCTCGGCGATCGCACCGCAAAAGATGCTGGTCGCTTAACCTTAAATCCTATAAAACATATCGATCCATTCATGTCGATATTGGTCCCAGTTATTTTGTATCTATTAAATGCTCCAGTTTTTGGCGGCGCAAAGCCAGTTCCGATCAACTCCCATAATTTAAAATGGCGCGAATGGGGGCTTGCACTTGTTGCTCTCGCTGGCCCGCTTACGAATTTCTTGATTGCCTTCGTCGCCTTTTTAATTGCATATTTTTCCGGCCTTGCCACCATATATTATACGGGCAGCGATCTACTACAATTTATTCTTATTGAAACAGTTTATATTAATTTGGGCTTTATGCTCTTTAACCTTATCCCAATACCGCCTCTTGATGGTTCGCGTATCCTCTATGCAATTTCGCCAGATTTTTTCCGCAACATTCTAAATTCAATGGAGCGCTACGGCTTCATCATCGTGTATTTTCTAATTTTCCTCTTTAGCGATGTCTTCTCGAATCTAATTTCAAACGGCATGACCGGGATAATTAAATTCTTTTATACGATAGTTGGAGCTTAAAAATTCCATTCAAACTCAGGATTTTCTGAATCTACACCCTCTGTTATCTGAGTAAATTATATCATAGTGAGCAAAAATATGTTACAATGAAGATAGCCCTATCGGCAACATGATTTTCCTGAATAATCATGTTTTAGGGATTTCGTGGCTTACGACCGTGGTCGTATCGCATAAGATTTTACCCACCTGTATATATTACGGGGAAAACAGGCCGATAGGGCACCTCAAGATTTAAGGGTGGCATGAAACAGAGAATTCGCGTAGTTGGAATTGTTAGAACTAAAGACGGGGTTTTAGTTTTGAAGCGTAGCCGTGGCCGCTCGGAGGCCCCAGTTTTTTGGGAGCTACCGACCGGAAAGATTAAGTTCGGCGAGCAACCCGAAGAAGCTATGTTTCGCGCTCTCTCTGAATATGTTGGTCTCACCGCAAGTTCCATTAAAATTAAAGACGTCATTACGTTTTTAGCCCTAGAAGGTTCGAGCCGCCTAAGTAACCTATATATAATATATGAAATTGGATTCTCTGACACGGAGAATATTAAACCAGAACCTTTCGATCGCTATACTAGTTATAAATATATCAAAGATTTTACTACGGCAAACGTCCGCCTAGACGAGGCGAGTCTATCGGTCTTCGAAATCGTCGAAGGGAAGGTCACTCCTGGACGCATTTCTCCGCGTGACGCAGCGCTCGCCGCTACCGTAAATGTAGATGGCGCATCTCGTGGCAATCCTGGACCTGCTGGCGTCGGTTGCTGTATAACAGATGTTGATGGTCAAATTATAGAACAGAGCGGAAAATTTATTGGCTTTGCTACCTCTAGGGTTGCCGAATATTACGCTATGAAAAACGGTATCGAGCGTGCTATTGGGTTAGGCTTAAAATCCGCCCACTTTATCTCTGATAGTTTAATGGTGGTTAACCAGCTAAACGGTATTTTTACGGTCAAAAATAAGGATATTCTCCCGATTTACAGGGACATTCAAGAAAAACTAAATTATTTTGACGCAGTTTCGTTTACTCACGTTTCGCGCAGCCAAAACACAGTTGCCGACCATGAAGCAAATCAGGCTATCGACCGTAGTTTACAGAGAAGACAGACGTAGACCATTGACTTTTTAGGCAAAGTATGCTATAATAAAAAGATATGAGTGCGCCAAAAAAAAGTTCGGAACTAGAAATTATCGGTTCGACCGAATTTGTTGATGTTGCAGGCGTTGAAAATGTTCCTGCCAAGATCGACACCGGTGCTGACTCATCGTCGATTTGGGCCAGTCATATTCGTGTTACGAAAGATGGCATCTTGCATTTTCAACTTTTCGACAAAGAAAGCCCTTTTTACACTAGCGAAGATTTCGCACGCACTGATTTTCGAGCGGTTATTATTCGTGATGCCTCTGGGAATGAGCAGATTCGTTATCGCACGCATCTCTCTTTAAAATTGCACGGTAAAAAAATTAAAGCGCTCTTTAATCTTGCCAATCGTAGTAAAAATAATTTTCCGATTTTAATTGGGCGGCGTACTATTTCGAAAAAATTTTTAGTCGATGTGTCTAAAAAATACGCTACCGTACCAGTTAAAAAGTGCAAGACAAAAATATCCAAAAAACGTCTTGACGAAGACCCCTATAAATTTCACCAAGAATATATAAAATTAAAAAAGAAAGGAGCCTAAAATGAAATTAGCAATTCTCTCAAACGGCAATGCTAACTACTCTACTAAACGCTTAGTGGAAGAGGCTGAAAAACGTGGTCACGAAGTGAAAGTTGTTAAATATAAAAATTGCTACCTTTCTCTCGATGACAAACATCCGGATGTATATTATAAAGGCGAAAAACTAGAGGGCTTTGACGCGATTTTGCCTCGAATATCGAATAATATGACCAAATATGGCTGCGCTGTGGTGCGCCAGTTTGAGATGCAGGGCGTTTATACTTCGGCTACTTCGGTGGCTATCACTCGCGCTCGCGACAAGCTTCGCGCCGCTCAGATTCTGGCCAAATACGACGTTGATACCCCTAAGACTTTGGTTTCTCGTAATACGTCCGACATTGATGACTTGATAGAACAGATTGGGTTGCCAGTTATTATTAAATTGGCTTCCGGCACTCATGGCAACGGCGTGATTTTGGCTGATACGAGAAAGGCTGCGAAGTCCGCTCTCCAAGCTTTTTATCTCTATAATGAGGATGGCACAAACATTTTACTTCAGGAATTTATTAAGGAGTCTGCCGGCACAGATATCCGTGCTTTCGTGGTAGGGAATCGCGTTATCGCATCGATGCAGAGAGCATCTCTAGACGATGATTTCCGCTCCAATCTCCACCAGGGCGGGCTAGGTACACCAATTAAATTGACTGACCAAGAGAAGAAAGTCGCCATTAAAGCCGCTAAAGCGATGGGGCTTAGAATTTGCGGGGTTGATCTTATGCGTTCTTCGCGAGGTCCGCTCGTACTTGAGGTAAATGCTTCGCCTGGATTTGGCATTGAAAAAGTTACTGGCCGTGATGTCGCCTCTAAAATTATTGAATATATTGAACATAACGCCACTCGCCGTAACGGTAAAGATAAAATCGGCGCCTAGTGTGATATAATATAAAAGAGCCAGAAAGACAATCGCTTGTTTTCAAGAGGAAAGTCCGGGCAACATAGAGCAGGGTAGTCGTTAACGGCGACCGTCCGTAAGGATAGGGAAAGTACCACAGAAACTTATACCGCCTCTGACTTTCGGAGGTAAGGGTGAAAAGAGTGAGGTAAGAGCTCACAGCGCTTCGTAGCGATACGTTGCGGGGGCAAACCCTACCCGTTGCAAGGAGTGCTATCAGCCTTTGCTCGAGGACGCACGCTCACCGCTTGAGTGCTGCGGCAACGCGGCGCCTAGATAGATGATTGTCGTTCACACTTCGGTGTGGATACAAAACCCGGCTTAATGACGGCTCATTATCAAAAAACCACCCGAAAGGGTGGATTTTTGATAAGAACTTAAATTATTTGTTCGCTTTTTCGGCGCGTGCCTTTGGGCTTTCAATTAGGCCTTTTTTCTTCAAAGTTCTAAGCGCAGAAGTTGAAATATTGCACTTAACCTTTTGACCATTAATGATCAAAGTGCGTTTAGAAACATTCGGTTTGAAAACTTTGCGTGTGTGTCTCTGGGAGAACGACACATTGTGGCCGTACATCTTGCCTTTTCCAGTAATCTCACAAATAGCCATCTTATTTCTCCTTCACCGTGTTAACAATTGCTTTAAACGCCTCAGGGTTATTTACGGCGAGATCTGCAAGAATTTTGCGATCGAGGTTGATGTTCTTTGCCTTCATCCCAGCGATAAGCTGTGAGTAGGAAAGACCAAGTTCTCTCGATGCATTATTAATGCGGGTGATCCAAAGCGCTCTTAGATCGCGCTTTTTGTTTCTACGATCACGGTAGCTGTAACGAAGAGCTTTAATTACACCCTGGTTACCAAGTCGGAAGCTACGGGTGCGTGCATGTTGCATGCCCTTAGCTGCCTTCAAAATCTTCTTATGTTTCGCGTGTGCCGCGACACCTCTTTTAACTCTCATAATTAAACCCCTAATGCTGTCTTAATGTTTTTCTTGATTTTGCCATTAATAGTTGCAGCAGTTTTCATGTTGCGTTTCCTGGCTTTAGATTTTTTTGCGAGAATGTGATTCCCGAAAGCCCGCTCACGTACGAGTTTACCAGAACCGGTAACCTTAATTCGTTTTGCGGTACCTTTATGCGTCTTTAATTTTGGCATAGGTTTTCCTTTAGTTTATTAAGTTGGTATTAAAAGTTCGATCGGGGGCCTAGAAAGTAGGAAATTACTTTTTTCGTACCTGTACCGACAGATTACGTCCGCTGAATTGCGCCTTGCCTTCGATGGTGATATCTTCACCCATTAAACCAAGTACTTTGTCTAGAAGCTCTTGACCGATCTCTTTATGAGCCATTTCTCGTCCCCGAAAAACGATC
The DNA here is from genome assembly GCA_002309075.1 of Candidatus Saccharibacteria bacterium UBA1235. Classification (GTDB taxonomy): domain Bacteria; phylum Patescibacteriota; class Saccharimonadia; order Saccharimonadales; family Saccharimonadaceae; genus Nanosyncoccus. Next base: position 11,501 of record DBWP01000008.1, on the reverse strand, counting down.
ATAATTTTTACTCGGTCGCCGTCATCGACGAAACCACGCATTTTGCGAACTTTGATGTTAAGGTCGTTGTCTGAAATCTTAAGGCCAATCTTCATTTGTTTAAGCTCGGATTGTTTTTCGCGGGCTTTTTTACGATTTTTAGCCTCTTCTTTCATTTTTTGATACTGGTATTTACCCCAGTCAATAATTTTAACGACCGGCGGATTGGCATTAGCAGCAATCTCCACTAAATCCACTCCCTGTTCCTTCGCGAGAAGCTGGGCTTCACGACTCGACATAATGCCAAGCTGTTCGCCACTAGGTCCAATTACACGTACCTCCGGATAACGAATTTCTCCATTGAGGCGGGTGCGTGATGTAGTTTTTATAATAATCCTTTCTTCTCTTGAATTAACCTAGTATCGATTATATCAAATTCTAGAGAAAAATACAATAGTAAACTTATCTTTTTCTGTACGTTAACGCCTCTGCTAAATGTTTTGCGGTAATAATAGGGGCGCAGTCTAAGTCAGCAATCGTCTGGGCGACTTTAATCGTCTTAAAATATGCTCTCGCTGAAAGATTTAGCCTATCTGAAGCTTCTTTTAAAAGCTTTTTCGCGTCGGGCTCCATTTTCAAGAGTTTCGAAACCTGAAAGGAAGAAAGGGAAGAATTATAAACCCCATCTTGCCCAAAACGAGCCTTTTGGCGTTCAATCGCCCCTGTTATAGTATTTTTTACAACATTATGTTCGTCTGCCGATTCGGCGAGCGGCTTCATCAAATCTTCATTTTCGACCTTCTCTACATTTACATACATATCAATTCTGTCGAATAAAGGCCCAGATAGTTTTTTCTGATAATTCAAAATTTGGGCTTCAGAACATTTACATTCATGAGTCGGATCCCCTAAATATCCACATGGGCAAGGATTCATTGTTGCAATCAGCATGAAATCTGCCGGATAAACGTTTTTACGATTTGCTCTTGAAATCGTAATTTTTTTATCTTCAAGTGGTTGCCTTAAGGCCTCTAGAACTGAACGTTGAAACTCGGGTATTTCATCTAGAAACAAGATTCCTTTATGCGCTAATGAAATTTCTCCTGGCATCGCGCCGGCTCCACCCCCGATTATCGATGTGGCACTCGCGGTGTGATGGGGATTTCTAAAGGGGCGAGCTTCTACTACTTCATCTGTCGCCATCCCGGCAAGAGAGTAAATTTTTGTAATGTCGACTTTTTCATTCGTCGTAAGATCAGGGAGTAAGTTTGCCGCCGCATTCGCAAGCAGCGTCTTTCCAGCCCCTGGCGGCCCCGAAATTAAGATATTATGATGCCCCGCAACTGCGATCTCCATAGCTCGTTTAGCCATTTTTTGCCCACGAATATGGTCTAAAATCGGCCCATTTTCCGCTTTTTCGGCCTTTTCTAGCGGTTTTAGAGCAAAATTCGTCTCACACACGTCGCCTTGTTTTTTAAGCTGCAGAAAGAGGTTTTGGAGGGTGCTAACACCATAAATAGTCACTCCATTTATCATTGCTGCCTGCGGCAAATTCTGAATAGGGACGAAAATTTCCTTAAAACCGCGTTTCTTAGCGGTTTCCACGATATTAATAATACCTCTAATTGGCCGTAGTTCGCCGTTTAACGACAGTTCGCCTACGAATAACTTATGATGGACGTCTGGCTTAATTAGCTGTCCAGATAACATTAAGACCGACAGCGCTATCGGCAAGTCTAAATAAGAGCCGTCTTTTTCTAAATCTGCTGGCGCCAGGTTTATCGTAACTTTTTTGTCGGGAAAACTAAAGCCAGAATTAACAATTGCGCTCCTGACTCGTTCCCGCGACTCATTAATAGTTTTATTTGCCATGCCCACAATATTAAATGCCGGGAGTCCTCGATTCATGTCTCCCTCAACTTCGACCATTTTTCCGTCGAAGCCGTATGGTATTGCTGAATGTATTTTACTTATCATGCGTTCCTCTTAGCATAGGTAAATTTTATTTTCAACCCCCCACCTAGAAAACAGGGATTTCAAGGTGATTCTACTTGTGGAAAACTCACCAAAAAATATACAAAAATTGTTCAAAAAATATATTGACATTAGCATTTTTGGGCGATATAATAGAGATAGCTTTTGAATAAAAAAATTATTCAAAAGGTCAAAACAAAAATATAGCCAAAATAACTCCACACTCTACTTCAGAAAGCCGGTTTTCCTCGCAGTTACCGGCTTTCTTCTTGTTTTAGGGATAAGTTTATGGTAAAATATAGAGAGTCGGGGCTGACAAAGCTTAGACGGGTCATTAACAGATACGAGGCATACCGATTAAATACCGTAAGTATTAATAAGTGCTAAAAACACGAACGTAGCGCATGTTGCATACATGCCTGCTTACGCCTAATTTATTATAGGCTGGTCTAACGCCCAAGGTTCCGTAGGACGTAGATTATCATAGTACGGGAATAAGGCCATGTTGGTGGCGGAACATAGCTCGAAAATTTAGCCACGGCAATTATTAGTTTGGTTTTCTGCAGCTAATAATGTTTGCTAAAATGAAACAGGAAACTATGTATGTAGAATCGTATCCACGTGTTGATTCGGACGGGGAGGCAGTATCCCCCAGCTCCACCAATTCTGTTGTAAAAAATACTACAAAACGCCCATCCGGGCGATTTTTGTTGTAAAAATCACAACAAAATGAATAAAAAAGTAGAACAGGGGCAATATAGAGTAAACGTTGTAAAAAATACAGCAAAAAAGTTGAATAAATCTATTGATTTTTTATAATTCTTGTGGTAATATGAAGACAGTCGAGATGACTAAAACAAAAACGAAAAAATAAAAAAGGAGTGGCTATGAAAAAAGCTAGAAAGAGAATTAAAACACCCTAGAATTTAGCGGGCGAAAAGGTAATTTCTAGCCATAAATTACACCATTAGGAATTACCTAGAGCTCCGCTAAATGCGTCGAGCGCATTGGAAAATCTCTCGTTAGTACATTCAAAAAAACAAAAAAGAACGAAAGAATTGCCAATAAGGATCAATGCTTCACCTAGCGTGAAGCGGTCAAAACGGAAGAAGCGCAGGGGTTGTGGCGAATAGTTAAATTTAAAGTGGCCAGATAACCCCACGCTTTCTCCCATAATAAAATCTTGGGGGTTTTAAACAAATATGCTATAATCGAAAAATGAAGCATAACCGCTTAATTACTACTACTAGCATCATCGGACTCGCAGCTTTAATCTTGATGCTAAATGTAACCTCTCCGACAGAAGTCGGTCCTATCGGTGTTTTAGTATTTTTTACAACACTTTACGTATTCACTTTTAGTATCATTTCACTTGCTATGCAGGTGTTTTTTTATCTTGGAACCAAGAAAAAATCTTTAAACAAAAAAGAATATCTCTATTCTGCCGTACTTGCCTTTGGCCCGATTATGATGCTAATGGCCAGATCTTTCGGCGCTATTAACGTTTGGACTATCGCGCTGATTATTTTATTCTTATCTTTAGCGGAATTTTTAGTGTACAAAAGAATCTAAAATGTGATAAAATAAGCATATGGATTATGGCGAAAAACAACATTTTGAAGATCCTAGAGATAATCTTAACTCAGAGAACTGGGCGGCGCCAGAGCGCAATTCCAGAGATCTCGGTAATAAAATTTTGACTTCTAACGAAGAGAGCGCCAATCAGAATCAAGAAGAAAAAATAGAGAGTTTAGCTCAGATTGTCGAACTTGCTCCTGCGCCGGGGGCTGAAAATACCCCTGTTTCTAGCCCAGAAAAAACCTCTGCAGAGGTAAAGGGCCTACAGGTACTTGTCGGGAATCATTTTAACGAAGATCTCGAGAAAGAAATAGATCGCGCCGAAAATGAACTCACTCAAACTGGTAATATATGTAAATTTTACAACGAAATCCGTGGCGAAGGCGAAATGTCAGAGGTCGCGAGAGGGAATTGGGCAGCATGAATATCTCGTCGTGGGCAATAATTTTGATAGTTCTTATGGCAGTGATTTTGGCTGCCTCTGTAATCTTGGCTTCGAGGATATCGAAGTTGCGCAAAGCCAAAAAATACGAACGTGGCCTGAAAATGACGCCATTACTAATCCACCTACCCCCGTCGACGGATGATATTGAGGCGGGCGGTCGTGACCAGCGCGATATTGCCAACGAAACAATCTCTAAAGCCCAGGTAATTTACTCTATTCTCGCCTCGACGGTAGCTAAAGGCTTTAAAACCCAACTCTATGGCCAACGCCATTTTTCTTTCGAGATTACGGCCAAAGACGGTTTTATCAGATATTATGCTATTGTTCCAAGTTCTCTTAAAGAGACGGTTAAACAATCGATTCAGTCCGCCTACCCAACTGCTCGTATAGAGGAAAAAAGGGAAGAAAATATTTTCGAGCCTAATGGCAGTCTTGAATCTGTTGCGGGCGCAGAGCTAACCCTAAACAAAGAATTTTATCTTCCGATTTCGACTTACGAGGATAGTCGTCGCGATGCTTCGATGGCGATTTTAAACGCGCTATCCGCGGTGGGTAAAAATGAAGGGGCTACTGTACAAATTTTGTTTCGCCCTGCACAAAAAAACTGGTTTGCGCCAGCTAAAGAATATATCGAAAATATTAGTAAAGGTAAAAAAGTTAAAACTGGCGGAGCTAGCGCTGGGCGAATTGCATTAGATATCTTAAAAGCACCTTTTGAGGTTCCAGAAGATCATGGAAAATCAGAGACGACTACGCAAATATCGAGTGTCAAGCAGGACGAAATCGCCGCTATCGCTAATAAAATCCGCTACCCGGGCTTTGAGACCCTAATCCGAATAGTAGCCAGCTCTGATACTAAGCCTCGCTCAGACGCGATTTTAGGGGGCATCGTCAGTGCTTTTTCTCAGTTCAACTCCCCAGAACTTAACGGTTTTAAAGTTAATATGTTTAAAAATCCAAAAAAGCTTGTTGTCGACTATACTTTTCGATTTTTCCCCTTGAAAGTCCGAACAAATATTTTAAACAGCGTTGAACTTGCTAGTATTTTTCACCTCCCAGACCAGAACGCGATCCCTAACTCTCAAGTCGAGCGCCAATTGGTTAAACAGGTTGATGGTCCGGCCCGGCTGGTTGATAGTGGGGTTTTCCTAGGGACAAATGAATTTAGAGGCAACGAAAAGCCTATCTATCTTTCAGATGACGACCGCCGCCGCCACATGTATGTGATTGGTCAAACGGGTATGGGTAAATCTGTTTTCCTCGAGAATATTGCCTTCCAGGATATGTGCGATGGACGCGGTTTTGCTTTTATTGATCCTCATGGCGATGCCGTTGAGGCGCTATTAAAACGCGTTCCAGAGGAGAGGATTGACGATATTATTTATTTCGACCCAGCCGATATTGAACATCCGGTCGGTATGAATATGTTTGAGTATACCTCAGAGGACCAAAAAGATTTTATCGTCCAAGAGGGAATTTCTATGCTTCAGTCTCTGTTTGACCCGTCAAACCAAGGTTTCTTTGGTCCGCGAGGTCAGCATATGTTTAGGAACGCTGCACTTCTTTTAATGTCTGACCCTAAAGGCGCTACATTTATTGATATACCACAATGTTTTACGGATCCAGAATTCGTAAAGTCTAAACTAAAGTACGTTACAGATAAGGCCGTCTATGATTATTGGACTAAAGAGTTCCCAGCCTCTCAGAAATCGTCCGATGCGGGCGAAGTTATTACTTGGTTCGCTTCTAAATGGGGACCATTCCTCTCTAATACTATTATGAGAAACACCTTAGGCCAGGTTAAGTCCGGCTTCAATATCCGCGAAATCATGGATAATAAGAAAATTTTCCTCGTTAACCTCTCTAAGGGGCGCCTCGGAGATATTAATGCTAATCTTCTCGGTATGATCTTTGTTATGAAGTTCCAACAGGCTGCAATGAGTCGTCAGGATATTCCAGAGGATGAACGTAAGGATTTTTGTCTTTACGTAGATGAGTTCCAGAACTTCGCAACAGATAGTTTTGAGTCCATTCTCTCTGAAGCGCGCAAATATCGTCTAAATCTAATCGTTGCGAACCAATTTATGACGCAGCTTACCGATAAAATTAGAGAAGCGCTCCTTGGTAACGTCGGTACGATTATCTGCGGCCGCGTTGGCGTAACAGATGCTGATCTAATGGTTAAAGCCTTTACCCCTACTTTTACGGCTGAAGATCTAACTAAAACCCCTAACCACGCTGCTGTTGCTAAGGTGATGATGTTTGGTATGCCATCTAGCGCTTTCACTATTAACCTGCCAGCTCCGATGGGCAAGCCGAATAATGAACTCATGGAATCTCTTAAGGTTTATTCTGCCACTAGATATGCTAAAACGCGCGCAGAAGTGGAAAAAGAAATTAACGCGCGTTGGGCGACCCAAAAACCTTCTGAAACGCACGTAGAGGCCCCTACGAGCAACGAAACTACAAAATCTGGGTTCCTAGACGGTTGGCTAAACAAACAGGCTTGATTTTTGCTAATTTAAGGTGTATACTAGAGTGGTACATTTAAGAAGAGGTATTGAAATGGCCGCAAAAGAAGCCTATGATTCGTCTGAGATTCGCGTTCTGGAAGGTCTAGAACCAGTCCGTTTAAGGCCTGGTATGTATATCGGTTCCACCGGATATGACGGTCTCCATCATTTAATTAAAGAAATTGCAGATAACTCCATCGATGAGGCTATTGCTGGATTTGCTAATAAAATTGAGATTACTATCTTAAAAGATGGTGGTGTGCGCGTAGACGATAATGGTCGCGGTATCCCTGTTGATATTCACCCTAAAACTGGTAAATCTACTCTAGAAACCGTTCTTACGGTACTCCATGCTGGCGGTAAGTTTGGTGATGGCGGCTATAAAGTTTCTTCTGGTCTTCACGGCGTAGGTTCTTCGGTCGTAAACGCACTTTCGACCCATATGGTAGCCGAAGTCTACAGAGACGGGAACACGAATCATATTGAATTTGACGTCGGTAAGCCGACGATGAGCCTAAAAGTTACGAAAGGCTCGCCGCGCGAACACGGTACCTCTATTACTTTCTATCCAGACCCGACTATTTTTAAAGAAACAACCACTTTTGATTACGACTGGGTTTCCAATTATGCCCGTCACCAAGCTTATCTAACGAAGGGAATTCTAATCACTGTCAGGGATGAACGTACTGGCAACGAAGAATCTTTCTATTTTGAAGGTGGTATTAAGAGTTATGTAAAGCGTCTTAATCAAGGCAAAGAATTACTTTCCGATGATATTTTCTATGTTGATAAACAAACAGGCGAAGTTGGCGTAGAAATCGCCCTTCAATACAATGACACCTTTGCAGAAACCATGAAACCGTTCGCAAACAATGTTTTAACCCCTGATGGTGGTATGCATGTAGTCGGTTTTCGTACTGGTCTTAACCGTACAATTAATGATTATGCAAGAAAAACAGGTCTTTTGAAAGAGAAAGAAGATAATCTAACCGGCGATGACATTAAAGAAGGTCTTACCGCAGTTATCTTAGTAAAACTTCCAGACCCTCAGTTTGAAGGCCAGACTAAAAACAAACTCGGTAACCCAGAAGTTCGTGGTATCGTAGACAAAATAATGACCGAATATTTCGGTTATTATCTTGAAGAGAATCCTCAAATCGCTAAGAAAATTGTTGGCAAAGCAACTCTCGCCGCAAGAGCAAGAAAAGCTGCTCGTGCTGCTCGTGATAATGTTATCCGAAAGGGTGCCTTTGAAGGACTGAATCTTCCGTCAAAGTTGGCTGACTGTTCCTCTAGGAATGCCGAAGAATGCGAACTCTTTATCGTAGAGGGTAACTCTGCAGCAGGTTCCGCTAAGGAGGGTCGTGACTCTCGTATTCAGGCTATTTTGCCACTTCGAGGTAAAGTTCTAAACACCGAACGTGCTCGTCTTGATAAGATGCTTGCTAATGCTGAGTTAGTCTCGCTTATTAAGGGTCTTGGTGTTGGTATTGGTGATCAATTTAACATCGACGGTCTTCGCTATCATAAGATTGTATTCATGACCGATGCCGATGTTGATGGTTCCCATATTTCAACCCTACTTCTTACTTTCTTCTTCCGTTATATGCCAGAAATCATTAAGGAAGGTCACGTTTATCTAGCTAAGCCGCCTCTATTCGGTCTCATTAAGGGAACTGGGAACGGTCGCAAAATTGACTATATTTATGACGAACAAGCTCTTGAAGAAACTCTCACAAAGAAAATCGAAGAGAGAAAAGCTGCTGGTACAAATATCGACCCTGAGGCAGAACGCTTCAAACAAGCAGGCTACACTGCTCAGCAGCGATTTAAGGGTCTTGGCGAAATGGATGCTGCACAGCTTTGGGAAACCACTATGAATCCAGAAAATCGTATCTTGATTCGCGTTAATATTGAGGATGCTGAAAAGGCAGACACCATCTTCAGCAAACTTATGGGTGATCAAGCTGAGCTTCGTAAAAACTTTATTCAGGCAAGAGCGGCTTCCGTCGACCTTGATGACTTGGACTTTTAAGGAGGAACTATGGAAGAAGAGAACAAAAAACCAGAAATTATCGAAGAACCAGGTATTGAACTCCGCACTGTTGAGAATACGATGGAGGATTATTTCCTTCGCTATTCACTTTCGGTCATCGTTGATCGTGCGCTTCCAGATGTTCGAGATGGTTTGAAGCCGGTTAACCGCCGTATATTATATGCAATGAATAAAAATGGCTGGAAGGCTCCACATGCGACCGTAAAGTCCGCTCGTATCGTCGGTGAAGTTATGGGTAAATATCACCCACACGGCGATTCTTCAATTTACGAAGCTATGGTAAATCTTGCACAGCCTTGGAAGATGCGTTATACGCTCGTTGAAGGTCAAGGTAACTTCGGCTCAATGGATGGCGATGAGGCTGCAGCTTCACGTTATACTGAGGCTCGTCTTGATAAAGTAGGTGCCGAACTTCTTGCTGACATCGAGAAGGAAACTGTTGATTTTCGTGATAACTTCGATGGTACTGAAAAAGAGCCATCAGTTTTGCCGTCAGCTGTACCGAATATTCTTTTAAATGGCCAAATGGGTATTGCTGTCGGTATGGCAACCAACATCCCGCCACATAACCTTGGCGAACTTGTTGACGCTACGGTTGCGCAAATCGATAACCCAGATATCACTCTCGAAGAGTTAATGAAATATGTTAAGGGCCCAGATTTCCCAACCGGAGCCGAAGTCTACGGTGGTGCCCCAATGAAACAGGCTTACGCGACTGGTAAAGGCTCGGTCGTAATTCGAGCCGTCGCCAATATTGAAGAGCGTAAAAATGGCCGCTATAATATCGTAATTACGGAAGTTCCTTACGGCATGAGCAAAGAGGATTTTATCGAAAAAGTTCGCGATCTTGTACTTGCTAAGAAGCTAGATCATATTGCAGATGCGCGTGACGAATCAGCTCGTGGTAAGATTCGCGTAGTTGTAGAGCTTAAGAAAGACGCTTATCCGAAGAAGATTCTAAATCAACTCTATAAACTTACGCCACTCCAGACCTCTTTCCATTATAATATGTTGGCGCTTATTGATGGCATTCAGCCGCGAATCCTCGGTCTCAAAGAGATTTTAGCTGAATTTATTAAACATCGTCAAAAAGTTATTCGCCGTCGCACGGAATTCGACCTTAGAAAGGCTAAAGAGCGCGCACATATCTTGGAAGGTTTAAAGATTGCCCTTGATAACATCGATGAAGTTATTAAGACTATTCGCGCCGCTTATGATGACGCGGACAAGCAGCTCATGAAGAAGTTCGGTCTTTCCGAAATCCAGGCTAACGCTATTCTTCAAATGCAACTTCGCCGTCTCCAAGGCCTCGAACGCGATAAAATCGAAGACGAATTAAAACAGCTTCACGAACTCATTAAGAAACTCGAGGCAATCCTTGCTGACGAAAAGGAAGTTCTCCGTGTTGTAAAAGAAGAGCTTATCGCTATTAAAGAAAAATACGATGACCCTCGCCGCTCGAAGATCATTAATCACGAAGTTGGTAAGTTCTCTGAAGAGGAGCTTATTCCTGAAGAAGAAAGCGTCATTCTTCTTACTTCCGAAAATTACATGAAGCGCGTCCCTCAAAACGATTTCAGAAAACAAAATCGCGGCGGTAAGGGTAAGCGCGGCATAACCACGAAGGAAGAAGATGTTATCGCGCAGATTTTGACTGCAAATTCTCATGATTATCTATTATTCTTCACGAACCAGGGTCGCCTCTTCCGCATGAAAGCGTACGAAGTTCCACAAGCTTCTCTCAGCGCTAAAGGAACGGCTGCTGTAAATATGCTAAATATGCACCCAGAAGAGAAAATCACTGCTATTATCAAACAGAGTAATACTAGCGAAAATGGCTTCCTCTTTATGGCGACTAAGAAGGGAACGATTAAAAAATCCGCAATTAAAGATTTCTTTAATGTCCGCTCAAACGGTTTAATTGCTATTAAACTGGATACTGGAGATGAACTTAAATGGGTTAAAGAGACCACCGGCGAAAACGATATCGTGATTTCCACTTCAGCTGGCCAAGCCACTAGATTTAACGAGAAAGAAGTTCGTGCTATGGGCCGTGCCGCGATGGGTGTCCGTGGTATGAGACTCCGCCCGAAAGATGAAATCGTCGGTATGGATGTCATCACTGATCCAGACCAAAAACTAATCGCCGTTTCAGCAAATGGTTATGGAAAAGCTTGTCTTGTTTCTAACTTCCCGCCGCATAAACGAGGTGGAGTCGGAATTAAGGTGGCCGCCGTAACCGAAAAGACCGGCCCAATCGTAGCCGTCCATACATTAGATCCTCTTGCAAAAGAAGTTATTATGATGTCAACGAAGGGTCAGGCTATCCGTGTCGCGATGAAAGAAATTCCGACATTGGGTCGCGCTACTCAAGGTGTTCGCATCATGCGCCTCAACGATAACGATACAGTTGCTTCTATCGGCATCGTTCTTCCAGAAGAATCCGCCGAAGAGGGAAAAGCTGAAAAATAATAAAGTATGATGAAAAAAGCCGCTAAAAAGCGGCTTTTTGTTAGTTTTTTATTCCGCTTGTGCTATAATGGAAGTAGTGGATTTATTCTTGGCTTAGGAAGGATATTATGCAAAAGCTTCTTAAGCAGGTCATCGTACTCGCAATCACCCTTGTAACAGGTATGGGGGTAATGGTTGCGATTTTTGGCTCTACTAAGGTTTCAGCAGCGGACTACAATTTTTCTATCACGATCCCAGAAGGCGAAATCCTCGAGGTGAAGCTTTTCAATTCTGATGGTACGGCTATGGGAAGTTCTACTTCTATGAATGTCGCGCCAAGCTCCCTTTCTTCTGCCGGGTTTAATGAGAAAAATGTGGTGGTTAGCGTTGCGACCAGCAACGAGTTTGGTTACAACCTCGTGATGAATGTAGCGAATACGAATTTAACTTCTTCAGAAAATAATACGATTCCAAATCTCGCCTCAAAAGCTGGCGGTTATACTTG
>DBWP01000006.1:11685-12533 GCA_002309075.1 Candidatus Saccharibacteria bacterium UBA1235 | reverse complement strand
GAGAAAATCTCAGATTTAGAAGTAGGAATAGTAGTATTGCGATCAATTAAAGGAGTGCGAACTCCGCCCATGGTTTCAATACCAAGGGTTAATGGGGTGACGTCGAGAAGGAGAACATCCTTAACGTCGCCCTGAAGAACGCCACCTTGAATAGCTGCGCCTACGGCTACAACTTCGTCTGGGTTTACACCTTGCATCGGGTCTTTGCCGAAGATAGATTTAACTTTTTCGACGACAGCTGGCATACGAGTCATACCACCAACCATCACGATTTCATTAATATCTTTAGTTTCGAGCTTAGCGTCTTTTAGGGCTTTTTCGACTGGGCCGGCAAGACGATCGAGCAACGGGGAAACGAGCTCTTCTAGTTTTGCACGAGTTAACGTGTATTCAAAATGTTTTGGACCTTCGGCATCTGCAGAAAGGAATGGAAGGTTAATGTCGGTAGAAGTAGAACTCGAAAGTTCTTTCTTAGCTTTTTCAGCTTCATCTTTAACACGCTGCATAGCGGCAGCATCGCCTTTAATATCGATACCAGATTCTTTTTTGAATTCATCGACGAGGAAATTAACAATGATATTGTCAAAATCTTCACCGCCAAGATGGGTATCGCCATTTGTGGACATTACTTCGAAGACGCCATCGCCAAGTTCGAGGACAGAAACATCGAAAGTTCCGCCACCAAGGTCGAAGACAACGATTTTTTCATCTTTCTTAGATTCGAGACCATAAGCAAGAGCGGCTGCGGTAGGCTCATTGATGATACGCTTAACTTCAAGCCCAGCGATTTTGCCGGCGTCTTTAGTAGCTTGGCGCTGAGAGTCATCAAAGTAAGCTGGGACAGTAAT
>DBWP01000006.1:8924-11623 GCA_002309075.1 Candidatus Saccharibacteria bacterium UBA1235 | reverse complement strand
GAAATTTCTTCTGGAGTATATTCTTTACCATCCATTTCAACGGCTACGCCGTTACCTTTTTTGACAATTTTATATGGGGAAATATCGAGATCATGTTTAACTTCTTGATCTTCAAATTTACGGCCGATTAAACGCTTAATACCATAAATAGTGTTTTTCGGATTGGTGACACGTTGGCGCTGAGCGACTTTACCGACGAGACGCTCGCCTTTTTTAGTGACGGCGACAACCGAAGGGGTTGTGCGGTCGCCTTCGCTGTTAGTAATAACTTCTGGTTTACCCGCAACCATATATGCGAATGCGCTGTTAGTGGTTCCGAGGTCAATACCGATGATTTTTGACATATTTTATCTCCTTTTTCTAGCACTCTGCCTTAGTGAGTGCTAATTCTTCTTTTATTGTAGCAAACTAGCACTCGTTTGTCAACACTGCTAGCGCAGTGTTGTCCGCAGGGCGTCGTCTCGGAAAAACAAATAAATTTGTTTTTCGCTCGTCTCCTACTGCGGTCAACTTTACTATTATGATATAATATCAGTATGGCAATTGAGAGACTAGTTGAGCCGACGATGGCAAATGATGCAGAGGAAGAACGAATTGAGATTTCGCTTCGTCCGACGAGCTTTTCGGAATATGTCGGTCAGGAACATCTTAAAAATAATCTTAAATTGGCGATTTCGGCTTTGAAAAAACGAAATGATGGTTCTAGTTTAGATCATATATTATTATATGGTCCACCGGGACTTGGTAAAACGACAATGGCTGGGGTGATTGCACATGAACTTGGTGCGTCGCTTCGAGTAACTTCAGGCCCGGCGATTGAAAGAGCTGGGGATCTTGCGTCGATTTTGACTAATTTAAAAGATGGGGACGTGTTATTTATCGATGAAATTCATCGTCTTCGAAGGGCCGTAGAAGAAGTTTTGTATTCGGCGATGGAAGATTATAAACTTGATATTGTGATTGGGAAGGGGCCGGCTGCACGTTCGGTGAGGTTGGATTTGCCGCATTTTACAGTGATTGGGGCAACAACGCGAACGGGTTCTCTCGCTGGACCTTTAAGGGATCGGTTTGGAATTATCCATCGGCTAGAATATTATAAGGAACCGGAAATTGAACAAATTATAAACCGGACAGCTAAAATTCTCGAGACGGAAATTGAGCCAGAAGCTTGTAAGATATTGGCAAAACGTTCGCGTCTTACCCCAAGAATCGCAAACCGGTTGTTTAAGCGAGTAAGAGATTATGCGGATGTAAATGGTGACGGAATCGTTGACGTCAAAATGGCGGAAAATGCGTTGGAGTTGATGGAGATCGATTATCTAGGGCTGGATCCAGCGGATCGGAATATGCTTAAACTGATGTGGGAAAATTATGGGGATCGACCAGTAGGGCTTTCGACGATCGCGGCTTTAACAGGGGACGAAGCGACGACGATAGAAGATTTTTACGAACCGTATCTTTTACAGCTTGGGCTTTTAATGCGGACACCAAAGGGGAGAGTTGTAACAGAAAAAGGGAAGAAGCATTTACAAAACTTTAAAAATGATGTATTATAATAAAAAGGAGTTAGTTATGGACGAAGGTTTAGTAAAAATCCGACACGCGAGAAGCAAGAAGGATTTTCCGTTTTTGGAACTCGAAGATAACGAATATGTAGAATTTGCGTTTTCGCGAGCTAAGTTTTGTCTAGTAATGATTTTTGGCGGCGTAACCATTGGTCTTGTGTTGCTTCTTATGGCGTTTTTGATGGCTTTGTCGCAGCCAGCTGGTATTTTAGGTGATACTGGGCGGCAATTTGCTTTTATTATTTTAGCGTGCTTGATTGTGGCAGACTTGCTTATTGGGGTGGTGGCGCTTGTAGTTTATAGAGGAAATCGGCTTTTTGTGACAAACGAACATGTAATTCAAACAGTAATGAAGTCACCAGTGGCGACGAGCGTAAATGTAATTGATCTCCCATCGATTGAAGATGTAAGTTTTCATCAAGATGGATTGACGCAGCGTCTTTTTAGGTATGGAACTTTTCGACTCTCTACGATTGGCGACGAAACGACCTACACTTTCGCATATTCGGATGTAGCGCCAGAAGATCTACGAGCGGTTTCAAAAATAATCACAGAAGCAAAAGAGAAGAAAAGGAAAGAAAGAGATAACTAATTTCGGTTAGTTTTTATATAAGTGCTTTCTTTTTCAAGATTTGCTTTTAAGGTGTATTTTTTGCAATGATTCTTAGCATCACAATCGGCAGGTTCATAGGAATAAGAACTTAAAGGATCGCCGAGATTAACGCCGTTTGGATCGGTCCAGAGGGCTGGATCTATAACGGTGATATTTTTTTCGCTAATTTCGGATGGATAATAATTATGTTCTTTATAAAAGTCTTCTTCGAGCGCATAATACATGGCATTAATAGCAATTTTGCGATCTTCGTCGCGTTTCATAGCGTCGAAGTTGGATTTTTGAACGAAAAATAAAACAAAAAGTAGCGACGCAAAAACCGCTACGATTACGAGTTCAATAATAGTGAAACCTTTTTTGTTTGTCATAATCTATAAAATGGTAGTACCGACTGGGAGGGGATCTCGCTCGCTTTGCTCGCTAGATTCGAACCAGTGATAATATTGGTAGTACCGACTGGGATCGAACCAGTGACCTTGGGCTTATGAGTCCCACGCTCTAACCATCTGAGCTACGGTACC
>DBWP01000006.1:8385-8826 GCA_002309075.1 Candidatus Saccharibacteria bacterium UBA1235 | reverse complement strand
TGGTACACCCGGAGGGATTCGAACCCACGACCCTCTGTTCCGAAGACAGATGCTCTAATCCACTGAGCTACGGGTGCATATCTGTATTATATCATATTCTTGTTTGGGTCGCTAGTAGGGGGTTGAAAATTTTAATGACCTATGACTATAATCTCGCATGAAATTTTTGGTTAAGAGAATTCATCCGTCATGGTTTTTGGTTTTGGTGGCTAGCGGGGTGATTTTGTGGGCAATTTTTGGGGTGATTACGGGCATAAATGGAACAACGGCAGGGAAAATTGAGGATTTTGGGCTAAGCAGAACGACTGGGTTGATGAGAGATTGGTTTGCTGGGAGGATTAGGGATGAAATTCCGGAGCCGGAAGTTAATCTTGGTATGTCGTATCTCTTAGGAATGAAAACAGGCTTGCCAAAGGATTTGTCGGAAAATTTGAGGGCGGT
>DBWP01000006.1:7534-8238 GCA_002309075.1 Candidatus Saccharibacteria bacterium UBA1235 | reverse complement strand
GCTGGAATTATGAGTATTTTGACGATTTTAACTTGGTATGTGGGGCGGAGAGTGGCGGCGTGGCGGATTATTTTAATTACAGCAGCAATGACACTACTTTTAAACCCGAATTTTGTAATAAATATAGGGTGGCTTTTATCGTTTGCATCTTTTGCGGGGATTATGATTTTGGGTCCGAAGTTGACAGAATTTTTTTATGGTGGGAAAAAACCGGGGTTTATCGCGGAAACGGTATTGACGACGATTTCGGCGACTTTGATGACGCTTCCGATAATTTTGTATTTTTTTGGACAAGTATCTTTAATTTCGGTTTTTGCGAATCTTTTGATTTTGCCGACACTTAGTTATGCAATGGGATTAGTATTTCTTACGGGAATTTTTGCAGGAGTGCCGTTTCTGGGGGAAATAGTTGCATTTATTACAACGAAACTTTTAGATTTTCATATTTTTATAGTGGGGCTTTTTGCGAGCTGGACGCAGTTTTTAGTAAAGACTGATCAGTACCAAATATGGATGTTTTTAATATATATTTTGATAGCTCTACCGTTTTTGATTGGACTTATTCGGAAAAAAGTGGTAAAATTAAGAGAAGTTAATAATTTTTTGGAGCAAAAAAATATGTCAGGACACAGTAAATGGGCGACGACTAAACGGCAGAAAGCTGTGGTTGACGCAAAAAGAGGGGCGCTTTTTACTAAAATTGG
>DBWP01000006.1:7354-7518 GCA_002309075.1 Candidatus Saccharibacteria bacterium UBA1235 | reverse complement strand
AATCAGATTGCGATTGCGGCACGAGCCGGAACGGATCCAGCGATGAATCCAAGTCTTGCGATGGTTTTAGAAAAGGCGAGACTTGCAAATATGCCGAAGGCGAATATTGAACGAGCGATTGCGCGTGTTGCGGATAAGTCGGCAGCGACGCTTATCGAGGAAGT
>DBWP01000006.1:3690-7278 GCA_002309075.1 Candidatus Saccharibacteria bacterium UBA1235 | reverse complement strand
ACTTGATAAAAATGGCGGACGTATGGCGGAGCCGGGTTCGGTTATGTTCCAATTTGCGCGTAAGGGCGTGATTGAAATTTCGGAAAAAGGTGACGAGGCAATGATGGCGGCGCTTGATGCGGGCGCAGAAGATGTTGCCGACGAAGAAGAATCAACGGTAATCTATACAGCAGCGTCTGATCTCATGAAAGTTCGCCAGGCTTTAGTGGATGCTGGAATGAACGTAACGAGCGCAGAGCTTCAGTATGTACCGACTTCGTATGTGCCGGTTGAAGGTGACAACGCGGAAAAATTGGAGAAATTACTTTCGGCGGTTGATGATCTTGATGATGTAGTAAATACCTATACGAATGCAGAATAATATGATATAATGAATGGTGGAAGGGTGGCCGAGTGGTTGATGGCACTGGTCTTGAAAACCAGCAGATTAACGTCTCGCAGGTTCGAATCCTGTCCCTTCCGCCACGGCTCTAGAAGCCGTTTTTTTACGGATTCGTTCTTCGAATCGAATCCTGTCCCTTCCGCCACGTTTCTTTCGGAAAAAAATAAGCCCGGAGGGCTTTATTTTTTAGCGACCGTTTTTAAGTCGTGGGTGCTTGCGCTTGTCGCTGTGTTTGTGATTATTATTCCGATTTTGTTTTGCAACCGGTTTTAACGTAATTTTTCTTGCCATAGAGGGATTATAACATATTTTTCAGAGAAATAAAAGGGATTTTAAGGTATAAAAATAAACTTAAACAAAATAACTCTTGACTTTTTAAAGATTTTTTGATAGAATAGATACTATCGTTCGTAAAATTTCCCAAAAAATGAGGATTTTCCTCTAGGTCGTGAACGATAAAACATTAAGGAGAATGACTGATACATGCGTATCAAACGACTAAAGCGTATGGAAGTACGTAAGTCAAAAATCAAGATAGTTCCAGCTGAATGGCAAGAATTTATCGAGATATAAAAAATAAGCCCCTTTAAGGGGCTTATTTTACTGGGAGATGTCTTCGCCGAGTTTAGCCTTTGCGATGCGAACTAGGAGATCTGCAAATTGGCTGGTGGTAAGTCTGGTTTCCCAGGTAATAGTGCGGTTATTGATGGTGATTGAGCCGCCTTCTGAGTTGCTCCAATCGATTAGCTGACCATCAATATAAAATGATGGGGTGCCGCCAACGTCAACACGTTTCGCGATTCCTGCGTCGAAGCTAATTTTTTGGGAGACATTTTCGGAGGCGAGATCAGAGTTAAATTTTTCGAGATCACCTTTGCCGCCACTAATTTCAGTGAAATATTCTTGGAAAATGGCGGTACGCTCAGAGGCGGAAGCATATTCCCATTCCGCTTGCTCGTTAAAGAGTTTGTCGGCGTATGGTCTATAATAACCTTGAAGGCCAGCAGCTTCAGCTGCGGAAGCGGCAGCGGTGCCGTTTGGGTGGTAAGGTAAAATAAAGTTACGATAGACAACAGCTAATCTGCCTTCGGATTTTTCAATAGCTTCATTGACGGCTGAGTTATAAGTTGCACAAGCAGGACATTGAAAATCTGCGTATTCAAAGAATAGAACAGGGGCTTCTTCGTCGCCTTTAATATGGTCGCCAATATAGCCATTATGTTCGTTCGGTCCAATGACAGAATAAAAATCGTAACTATTATAATCTGTAGATTTATTTACGCCGTCTACTACTAGAAAACCGGCGACAAGTATAAAAGCTATAACTGTAACGATTCCAATTATCCCAGCAATAGAAAAACCCTTTAACTTTTTCATGAAATCTCCTTTATGATATAATAATTTTAACATGGAAACGCCGAAAAGTTTAGAGGATTTCATAAAAATTATTCAGCTTACGCCAAGATCGGTAATCCCTGAAGTTGACCGGAGGAGAATCGCGGCGGTGATGAGTTTTGACGAGAAGCGTGTTATAGATTTGATGGAAGATAAAGATAAAATGATTTTTGTGAAGTCGGAAGAAATTTTGGGGCCGCTAACTCTAGATAAATTATATAAGTCTGGTTTTAAAGATTTTCCGGTTGTGGATGCGAAAGGGAAGGTGATCGGGATTCTAAACACAGAGTCTTTAAATGATTTGTCGATTAAAAAAACTGAAAAAGCTGAAAAATATATCGATAAAAGGGTGAATTTTCTGCACACAAAAGATAGTTTAAGGTTTGCGACGAATGAAATTATAAGAACGAACGGATATTATTTTTTGGTTCTTGATAGTTCAGAAAATATTGCGGGATTTTTTACGGTAGAAATGCTATTAAACTATCTAATTAGCTAAAAAAGTGATATAATATATCTATGAGAGTTTTTACTGATAAATTAAATGATTTTTTAGGCAAAGAAGTTGAGGTGGCAGGTTGGGTTAATAGCCGACGCGATCATGGCGGACTTATCTTTATTGATCTTCGTGATAGTCGAGGAATTATTCAGCTTGTAGTCACGCCAGAAACAGAAGAGGCGTTTAAGCTAGCGGAGAGCGTAAGAGACGAATTCGTTTTGAAGGCAACCGGAAAGATGCGCGAGCGCGAACCGGGTCTTGTGAACCCAAATATCCCGACTGGTAAAATTGAGTTGGTAGTTTCTGAGCTTACTCTTTTAAACCGTTCGGAACCTTTGCCGGTAAATACTCATGACGATGGACAGGAATCATCGGAAGAGATGCGGCTTAAATATCGTTATCTAGATCTTCGTCGTCCTGCGATGCAGAGAAGATTAAAAAGACGAAGTGAGTTCTATCGTTTTATTAGAAATTATATGTATGATCACGGTTTTACGGAAGTTACGACGCCGATCCTTGCGAACTCTTCGCCAGAAGGTGCGCGAGACTTTCTAGTACCATCTAGACTTCATCCGGGCAAATTTTATGCCTTGCCGCAGGCTCCACAACAGTTTAAGCAGCTTCTTATGGTTGGTGGTCTTGAAAAATATTTCCAGATTGCGCCATGTTTTCGTGATGAAGACCCAAGAGCAGATCGACTTTATGGCGATTTCTATCAGCTAGATTTTGAGATGTCTTTTGTGGAAGATGGTGAAATTGTAAGAAGGGAAATTGAACCGCTTTATATAAAACTTGCAACAGAATTTGCTGATAAGAAAGTTGTCTTAAGAAGTGAAACTGCGAAAAAATACATTCCAGAAGGCGAAACGGTGCCGAGGATTCCGTTTGAAGTTTCGATGGATGTTTATGGTGTCGATAAACCGGACCTTCGTTATGGAATGGAAATGATTGATCTTACGGACGTATTTTCTGAAACTGATTTTAAGGTTTTCTCTCAGCCATGCGTAAAGGCTTTGTGTGTTAAGGGTGGAGCAGAACTAACGCGACGCGAAATTGACGAATTTACTGAACAAGCTAGAAAATTGGGCGCTGGTGGGCTTGCATATATATTATATACAGCCGAAGGGGAAAAATCGCCAATCTTGAAGTTTATGAGCGAGGCCGAAATTAAGGCAGTACGCGAAAAAACCGGTGCAGAAGAAGGTGATGCGGTTTTCTTTGGCGCGGACGAGCGCGAAAAAGTAAACAAGATTTTAGGTCAGCTTCGAATTTCGTTTGCGGATAGATTTGGACTTAAGAATCCAGAAGAAGT
>DBWP01000006.1:0-3529 GCA_002309075.1 Candidatus Saccharibacteria bacterium UBA1235 | reverse complement strand
TATGAAGTTGCGTCGGGTGCAGTCCGAAACTATAATCCAGAAATTATGTACAAGGTATTTAATATTTTGGGTTACAATAACGAATATGTTGAGGCGAGGTTTGGTGGAATGCTTTCAGCGTTTAAATTTGGTGCGCCACCGCATGCGGGTGCAGCGCCGGGTCTTGACCGAATTTTCATGATTCTAGAAAACGAAGAAAATATTCGTGATATTGTTGCATTCCCGAAAAACGGAAATGGCGTGGATCTTATGATGGATTCGCCTTCTGAGGTTGATCAGATTCAGCTAGACGAAGCGCATCTTGCAATAATACCGGAAGAATAAAATGACGAGGGTGGGCAATAAAATTAAAGAGTGGGCCAGAAAGCGTAAATGGCGCGTTAAGGTTAAAACTCCGATTTTGATTATAATTTTGTTGCCACTTTTGTTTTTGGATGCGACTTTGCTTCGATTAAATCATATAAAAATGGCGGAACTTCGCGAGAATGTGATGTCGGCGGACGTAGAAGAAAATGACGAGAAACTTGCAGAGGCCTTAACAGAATTAAAGGAATTCGTTTTTTCTAATATTGTGATTAACGTGGTGGAAGAGAACGGCGAGCAGAAAATGGCTTTTGGGACTGGACCGTTTTATCTTGAACATAAATACTTAAGAGATGCGACAAAAGCTCTTGAAGAGGCGGAGAAAGTGGTTGATGATAGAAATCCATATGGAAATATATATGGTATAGCAGGGAATGTTTGTCGGGCGCAAGCGACTCAAAATGGCTGGAATTGGTCTTCGCCAGAATATATTAATTGCATGTTAACTGAGACACAAAAATATCCGGCAGCACAAGACTTACAAGAAAGATTAATTGCTGCTTTGCCGTCGACAGAATTATACCGGCGAAATTATGCGTCGCCGATTTGGACTTTTTCGCCTGCCGGCGTGATGCTTCTTATTACGCTAATAGTAATTGTTGTAATTTTGATCCGTTTTATTATCTTTATTGTGCTTAGATTATCCCTGTTATTTGTGTAATTTTTGGGAAAACCCCTTGACTTTTTGTGCGAGGGGTCATAAGATAGAGATATATTAACTTAAGGAGGAAGCTTAAATGGCTTACGAACATACCAATGGCAAGGGAGTAAAATACTACCTTCATAAATCTGAAGTAACTCTTCGCGGTGGCAAACCTCAGACTATTTATTTCTTTACGAAAGATGAAAAAGGCGGCAAAGGCACTCCATGTGACCTTCCAGCAGATCGTATGGTTTGTGAAAATCCACGCAACGGCTTCTTGACCCTAAAGAAGAAATAATAATTTCACACAAAATTCCGCCATCTTGGCGGTTTTTTGTTGCGAAATTATGTTATAATATAACAGTAGTCGGGGTATAGCTCAGTTGGTCAGAGCATGCGTCTTATACACGCAGTGTCCTTGGTTCAAATCCAAGTACCCCGACCATGGATTAGGGTGCGATGAATACGAAAATACGAAGATTTAAATATAAGTTAAAACACGATTTTTTAACGATTGAAAATGTGGTTTTTGCGGTGGCGATTTTGATGTGTCTCACGTGGACTTATCAGTCTATTAAAGCGATGACGCGTAATTTTGAATTAACGGAGCGGCTGAGCGTAGAGAAGAAAAATCTAGAGCTTTTAGAGGTTGAGGTGGAAGCCGCGGAGCTTTTAAATGAATATTACAAAACTGATGAATATCAGGAAATTTTAGCGCGCAAAAATGCTAATAAACAGTTGGCGGGGGAACATATGGTTTATTTGCCGGAAAATTCAGACGAGGCGAAAAATAAGCATAAAGTCGCGAGCGCAAAAACAAAAGAAAAAGAATTTAGTAATTTTGAGAAGTGGATGATGTATCTAATGCCGAATCTAAAATAGTTATGGTATAATAAAAACATGAAGAGGTCTCGTCGTGGTTTTACATTGATTGAAGTGTCGCTCTTTTTGGCGATTTCTGGGCTTCTTTTAGTCGGGGTGATTGCAGGTACACAAAGTTCGATTGTCTCGCAAAGATTTAAAGATTCAGTACAAAATTATGTGGAATTTTTACGTTCGGTTTATTCAGAAGTGAATAACCCGCAAAGTCCGGCTGACGGTCGGAGCGATTATGTGATTTATGGAAGGTTGGTTTCTTTTGGTCAGAACGTATCTTTAACCGGTGAGAGAATTCCGGAATATGAACAGAGAATTTATGTTTATGATGTGGTTGGAAGTAGCGCAAACGTAGGGACGGGCGCGGCGGCGGATACATTAAAAGCTTTGAATGCGAATGTGGTGATCGAGAACAAGGATGAAAGCGGGAAAAATATAGTTGGCGTGAATTTTGCGGGGAAC
Source organism: Candidatus Saccharibacteria bacterium UBA1235 (assembly GCA_002309075.1). Lineage (GTDB taxonomy): Bacteria > Patescibacteriota > Saccharimonadia > Saccharimonadales > Saccharimonadaceae > Nanosyncoccus. The sequence goes on along the minus strand of DBWP01000006.1, from coordinate 1,185 downwards.
GTTAAAGAATATATTCCGACGTGGGGCGCGGCGATCGATACTACGAAAAACGGTGAACTTTTCACGGGATCGATTTTAATCGTGAGACATCCGCGGTCGGGAACGATTAGTACGCTAATTAGCAGCCCAAGCGTGATTCAAATAAATAAAATTGTAACGGAAGCGAACCAAACGAAAGATTTTTCGAAGGTTAAAACGATTTTAACGGATTCTTTAAATACTTTTAAAACACAAGAAGTGGATTTTTGCGTAAATCCGAACGGAGTCGGGTTTAAGGCAGATGTAAGGCGAAATGTTAGATTGCTGGAAAACACGAGAAATGCATCGGGAATTGAGTTGATTAACCAGGATGATGACGAAAATAGATGCTTGAAATAATTTTAATGCTTATGGTATAATAATATTTATGAGAAGAGGTTATACAAAATTAATGTCTTTAGCGGCAGTTTTTCTAGGCGGCGTAGTTTTGTCGTCCGGCGCTTTCGCCGATGCTAACCTAACTTTTGAAGTTGTCGTTCCGGATGAAACCCTAATTGAAATTTCGCTTTTAAATTCTGACGGCTCCGCTCTTTCTGGTAATACGTCTATTGATCTCACCCCAACCACGATTTCCGGCTCATTCTTCAACGAAAAGAATATGACAGTTAATGTTGGCACCAATAACGAATGGGGTTATAACCTCGTCATGAGCGTATCTAACACGAGTCTAATATCAACTGAAGATGGATCTAAGACTATTCCTACTCTCGCGTCAAAAGACGGCGGTTACACTTGTACAGTAGCTACGGCTAATACTTGTGATTTTACGGCTAATACTTGGGGATATAAGCTTAATACTGCTACTAACCTCTCCGCTGCAACTAACTATCTCCCACTACAATCATCTATTACCCTAAATAATAACAGTAATAAAGTCCTAACCCCAGAAGCTACAAGTGTAGCGTTTGGCTCTAAAGTAAACGCAGATCTCGCTCCGGGTACTTATTCTACGACGATTAACTTTATCGCGACGGCAAACCCAGATCCAACGCCGGTTATGCAAGATATGACAACCTCTACTCTCGCAACCCTTCTTCCGAGTAGCGGCTCCACGGCTACCTTAAAAGATTCGCGCGACGGAACCAAATACACGATTGGAAAACTCGCAGATGGTAACTATTGGATGCTAGACAACCTCGCATTAGA
>DBWP01000015.1:67034-69738 GCA_002309075.1 Candidatus Saccharibacteria bacterium UBA1235 | reverse complement strand
AGTTTATTATATGCTGGACTAGAAGTGTCTTTTAGATATAAAATGAGTTTAGTATTTTTACGCTCGGAAAGATAAAATTCAATTTTTTCGGCTACATCTAGAGAAAGATGTGCAGATTTATCGATATATAAATATTCTGGATCTTTTTCGGGCGGATAAAAATTTGCGCTAGAGGGAAGAGTTGGGACAAGATAGCTAACATTATCTTCAGAGGTTAAAATATAGCGATAATCAGAAACCTGAAAGCTTGAAGATTCTTCGCCGAAAACAAAATTTGAGTTGCTGATTTTAGCTTCGATGCCGAGTTTTTTTAGAACCTCCAGAGAAACGGCGGCGCCACCAAAACTACTATTGCGACTAAAATAGTGATGGCTACTTGTGTCAAAACCAAAATCAAGCCATTTTACACCATCTCCGTCAATCTCAAAAGACTCAGTGCGTGAATCAAGATTTAGATACACATCTTTTAAGACATTGCCCACGATTAAAATCATAAGTATATTATATCACACCAAGGATGCCGCGCAAGGCGTAAGCGGTGTCTTCGTGGCTTCGGACAGTGATTGTGTCGATGCCCATTTCCACAACTGGATAATCGTTGCCGCCAGGTTGGGTCATGTCACCAAAATAGAGAACATCGGACTTTTCGACGTTCAACTCCTCTAAGAGGTGGGTCATGCCGAATTTTTTGTTCATACCAGGGGTGATCGCGTTAATCGAGGTTGTACCACCGATTTCATAGTCAAACTCTGGAGCGAGCTCTTTACAACGGGCCACGATTTTTTCGCGTTTTTTACAATCTGGATCCCAGGCATATTTTTCTTCGGTGCCAGCTTTTTGGCCAAGGGCAGAGAAAGTAACTTGAGAGAGGCGATTTTCGATAATTTCATCGCCAGGCTTGAGTTTATCTTCTTCCCAGAAGCCAAGCTCTCTTGCAGCCTGTTCGATTGTCGCGGAAATTTTCGCTACTTGCTCATCTGTTAATGGGTAGTTATAAACCTGTTCCCACTCTGTACCATTAAAACGATAGTATTGAGTGCCTTGAGCCACAAACAGATGAAGGTGTTTTAACTGTTCAGGGGTGGCATTTTTCAATCGATCGACAATTTGGATTAAAAATTGATCGAATTTTTGCCCAGAAATTGGACAAATTTCAAAATGGTCTAGACACGCGACTAATAAATCCGCGATTTCATCAGGAATCGGGGTTTTAGCCACATTTAAAGTTTGGTCAATATCGAATGCTAATACTTTTTTCATGATATAATTATATCATGAAAACTTTTATCGTGGGCAACTGGAAATTAAACTTTAATGTGGGGGAAGCTTCAATTTATCTGCATAAATTGCAGAAAAAATTACCAAATTATAGAGATATCGAGGTGGTTGTAGCGCCAAGCACGATTGCGATTCAGCCGCTTTCTTTACAGATCGACCGGCACAAAATGAAGCTTGCGGCACAAAATGCGTTTTATCGCGACTACGGTTCTTATTCAGGCGAAACTTCGTTTTCGCAGCTTCGTGGCGTGGTGGATTATTGTATTATTGGCCACTCAGAACGACGATATATTTTTGGTGAAAACGATAAGGATATCACGAAAAAAGTCGAAGCGGCGATTCGAAATAAAATTACCCCTATTCTTTGTATTGGCGAGACGGAGAGCGAGCGCGCTTTTAACGAAACTTCCGATGTAATTCGTGACCAGCTTCTAGGTGGTCTTAGGGATGTATCTGAGGAAGATATCAGTAAAGTAATTATTGCCTATGAGCCGGTTTGGGCGCTTTCAAATGGTAAAAATTCGAAATTAGCGTCTCCGGACGAGGTTTCCGATGCGGTAAAGTTGATCCGAAAGACCCTAGAGGAGTTATATGGGAAAAAGGCGGCTGAAGAGGTGGCGATTCTGTTCGGGGGCAACGTAAGGCCATCGAATGCGGGCGGTTATCTTACTGTCCCTGGTGTAAACGGAATTATGGTTGGAGGTGCAAGCTTGATTTTGAGTGAGTTTACTGATATAATAGAGATAGCAAAGAGAGTGAGATCATGAATAAAAAATACATTGATTTCGTGCCGGCGAAACCAAAACAGCCGGTGAAAAAGGCGGAGCCTGTCACTAAAAAAGAGAAGGCTAAAGTTTCTGATGTAAAAAAATCTAGCGCGAAAAAAGTAGTAAAAGAGGTTGATGAATTAGAAATTGCCGAGATGTTTGAGGCTCGAAAAGAGAAGAGCCGCGCCGGTGTGACTATTAGCAAGAAGAAAAAACCGACGAGCGGAACTTTTAGTGTGCCAAAAGTTCGGTTCGTGAATACAGAAAAGATTACGAAACGACCTTTGTCGAAGAATGTTTACCCGAAGAAGGTGGTTATCCCTAAGGAAGTCGAAAAACCTTCGGCGCCGGTGACGATTATTGATAAGCCGGAAAAAGACTCAAAAGTAGGGATGATTGTTGCGATTATTATTACGATTATCCTCGGGGCGGCGGCTGGAACAGTTGCGTTTTTACTCTTGCCTAATTAGGGGCAAAAGTGTATAATATAGGATATGGCGAGATTAGCTCAGATGGTTAGAGCGTCTGATTGTGGTCCAGAAGGTCGTCGGTTCGATCCCGATATCTCGCCCCATTAACAGATTGCGGGTATAGTACAATGGTTAGTATACAAGTTTTCCAAACTTGGGATGAGAGTTCGATTCTCTCTACCCGCACCA
>DBWP01000015.1:0-66933 GCA_002309075.1 Candidatus Saccharibacteria bacterium UBA1235 | reverse complement strand
TTCTCTCTACCCGCACCACGTTCTAACGAATTTAGTTACCCCGAATAGGGGATTTTTTGTTATTTTGTGTTATTACTATTGACAAATTTAAGCATGTGTGCTATAATTAGGAGAGTTAGTTATTTCTGTGGTTAGTTTTACTAACAGTACTTTAAGAAGGGAGGCCATTAGTTATGGCAAAAGAAAATGTTTTTGAAATGAATAAAAGAATCGCAGCCGAGCTCGAGATGATGACTCAGGAGAGAGATAAGCTCAAAGAAGGTCTCACAAAGGCTAAAGAAAAAGCTCTTGCTGATCTTAAAGAGTATCAGGACGAGATCCATGAGAAGGATTTGGAGATCGACAAGCTTAAGCTCGAGATCAAAACCCTTAAGGCAGAAAAACAGGCAACCGAAGTGGAGACAGAGGCGGAAGCCCCCGAAACAGAGGTATCTGATGAGTGCTCGTGTCCGGCTGATGACGCAGAGAGATCATACCTCGGATTTACCTTAGAGGAGGTGAAAGAATATCTTCTTCCGGGTGAGTTTGAGGAAATCGTCAATATGATTGATGATGCGCTCGATATGACAGATGCTGTCGAGAAGATCATGCGTCAGGCTAGAGACAGAAAGAGATTTCTTGAGAAAGTAATTATCTAAAACTTTTACTCCCCAAAAGCCCAGCTTCTAGTAAGCTGGGTTTTTTCAATATTTTTTACATAAACGCAATAAAATGATAATACTATTGACAAAAATGACGATGTGTGCTATAATGGAATCAGTCTGGGACGATGTGTCGAAGCAGAGGCCCATTAACAACCGAATCATCTCAGGTTTCAACCTAGAAACCTGTGAAGATATATGCCTATAAATAACTCCCCCATATGTTGGGGGCGTTGCCCCCGAAAAATTAGAAAAGAGGTGACGAAAAATGTTATTAACAATACTGTTTGGGTTAATTACCCTGTTTTTCGCTCTTTCGATAGATCATATCTTTAACGGAGGTATGGAAATCGAAGAAGGAGAGGAAAGAAAGATCCGTATAACTCAGGAAGGCTGCATTCGGGCCGTTATTCTCGGAGCTTTGGTTGGTTTTTCTAACTATGTAGCTTCAAATGGAGATGGTTGGTCTATTTTCAGCTTGATAGCAATGGCTGTCGTTCTGGCTTATCTGATCATATGGTTTTATAGCCATTGCACCAGATGGGAAGAAATCGCACCATTTTGGCTGATGGTGATCCCAATTTATGTAGTCATGAGAGATGCAGCAAACGCTGTTTCACCAATGGCTTCAGATGAATTTTGGGGATCAGTAATTATGGCTTTACCATTTATCATCACGATGGGCTATCTGTTCGCATTTCCGCTCGCTTGGCTTTCTGCGATGTATGAAGCGGAAAAAGATCCGGCAGGAGCCGAATATTACAGACAGCTTAGATGGCCTGCTCTTGCGGTGCTCTTAATCGTTATTATCGTCGCTGCTATTTTTAGTATCGATTGGGATAAGTACGGAAAAGAGCCTGTCGTAGAGGAGACTCCTGTCGCTGTTTCGGAAGCAGCTTGGTACTATTTCTACAATAATGACGTCAATAAGGATGAGGACAAGATGAATGATTTCAACTTTGGTCTGAATCCTCTTGAAGGTCTTGTAGAAGGAAAGGTAGCAAACGGTGAACTTAAGCTGAAGGATATCGAGAATAAATCTGTTGATGAAATGATTGCTCTGGTTTCAGTTGATGAAATCGAGGCAAACTTCAGAGATAGATTATCTCGTGACCCAGCACTTGGTGCAGCAGATCTGGCATGGTTTGATGCGAGCCTGAAGACTCGTTACCTCGGCGAATTTTACGACGAGTGTAAAGGCGAGTGGGCTTCAACTATGAATTCAGCGAAAGTTCGCTGGATGGAATATCAGGATATTTACAACGATACGCTTAGCGCATTCTTTAAATTCCTCGATACAGCCGACAAAGTTGAAGTCGTCAAGGTCGCTGGTGGACTTGATGATCAGATGTACATGAATCCATTTACAGTGGACGGAGTACCTGACATCATCGTTATGCAGTCATTAAATCAGCAGGGTTACTTCTTGAAATACACTCTTAATATTAAGGGTGAAATTAAGGAAGTAGCTTACAGGATTGACTGCGGGTTCCAGCCTACAAATGTAGGTAAGATCATGAATCTGCCGGTTCGTAAGAATCCAAACAAGAAGCCGACGATTCCAACTCCGACACCGACAAAGCCTGATCCAGGTAAAACAGAAGGTGGCGGCGGACATTCGTCTGGCGGTGGTGGTCATCACTCTGGCGGCGGATCAAAGGTACCAGTACCTAAAGATCCAACTAAGGGAACCGATGTTGGCCCGAACGATACGCCGGGACCTGGTCCAGATACGAATAATGGTCCAGGAGCTCAGCACTCCAAGGCTGAAAAGCCAGGAAATTCTGCTTTTATGACTCCAAAGGAGTATAAAGAAGCGGTGCAGGAGCTTAAGGATGTAGCGGAACACCAGAAAGTAGCTGGCGATCCAAACAAACCATCAACTCCACCTCCAACACCAGACACCAAGATCGACAGTAATGCCGACAAGGGTACAGGATATGGAGGAATAGATGTCGAAACTCCAGTACATGACACACATGTGGAAAGTACTGCGGGTGGTGGCACAACATCCACAACGGATGACAAGCCGGGGACCGAATGGGGAGGTCCTGCAGACTAGCATATAGGCATATGGGGCGAAAGCCCAGCACTTTATTAGGTCCGGCAGCTAAGGCTGCCGGGCTTAATCCAAGATTTGAAATTTGAGACGATTCGGTTGTTTATAGACGAATGTTAACAATTCGGCTAGCAGAACAACTAATTATTTTTGATTAATTAAGGAAAGGATAATCATGAATAAGGTTTATAAAACTATTTTAAGCGCTTCCGCTGCGATGATCGTAGCTGGCGTTTCTATGGTTCCAGCGAATGTTTTCGCTTGGGGCGACTCCGCGAATGGTCGGTCAACCTATACGCTCGAGCAAGTTAATGCTGGTGCGCTTGGGGATACCATTACTTTTAACTCTATTACTAACGGTAAAATTGGCGATGAGCGCAACTTCGTTGGCGCAAGAGTCAAAAATTCCAACGCAAAAACTTGGAATGCTGACACTATCGCTGTAAAAGATGGCGAAACTTATACGATTCGTCTTTATGTTCACAACAACAGCCCGAAAGGCACTGCTGGTGTAGCTGAAAACGTTTCGGCAAGCTTCTCGCTTCCTACTACGATTGCTAAGGAACACTCTGTAATCGGTTATCTTAATTCTTCTAACGCAACTCCTAACCGGATTTGGGATGAAGTTAAGTTAACATCTTCTGACACCTTCTTCCTCGAATATGTTGAAGGTTCAGCTAAATATACTAACGTAAAGATGGGTACAGTTGCAATCTCTGATAATGTGGTTACTACTGGCGCAACTTTGGGTTATGAATCTTTAGACGGCAAAGTTCCTGGTTGTTATGAATATGATGGCCAAGTAACGATTGACGTTAAAGTTCACGCTACTTCGAAAACTTCTAAGCTTTCGAAGACAGTCCGTATCAAAGGTACGAAAGACTGGAAAGAATCTGTCAACGCTAAGGTTGGTGATGAGGTTGAATACCAAATCGAGTACAAAAACTTAGCTGACGAACAAGTTAACAACGTTATGATCCGTGACATTCTTCCTACTAATATGGAATATGTCAAGGGCTCAACGATGCTTTACAACTCTAACTACCAGAACGGTGTGAAAGTCGTTGAAGATACTGTTACAACTAACGGTATTAACATCGGTAGCTACGCTGCTCGTGGTAATGCATACGTACGCTTTACTGCTAAAGTTGTAAATAAGAACCTCGCTTGTGGTTCTAACCAACTCGTGAACTGGGCTTCTGCTACAGTTAACTCGAGCGTTTATAAAGACGATGCTTCTGTCATGGTAAACCGCAATGATGCAGCTTGCCCTGCGAAGATCGTTGAAACCGGTGCGACTGAAGTTGCTGGTGCTGCACTTGGTGCTGGTGCTGTAACTACTGCGCTTGGTTATTTCATTGCTAGCCGCAAAAAGTTAATGTAATTTGACCGCTTTACGTTTCTTAACGTATTGGGTGGTTAAAGGGAAAATCCCCTCGGTGTTTTATCGGGGGGATTTTTTCGTGGTTTTTAACATAAAACAAAAAGGTTATGGTATAATAAGAACATGGATTCGTCTGTTGATAATTCCTATGTAATTCTAACGAATGAGACGAAAAAACCAAGGAGGTGGGCTTTTTGGTTGGCTGGGATTTTTATTGCGATTGCAATAGTGAGCCTTGTGGCCTTAATAATTGTGATGGGGAATAAAAAAGGTGGAAGTATTAAAAAATATACGAATGAATATTTGAATTTACTTTCGACGGGGGAAAAATCAGACGCAGATTTTAATGGAGAATTAACGCTCGATACGGTTTCTAGTAGCGAATCGGCAAATATTTATACGATCCCGCGATATTATAGCGTGTTAGACGAGAAGAATGTGAGTTATTATAACGAGCTTATTGGGATTTTGAACAAAATTAGAGAAGGAGCGAATGAGGATTTAGCGTATTTAGTTGATGACTCTAAAACGATGATTTCGTATTATTTTGCAGCGACGACCCTTAGTTTTACGGATGCCGATTATGAATATTATTTTGAAAACGGAAATTTGGACGGATTATTATCTGTCTATGGCTACCCGTTTGATGTAAGCGAAGACGACACGACGATGAACTTTAAGTCAACGATAGACGATTTATATGAATCCGATAAGACGTTTTATGAAAGTGTTAAAGGTGCTGGTTGTATAATCGATAATGAGGTTGATTATGGCTGTTTAGAAGATTTAGATTCGGAACAAATTAACGAGATTCAGGAAAAAAATTCTTGGTTAGAATATCTTGAAGAAACGCAATCGAATCAAATGTTAAATATTATTGTCATGAATGCTAATAATATTAAAGAATTAGCCAGTGGGGGTTTAAATGAATAAGGCGTTTAAGTGGATTTTTGTTGTGGCTGCGGCTTTAATGGCGCCGATTTTCATGTTGTCTAATGGCGCTTTTGCTGCCTCGACAGAGGATGTTTTCAAAAAAGTGCTAGTAAATAATGTGTCGTCTTGTTATCAGAAAGTCTTGAAGGGCACCAGCTATGAAGGGTATAAAAAGTCAGGTTTTAACTCATTGATAGGAAAAAGCAACCCTAGTTTTTATGTGCCTTCGATTTCTGATAATCAAAATAAAATTACTGAAACTGACAAAGAAGGTGGACGAATAGCTACTTGCGATGCACTTTTCTTGGGCGATGGGGAAGACGGGTGGGTGTTTAAATCAGGCTTGTCTGGAAGCATGAAAAGTTTGTTTGATATTTATGGTAAGGCCGTACCAAGTAGTGGTCAACCTGTTAGCGTTGTAAATGATTTTATGCGTGGAACAATGCAGTACACTATTAATACTGGCAACGCTTCGTCTGAAGGATATTGCTATACTGTGTATCTTGGTACAACTAGCACGAAGCTTGGCGAAGGATGTATGAATGGTAACAGTTATGGCGCCGATGCGAAACTTGATATAAATGATGAAAAAGGTGATGGGTATACTGTTACTTCTGGACATGGAGCAAATTCGACTATCGCCAGTAAGGGTTCGATAACAGTAAAGAAGGAAGGTTCGGAGTGCTTTGCTAGCGTGTTTACGGATTTTACTGAGCCGCCTAAGTTTAGCAATGGGAGTTCAATTATAGAGATAGACTCGAGTGACCGTACTTATGGTAAAGTTGGTAGTTGTGGCTTAGGTAATAATAAGGGGCCTGCAATAAGAGTAGAAATCAAGAAGAGCAATAATACAGCAGAAAATTCAGAAAAAGTTTCTTATAAAAAAGTTAACAACAATTGGACGAATTTTATTACTGCTTTGACTGGGGAAAGCTATGATAGTTTTGCGGTTAGTGATGCAGAAAAGTATGATTTGTATCTTGCGTATTTAAGTAATAATTATGGAATGAACGGCATCCCGGTCGTTAGCTCTAATTGTCAAGCGAGCCGTCCGTCTAACTTGAAGGGTGGCGGTAAATACTATGTTTTTGGCGGGGATAGTGGCTGGTGCGAAGCAAACCTTGATCCGGGCAAGGTTAAGGATAATAATTCGGCAAAAATGACGGTTTTTGAAAAAGGAAATAATCGTACGATGACGAAAGTTATCACTGGTCTGGATGAGTTAATTGAATTTATGGGAGCGTTGAATTATAGCGACCCATCAGCGTTCGGAGGGGGTGAGAAGAAACCGCAGTCTAGTCTAAAAGATACTTGTGGAAACTCGGGAGCAGTAGCATCGCTAGGATGGATTGTATGTCCTCTGCTCGATTGGATGAGTGGAGCGGTAAAAGGATTATACGATAGTTCCGTCAAACCGAGCTTAGAAATTCAACCGACGTTATTTACCGATCAGGGTGGAGGTGGAGCTGAAGAAGGCTGGGCGGTTTTTCAAACCATCGCTAATGGCGTATTTATCATATTATTGCTCGTGGTAATTTTCTCACAGCTTACTGGCACCGGTATTGATAATTATGGAATAAAAAAGATATTACCAAAATTAATTGTTGCGGCGATTCTGGTGAATTTATCATTTTATATTTGTTTAGTATTTGTAGATATTTCGAATATCGTTGGTAATAGTATACAGAGTTTGTTTGACAATTTGGGTCGTAATATGGACATAGATTATTCGGTGTTTAACGTAAACAATGATGATGGTGGTGGTGGCGTTGGTGCAACAATCATGAGCGTCGCTTTGCTCTCGACTGCAGTTGGGGGGGCTGCGTGGGTTTTTTGGTCTAACCCGGCGGTAGTTTTATCTCTTCTAGTTTCAGCACTAGGCGTAATTATTGCGATCTTTTTCTTATTTGTGTTATTGGCCGCAAGGGAAGCGGCGGTAGTAGTGTTAGCGGTAATATCTCCTTTAGCGTTCGTTTGCTATATGTTGCCTAACACGAAAAAATTCTTTGATAGATGGCTGAAGATATTTGAAGGACTCCTTTTGGTTTATCCGATTTGTGGGCTATTAGTGAGTGGGGGTAATTATGTTTCCAGATTACTATTGTCTTCTGGCTTTGCTAACGACAGTTTCGTAAAAGCGCTTACGGCAATGATCGTGGGTATTGTACCGATCTTCTTCATTCCATCCGTGCTGAGAGGGTCGTTCTCGGCGATGGGGAACTTAGGAGCGAAAATTACTGGATTTGGAGACAGACTTAGAGGTGGAGTTGATAAGAGAATTAGAAATACAGATGCGTATAAAAATGCGCAGGAGCGCGGAATGGAGCGTAGGACTAGAATTCGCGCTGGATTGGACGAGAATGGTAAAAGTAAAGAACTTGGAAGTTTTGGCCGCTTTATAAGGGGCGGGGATCGTAATATTGCGCGATCTAGGGCGCAGTACCTAAAGAATCAAGATACGAGAAACCGAGAGCGAAGCTTGAACGGAGTAGGTTTTGAGGCTGCTACAATTGGTTTACAAAAACGCGCCGAAAAAGACGACTTGATGGACTACATAACACTTATTAACGATGCGACAAGAAATGGTGAAGATAACAAGAAACTTTATGACATGTATGAAAAATACATGAAAGAAGGAAATAAATCGGGTGCAGTGGCTGTTGCTAGAATTGCGGGACGTAGAAAGGATACTGCAGCGGATTTCTTGAGCAATAAAATTACGGGGCAGAGCTTTATTAAGGATAAAGACGGTAATATTATTGGCGAAAATCTAACAGATGCAGCTAAAAATTATGACAGCAAGATGCTATCTTCTGTTATGAAGGAAATCGCGACGGGCGAAAACAGCGGGACTTATCGCACTTCTGCGCCGTTAGGGTTTGAATTTGCCGCTCAATATAACAGGGCGTATAAAAATGAATATCAAGATGGAGACGTAAGGCCAGAGGCGAATTATTCTGCATGGCGCAATCAGCCTAACGTTAATACGACGCTTGGTAACTATATAACGAATAGTCAGGAGCTCGTAGGCGCGAAGAACTCATCACTTAGCGAGTTGGTGAAATTAATGGATAGCGAGGCGATGAAGGGCTCTGCTGAGTTTGAGCGCGTCCGGAGGCTTGCAAATGAGACGATTAATGATCGTGATAAAACTGGCGTATGGGATACAACGAAAGCAGAGAATATCTATAAGTTGGCTGGGCGAGAAGCGGAGTATAAAGCGATGACGGCCCCTAAGCCAGAAGGAGTAGGAGAGGACTTCGATAATAATAGCCTTTATCTTCGTGGGCCAGATGGGTCGCAAAAACCGCCAATAGAATAGAAAAAACGCCCTGTAATCAGGGCGTTTTTAGGAGGGGCTTAATTCTCTTCTTCAATGATGTTGAGCTTTACCGTGGCCGTTGAATTAGCTTTGGAAGTGTAGCTGTTGGAGATATAGAATAATCTATCTGCCATTTCATTGAAGTATTCTCCATTTGGATACTTAGGGGTTTTACGATCGTAATGAGCAAATACGAATGGTACTGTTCCCCAATCATTAGAATGAAGCCAAGGCGAAATAATAGACCAAGTATAATCGGATTGAATTTCATTACTGTATATGGTCTTAGCTACTGTTCTACTGTTTCTTGTCGAAAGATTGTCTGCCTCTTGAACTGGCGATAAACAAATGGTCTCTGGAGCTATAGGGTTATCGGGTGTGATATCCCAACCAGGAGTGATGTTTTTAACGGATACTTCGCCCATGCAGTAATACATATCTGTAAGGTTATCAATACCGTCAAAACCACATTTTCCATTGTAGTATGCGCGTTCGTTAGGGTCGAAAGTTGGCAATGAATTACCCTGTCCGACTTCGTCCCAAGCGGCGTTTACGTATGTTTCGTTCTTGGTGTTGATCCAAGGACTAACGCGTACAGTTGCCTCAAAGGTGTAGCCGGAAGCGTCTTCCCACTGATATGTCAGAGTCTGCCAGTCGACATCGACAGCTGGCTCTTCGATAACAGGTTCAGAATCCATTTCCTCTTCGAAAGTAACTTCATCTTCAGTAATAACGGGTTCTTCTACGGTTGTAGCGGAGCCACAGCCGCAAAACATAATTGACAGGACTGCAATAATAGCAGTTAATACTAACATCTTCTTCATAATACTTCCTCCTATGAATTAATGTGCGATCTAAAAGATATACTCTAATTATAGCACACTTACTCAAAAAAGTCAAGCATAAGTTATTTAGAAGCGATAATAACGTGGTCAAAAAGACAAGAGACGGTTAAGGGGCCAACGCCGCCAATAGCAGGGGTGATGGCGCCGAGGTCGTTTCTCTCGCGTACCTCATCTGATACGTCGCCTTTTAAGATGCCTTTTTCAGAGGCGGTGCCGGCGTCAACTAAAACTGTGCCAGGGCGGATAAAGTCGCTCGTAATTAGCCCTGGAACACCGGTGGCGGTGATTATTACGTCGTAATTTGCTAATTCTTTCAGATCGGAACCTCGATGAAAGAGGTCGACGCGGTAATTTGAGGCGGAAAATATTTTATAGAGAGGGGCGCCGACAAGTTTTCCGCGGCCGACGATAGCGATTTTTGCCGTTTCTAGGTTAATATTATAGCCGGCGAGAAGCCAGAGAATGGCGGTTGCGGTGGCGGAATCGAAATCGCCGTTTCCAGAGAGGCCGTCGACGTCTTTCTCTGGGGCGATTAGACTAGTCAGTTCGTCGGTTTTATCTTTATCTGTAATAGGGAGCTGGAGAATAATTCCGTCAATTTCAGGGTCTAAATTTGCCTCTTTAATGCGATTTTCGATTTCGGCGGCTGAGGAGGCTTTAAAATCGATAACTTTTACCCCAATATCTTCGCCGTAGCGGATTTTTAGGTTAACATATTTAGAAATAACAGGGTCGTCGCTGTCGCGAATAATAAGAAGGACGGGTTGTTTTTCTAAGCTTCGGATTTCGTGCGCCTGGCGCTCTTTGATAAAATCAGCGAGTTCTTTTCCGTTCAGAGATTTCATAGTTCGACGGGCTCCTGTTCTAATGTGTAGCCGAATTTTTCTTTGACAGCGGTGATAATTTCGGCGCGGGCAGAGGCTAAATCAGCATAACTTTTAGCAGATTCGTTAATCAAAACAAGGGCAGCTTTTTCGTTTACACGAAAGCCATGAAGAAGTTTACCAGATAAACCGGCGCTTTCGATGAGCCAGCCGGAATTGATTTTATATCCGTCGTGGCCATGATAAACAGGGAGACCCTTTTCTTCGGCGAGCTTTGCCTCTTCTTCGGATAGATAGATATTTTTGAAGAAAGAGCCGGCGCTAGCTTCGAATTTTGGGTCTGGTAATTTATCGGCGCGGATTTTAGAGACAATTTCGCGGATTTTTAGCGGACTAAAATCAGAAATATTATTTTCTTCGATGTATTTTTCAATGGAATTATAAAACGGGCGTTTCATTTCGCCTTTTTTTAGCTCCAGAGCAATAGAAATTACGAAATAGCGACCTTTTTCGGAGGAATTTAGAATAGATTTACGGTAAGAAAAGCCAAAATCGGACTTTTTTAGGGTTTTAAAAGTTTTTTCTTTAAAATCGTAAACTTCGGCGGAAACGAAAGTATCGGAGATATCTTGGCCATAGGCGCCGATGTTTTGAACAGGGGCAGCTCCAGTGAGACCAGGGATTTTGGAGAGGGCTTCGATACCGGTTAAGCCTTTGTTACAGGCGAATTCTACAACGGCGTCCCATTCGGTACCGCCCAGAGCGGTAATGATTACGGAAGTATTTTCGCGCAAACCGTCTCGCTCGCGCCCGTCGTTACGGGGCTCGCTCGACAAGCTCCTCGTTAGTCGCAATGTTTGCGCGAAAACACTGTCCGTAGCCTCGATACCTTTCATGACGTTTTTGATGATGACGCCGTTAAAACCCTCGTCTTTTGCGATAGTATTAGCGCCGCCGCCGAGAACAAAAATAGGTAAGTTTTTCTCAAGCGCAAATTCGTGGGCGGCTTTAATTTCTTCAGGTTTTTCAATTTCAATAACAAATTTTGCAGGGCCACCGAGCCGCATGGTCGTAAGATTTTTTAATAAAACATTTTCCAAAATCTTCATTTTTCCATTATACCATATTTTTAAGAACAGGGGTAGAAAGGTGGGGGGTTGAAAAATAATTTGCCCCATGCTAGAAGGTGGGCAGAGAATTAAAAAAATGCCTCTATTCTCTAAGCAAAAAATATTATATAATAATCATAGAAAGGTAATACTTATATGGCAAAGAAAGACGCGGTGGTGGAAGATAATAAAAATGACGGAAAGAACGAAGCTCTAAAGCTTGCGATTGCTCAAATTACGAAGCAGTTTGGTGATGGTTCGATTATGAAACTTGGCGAGACGCCAAAGATGGATGTCGAACTTTTGCCGTCTGGTTCTTTAGCGCTAGATCTTGCGCTTGGAGGTGGTTACCCGAAGGGGCGCATTATCGAGATTTATGGGCCAGAGTCTTCTGGTAAGACAACTTTGGCGCTTCATGCAATTGCAGAAATTCAGAAACAAGGCGGCCAGGCGGCGTTTATTGATGCGGAGCATGCCCTCGACCCAGCTTATGCGAAGAAAATTGGCGTCGATACAGCGAATTTGTTAATTTCTCAGCCGGATAACGGCGAACAAGCGCTCGAAATTTGTGAAACTTTGGTTAGGTCAAACGCGGTGGATTTGATTGTGGTTGACTCGGTTGCGGCGTTGGTTCCACAAGCGGAAATTGATGGGGAAATGGGTGATGCGCAAATGGGACTTCAAGCGCGGCTTATGTCGCAGGCGATGCGAAAACTTACTGGTATTATTTCTAAATCTAAAGCTACAGTAATCTTTATTAACCAAATTCGCATGAAGATTGGCGTGATGTTCGGAAATCCAGAAACCACAACAGGCGGTAACGCCTTGAAGTTTTATGCTTCGGTAAGAGTTGATATTCGCCGAATTGGCCAGATTAAAGAAGGCGAAAATATTTCTGGAAACAGGACAAAAATTAAGGTTGTAAAAAATAAAATTGCGGCGCCATTTAGAACGGCGGAATTTGATATTATGTATAACGAAGGCATTTCAAAGACGGGTGATGTTTTGGATCTTGGCGTGCAATATGGAATCCTAGATAAGGCGGGTGCATTTATTAAATACAACGGCGAGACTTTAGGACAAGGTCGTGAGGCTGTGAAGAAATTGTTTAAAGAAAAACCGGAATTAATGGCGGAAATTGAAAAACAAGTCCGCGAGAAAGCGGCGGCGGAAGCCTAGAAATTGATATGCATAAAGATGAGGCTTGGCAAGTTTATGCTCCGAATGGGGAACCAATCCCCGGTTCTTCATGGGATTCGGCTTTAGATAACCCAGAAAAAAGTGGTTCGAGCGCGATTGTTGGGGTGGCTGTGGTGTTTTTGTATCGAAAAAATTCTGAGGGGGAACTAGAGCTTCTATGGCAAAGGCGTTCAGAAAAAGTCGATCGTTTTCCAGGAGATTATGACATTTCGGCGGGTGGACATGTTAATTTAGGTGAATCTGTGGTTCAGGCGGCGGTGAGAGAAACCCGAGAAGAAATTGGGACAATTATTTCGGAAGAAGATTTGAATTTCGTGACGATGCGTCCGTTTAATAAGAATCGTTTCGCGTGGGTTTATGCGGTTGATTTTACTGGAAAAGAAGAAAATTTCCATTTTAATGATGAAGAAGTTTCTGAAGTTAGATGGATTTCTTTTGATGAAACGGATGAATTTCGTGAAAAATATGCAAAAGCGCCGCTTAAAAAAGATAGTTTGACTTTTAAGTGTCTTAAAGAATGGTTTTTGCAACATGGAAATTTATAAATTAGGCGAGAAAATTCAGGAAGGCTCTAGTGATTTTGAAAAATCTCAGGAGCTTCAAATTACGAACTTAAAGCAGGGAATAAAAAATCCAAATCGGGTAAATGTTTTCATAAATTCTAAATATGAATTTTCGCTTGACCTTACGCAAGTTGTGGATTTTAAATTAAAAGTTGGATCAATAATTTCTGAGGAAGAGCTTTTAGAATACAAAAAAGCTTCAGAATTTGGAAAATTATACCAAAGAGCATTAGAGTGGGTTCTCTTGCGGCCGCGAAGTGAAAAAGAACTCAGCGATTATTTATATAAAAAACTCAGAACATCTATCTCGGAGACGCTTGGCTCGGCCCGTCGTTACGGGCGAGCCGGCTTTCACTCGCTCCCCGTTGGTCGCGAAAGCTCCTCGATAGACGTTTCTGAGTTTTCATTAAGAATCATAGAACGTCTCAAGTCTCATGGCTATATAGATGATTTTAAGTTTGCAGAATGGTATGTTGAAAATCGGTTTGTTAAAAAAGGAGTGAGCCAGAAGCGTCTTAAAATGGAACTTTTGAAAAAAGGAATCTCAAAAGATATTATTGAGGAAGTCTTACGAGATTCTGGCAGAAGCGACGAAGAGGAAATTTTAAAAATAATTGCGAAAAAACGCGCAAAATATGATGACGAAAAACTTACTCAATATCTGTGTCGGCAGGGGTTTGCGTGGCAGCTGGCGAGTGAGCTGGTTCGGTCTTACGAAAAGGATTGACAAAATTTGGCACAAATTCGGTTGTTTCAGCTTTTTCTTTAATAGTTTTTTCTTCGTCTTTTACGATTATTTTATAATCGGTGACTTCGGTAATTTCGCTACGTGGGATAATAAGCTCAGAATCAAGAAAACTTTTGACAAGCGGGCGTTTTACGATAATTTGCTTTACGTTAAAATCTTCTGAAGTGACGGTAAAATCAATGACGTGGCCGAGTTTAGTTTTCTTTTTAGTTTCAACTTTAAGGCCATTTAAATCAAAATTAAGATCAATAATTTCACTAACTTTTATAATATCGCCTTTTTCGACGAGTTCGTCAATTGAATCCACGACGCAACCATATTTAGAATATTCTCGGACGGATTTTACATCAAGAATATTTGCAGTTTTAACGAGCGGACCTTTAATGCGAAAAGCGAGAATTTTAAGAGTATTTGGGTCTACGACGAGATCAGTAATAACTCCGATCGGGCCAGCAGATTGCATGCTGAGAATTGGAGCGCCAATTAACTTTGATGCATAAACTAACATAACCTAATTATAGCACAGAAGCATCTTTTACGTCGTAGTTTGCGATTTTGAGACGACGAAGCGATGTTAGATAAGCGCCGGTTCCGAGTTTTTTGCCGATGTCTTCGGCGAGAGTCCGAATATATGTACCAGAACTAACATGACAGCGGATTTTTAATTCAGGATAATTATAGTCCAAAATTTCAATGCTATATATGGTGACTTTACGGGAAGGGATCTCAAAATCTTTACCTTTCCGGGCTAGTTTATAAGCGCGCTCACCATTAATTTTGATAGCGCTAAAACGAGGGGGAGTTTGTTCAATTTCACCAACGAAGCTGTTAAGCACCAGAGATACGTCTTTCTCGGAACGCTCATCTTCTGGCCCTTCGCTTGGATATTCTTGAATCTCTCCTTCTGGATCGCCAGTGGAAGAAACGTAACCGAGCTTTAGGGTTGCTTCGTAAACCTTGTCAAGTTTTAAGAAATCTCCCGATTTTTTAGTCATTTTGCCAGATAGTAAAATTAGAAGGCCTGTTGCGAAAGGGTCGAGTGTTCCGGTGTGGCCGACCTTAACCTTATGTCCAAATTCGTCGCGGAGCCTTGCGCGAACTTTAGCTACGACACCAAAACTGGAAATTCCAGCAGGTTTATCGATTAAGATGATTCGGTCTTCAGGATTCATCTCTTGATTATACCATAAAACTGTGTTATAATGGGGGTATGATAACAAAAGAGAATAAGGATAAAGCTATTGCCAGTGTCGCTCGTAACAAAGCCGATGTTGGTTCTCCTGAAGTTCAAGTGGCTATTCTTACCGCTCGCATCAAAGAGGTGACTGAGCACGTTAAGAATAATAAACATGACTTTATGGCTAAACGCGGTCTCATGCAGATGGTCGGGAAGCGTAAAAAACTTCTTAAGTACCTCGAAGAGACTAACTTTGAGCTATATAAGAAGACTGTTGCTAAGCTCGGACTTAGGAAATAACTTTAGAAAAGAAAAATCCCCGCGTGAAGCGGGGTTTTTGTTAGTTGGAAGAATCTTTGTTCGCGTCGCGTAATTGAATTGCGATCTCGTCCGATTTAGCTAAAGAATCAGCAAGGTTTTTGAATGATTCTGCCACTCTTGGATCAGCGTCGCTATTTTTGTACTTTAACTTGTGCTCCGCTGAAGCCCAGTAGTGCATGCTCTGACTCCTAATCTGAATTTCGATAGGGATTAGCTTTGTGCTATTCTCTATAGGATTGTAGATTTCAACCAAAACGTGCATATGGTAGCTTGAGTAGCCGTTTTGCTTCGGGCATTTCACATAATCCGTTTCGTCTTCGACGTTCAGTCCTGGAATATGATGAAGCATCTCCACGACAGAATAAATTTCGTCTCTGAAAACAGTAATAATGCGGATTCCGGCGATGTCCCGAACATTCTTCTTAATGCTCTTCATATTAAAATCATACCCTCTGCGTCCGCATTTCTCCTTTGTCGATTCAAAGGTTTTAATGCGACTAGCAAGGAGATCAATATGGCTGTCATCTCCGGCGCGCTCAATTGCGCTTTTTACGTTTTTGATTCGTGCGAGAGCGATATTTAAAGCGTCTTCGCACTCATCTGCGTACTTTTCGAACATTTCTTCCAACAAATCTTCGTCTCTGTAGTCCAATTAACTACACCTCCCCTGAGAATTTCAAAGTTCGATGAGGCAGAATTACCCCATCTTTCTTATTATAGCACAGATTGCTAAAAAAGTCAAGCTGTGGTACAATAGATATAACATTAACAAGGGGAAGACGGCAGATATGAGATAGGGGCTTATATCTGGAGTTTTCCCAAGAAAGGATATTTTCATGGAGATTATTAATCCGAACGGAAAAAAGACGATTCAGGTTTCAACGGAGTGGTTGGGGCGGAAATTGACGCTTGAGGTGAATCGGGTTGGATTTAGAACAACGTCTAGTGTTTTGGTTACTTATGGTGACACAGTGGTTCTAGGGTCGGTAGTAGTTGGAACGAAGCCAGTAGTACAAGATTTCTTCCCGTTATCGATTGATTATGAAGAAAAATGGTATGCGGCGGGGAAAATTAGTGGATCGAAATTTATTAAGCGTGAAGGAAAACCGGCGGATGAGGCGGTTCTTGTGGGGCGGTTAATTGACCGACCGATTCGCCCGCTTTTCCCGAAGGGCTACCGTCAGGAAGTGCAGGTGGTTTGTACGGTTTTGTCGATGGATCCGAATTTTAGGCCGGATTGTGTAGCGATGATTGCGGCGTCTTCTGCGCTCATGAATGCGGGTGTGCCGTTTGACGGGCCAATTGCTGGAATTAGGATTGGACGAATTGGTGGTGAATTTAAGGGCTTCTTAAGCCCAGAAGAGCGCGAAATTTCGCCGCTTGATCTTGTGGTGGCTTGCAAAGATGGCAAGATTATGATGGTTGAGGCGGGCGCGAAAGAAGTTCCTGAAGAGACGATTCTAGAAGCGATGCATTGGGCAGTTTCGAATGTGCAGCCGGTTTTGGACTTACAGCGCGAACTTTCTAAGCAGGTTGCGGCTCCAGAGCAGGAATATGAATTGGTTTTGCCAGATGAAGCGATTTTAGAAGAAGTTGCTAACTGGACGGCGAGCAAATTTGGCTCGAAGATTCGTGGAAATGTGATGGAACGCGCGCAGATGCTCGATGATATTAAATACGCGATGCATGATGAGTTTGCATTGTCTAAAGGTCAGGGCGAGACGGATAACGAAAAAGTTGAATGGTATGACGAGAATTTGCGTGATGTTTATGATCAGGCGTTTGAACTTGCCGTTCATAAAGAAGTTCGACGTGGTATTGTTGAGGAAGGCGTGCGTCCGGATGGACGAAAATTAAACGAAGTACGACCTCTGTCTTCGCAAGTTGGGATTTTGCCAAGAACGCATGGTTCGTCGCTCTTTACGCGTGGCGTAACACAGGCGATGAATATTGTGACGCTTGCACCTTTGTCTTATGCGCAAGAAGTCGATACGATGGAAGTGACGAACGGAAAGCGTCGCTATATGCATCATTATAACGCGCCGTCTTATACGGTTGGAGAGCCGGGACGAATTGGTTCGCCAGGACGTCGTGAGATTGGACACGGATATTTGGCGGAAAGAGCTTTGATTCCAGTACTTCCTTCTGAAGAAGATTTCCCTTACGCGATTCGTTCGGTGACTGAAATTATGTCGCAAAATGGTTCGACTTCGATGGCTGCGACTTGTTCGTCTTGTATGGCTTTGATGGATGCAGGTGTGCCAATTTCGCGCCCAGTTTCTGGTGTGGCGATGGGGCTTATGGTGGATGTTCCTAAGGGACAGCCAATCGAAGCTTCAGACATCGATAAGGCGTATGTTCTTACGGACCTTATGGACGCGGAAGATTTTGCGGGTGATATGGACTTTAAGGTAACTGGTACAACTGAAGGTATTACTGCGCTCCAAATGGACATGAAAGTGCATGGCCTTCCAGTTGAAATTATGGAAAAAGCCTTGAAGCAAAGTCATGAAGGACGAATGTTTATCCTCGATCATATCATGAGTGTGATCGATAAGCCGCGTGCGGAGATTTCTAAGTTTGCGCCACAAATTGAAAAATTGATGGTGAAGCCGGAAAAGATCGGAATGATTATTGGCAAGGGCGGCGAAACGATTAATAAGATTACGTCGGAAACTGGTGCGGAAGTTGATATTGAAGATTCTGGGCTTGTGACAGTGGCTGGCACGAACGCTGAGAGTATTAAAAAAGCTCTAGATTGGATTCATTCTTTGATTGATGAGCCGGAAGTTGGAAAAATTTACGAAGGAACGGTTGTGACGATTAAGGATTTTGGCGCGTTCGTAAATATTATGCCAGGAGTTGATGGGATGCTTCATATTTCGCAAATTACGGACAAGAAGCGACTTAAAAGCGTTGACGAAGTTTTGCATGTTGGAGACAAGATACGTGTAAGACTCGTAGCGGTTGATGAAAGAGGGAAATTATCGCTTTCGATGATCGGAGTTGAATAAACATAAGTATGTTATAATATACTTATGGAAGATCAGAATAGCTTTAATCAACAAGCTGGGGCTAATGATGCACCAGTACAACAAGATAATCCTTTAAATGCATCAGCATCAGTGTCTGAACCGATGTCTGAGTCGACGCCGGTGGTACCGGTGGTTACTTCGGCAACTACAGACTCATCGATAAAAAAGATAAAAATTCTTGCCATTGTGCTTGGCGCGCTTGCATTGATTTTTGCGGTTATAGCTTTGTTCTTTGGTATAAGCTATGTTGGGAATAAACCAACAAACAATCCAAACGCAAATAATAACGGTTCAACAACTACGCCGGATGAAAATAACGGGACAGCTACTGGAAGTACCGTGTCGGAATATAAGGGCGTTAGAGATTTGATGACGAATATAATGTCTAGTTTCGATAATTTTGGTGGTGAGATCCGGGGCGATAATATGTTTGATTTGTCATATAAGTTTGATGGAACGGAAACGTTTGTGCCGTTAGAAAATGTTCTTGAGGCATCAATAAGTACATCAAATGCTGGGAATACTGTTTCGGTAATGAGCGCTAATTTGGTAGACGCTGGTTTTAGTGCTATTGGTGAAATTCCATTTATGGGTTCTGCTGGCCCAATTCTCGAGGGATATTATAATGCAAATATCAATGTCGTATGTGGGATTTTTGATGATAATACAGAGGTTTATTTAGACTGTGCGGAAGCTAATTGGTCTTGGTTAACGGATGAAGAAAAAACTTTAGCTAAATCGCTTATAATGGCATATTATAATAAAACTGGTGAATATCCTATAAAATTACATCCTGGTGGTAAAATAATAGATGGGGCTGATTCTCATCAAAGAATAACCGTCGGCATGAATGGCGGACGCGGGGAGTTTTACCGAGTTAGCCCAACAGCTGAATGGCAATTCTTCTACGGGGGACAGGATTATGCTAGTTGTAGCGAATATAATACAGAAGACTTGAAGAAAGCTTTCTTTGGAACTACTTGCCGGGATGATTCTGGAGAATCTACAGTACATCTCTAATTATTAAAGAAAATAAACCCCCGTATAGGGGTTTATTTTTTTGTGAAATATTATATAATATAGTATATATGGATAAGATTCGAAACTTTTGCATTATTGCGCATATTGATCATGGAAAATCGACGATCGCGGATCGGATGATGGAGCTTTCCGGGACGGTTTCTAAGCGCGAAATGAAAGAGCAGCTTTTAGATTCAATGGAGCTTGAGCGCGAGAAGGGTATTACGATCAAACTTGCGCCAGTAACGATGAATTGGAAAGGATATACTTTAAATTTAATCGATACGCCGGGCCACGTGGATTTTTCATATGAAGTTTCAAGGAGTCTACAGGCGGTTGAGACAGCGGTGCTTGTGGTTGATGCAACGCAGGGAATTCAGGCACAGACTCTCGCGAATGTTTATCTTGCACTTGAACAGGATCTTAAAATTATTCCAGTAATTAATAAAGTTGATTTGCCTGCGGCAGATGTGGAAGGCGTAGCGGCACAAATTATAAATCTTCTTGGATGTTCGCGAGACGAAATTATTGAAGCTTCGGGTAAAACCGGACTTGGAGTCGATAAAATTTTAGATGCCATAATAGAAACGCCATCGCTTGATTCGAGGTCATCCGGAGCCTGGCAAGGCGAGGAAAAGCGCCGCTCGCCCGTGGCGACGGGCCGAGCGGACGCGGGCCGAGAATTAAGTGATGGTGTTTCTACTAAAGCTTTGATTTTTGACTCCTATTTTGATGATTATCGGGGGGTGGTTTTGTATGTTCGGATTTTTGAAGGTGAAATTAAGAAGAATGCGGAAATTTTGATGATGGCGGCAGGAACAAAGGGCTTGGCGCTTGAAGTCGGAGTTTTAACGCCGAAAATGTCGCCGCGAGAAAAATTGTCAGAAGGTGAGATTGGATACATTGTTACAAACTTAAAGACTACACGTGAAGCACGAGTTGGTGATACGGTGACTATTGCAAAAAATCCAGCGGCGCAAGCTTTGCCTGGATATAAACATGTTCTTCCGTTTGTGTATGCGGGATTTTTCCCTGTATCGAATGATCAATACAAAGATTTAAAAGAAGCGATTGAAAAACTTTCCTTATCGGATTCGGCGCTGGTTTATGAGCCGGAAAATTCGCCAGTTCTTGGGTTTGGGCTTCGGATTGGTTTTTTGGGGCTTCTCCATATGGATATTATTCGGGAACGTTTGGAGCGAGAATTTGGACTCGATCTTATTATCACGAATCCATCTACAAATTATGAAGTAGTTTTAAATAATGGTGAGATTTTAGAAATCAAATCGGCGGCAGATCTTCCGGACATGAGCGAGGTTCTTGAAATTCGGGAGCCTTGGGTAAAAGGCGAAATTATTTTGCCAAAGTCGATGATTGGAAATGTCTTAAATCTTATTAACGAAAAACGCGGGCTGCAGACGAATTTATCATATATTGAAGATCGGGCGGTGATTGATTTTGAGGCGCCGATGGCGAATCTTCTAACGGATTTTTATGATCAGTTAAAATCGGCGACGAGCGGATATGCATCGTTTAATTATGAACTTTCTGGCTACAGAACAGAAGATTTAGTGCGAGTAGATTTTCTAGTTGGTGGTCATAAAATTGATGCACTTTCTATCATGTGCCACAGGTCAGAGGCGGATGCAATCGGACGAGAAACGACTAAAAAATTGAAGGAAGTAATTCCTCGACAAAACTGGGAAGTTGCGCTTCAAGCGGCGATCGGTGCGAGAATTATTGCGCGCGAAACGATTGGTGCATACCGAAAAGATGTGACGGTAAAAATTCATACTGGTGATAGGGATCGAAAAGCAAAACTTCTTGAAAAACAAAAGCGCGGTAAGGCACGAATGAAACGGTTCGGAAAAATTGATATTCCGTCAGAGGCCTTTACTGTAATGCTAAAACGCGATTAGTTTGTGATATAATTATAAGCATAAAAGGGATTTTTTATGCAAGACGATATAATTTTACAAGAAACAAAAAGGTCTAGGTTTAATTGGAAAATTTTTGGAATTATTATGACGGCGGTGGCGGTGGCCGGATTAGTTTTTGGTATCGCAATGCTTGTTACGAGAAATAACGATGTGACAACGCAGGGTTCGACGGCTTCGGGAAGTGAAATTTCTCGCACGGGCTCGAATGCAGTTATAACGGCAGAAGCGCCGGCGGCTTACACACTTAGTATCACTTCGACTATAGAGATAGGCGATAGCCATGATCACGACGATAACGAAAATTATGAAGATTATCAATATAAATATGTCAGCATTAGAATTGAGAATGGGGAAATAATTAGATGTAGTATAGAACGGGAAGATGCCGATGAGGATTCTGAGTCAGAAAGCTGTCAGGTTAATGGCGTGAATGGCAAGATTTACAAACCGATTTTACTTACAAATACGATGCTCGAAGGCTTTAAGAATGGAATAGGTTTTATTATGACGGATGGAACAGTTCAATATGTTCCGGTTGACGAGCAAAGTGGAAATACGTTCAATGTTAAAGGAACGTTAAAAATTGACGGTTTTGTGGTTGATGGAATTGGAGCTGGAATTAAAGAAAATATATATTCTAACGAGGCGGGAAATAGCGGATGGGCAACTTTACTCATATTAAATGATGGTAAAACTCTAAGACTTGATGCTGCCATGCTAGAGGGCATGTGATATAATTAAAGAATGAAGAAAAAAGGTATATCTCTTCATTATATCATACTTTCGCTTATTTTGCAAGTTTTTGGTATATCGGCCCCTGTTATGGCGATTTCTGATGCACAGAAAGAAGTGATTTCTACTTATTGTGGGGCGATCCATGATAATTTGCGAGATTTGCAGCGGAGTGATTCGAGAATGATGATGGATATTGGTCATCATTATGAGGTGATTTTAGCGAATTTTATTACGCCGCTTAATTTGAGACTGGTGGAGAATAACTTGCCAGACACAGATTTGATTAATAATCAGAATATTTTTAGTCAAACGCGGATAGATTTTGTGGCGAGCTATGTTGATTATCAGAAGAGTCTAGAAGAGCTTTTGGCGTTTGATTGTAAGAAAGAGCCAGAGGAATTTTATGAAAAATTGGAAGGCGTAAGAGAAAAACGCAAGATTGTGGCGGATGGAACGACGAAATTAGGGAGATTGGCTAAGGAGCAAGTAAAATTGGTGAAGGTTTTGGAGGCTAAGTTATGACAAAAGGCGGAAGAAATCTGATGATTCTAGGGCTAGCTTCGGTGGTTTTTGCGTTACTTACGACGAGTATTTCGCTTGTCATTTATCATAATTCTGGGGATATTTATCTAGATTGGTCGCGGCCGGGATTTTTGCCGGAAGAAGAGATTTCGGATGAGGAAGTTGAAGATGAATATGAATTCAGCAAAACCGGTGCGATTGATGCGGAAGTTATTGAAGAATATTTAAAGAATTTGGAAGTTGAAGTTAGGGCTTTGGATAATTATAAAGATCCGTTTTCGGCAGAGGCGCTCTCTGATGAAAAACTAGGAATTGTGGGGGAAATGTGATATAATAGTGGCGTGTCAGGGTGTGGCGCAGTTGGTAGCGCGCAGCGTTCGGGACGCTGAGGTCGTCAGTTCAAGTCTGATCACCCTGACCACGAAAAAGTGTGATATAATATATATATCTGGGTGTAGCACAGTTGGTAGCGCGCGACTTTTGGGAAGTCGAGGTCGCAGGTTCAAGTCCTGTCACCCAGACCATGTGTTTATTTGAAGAAGACCTTAACGGGTCTTTTTTTTGTTTTGAAAAACAATTTTAATATGATAAAATTAAGAGGAAAAGGAGATCAAAAAGTGGCGGAAAAGAAACCGAATCTAAATATGAAGAACTTGAATGGGGGAAAGTCCAATGCGGTTAGAAGCGTGATTTTTATGTTTTTGGTAATTTGTCTTACGATGTTGTTTGTTTCGAACATGAACCAAAACATAGCACAAAAGGCGGAAGTGGCGATTTCGGATGTAATTATGCGAGCGAATGACCCAGAAAGTAATATTGCAAAAATTACCGTGTCGGGAAATACTGTCGACGTGACGCTAAAGGGCGAAAATCAGCCGACTGAAACTTCGCGAAAAGATGGCAGTGGGACGCTTTATGACATGGGACTTAAAACTTTAGATGAATTTTGTGAAGGGGTTTCAGAAAATGAGGTTTCTAAATGTCAACAAAAATATCCCGTGATTGAATATAAAGAGGACGTGAATGTTTGGGGAATTGTGCTTGATGTAATGTTGACGATTTTGCCGATTGTCGCGATTGTGATTTTCTTGTCATGGATGATGCGTCAGGCAACGGCGGCAAATAATCAATCGATGTCATTTGGAAAAGCGCGGGCGCAACTTTATGGTCCAGACAAAAAGAAGGTAACGTTTAAAGACGTGGCTGGAAATGAGGCGGCAAAACAAGATCTAACGGAAATTGTAGACTTTTTGAAAAATCCGAAGAAATACGAAAAGCTTGGCGCGAAGATTCCGCGTGGTGTTTTGCTCGCGGGTGATCCTGGTACGGGTAAAACTTTGATGGCGCGCGCAGTGGCGGGTGAAGCAAATGTGCCATTCTTCTCGATTTCGGGTTCAGAATTTGCAGAAATGTTTGTTGGTGTTGGTGCGTCTCGTGTTCGTGATTTGTTCTCGAAAGCAAAGAAAAATGCGCCGTCGATTATCTTTATTGATGAAATCGACGCAGTGGCACACAAACGTGATGCGCGTGGCGGGGCTGGACGTGAAGACGAGCAAACCTTAAACCAAATTCTTGTTGAGATGGATGGCTTTGATAATGATTCTGGCGTGATTGTAATTGCGGCAACAAACCGAGTTGATATGCTTGATAAGGCGCTTCTTCGCCCAGGTCGTTTCGATCGTCATGTGAATGTAACTTTGCCGGAGCGAAAAGATCGTCTAGAAATTTTGAAAGTACATTTTAAAGGTAAGCCGATTGAAGCAGATGTTAACCTTGAGGCTTTGGCGAAAAAGACGGCGGGTTCGTCCGGTGCGGATCTTGCAAATATCGCAAATGAAGCAGCAATTACAGCAGCGCGCGAGGGTCATAAGGCGATTTCGAACGCGGATGTGACGGAATCGTTTGAAAGAGTTGCGATTGGGCCAGAGCGAAAGTCGAAAGTAATGAACGAAAAAGAGCGAAAGATCACGGCCTATCACGAAGCTGGACATGCGATCGTGGGGCATGTTTTGCCAGATTCTGATCCGGTTCATAAAGTAACGATTATTCCGCGTGGAATGACGGGCGGGGTGACTTGGTTCTTGCCGCCGGAGGACAGAAGTTATAAGAATGTCTATGAGCTTAAAGATATTTTAGCGCGAGCAATGGGCGGACGCGTGGCAGAAAAATTGATTTTTGGAACTGATGCAATTACGACTGGCGCATCGTCGGATCTTAGAAATGTGGCGGAACTTTCGAAGTCGATGATTATCGAGGAAGGCATGGGTTCGTCGCTTCGGAATGTGGTGTTCCCGAATGAGGCAACTGGCTATTATACAATTACGACCGGGAAACCATATTCGGAAAAAACGGCAGAACTTATTGATGCGGAAGTTAAAAAGTTGTCGGATGAAGCAGCAAAGCGCGCGGAAGAAGTTTTGAAGGCGAATAAAAAAGTTCTTGATCGGCTAGCGGAAGAGCTTCTTAAACATGAGACTTTGGAAGAGAAAGAGCTTGAACCGATTTTGAAGGATGCGAAGCTCCCAATAACTGCAAAGCTTTATAAATAGAACGGGTCCTGCCGCCACTTTTCCCCCATCCTCGCAAGGCTCGGTGGGGGTCCCCCAAGTGGCGTCACCCGTTTGATCTAGAAAGAAAGGAATTATGGAAAGATTGTTAGATTATTTTATACCGGAAAAATACGTTTTAAATCTTAATGTTGATAAGCACAAAAAGACCATTGGTGGGGAAGTGACGGTTTTTGGTGCGGCGAAGAGTGATGTGATTAAGTTTCACGCGGTTGGTCTTAAGATTTCTAAAGTTCTGATTGAGAATTTTGAAGTTGAGTTTTTACAGAGAGAAAATCTACTAATTTTGAATCTTGAGAATTTGAAAGACAAGGTTGAGTTTTCAAAACTTAAGGTTACGATTTTTTATGAAGGAAAATTAAATGAAAATATGCAGGGGGCGTATCTTTCGACATATGAGCATAACGGTAAGACCGAGACGATTGTGGCGACACAGTTTGAAAGTCATTATGCGCGCGAGGCGTTCCCGTGTATTGATGAGCCGGCGGCAAAGGCGGTGTTTGAGCTTTCGATTACGACGCCGGATGATGACGATTTGATTTTAGCGAATGTGCCGATGGGTGAGCCGACGCCAAGAATGTCGACCTATCTTCTTGCGTTCGTAATTGGAAAATTCCATGGAAAAACTATTACGAATAAACATGGGGTTAAGATTACGACGTATGCGGCCTTGAATCAGGATATTGACTCGGTTGATTTTGCGAATGAAGTTGCAGCGAAATCTTTGGAATTTTATGATGATAATTTTGGTGTGAAATATCCTTTGGAGAAATTGGATCAGGTGGCTTTGCCAGATTTTGAAGCGGGAGCGATGGAAAACTGGGGGCTTGTGACTTATCGTGAATCGATGATGCTGATAGGTAAAAATGCGACGCTTTCGGCGAAAAAATCGGTGGCGTTAACGGTCGCGCATGAACTTTCGCATCAGTGGTTTGGGGATCTTGTGACGATGGAATGGTGGGATGATTTGTGGCTTAACGAATCGTTTGCGAGCGTGATGGAATATTTTGCGGTGGATCATATTCATCCGGAATATAAGATTTTTGAAGGATTTTTTACGGGTGATTCATATTCGGCTTTGATGCGAGATGCGTATAAGGACGTTCAGTCGGTACATCAGGATGTTCATGATCCGGCGGAAATTGCGACATTGTTTGATTCGGCGATTGTGTATTCTAAAGGGGCGAGACTTATGTTAATGCTGATTCGGTTGATGGGCTGGGATAATTTCTGCAAAGGTTTAAGAGATTATTTTGAAAAACATAAATATGAAAACACGGTGGGGGATGATTTGTGGGAAAGTTTGAAGCCTTACGCGGAATTTGATCCGGGGAAGTTGATGCACGCGTTTATTGATAAGCCGGGATATCCGGTGATTATGGAAGACGGGTCGCAAAGAAGGTTTTTGCTAGACGGGCCGTTAAAGCAGGAGACTTGGCCGATTCCGGAAATAACGGAGGATATGAGCGGACATTATATTTTGGATCTTTCGGATGCGGATTTTGAGAAGAGGGTGAAGAATTTTGATAATTTAGGGCTTGAGGAAAAGATTCGGCTTTTGATTGATCGGAATTTGGTTGCGAAAACTGAGCTAGCGAGCTCGGCGTCTTTGATGGGGCTTTTGAAGAAATTTGAGAATGAATCGAGTGCGGCGGTTTGGGGAATTGTGGCGTCGATAATTTCTGGGCTGAAGATTTTCTTTGAGCCGGGTTCAAACGAAGAAAAGAAATTTAAGAAATTTGTGGGCGAATTAGTTTCGCCGAAGCTTTCGGAAATTGGGCTGGCGACGAGAAAGAATGATGATGAAAATACAATTCGGCTAAGGACGATTCTTCTTGGACTGGACTACTACGCGGAGACGGAAGAAAATTTGCGAAAATTGGCGGAAATGTATAACGAGGATTATTCTAAATTAGAGGCGGAATTAAGGGAGAGTATTTTAGACGCGAAATTGTATTTTTGTCCGGAAGTAATTGACGACTATTTAGACGCTTATAAAAAGATTTCGGATCCGGAACTTAAATTTGAACTTTTGTTTGCAGGGACTTTAGCAAAAGACGAGAAGGCTTTAGAAAAAATGATGGGGCTTCTTGGAAATGTGGAAGTTGTGAAACCGCAAGATCAATTATATTTGTTTGTGTATTTATATCGCAATACAAAAACTAGAAGAAAGGCTTTTAGTTGGATGCGGGAAAATTGGGATGAGATTAAAAAGATGGCGGGAGATAAGTCGCTTGATAGTTATCCGAGATATGTTGCGAACGTTTTAAGGACGGAAGAGGAGTTTAAGGAGTATCAAAAATTCTTTGAGCCAATGGCGAATGATCCGGCGCTTTCGCGGGCGATTGAGATTGGTTTGCGCGAGATAGAAGCGAGACTAAAGTTAATTGCGGCGGATCGTGAAGCGGTTATAAAAACTCTAAAATAATCCTAGTTTTTCATCTTGCTTGTGCTATAATAAATATATGACAAGAGGGTTTTTAAAGAATGTCCTCCGCGGAGGGGTCGTATGTCTTTTAAGCGGCGCAGTTTTTCTATTTTCTGATGTTTTTGCGGCTGGTTCGGGATATAATGTTCAGCTTACTGTCCCAAATGATCCGATCCTTGAAGTAAAAGTAAACACAGATGGAACGGGAGATACGGCTAAAGCTTCATTAAATGTTGCTCCGGCTTCTTTATCTTCTGCGGCTTTTAATGAAAAGAACGTGACGATTAGCGTTTCTACGAATAACGACTTTGGTTATACGCTAGTTATGAGTGTAGCGAATAGAAAACTAACATCTTTAGAGAATAATACGATCTCTAATTTAGCTTCTAAATCCGGGGGATATACTTGTACTCCGGAGACTGCAGATACTTGTGACTTTACCGTGAACCGTTGGGGTTATAAGATTAACAGCGCGACTCGTACTCGGGCCGCAACGAATTATCTTCCGGTGCCAACAAGCGTTACATTAAATAAATGGACTGGGGCTGACGGCAGCAACGGTATCGCAAACGATCCAACTTATCTTTCTTTTGGGTCTAAAGTTAATGCGACTCAGGCTCCGGGAGCCTATTCTACGACGATCATTTTTGCGGCCACGGCAAACCCAGACCCAACCCCGATTATGCAAAATATAACGACGTCTACGCTCGCATCACTCATGCCGAGTAGCGGATCTACGACTACGGTAAAAGACGAACGTGATGGAACAAAATACACGATCGGAAAACTCGCCGATGGTAACTACTGGATGCTAGATAATCTCGCATTAGATCTTACGAATTCTACAGTTCTAAATAATCTCTCCAAAACTAATACTAACGCTACCACGACTTCAATTGAAAGCCTACAACACGGCGCTCGCTCTGCAGGAGACCAATATGCTACCGCTGGCGTCTCAAACTGGACCTCGTCTTATAGCTACTCCGCTCCACTAGTTAACGCCACAAATAAAGATACTACCCAACCTCTCGCTATGGGTCAGTCTGGAACTGGCAAGGTAGGCGTCTACTACAACTATTGCGCCGCCTCGGCAGGATCGTATTGCTATGGTAACGGAACAAGCGAAGGTTCTCCATCCGGTAACGCCACAGAAGACATCTGTCCTAAAGGCTGGAGAATGCCAACCGGCGAATACCAGACCCTTTACGCAGCTCACTCTAGTAACGCCGCATCCTTCGTAAACGCCCTTAAAACGCCCCTCTCTGGCTACTTCTACAATGGCTCAGCTGGCAATCAGGGCTCAAACGGCGGCTTCTGGTCTTCTGCATACGGCAGTACCACGAATATGTACCTCCTCAGCGTCTACGCGTCGAAGGTCTATCCGCAGGGTGGCAGTAGACGCAACTACGGCTACTCTATACGCTGCGTTTACGACGCCCCAACCATGCAGAGCGTGACGAGCGCAAAACTCGCAGAACTTATGCCAAGTAACGGCGATACAACCACGCTTACGGATAAACGTGACGGAAACGAGTATCAGATTATGAATATCGGTGGCGAATATTGGATGAACCAAAATCTTAGGTTTATTGGTACGGTGAAGAAGGATGGTCTTTCGAATTATTCTGGTTCGGATTTCGATATCACTTCGTCGGGCGTAGATTTTGATCCTAATAATTCTAGCCCTGATGCCATCTCAGGCCAACCGGTTGCTACTTATAGTGGAAATTCAGATTATGGCGCTTGGTATAATTATTGTGCGGTATCTGCCGGGACGTCCTGCCTTAGCGATTATACGGCTAACGCGATAAGCCAGGATATTTGTCCGGCGGGGTGGCGAATTCCTAAGTCTGATGAGTTTGCTTTCGATATAGAGATACTAAACGATTATTGGTATCCTGCGGTAGGTGGAGGTGTGATTTTTGTAGGACAACAGGGTCCAGACACTTGGTTCTCCTGGGTTGATCACGCTGCTTGGTGGACTGCAGATGCCGATGATAATAATCTACCGCTTTCTTTATACGCAAATTACGGCAGTATATATTCTGGCTACGATTTATCGAGTAGCGCCGGGTTATATGCTCGCTGCATTTTCAAGACTTCTTAGTTCATGATATAATACAGAAAATGGTGTATTTAGATTTTGCGGCGACGGTGCCGATGCTACCGGGAGTTTTAGACGCAATGCATAAAGCAGAAAATAAATATTTTGCGAATGCATCGGCCCTACATACTCCAGGGCATTTGGCGATGAATGAAATTGAGGATGCGAGGGAGTTACTCGCGAAAGCGATTAACGCGAAGCCCACGGAGATTATTTTCACGTCCGGAGCGAGCGAGTCTAATAATACGGTTATTCGTACTTTTGAAGGACATAAGATTGAGACTTCGCCTTTAGAGCATCATTCCGTGATTGAGGCTGCGAAAAAGTATTCTGGCGAGAAGACGCCGAAACTATATTCTTATATGTTAGCGAATAATGAAATTGGCGAATTTTTAGATATTAAAAAAATAGTTAAAGAAGCAAAAAAACAAGGCGCGTATGTTCATTCTGATTTAACGCAGGTGCTTGGAAAAATCCCGATCGACGTTAAAGAGCTCGATATAGATTACGCGACTTTTAGTGCACATAAAATTGGTGGGCCGGTTGGCGTGGGTGCGCTTTACATAAAAGAAGGGGCGCCGTTTGAGCCGTTGATTATTGGCGGGAATCAGGAGAAAAAACGTCGTGGGGGAACTTATAATACGGTTGGGATTATTGGATTTGGTGCGGCATTAAAATATATGCTAGAAAATAAAACTTGGAAAAAATATGATGGAGAGGTTCGCAGTCTTCGTGACGAACTTGCAGAAAGAATTTTAAAGGAAATTCCAAAAAGTAGTCTTAATACGGATCTTCAGCCAGGAAAGTCGTTACCGAATATTCTAAACGCATCTTTCCAGGCGGCGGAAGGGGAATCGATTCAGTTATATCTTGATGCGGAAGGAATTATTGTATCGACAGGTTCGGCTTGCGCAGCGGGAGATATTAAGCCCAGCCATGTCTTAATGGCGAAAACTGGTGATGCGGAAGTGGCGCACTCGTCGATTCGTTTTTCGTTTGGTTTAGATAATACAAAAGAAGATATTGATAAAGTGATGGAAGTTTTGCCAAAAATAATTGATCGGTTGCAAAAAATTAGTACAATAAAAATAGAGGAGAAATAATGGAAAATGAGGATTGGATTTATAGCGAAAAAGTAAAAGAACATTTTTTGCATCCGCGGAATTTTTTAATGGGGGACGAAAGTAATTTTGATTATGATGCTGCGGGGTTAGTCGGAAATCCAATTTGTGGCGACCAAATGAAAATGTATATTAAAGTTAAAGATAACAAAATTGTTGATATACGTTGGAAAACTTATGGGTGCGCGTCGGCGATTGCGTCGACTTCGGCCTTGTCCGAGCTTGCAAAAGGAAGAACTTTAGACGATGCACTTCTAATTTCTGCAAAAGAAATCGACGATTATTTAGGGAATTTACCGAAACATAAATTTCATTGTTCCGTGCTTGGGCACGAGGCTTTAGCTGATGCAATAAATAAATACAAAAATGGTGCCCACTGAGAGACTTGAACTCTCACGACCGCAAAGTCACTAGCACCTGAAGCTAGCGCGTCTACCAATTCCGCCAAGCGGGCACAGTGTAATTATATCATAAAGTGTTATAATAATATTAAGCTAGGAGGTAATGATGATAACAGTGAATTTTGAGACGGAAGTCAATAAAAATCAGATTAGAGAAATTTTAGATGAAATTATAGCCGATCCGATGGGCGGTTGGGCGACGTTGCCAAATAATTTCGACGCGGAAGAGCTTGCAAAAATTAAGCAAGCTGCGGTGGAAATTAAAGAAACTTCGGAGGTCTTGGTTTGTATTGGAATTGGTGGATCTTATCTTGGACACCGTGCGATAATTGAGGCTTTAAGGCCAAAAGGGGTCGAGATTGTTTATGCTGGGAATTCTTTAAGCCAGAGGGAGCTTCTAAATGCAATAAATGAAGTCGGAGATAAGGATTTTTCGATTAACGTAATTTCAAAATCTGGAACAACTTTAGAGCCGGCGCTCGCGTTTAACGTTTTTAAGCAAAAATTGATTGAGAAATATGGAGAGGCGGAAGCGGTAAAAAGGATTTATGCGACGACCGACGCGAATAAAGGAACTTTACACGATGAGGCGGTCGAGAAAGGTTATACGAGATTTGTGGTGCCGGATAATATTGGTGGACGGTATTCGGTTCTGACCGCGGTTGGACTTTTGCCGCTCGCGGCAGCAGGAATTGATATTGATCAGTTGCTTGCTGGGGCAAAAGAAATGATGGATGACACGACGAGTATGGCGCAATATGCTTCTATGCGACATATCTTAAGCGGACGTGGTTACGATACGGAAGTTTTTGCAAGTTTTGAGCCGGCGACGATGTATTTTAATGAATGGCTAAAACAGCTATTTGGTGAAAGTGAAGGGAAAAATCGGCAGGGGATTTTCCCGGCGAGCGTAATTTATTCAACTGATTTACATTCTTTGGGTCAGTTCATGCAGGATGGACGAAGAAATTTGTGGGAAACGATTATTGATTTTCCGACTGATGAAATGAATATGAAAATAGTGGAAGCGGTAAAGAAGGCGCATGGCGCAGGAGGAATTCCAGTTCTTACGATTAACGTTCCGACTTTTGATGAAAAAGGATTCGGCGAGCTAATTTATTTCTTTGAAATGAGTTGCGCGATTTCAGCAAAACTTGCGGGTGTTAACCCGTTTGATCAGCCTGGTGTTGAGGCTTATAAATTAGAACTTAAAAAATTATTAAATTAATTTTTCGTAATAATGGTTCCGGCTTTGCCGTTTAAGGCGGCTTTTAAGCTGGCGATGTCGGTAATGATGCCAGTGCCGCCACGTTTAGCAAATTTAGCAGCAGCATCTATTTTTGGAAGCATTGAACCGGCTTTAAAATAACCGTATTTTTTTAGACGTTCAACTTCGCTTGCGGTGATATGACCGATCTTTTCTTGGGTGGTTAAACCATAATTAAGATAAGCGTTTGGTACGGCTGTGACAGAAACGAAGATATCAGCCTTTACTAGTTCAGCAAGTTTTTCAGCGGCATAATCTTTATCGATTACAGCGTCAACGCCTTTTAAGCGTTTTAATATTTTAGTTCTAGTAACTGGGATGCCACCACCGCCAGTAGCGATTACGATTGCTCCATCATCTAATAAATCCATAATAGCTCGTTTTTCGACTATGTCGATAGGTTTAGGCGATGCGACTACGCGACGCCAGCCACGTCCAGAATCTTCTTTAACTGTCCAGCCTTTTTGTTTTGCAAGGTTTTTAGCCTCTTTTTCGGAATAAAATTGACCAATAGGTTTAGATGGATTCTTGAATGCCGGATCGGTTCTATCAACTACGACTTGAGAAATAATCGTCGCGACATTTTTTCGCTTGTTTTTGCTTGCGAAGACATTATAAATAGCCTGAGAAAGCCAGTAGCCGATTTGGCCTTGGCTCATCGCAACGGCGGTTTCAAGCGGCATAGCAGGTGCTTTGTCGGTTGCGGCTTGTTCTTCATGAATTAAAATATTACCAACCTGAGGGCCGTTACCGTGCGAAATAATTATTTCATAATTATTTGCGAGTTCAGCAACGATTTCGCCAACTGTTTCGGCAACTTTTTTTTGAGCTTCAGCGGTGGCTTCGCCATTTTTTTGTAATGCATTTCCGCCTAACGCTAAGACAACACGTGGTTTTTTCATGGTTTTATTATAGCATAAACGCTTGTGTTTAAAAAACTAAAGTTATATAATATATAGTAAATAGGAAGGGCATTAAATAATGGATTTTGCAGGAAAAGATTTCTTAAGAATTCTAGACTTTAGTGAAGAAGAACTTCACTATATGCTAAATGTGGCAAAAAAATTTAAAGAAATGAAGAAAAAGGGACAGAATCATAAATATTTTCCAAATAAAAATATTGCGATTGTGTTCGAGAAGACTTCGACGAGGACTAGGTGTGCGTTTGAGGTTGCGGGTTATGATCTTGGGATGGGGGTAACATATCTTGATCCAACTGGTTCGCAAATGGGGCATAAGGAGTCCACTGCGGATACGGCGCGAGTGCTTGCGAGATTTTATGATGGAATTGAATTTCGCGGCTTCAAACAAGAAACAGTGGAAGAGCTTGCGAAATATGCAGACGTTCCGGTTTGGAACGGTTTAACCGATTCTTGTCATCCAACTCAGGCTTTGGCAGATTTTATGACGATGGAAGAAAAATTGGGTGGTAATCTTAAGGGTAAAACTTTAGCTTTTGTAGGTGATACGCATAATAACGTATCAAATTCCTTAATGGCGATGAGCGCAAAAATGGGAATGAATTATATTGCTTGTGGCCCGAAAGAGTTAAAGCCTTCGGATGAGATTTTGGCGATTTGCCAGCCGATTGCGAAGAAAAATGGCGCAAAAATTACAGTAACGGATGATATTAATAAGTTGAAGGAAACGGCGGATGCGATTTATACTGATGTTTGGTTGTCGCTTGGTGAAGATAAAGAAAAATGGGGTGAGAGAATTGAACAACTAGAGCCTTATCGTGTAACGATGGAAATGATGCAGACGGCGAGACCAGGCGCGATTTTCCTACATTGTTTGCCTTCGTTCCATGATCTTAATACAAGTGTAGCAAAAGATGTGAATGAAAAATTTGGAATTTCTGAAATGGAAGTAACAAACGAAGTGTTTGAGTCGAAATATTCGGTCGTGTTTGATGAAGCAGAAAATAGAATGCATACAATTAAAGCAGTAATGTATCTAACATTATATGGTGATAATAAAGGAGGCAAATGAGAAATACAATCTCTAATTTTAGCGAGATAGCTCCACTTAAAAAAGTTTTAATGCACCGACCGGGCGAAGAGTTTTTGAATTTGACGCCGAATACTTTAGATAGATTACTATTTGATGATATTCCGTATCTTAAAGTTGCACAAGAAGAACACGATGCTTATGCAAACGCTTTAAGATCGGAAGGTGTGGAAGTTGTGTATTTAGTTGATTTGACGGCTGAAGCGTTGGAAGCTGGTGGGCGTACTGTTAGAAAAAAGTTTTTGGAACAATTTATCGCTGAGGCTGGCGTGACATCACCAAAAGTCGTGAAACATTGTTTTGATTTCTTGAATAATATAAAAGATACGCGAGACATGGTTAGAAAATGTATTGCCGGGATTGATATTTCGGAACTTAAAAAACTTGGTAGCGTATCTGGGTTTTATGCAACGCGCGATACTGGCCGAATGATTATGGATCCGATTCCAAATGTTTTGTTCCAGCGCGATCCGATGGCGACCGTTGGTCATGGTGCGACGCTTCATAAAATGTGGTCAGTGACGAGAACGAGGGAATCGATTTTCGCGGAATATATTTTCAAATATCATCCATTTTATGAAGATACGAAATTATATTATGATCGTGATGAGCCATATTGTATTGAAGGCGGTGATATTCAAGTATTGTCTAACGAGGTAGTTGCGATTGGCGTATCGCAGCGAACCGAACCGGATGCGATCGCGAATTTTGCACGTAAATTATTCAAGGATAAAAATAATAAATTTAAATATGTGCTTGCGATTGATATCCCAGATGAAAGAAGTTTTATGCATCTTGATACGGTAATGACGCAAGTAGATGTTGATAAATTTGCGGTGCAAGATGCGATTATGGATATTTCAACGATCTATGAAATTACCGCTGGACATGGTAATGAGATTGAGATTGTAGAAATTCATCAAAGTTTACAAAAAGTTTTGGAAAAATATTTACATCTTAATCATGTTGAATTGATTAAGTGCGGCAATGGAAGAAGAATTGATGCAGAGCGCGAACAATGGAGCGACGGGGTGAATTTACTTTGTGTGCGTCCGGGGGTTGTGATTGCTTATGACCGAAACTTTGTGACGAACCGAGCCTTAAGAAGGCACGGAATTAAGGTAATTGAAATTCCAAGTTCAGAATTGTCGCGCGGGCGAGGTGGCTCGCATTGTATGAGCATGGCATTAGTACGAGAGGAGGAAGCGGCGTAAAGAAATTAAATGAAATCATACATAATATTAACTTAAAAAGGAAACGAAATGTTTAGAAAGAAGAATCGTAGTAAGAAACGCAGTCGAGCAATGCTTTCGGCATACTCGATTATCATGGTTCTAATCATGATACTTGGCATCTCTTCTCATTTACTACCAAAAGCACAGTATGCGCCAAAAGTAGAAGAAGACGAGACGTCTAGTGTGCAAGTAGGGCCGGGCGAATGGGAAGGTGAATCCGAAAGTGCTCCGGAAGGACTAAATAGCGAAGCTCCAGTAAAAGAAGCGGTCGTGGAGTCAACTCCGTTAGTTACAAATGAAACTACAGTTGAAGTCTCAGATGGTGAATCAGAGGCTGTTGTCACTGCAACCGAAACTGAACAGGCAGAAGTTTATGAATCGAAAGCTGCTTGTGAAGAAGTTTATGGTGAAGATGGTTGTGCGATTGTGGACGGTACTGGCGTAGAAGGCGCGGCATTTTATCAAATTTTGATGTCACCGATTCTAGGCTTTGCTGATGCGATTGATGTATGTATTTTCATCATGATGCTTGGTGGTTTGCTTGCGGTAGTAGCTAAAACTAAAGCTCTTGAAACTGGAATTAAAATTTTAGTACAAAAATTACATGGTAAAGAATATCTTTTGATACTTCTTCTCATGTTTATTTTCTCGATTCTGGGTACCACTTATGGGTTCCTCGAAGAGAGCGTAGGTTTCTATGTATTAATTGCGGCGACAATGTTTGCGGCCGGACTTGATCCGCTCGTTGGTGTTGCGACCATCTTGCTTGGTGCGGGTTCTGGCGTGCTTGGTTCTACTATCAACCCATTTGCGACTGGCGTGGCACTTTCAGCTATGAAAGATGCGGGTATCGAATATAATCAAGGTACGATTATTTTAATCGCGACAGTTCTTTGGTTGACGACACTTGCAATTTCGGCATTCTTCGTTATTAAATATGCGAAGAAAGTTCAGCGCGATAAAGGTTCGACATTCTTGTCTTTGCGCGAACAGGCTGCAGCTGAGAAGGCCTATGGTAAATTCTTAAAAGCTCAAAATGAGGTCGATAAATTAACTGGTCGACAAATCGCAACGCTTATTGTCTTTGCGATCACCTTCCTCGTAATGATTGTCGGCTTCGTGCCATGGGGTGAATTCGGAATTACGTTCTTCGATTCATGGACCGGCTGGCTAACTGGCGCACCGCTCGGTAGTTGGTGGTTCTACGAAGCATCGCTTTGGTTCTTACTTTGCGCGATTTTAGTCGCTATCATCAACCGTCAAGGTGAACACGGTTTCGTAGACGCATTTATTGATGGTGCAGACGATATGATTGGTGTCATTTTAGTCATTGCAGTTGCGCGTGGCGCATCAGTCTTGATGTCGGAAACGGCGCTTGATAACTATATTATCTATAATGCGTCAGCATTCCTAGCGACTTTGCCAGAAATGGCTTTCGTACCTTTGAACTATTTGCTACATACGGTTTTGTCGGTGCTTGTTCCGTCTTCTTCTGGACTCGCAACGCTTTCAACTCCGATTATTGCGCCGGTGGCAGCCAACCTTGGCTACAGCACAAACGTGGCGGCGATGACGATCGTAGCAGCAAACGGTTTAGTCAACTTAATCACACCAACTTGTGGTGCGATTATGGGCGGCCTTGCGCTTGCGAAAGTGGACTACTCGACTTGGTTTAAGTGGGGAATCCGCGTAGTCGCATGTATTGCGGTAGTAAATATCGTAGTACTCTG
Organism: Candidatus Saccharibacteria bacterium UBA1235; assembly: GCA_002309075.1. Classification (GTDB taxonomy): domain Bacteria; phylum Patescibacteriota; class Saccharimonadia; order Saccharimonadales; family Saccharimonadaceae; genus Nanosyncoccus. Next base: position 29,692 of record DBWP01000015.1, on the reverse strand, counting down.
TCTATTCTCAATATAGCACAGTAGAAAAATAGCCCGATGAGGGCTATTTTTTTATGCTATAATAAAAGTATGGACAAAATATCGTATGATGGGCCGGTAGTTTTGGCTGTTCTTGATGGAGTGGGATTGGCGCCGGATGGTTTAGGGAATGCGGTCTCAAGGGCCCGAACGGGTTTTTTGGGTAAAGCAGTGCGGGAATATCCGCACGTGGCGCTTAATGCATCGGGTGAATATGTTGGTTTAGTTCCGGATCAGATGGGGAATTCAGAAGTTGGCCATAATACGATGGGTGCGGGGCAGGTGATGCTACATGGAATTAGAAGGATTGATGAGGAGTTTAAGGAAGGTAGAATTTTTGAGACGAAAGCTTGGCGAGAGGCGATTGAAAAGGTGCTGGATGGGGATAATCTTGACAAAAATGATGATGTGTGGTATAATGAGGGGATAGGGCCTGCAACGCTACATTTTGCGGGTATTTTCTCTGATGGTGGGGTGCATAGTGATATTAGTCATCTGGAAAGAATGATTACGATGGCATATAAAGAAGGGGTGCGAAAAATGAGAGTGCATCCGGTTTTTGATGGTCGTGATGTACCTCCGCAGTCGGCGCTGGTTTATATAGAAAGATTTGAGGAGTTTATTAAGAAATTTGAGGATGCGGATATTTGTTTGGCAGATGGTGGTGGACGGATGGTCTATGTGGCGGACCGATATGAGAATGATTGGCAGATGGTTGCTAGAGGCTGGGACGCGATGGTGAATGGCGAGGCGGATTATTATTTTAAATCTGCGACCGAGGCGATTAATATGTTGAGAAGAATTGACCCGAATATGCAGGATCAATATTTACCGCCGTTTGTGATTGTGGATGAGGATGAGCGGCCGGTTGGGACGGTGAAAAAAGGCGATAGTTTTATTTACTTTGATTTTCGGGCGGATCGGGCGATTGAAATTGCGCAGGCTTTTACCTATTGGGACTTTCCATATTTTAATCGCGGTTCATATACGCCAGACCAGGTATATTTTGTGGGAATGACAGAATATAATTCGAGTACGTTTGTGCCGGAGCATCGCTTGGTGGAGCCGGCGGCGTTTGACGATACCTTAAATAAGCTTTTGGAGGAAAATGGGGTTTCGCAGCTCGCGATTTCGGAGACGGTGAAATTTGGACATATAACATATTACTTTAATGGGAATACTTATCGTCAGGCGGAGGGGGAGGAATTTGTTAAAATTGATTCTTATACGGAGCCGTTCGAGACGCGGCCGTGGATGAAGAGCGCGGAGATTACGGATGCGGCGATTGAGAAAATGGAAGATTTTCGATTCGTGAGAATAAATTATCCGAATGGCGACATGGTTGGACATACAGCGGATATGGACGCGACGATTATGGCGATGGAGGCGATTGATTTATCTTTGAAGCGGTTAGCTGAGAAAGTGGATGAGCTTCACGGGGTGCTTCTTATCGTGGCAGATCATGGAAATGCGGAGGAACTTTTAGACGGAGAAGGAAAACCAAAAACTTCGCACACCACGAATAAAGTACCGTTTATTATTTATGATAATACGAAGAATCGGGAGAAATATCGATTAAATAAAGTGAAAGAGCCGGGGCTTTCTAATGTTGCTGCGACGATTGCGACGTTTCTTGATCTGGAGTTTCCAGATAAATGGGATGCGCCTTTGATTTCTGTGATATAATATACTTGTCATTAAGTGAGGAAAATCATGATTACGAAAGCAATTATTCCTGTGGCAGGTTGGGGCACAAGAAGACTCCCGATTACAAAAGTCGTAGAAAAATCAATGCTTCCGGTCGGTAATAGACCGCTTGTTGATTATTCGGTGCAAGATTTAATTAAAGCTGGCGTTAAAGATATTTATATGGTGGTATCGAACGTTGAGCCGTGCCAAGTCCGTGCGTTTTATCAGGATAATTTAGCTTTGAATCGATATTTGGTTGATCGTGGTAAAGCGGATAAATTAGATAAAGCAAAGACTTTGCCGGATGATGTGAATGTTCATTATGTAGCACAAGATCCGTCGGCGAAATATGGGACGGCGGTGCCGATTGCGATGGCGGTGGAAGAGTTTGGAATTGATGAACCGGTTTTGGTTTTTATGGGCGATGATTTTGTTTGGAATCCGGGAGGCGAATCGGCTGCGGAAGTATTAGTAAAAGCTTCGGGCGGCGATAAGTCGGCAATTCTTGGGGTCGAAATTGATAAAAATGAAGTCGAAAAATATGGTGTGCTTTCGGAAAAAGATGGTAATTTGGTTAGTGTAGTAGAAAAACCAAAGCCAGAAGAAGCGCCATCGAACTTAATCAATGTTTCTAAATATGTCATGACGCCGGATCTTTTGAAGAAAATTGTAAAATATGTGAATGAAAATAATTTTGGGCCAAAAGACCAAGAATATATGGTCACGGATCCGATTGATGAATATATCAAAGAGGGTGGCGTGATGAAGGTTGCGCCAGCGAAGGGGGAATACCTAGACGGTGGGTCGGTCGAAGGGTGGCTACATGCTAACCAAGTAGTTTGCGGAGAATAACTATGTTAAAAATTAAAGATCAGAAAAAAGATCCGATAGTACCACCACTAACAATATCGGCGCTTTATGATTTATCATGTTTTCGTCATAATAAAAATGTAGTGGTAAATCAAAAAGAATTTGATTTTACGAGGACCGAGTTAAAGAAAGATCAAAAGGTGATGGCGAAGGCGCTTCTTTCCCTCGGGGTTAAGAAGGGCGATATTATTACAGTTGCGACGGGGCGGAGTATGTATGATAACGTTTTGATATTTCTCGCCGCAAATAAAATTGGGGCTTTAGTTTCCTTTCTAGACGAAAAAACGCCGCGAGAAACGTTGTTGCATTATATTGAAGAATTTAATTCTAAAATAGTTGTTACATATAAATATAGTGATAAAAAGATTAAAGAATTAAAACGCGCGGCGAAAAATATTAAAACCGTAATTAATTTAGACGGGGCGATTATTGATGCGGGTGATGAAGACCCAGAACAAACAGAAATTTTAGAAATGTCGGCGCTCGATCATATTTTTGTAGGGAAGCAGACAATTCGGAAAGTAGCGGAAAAGTTTAAGGGCCGAGTGCCGCTGGGAATTTTTGGCGGAAAAAATGAAGCGCTAGTTAGTTTTACTTCTGGCTCAACGAGTGGTCCAAAACCAATGGTATTTACGAATACGAATTTGATTGCGGCGGCGTTATTTTCGAAAGCGGCGAGCGGAATTAAGATGTGGGATAAGGTTGTTCGTACGTGGTTTTCGTTTGTGAAGTTCGATTGTCCATATGGTTTTTGGACGAGTGTAATGACGCCAATTATTGGCGGTTCGAGTGTGATTCTGACGCCTGATATTGATGAAAAAAATATGAAATATTATTTCGAGAAGGAAATTAGCGTGGTTCAGGCGGTGCCACTTTTGTTTGATCTTCTTCCGAAAGTTTTGCCGAAGAAAATGGATTTGTCGAGCGTAAAAATGTGCATTTCGGGCGGGGAAAGATTAGAAAAACAAGCCTCGGAAGATACTGCGAAGTTCTTTGAGGCGCATGGCGCTGACGTAAAAATGTGTAATGGTTATGGCGTCGGAGAATGTCTAGGTTCAATTACGGTTGCTGTTGGTTCGACTTATCGTCCGGATACGGTTGGAAAGGTTGTGCCGGGTGCGCACGTGATGGTGCTTGATCCGGAAACGGATGAGGAAGTTGGTTTTTCTAAAACCGGAATTTTGTATGTTTCGGGAAAACATGTTTTATCGCGATATTTTAATCGTCCAGAACTTGATGAAGAGAAAATTAAAATTGTAAAAGGCAAAAAGTTTGTAAAAACTGGCGATCTTGCTATGGTGAGCGAGACTGGTTTTGTAACTTTGGTCGGACGCGCGACATTCTTTATTAATACGGTGCCGGCAAAGGTTTATTATGAAGTCGTAAGGTCGGCAGTCGCAAAGAGTGATTTGGTTTCGCGATGCTATGTAGTTAAAATGCCGGATAAAAAACTTGGATTTTCGTCGTGTGCGTTCGTGGTCGTAAAAGAAGGCGTGGGGAAAAATCGTGACACAAGACGAGAAATCATGAAGACAGCGACGGAGCCATTTTATCTAGGTAAGAGAAAAATTACGTTGAAAAGTTATGAAATTCCTAGAAGAGTGGAATTTTTAGATGAACTTCCTTTAACGCGAGCAAATAAGACTGATTTTAGAAAATTAGAGCGTATTGCGAAAGAATTTTAGCACTCTTGACGTTCGAGTGCTAGTCTGCTACAATAGGGGTATGCAAGAAGAATTTAGCGAAATAATGAGCAAATTGTCCGAAAATGCAAGGTTTGCTTTGCAGAAAGCGGATTTCTATAGTAAGAGATATAATAATGGATATATGGGGACGGAACATCTCTTGATGGGGATTATGTCGATTGATATGTCGACTGGCGCAAAAATTCTAAGAACGGCGGGCGCAACGATTGATGAAGTTGAGAAATCTTTAAACAAGGTTGCGGTTGAGGTGCCGGGTAGCGATATGGCGATGATGTCGCTTTCTGAAGCTGTGATTTTAACGTTTAGGATGGCGCAAAATTATGTGAAAGAAAATGGGCTAACCGTAATTGGGACCGAACATATATTATATGCACTTTTATCGCAGCCAAATTCTAGGGCATCTTTAATTCTCAGTGGACTTGATGTTGATACGGAAAAAGTACTTTCCGAGGTTGAGGATTTAGTCGAAGAACAAACAAAAGATGAACAGAATAAAGCTGAAAAAGCAAAATATATTAAATCGTCGGGACTTAGGTTTTTGAAAAAATATGGTAAAGATTTAACGGAAGAGGCTAGAGCTGGAAAACTCGATACAGTAATTGGGCGTGAAAATGAAATTGAACGTGTGGTAACGGTTTTGTCGCGAAGAACAAAATCAAACCCAGTTTTGATTGGTGAGGCTGGTGTTGGGAAAACGGCGATTGTTGAAGGACTTGCAACGAGGATTGTAAAAACTGAAGTTCCGGGTAATTTGATCGGAAAACATATTTATCAAGTCGATTTGTCTTCGGTGGTTGCGGGTACAAAATTCCGTGGGGAATTTGAAGAAAGAATTAAGGGAATTATCGACGAGGCGATTAACGACGATACGGTACTTTTGTTTATTGATGAAATTCATTTGCTTTGTGGGGCGGGGAGTTCGGAAGGTTCGATGGATGCGGCAAATATCTTAAAGCCGGCGCTCGCAAGAAATTCGATTAATTTAATTGGCGCAACAACTTTGGATGAATATCGAAAAACTATCGAAAAAGACAAGGCACTTTCTAGGCGGTTCCAGACGGTGATGGTTGAAGAACCAAGCGCAACCGTAACGCTTAGAATTCTTAAAGGAATTAAGAAACATTATGAAAAACATCACGGCGTAATAATTCCGGACGAGATTTTAGAAACAGCAATTACGATGTCTCAGCGATATATTAATGATCGGTTTATGCCAGATAAAGTAATTGATGTGATTGATGAGGCGTCGGCGATTGCGCGAGTTGCGGCGGATAAAAAAGGCGGCGGAAAATATAAAAAGATGAAGATTGAAAAATCTGGGCTTGAAAGTAAAATTTCTGAAGCGGCGGAAAAAGAAGATTTTAAAAAGGCAGCAGAATATAAAACGGCGCTTTTGAAGCTTGAAGAGGAAATTTCAAAGCTTGAAAAATCTGGTGTGAAGGAAACGGAAAATCCAACACTTTCGGAAGAAGATCTCGCGACAGCAGTTTCCTTAAAAACCGGAATTCCAGTTTCTAAAGTTCATGGTTCAGAAATGAAAATGTTAACTCAGCTTGAAAGTGAGTTGAATAAATCTGTAGTCGGTCAAGACGAAGCAATTTCAGCAGTTTCTAAGGCGATTCGACGCGGGCGTTCCGGAATCGCAGATTCAAGGCGGCCGATTGGTTCTTTCCTGTTTATGGGACCGACTGGTGTTGGAAAAACTGAGCTAGCAAGAGTGATTGCACGGGAGGTTTTTGGCGGTGAAAATGCGCTTGTTAAAATTGATATGAGTGAGTTTGGCGAAAAACATAATGTTTCGCGGCTTGTCGGCGCGCCAGCTGGATATGTTGGTTATGATGATGGTGGCAAATTGACGGAAGCGGTCAGACGAAAGCCATATTCGGTGATTTTGTTTGATGAAATTGAAAAGGCGCATCCGGATGTATTTAATTTGCTTTTGCAAATTTTGGAAGATGGTGTTCTTACGGATGGGCAAGGTAATAAAATTAAGTTTAATAATACAATTGTGATTTTAACATCGAATCTTGGCTCTGCGGATATGTACCGCGAAAGTGAACTTGGCTTTACGGCGAAGACAGCAAAAGATAAAAAGGCTTTGGAACAAGAGTATGAAGAGAATAAAGAATATGCGATGAAGGCTCTTAAAAAAGTGATGCGACCAGAGCTTATAAACCGCTTGGATAATATTGAAGTTTTCCATGCTTTGACAAGAAAAGATGTTGAGAAAATCTTTGACAATTTGATTGACGATTTAAGAAAACGACTTGCGACGAAAGGAATTGGAATTAAAATTGATGAAGAAGCGAAGAATTATTTGATTGAAAAAGGTTATGACCCGAAGAATGGGGCACGGCCGCTCCGAAGATGCATTGAAGATAAAGTTGAATCGCTTTTGTCGGAAAAAATTATTTCGGAAGAACTTAAGAAAGGCGATATTCCAGTTTTGAAACTTAAGAAATCACAACTTGTACTTGAGAAATCATAAAACGCGATTTAACAGAGGAAGAAAAAATCATAAGATGAGAAAGGAAAATCATAAAATGACACAAGATTATTTAGTACCGACGGTGGTCGAAGAAACAAATAAAGGCGAACGGGCGTATGATATTTATTCGAGGCTTTTAAACGATCGAATTGTGTTTCTTGGCGAGGATGTGAACGCACATACGGCGAATCTCGTAGTAGCGCAGCTTCTTTATCTTGCGCATGAAGACCCAAAGAAGCCGATCAAACTTTACATTAATTCCCCAGGCGGTTCGGTTTATGATGGGCTTGCGATTATCGATACAATGAATTATATTGAGCCGGAAGTTGAGACAATTGGGATTGGGCTTCAGGCGAGTATGGGGGCGATGCTTTTGTCTTGTGGCGCGAAGGGTAAACGATATTGCCTTCCGAATGCGCGCGTGATGATTCATCAGCCGTCGTCTGGAACGGAAGGGAAAATTACGGACCAGGAAATTATGCTAAAGGAAGGAATTTTCTTAAAGAAGAGACTCGCGGAGATTTTTGCGAAAAATACGGGAAAGAGTTTGGCGCAGGTTGAGAAGGATATGGACCGCGATAATTGGATGAGCGCAGAAGAAGCGAAAGAATATGGTATTATTGACGAAATAATAGCATAAGTTGTATAATTTTAAATATGAATAGAAAACCCTTGGAGGTGAAAGTACCGGTTTCGTATTATTCGCAGGCGACTGATGCGTGCGCGAATCTTTATAGTCGGGAGTCGCGGGCGGCACTTAAAAATCGTCAGTTTGAATGGACGAGTTGCGGAGAATATCATGATGAAGTTGAGACGGGACTAGTCGGTTGGGAGCTTGATTCGGAATATTTGCCGGTTGCTTTAGGTGGGAAAAAGACGGCGAACCGTGGGGTTGTTGGTGAGAATTTTCAGAGATGGTTTAAGCCGGTTGATGGCCTGAATACTTTTGTTTCTGGTGAGTTTAGGCTTAAGGAAAAAAATGGGAATTATAGTTTTAGCGATATGAATTTTCATCCGGTCGAGGGGCTTTTTACAATGCATTTTGGTTTTTCGTTTAATATTTTAGCGAACGGTCAGGAAGAGTTTGAAATTACGGCGGATGATGATACGTTTGTGTTTGTCGGGAATAAACTTGTGATTGATATGGGTGGGGTACATTCTAAGACGACCGGAAAGTTTATAATAAACGAGGACGCAGAGATTTATGCGGGAGTGGGGGATGAAGGTTTAGCATATACGGGCGTGAATTTGAATAATGGGGAAATGGGAATAATTCGGGTTTTTCATGCGAACCGGGATAGTAAAAGTTCGGCGCTTGAGGTTAAGATTTCCGGCATGGTTTTAAACACCACGACAAACAAAGACGGCGTGATGGAAGTGCAATATAATCCGGCGAATCCAGGATATATGGCGCCGCTCGGGGAAACCTTAACGGTTGGCTTTAATCAAGAAAAGATTATGGCGACGACAAATAATGTAAAGATATTGTCGTTTGGGGCGATTGGGGTTTTTGCGGCCTTGATTATTTACGCGGGCTTGAAATATTGGCGCCGCGGCCATAATCGGGAAGAATAATTGTAACTGTTTCCCCTTTGTGGTTTTTTAAAGGAATGTTTAGCTCGTGGGCGAGCGTGTTGATAACTGCGGCGCCGATACGAAGGCCGGTGAAAGAGCCGGGCCCAGACATAAAAGTAATTTCGGTGATATCTTGCCAAGTTTTATTGTTTTCTTCTAGTTTTTCGCGGATAAAATTTAAAAGATTTTCGGCGAGATCGCGGCCAGATTCCCATTCGTAGGTTTTATCGTCTAATTTTAGAATGGTGGTTGGAGTTGATGTGTCGAGATATAATTTCATAAAATAACCTCTCTAGAACCATCGTCGTTATATTTTATATTGATGGTTGTGTGATTTTTTGGGAGAATATCAGAAACGGATTCGCCCCATTCGATAATTGTATAATTATTTGGGTTGCTAATAGACTCTTCGAGGTCTTCTTTCATTAAACCGGGGTCTTGGAGACGGTAAAAATCATAGTGAGTGAGGGTTTTGCCGTTTGGGAGAGAGTAGACTTTTGAAATCGTGAAGCTTGGGCTGGTAATTTCCTCTTTAATTCCGAGGCCTTTCGCGAGGCCGCGAGTGAAAGTTGTTTTGCCAGCGCCAACGTCACCGATAAGTTCGATAACTTGTCCAGTTATTGAATTAGCGAACTTTTCGCCGAAAGCTAACATTTCTTGCTCGGAATTGATTTTCATTATATAATTATATCATGAAAATTTATATTTCTGGCATATCTGGAACGGGAATGGGGCCGCTGGCTTTAATGGCAAAAAATGCGGGGATAGAAGTTGTCGGTTCGGACCTAAATAAGGGGGCGATTTATAACGAGTTAGAGAAAGCGGGGGTAAAAGTTTATATTGGTGAGCAAAATGGAGAATTTTTAGCGCAAAATCTGGAAAATTTGGACTGGTTTATTTATACTTCGGCGCTTCCTGAAGATCATCCGGAGTTAGAGCTTGCACGTAAAAATGGGATAAAATGTACAAAACGGGACGATTTTACGGCGTTTTTAGTGGAAAAATTAGGACTTAAGATGGTTGCGGTGGCGGGAACACATGGAAAAACTACAACAACTTCGATGATTATCTGGGCGGCGCTGAAATTGGGGGTACCGGCAGCATATGTAGTTGGAACAACTTTAGGTTTTGCTCCGAGCGGGGCCTATAAAACAGGGGATAAATATTTTATTTATGAAGCGGATGAATATGATCGGAATTTCTTAAAATATCACCCTTGGCTCTCTCTGATAACGTGCGTGAGCTATGATCATCCGGACATCTATTTAACAGAGGAAGATTATAAAGAGGCGTTTCTTAAATTTGAGGCTCAGAGTGAGATGGTGGTTAAGTCTAACGGGGATAAGGGGTGGTTTAAGTTGGCTGGCTCGGCAAGGCGCGAAGATGCGGGACTTGCGCTAGAGGCGGTCAAAATGATGGCGCCAGAGGTTAACGAAGATGAGATAATTCGGGTTCTAGATGAATTTCCAGGGGTCGGGCGGAGATTTGAGCGGATTTTTGATGGAATTTATTCTGATTATGCGCATCACCCAGAGGAGATTAAGGCAACGGTTGGGGTGGCGCTAGAACAGGCGAAACTAGAGGGGAGAAAAGGCGTTGTGGTGGTTTATCAGCCGCATCAAAACACGAGACAACACGAGGTTTTTAAGGGGTATTTGCATGCGTTTGATGGGGTGGAAAAGATTTTTTGGCTACCGACGTATCTAGTAAGAGAAGATCCGAAGCTTAAGATTTTAACGCCAGAGGAGTTATACAGGGGTATTATAGAGGCGGAAACGGCAGAACTTACGCCGGAACTACTAGAGAAGATTAAGGGGTGGCGAGATAATGGGTATTTGGTAGTTTTGATGACGGCCGGGCCGGCGGACAGATGGCTTAGAAAAGCGATTTTATAGAAAAGCTCTTGCTTTTTTTGGCATTTTGTGCTATAATAAAAGAAGTAGTAGTCAATGGGGGCTCTGCTAAGTTTTTTAAGATTTAGGAGGAGGTTTTACGATGAAAAAGATAATCTCTATTTTTTTGGTTTTAGCTTTGTGCTTTTCATTTCCGATGTCGGCGATGGCTGGTAGTATTGGTAATTTGAACTTTGCCACGACGATGAGTTCGGCGAGCAACCGCGGAGCAGTCGTTAAAAATGACGGTTCGCTCTGGATGTGGGGAGGTTTTACGACTCCAAGTTATGATACTAAGTACGGTGGTGTGTTTATGGGGTTACAAAAAAGTCCTGTAAAAATTATGGACGGAGTACTCTCTGTAAGCTGTTCTGATTACCAAACTGCAGCAATAAAGAAAGACCATTCACTTTGGATGTGGGGATTCGATACTGATGGCGAATTAGGAATGGGTAAGAGTGGCTTTGAGGTCTTTTCTCCAACTAAAGTAATGGATGACGTGGCTGCGGTTAGTCTTGGCGGAACACATACGGCGGTAATTAAAACCGACGGTTCGCTATGGATGTTTGGTTCTAATCAGGATGGGCAGATCGGTAATAATCGTGCTGGGAATGGAACTAAGGAAGACAATTTTTATGGGCCTTATTCTATCCAGACTACACCAGTTAAAATTATGGATGATGTAGTCTCGGTTAGTTGTGGATTTGATTTCACGGTAGCCATTAAGAGCGACAAAAGTCTTTGGTATTGGGGCGATAAACAATATACGCCAGTTAAGATTATGGACAATGCAGCCTCAGTAAGTTGCGGCACTAGCCATTATGCAGTCATTAAAACTGATGGTTCGCTCTGGACTTGCGGCTGGAATATGTGTGGGTGCCTTGGCTTTGGTACGGACGAAATCTATCGCTTAGATGCTCCTGAAAAATTAATGGATGGCGTATCTTTTGTTTGTTGTGGCGATGACGCTACGGCTGTTATTAAAACTGATGGTTCGCTCTGGATGTGGGGTAGTAATGACTATTGTATCGTAGACGCTGATTCTAGTCGGGACATTGGAACTCCGATGAAAAAATTAGATGGTTGCAAAGCTGTTGGTGTTGGCGATTGTTTAGCTGTTGTCCTTAAAAATGATGGCACTTTGTATAGTTGGGGAAAAGTTGACTACGTCGGGAATGGCGGAAAGGGTGATGGCGGATCTTCGAGAAATTCGGAGGGCGATGTACAGTTAAAGCCAGTGAAAATCCTGGATAATGTCGCTTTTCCTGATGGAATAAGCTCCGTTACGGTTCCGGACATTCCATCCACTTGGGCTAAGGCCGAAGTAGAGGCTGCAGTTTCTTCTGGTATTGTGCCAGAAAATTTGCAGAAAAACTACGTAAAACCAGTTTCCCGTGGCAAAGTTGCTGAACTTTTTATCAATTTGGTTGAAGAAACCTATGATACACCTATTGATGAAATCCTGAAGGAGAAAGGCGTAGAAATTAACGAAGATGTATTCTCGGACACATCTGACAAAAATGTTCTTTATGCTAATGCTCTTGGTATCATTAATGGAACTGGAAACAATAAGTTTAGTCCAAACGGAACTCTGACTCGCGCACAAGTTGCAGCTATCATTAACCGAACTGCTAAAGTTCTTGGAATAGACACAGAAGGTTATTCTCATAACTTTACCGATGTCTCATCCCATTGGGTAGATTCTGAACTTGGCTGGCCAGTAGAAATGGGCATTATTAACGGAACTGGAAATAATAAATTCAGTCCTGATGCCGAGCTTACCACAGAGCAAACTATCCTGATTGTCTATCGCGCACTTAATGCATTAGAATAGCACAAAACCTAAATCAAACAAAAAGCTGGTTAAACACCAGCTTTTTTGCTATAATAGAAACATAATGGCGGAGCGTAATACTAATAATAGGCTTTTGTGGGGGATTTTAGGAGGGCTGGTTTTACTGGCGGTGGTTTTAACAGTTGCAGTTGTTGTTGTAAAAAATAATGAGGATCAGTCTACATACCCGAGTATGCACACAAAATCATTATTAGAATTGAATGAGGAAGCGGCTGAGCTTCCGGTCGAGGAGGCTAAACTTTTATATGAAAATGCGATTTTAAATGCAGCGACAGAACTTATTCGCGAGCAAACAAAAGTGGAATATGGCCGATATTTGATGGACCATGATTTAGTCGAAGAGGGGCTAAATAAATTATTGACGACGGACGATATGGTGCTCGACGCGGGGTATAAAATATTACTTTATGCGGCGCTTCGGGATTATTTTTATACGATTAATAACGAAGAACTTGCCGAAAAGTATAATAATATGATTGGCGAGGCGACGGCAAATAGCGATTTCGCAGCAGGAGGTTAGATGAAAAAGAAAATAATATTAACATTTTTAATTTCTATACTATCTGCGATGTTTTTAGCGCCGCAGGTTTTTGCGGATGGCGGAGCTACGCCCGGCACAAATCCGGGGAGTGGGAACTGCACGGGCAATTGGGATACTTGTTATGGCGTTTCGTGGCAACAATATGAAGTGACCGCGGATTTTCCTGCGGGCGGAGTTACTTTTCATTACACAAAGAATACCAATCAGGGCAATCGCCCAGTTTATATTAAAGGTTGTAAAAAAGGAATGACTCTCTATAACTATGGGTTTGAAGCGCATGGAGGCAGCAAATATTGGGGGTACCAAGTTTCCACTCAAAAAAATAAGAATTTAAAATATGCTATAACTAGTAGTTATCGGTATCAGGCTAAGGGTGCTTATCCAGGGAATAAGCAAACCGTTCGGGCATACACAACGCCAAAAGGGTATTTGTATTCTCAAAGAGAAGCGAGAATGAAATATGATGAAATGCAGACGTGGATACGTGAAAATATGTGGGCGGCGAAATATTTCCCTGGTTGGGAAACTCGCTGGGATATCGTTGGGGCTTTCTGTTGGGATCCAAGTATATTTTATTCGGTTTCTAACGCAAAGGCGATAAACGCTGAGACTAGTGAAGAAAAATATATATCTACCGGAATTGTAAATGAGAATAAAAGTGTCACCGCGGAAGGACTAACCGTTAATGCGGGGGAACAAGTTACAATTGTCTTTTCGCATAATTTTTATACTAATTTCGAGATAACGGATAAGATAAACTGGACGGTGAACCGAGAGTTTAGCGCGCCGCTTACTGGTGGCACTGGGTTAAATGGCGGCTCGACAGCGTTTACATATAAGAGTAATAGTATGTATCTTGCGACTAGTCGACCATATACAGACGGCGGGGCTAACTATGTTTTACGCGACGAGTATAAGACAACTTTTACAACTAACGGAAAATATAATTTCTGCGAGGAAGTCAAAATTAATAATAAGTTAACGACGAAAGCTTGTGTCGTAGTTCAGGTGGGGGGCGGCAACAGACCGGATCCGATAGATCGGAATTGTGATGAAAATGCCATACCTGTTCCGACTTCATATAAGCAATCGAACGCAAGTTCAGGAACGACGTCGGTTGAATCGCGGGTGAGAAATGCGAGCGTAAGTAATTCGAATAGCGAGTATAAAAATACGGTTTATGCGAAGCCAGGCGACCGAATAAACTGGTGTAACGCTTATTTCCCGGGGGTGCAGTTTGCCGCATTTTCGGATGTAACGATTAATAATAAACATAGAAGCCACAGCAATTATCATTCTAATTTTACTGACACATTAAATAATGGAGTTTTTGCAGATTATTCTGATTGGCAAAATAGGTTTAGAATTAGATCTTCAAATGTGATTCAGCCTTTTTCGGTGGATAGAAATTTTGCTGATGGTGCTACAGAGTATCAATATGTGCCAAATACTAGCAACGTGAGAGAAGGGCAAGCCGGGAAAACGCTTAGCGAGACGATTAACTCATATGGACCGACGAGCGCGTCTGTGAAGAATGAAGGAATTCATAGATGGAGCTGTGATTGTTATACTAGAAATTGCGACGAATGTGGTATTCGATATTATAGTTGTCATTGCGATAGATGCTGTGATTCTGAAGGAAAAAATTGTCATAAGTGTAACTGCGACACTTGTTCGGAGTGTAGAAGCTGTTGTCATGAGACCTGTTCGCACTTAAATAATTTCTACAATAATACGCGTTCCGGGTCAGGTGACCAGGCTACGTCTTACGTCTATGTTCCTTATAACTTTATAAACTCGGCGGCGGTTAGCCTTTCTTCGGGGACAGTTTTTGCGGGGGAAATTGCAAAACTTGGAAAAGCAACCGTAACAGTAAATCCTAAATGGAATAATGAGACCGAGGATACTTATGCAACACAAGTTGATAATGCTAAAGTGAGATTAATTGGTTATACTTCGTCGTCATCTTATGGCTCTGAAGTAAAAGGATATGGTAGCTTAAACTCGGATCTTTGTGCGGCGTTGCCAGTTAGAGATGGTCAGTGTAGTGAATTAGATAGATTCAACAACACAGAGCTTAATAGCGACGGTAAAATGAGCGGGATTATAGATACTATTAATTTCTCTGATAGTTATAACGCTTTTGATACTGAAGCGGGAAATTATTTCTGTGTTGCGGTTGCGGTTTATCCGTATACGAGCGGAAGCGATACGAATATGAGTTCTGCTGGAAGTAAAAACTGGTACATTTCGCAACCGAGCTGCAAGGTCGTAACAAAGCGTCCGAGCTTCCAGGTTTGGGGCGGGAGCGTTTATTCAGAAGGTGCGATTTCTACTACAACGTCGATAGCGGCTAAACGAAATTTGCGAGACATTTATCCTTATGTTGAGAGCGGTAATGCTAATACGACAGTGTTTAGCTCTTGGGTTGAACAGGCAGTAATTGCGAATGGAATTGTCTCGGGGTTAGCGTCTGGTGCAGCAACTGGAGACTTGGCTGCTTCGCCTTGGGGTGGAAGTAAAGATCTAAATTATTGTAAGCGAGTGCCGCTTAGCATTGCAAGCTATTCGCCAGCACTTTGTCCGACCATAGATAGTACTGGTAATGCAGGGCTTCCGGTTATAAAAGACGGTCAAGAAGCTTTGATTAGTTATTGGGATACGATGGAAGGTAGGCCGGGTGTCACAATTACTAAAGAAGAGGGTCCACTTACGATTAATAATACAAACGTTGCGAGAGGAACTACCCGCGTTATGAAGGCTAAGGGTGATATCACGATAAATGGAAACATTGTTTATGCGGATGGTCCATATACGTCGCAAAAAGATATTCCAAAGATGGTAATTTATTCGGAAGGTGCTATTAATATAGGGTGTAATGTTACGAGAATTGATGCGATTATTATTGCGAAGGGTTGGGTGAATACTTGTAATTCTTCGAATCAACTCACTATCAATGGTATGATAATTGCGGAAGGAATAAGGTTTGATAGAACTTATGGCGCGGGCGCTGGTAGAGCATCCGGAACTCCGGCAGAAGTTGTAAATTATGATTCTTCGGCTATAGTTTGGGGTAAGAATATGTCTAACGTAAACGACTTTAAGACATTAAAAACTGTTTACCAACATGAGATTGCGCCTCGGTATTAGAGGTTTGTGATATAATGTTTGTATGAAGAATCGGAGTCAGTTTGTCTGTCAGCAGTGTGGGGCGGTTTATGCGAAGTGGATGGGGCAATGCACGAACTGTAACGCTTGGAACTCTTTGGTTGAACAAGTCAGCGAATCTTCTAGCGGCGGGAAATCGGCGATTTCTAAAGGCCAGGCTTCTGGTAAAAAATTAGATTTTGTGAAATTAAAAACGATTGTGCCGAGTGATTCGAAAGCGAGACTTTTGACGGAGTTTCCTGATTTGAATATAGTGCTTGGTGGCGGAATTCTAATGGGTTCGGTGTCGCTTCTTGCTGGGCAACCTGGAATTGGAAAATCTACGCTTCTCATGCAAATTTGTGCGGAAATTTCTAAAAATCATGATGTTTTATATATTTCAGGCGAGGAGAGTGCGGGGCAGGTTAAACTTCGGGCTGAAAGGCTTGGTGCAAATTCTGAAAGGTTAAATTTTGCGGCGTCAACTTCGGGGAATGATATCGCAAAGACAATTGAATCGGGAGAATTTGATCTTGTGATTGTGGACTCTATTCAGACGCTTATGATGGATGAAATTTCTAGTGCGCCGGGGACGGTTTCGCAAGTAACTAACTGTGGGAATTTAATTATTCGTGCGGCAAAGGCGACGGATACGGCGGTTGTGATTGTTGGACACGTAACGAAAGACGGGACTTTAGCAGGGCCAAAAGTTTTGGAACATTTAGTTGATGTAGTCTTGAATTTTGAAGGCGATAGATATGGTGGCTTTAAAACGGTTCGGGCGGTTAAAAACCGTTTTGGATCGACAAATGAAGTTGCGATTTTTGAAATGATTGAGTCGGGTCTTCGTGAGGTGCAAAATCCGTCGGCAGCGCTTCTTGCTGAAAGAACTAATACTGACGGGTCGGTTATTTTAGCGACGCTTGAAGGAAATCGCCCAATTTTGGTAGAAATTCAAGCGCTTGCAACACCTTCAAATTTTGGTTATCCAAAACGTACGGCGAGCGGTTTTGATTTGAATCGTTTAAATCTTTTAATTGCGGTTTTAGAGCGACGTACAAAATTAAAATTATCGGATAAAGACATTTTTATTAATGTAGTTGGTGGGATTAAACTTAGTGATTCGGCGGCGGATCTTGCGATTTGTATGGCGATTGCGTCGGCGGTAGCAGGGCGAAAACTTGGAGAAGAATATGTTGTCTTTGGCGAAGTGGGGCTTGGTGGCGAAATTCGGTCGGCGTTTCGAGCGGATCAGAGAATTGCTGAAGCGAAGAAACTTGGGTTTTCTCATGCGATTGGGCCTTCGACAATTCACGATAAGTTTGTAATTCCAGTTAAGGATCTTCGCGAAACTTTAATTAGGTATGTGAAATGAGAATTTTAGGGATTGATCCGGGACTTGGGCGTTGCGGATTTGGGTTGATTGAAACTAGTTCGCGAGCGGGCGCAAAGGCTTTGGATTTTGGAGTTGTAACGACAACGGTTGATTTGAATTTACCTTCGCGGCTTTTAGAACTTTATGATTCAATTAAAGAAGTCTTCGAGCAAACGAAGCCGGAAATTGTTGCGATTGAGAAATTGTTTTTTGCGAAAAATATCACAACGGGAATTGCGGTGGCGGAAGCGAGAGGAATTATACTTTTAGTTGCGGCGCAAAATAAATTACCAGTTTATGAATATACGCCAAATGAAATCAAAAAGAGTTTGACGGGTTATGGTGCAGCGACTAAGACGCAAATTTCGGAAATGGTGAGAATGCACCTTGGTTTGGAGAAAAAACCAAAACCGGACGATGCGGCAGATGCGCTTGCGGCGGCGATTACTTGTAGTTTTATGTATCTAGCAGGAAAGAATGACGAATATAAATTTTCTAATTCGAGAAAGGAGAAAAAATGATTGCACATCTTTATGGAGTGATTTCGGAGAAATTTGGGTCAAACGGAATTATTATAGATGTTAATGGTGTTGGGTATGAACTTATGGTGCCAACGCCAGATTTTGAAAATGTGGTCTTAAATGAGGAACGGAAATTTTTTACGTATCATGCGGTTAGGGAAAATTCGGAAGAATTATATGGTTTTTCTTCGCTTACGGCAAAAAAGATTTTCGAACTTTTAATTTCTGTACAGGGAATTGGACCAAAAGCTGGAGTTTCTATTTTGTCTTTGGCAGAAGCAGAAGAAGTTCGGAATGCGATTGCAAATGGAGACGTTGCGTTTATTTCTAAGGCTTCGGGAGTTGGCAAAAAGTCAGCCGAGCGAGTGATCGTGGATCTTCGTGATAAAGTTGGAATTCCATCGAAATATGGGGCGACGGAAGTGAAATTTAAGGGAGAGGAAAAAGAAGCTGACGAGGCACTAGAAGCGTTAATTGCGCTTGGTTTTCCTTTAAAGGAAGCTACAGCGGCGCTTGAAGGAGTTGATAAAAACTTGCCAATTGAAGAACGCGTGCGACTTGCTTTGAAAAATTAAAAATCTACTTGATAAAGTAAGATAAGCGTGGTATAATTACAGATAATTGTGTAATAAAAAAGGATAATATGAGTTTTTCGATTCTAAAACAAATCGGTGACGCGCAGAAGAAAAAGGCAGTTGTTGATGTGCGTTCTGGTGATACCGTGAAAGTCACTCAGAAAATTAAAGAAGGTGAGAAGTTCCGTTTGCAGACTTTTGAAGGCGTGGTTATCCGCGTAGATCGCAAAGAGTCTCATACTGCGAGAATTGTAGTACGCAAAGTAACTTCAGGTGTTGGTGTTGAGAAATCTTATCTCATTCATTCACCACTCGTTGAGAAGATTGAAATTACAAAGCGTTCGAAAGTTCGCCGCAATAATTTGTCTTATCTTCGCAACCGCTCTGGTAAGTCGGCAAGACTTGCTGGTCGTGACTTTGATCGCGTAGCTGTAAATAATGTAGAAGTTGTTGAAGAAGCTGCTCCAGTTGAAGAAGTTAAAGAAGTTGAAGTAGTTGAAGAAGCTCCAGTTGAGGAAGTAAAACCAGAAGAAACTGCAGCTGAAGAGAAAACCGAAGCTTAATGGCGATTTTAGGAATAGATGAAGTTGGACGCGGACCCCTAGCGGGTCCGCTTGTTGTTGGTGCGGTAGTTTTACCAGAAGAAAAACCAGAATGGGTTTTTGATCTAAAAGATTCGAAAAAATTATCAGCAAAAAAACGCGAGAGTTTATCTGAAGTGATTTTGGCGGAAGCGCCGGCCTATGGACTTGGTTGGGTTTTTCCGGAAGAGCTAGATTCTGTTGGGATTTCGGAGGCGCTTCGACTAGCAACTAGACGAGCTGTAGAGGCTGCGCAAAAACGACACTTTAAGTTTACGCAGATTGTGATTGATGGGAAGGTGAATTTTTTGGAAGGAACGGCGCTTTCTAAATTTGTTTCGACGGCCGTGAAAGCGGATGATTTAATTAAAGAGGTTTCGGCGGCGTCGATTATTGCGAAAGTCGCAAGAGATAATTATATGAAGGAGCTAGCGAACAAGTTTCCGGGTTATGGGTTTGAAAAAAATGTGGGATATGGGACGGCGGCGCATCTTAAGGCGATTTCTGAAATTGGAATTTGCCCGGAGCATCGAAAAAGTTTTGAACCGATTAAAAGTATGGTTGGGTTTGATCGGAATGGGGACGGGGTGATTAATAAAAAAGATACTACTTCGGTTGGAAAAAAGGGCGAAGATGCGGTTTGTAAATATTTAGAGGGTTTAGGACATGAGATTGTTGCGCGAAATTTTAAAACGAAGTTTTATGAAATTGATATAATTTCCGTTTTTGAAGATAAAATGTATTTTACGGAAGTAAAAACTAGAACGAATCGAGAATTTGGTGGAGGACTTGTGGCGATTGATGCTAGAAAACTTCAGAAAATGCGTTTTGCAGCGGAAAGTTTTTTAAAATACAAGAATTCTTACAATATATATAATCCAGAGCTTGCGGTGGCGGACGTAGACGGTGATTTTAAAGTTTTGGATTGGTTTTCTCTAAATTGAAACTTTTTATGCTTTTAGTGTATAATTATTATTATGGATAATAATGACATTGAAAATAACTTGAATAATAACACAATAACGCCAAATCCAGCGCCGGCTGAGCCAGTTGAGCCACCAGTTGAGCCAGTCGAGCCGGCTCCGGTAGAATCGGCTCCCACGATGCCGGTCACTCCAGCTCCGGTTGAACCAGTTGCTCCGGTTGAACCAGTTGCTCCAGCCGAGCCAACGACACCAGCGACGCCGGCGATGCCGGTTTTGACGAGCGAGCCGGCGGGCCAATCAACGCAGCCGGTTGAAAATCCAATGCAAATGCAGCTAGTGGAACCACCTAAAAAAGATAATAAGTTAACAATTATCTTAGCAGCGGCGGCTGGAGTTTTAGTCGTGTTGATAATTATAATGCTTGTTGTAATGAATGTGGCAAAACCAAACAATAATTCTAACAATAATGGTAATATTTCTGACAATATATCTGATAACACAGAGGATTCTGAGCCGATAGTAAATACGGAATTGTCTGCTGGCACAGCGGAAGTGGCGTTTGGCGACCAAATCGTTAATTATTCCGCAGCATATTTAGTAGATGGGATTGAAGCGACGATTGGATCTGGGACGTATGAATCGGCAGCCGATAACCAGGTAGTGTTCTTGGTTGTGAACGGTGGTTCTTTAACGATCCAGGGGGATGTGAATATTAAGAAAACCGGAACTGCTGATTCTGAAGGCCAGAATGATGATTATAGCTTTTATGGCTTGAACTCGGCGATCGTAGTGGCTGGGGCTGAATCTTCGGTAACGATTAATGGCGCAACAATTACAACTTTAACTTCAGGTGCAAACGCGGTAGTTGCAACAAATGGTGGCACAGCTGATGTCCAAAATACTACGATCGAAACTGTTTTAAGCGGTTCTAGAGGGCTTCATGCAACTTTCGGCGGAACAATTACGGCGGATACGGTGACGATCGCAACTCAGGGTGGTTCGTCGGCTGCGCTTGCAACTGATCGCGGCGAAGGGACGGTGACAGTTACGAATGCAACTCTTTCTACGGAAGGTGCTGGATCGCCACTAATTTACTCTACTGGCAATATTACAGTTTCTAACTCTACTGGCACAGCAAATGGTGCGCAAATTGCGGTTGTAGAAGGAAAGAATTCAATTACGCTAAATGATTGCGACTTTTCGACAAACGGAATAGGGAATCGTAACGGCGTAGATAATGCAGCCGTGATGATTTACCAATCGATGTCGGGCGATGCAAACGAGGGAACTGGTTCGTTTACAGCGACGAATTCGACATTGACGATTTTGTCTTCGTCGAGTGTTTATTCGATGGCGCCACTTTTCTTTGTAACGAATACGACGGCGGAAATTTCTCTCACTGATGTGACGGCAAGCTTCTATAACGATGGATACTTTATCTTGGCTTCCGGCACGGGTGAATGGGGCGTTGCTGGTGAAAATGGTGCAAAAGTTAATGTCTCGGCGACTGGACTTGATGCAACGAATCAAAATATCGGGATCGACGACATTTCAAGCGTAACGGGGCTTTAAACGTTAAATTTAAATTCAACGACGTCACCGTCTTGCATAATATAAGTTTTACCTTCGGTTCGGAGTTTGCCAGCTTGTTTTACGGCCTGCTCAGAACCGAGGGTTTTTAGATCATCATAATTGCAAATATTTGCAGCGATAAAACCGCGTTCGAAATCGGAATGGATAGCGCCAGCAGCTTCTGGAGCGGTCGAACCTTTTTTAATAGTCCAGGCGCGGCATTCTTTTTTGCCGGCGGTAAGGAAGGATTGAAGTCCTAATGTGTCATAGGCGGCTTTGATAAGTTCGCCGAGTGCGTCGTCTTCAACACCGTAGCTTTCTAAAAATTCTTTGCGTTCGTTCCGATCCATGCCGGACATTTCCTCTTCGAGCTTGGCATTAACGAAGATTGCAGAAGCTGGCTTGACGAGATCGCGAAGTTTGGCTTGAAGATCCTTGTCAGTTAGCCCACTTTCGTCGACATTAAACATATAAATAACTGGCTTTTCGGTTAAGTATGGAATATTTTCGTCGGCTGGGTCTTTTTTGCGTTTAGCTTCGATTTTCGCTTTAGTTTCTTCGTCGGCGAGTTGAAGCTCTAGATTGATGATGTCGATATCATCTTTGGCCTGAGTAAGAATATCTTCTTCGATTTTATTATCGGCCCGGACGATATCATTATTTACAAAAGCGCGGACGACATGGCAAATTGCTTGGCATTCGCGAATGTGTGCAAGGAATTTATTTCCGAGGCCCTCACCCTTAGAAGCACCTTGGACTAAGCCGGCAATATCGACAAATTCGACAGTTGCAGGGACGATTTTTTCGGTTTCGTACATTTTAGCAAGAACATCAAGCCGTTCGTCAGGGACGGGAACGATGCCGACGTTTGGTTCGATGGTTGCAAAAGGATAGTTGGCAGCAAGCGCGCCAGCGTTTGTTAAAGCGTTAAATAAAGTTGACTTGCCGACATTTGGGAGGCCGACGATCCCGATCTTTAAATTCATATCTGTTATTATACCATGGAAAAACCGCGGCGTAAAGGCCGCGGCTAAGGCTGATTAGGCTACAAGAGCCGTGATGAGAAGCGATATTGACGCCGTAATTAAAAAAGATACGGAAATTACAATAGAGAACGCAATAAAAATTTTTCTCATTTTTACCCCCGAACATTCCTTTATCAGCTATAACGTGCTGGTTTTAGACCCATGAGATAATTATAACACGTTTGGTTTTTGTTTATGTTATAATTATTTCATAACCACGAGGTAAAAATGATCAAAAAAATAGCTATCGGGGGGGGGGTATATTATATGTATAGCTTTTTTATTGGGATTATTACCAAACTTTTCTCCTAATGTTTCCGCCTACGATTTCTCCGTCACCATTCCAGAAGGCGAAATCCTGGAAGTAAAGCTCTTCAATTCTGACGGTGTAGCTATGGGAAGCACTACTTCCATGAATGTCGCCCCATCCTCTCTTTCTTCTGCCGGCTTTAATGAAAAGAACGTTATAGTAAGTGTTGCAACCAGTAATGAATGGGGCTATAACCTCGTCATGAACATACCAAACACTAATCTAGTATCAAAAGAAGATAGTTCTAACATCATCCCAACCCTCGCTCCAAAAGACGGAGGCTACACATGTACAATACAAACTGCAGCAACTTGTGATTTTACTGTAAACCACTGGGGCTATAAGATTAACACTAACACCACCACCCAAACTGCAACTAACTATCTCCCTATTCCAACCACCATAAACCTAAATAGCCTAGACACCGTAACCACTGGCGATACCACCAGTATTTCCTTCGGCTCCAGAATCAACGCATCCCAAACTCCAGGCACCTACCAATCCACCATCACTTTCGCCGTAACTGCAAACCCAGACCCGACGCCAGTTATGCAAAATATGACGGCTTCGACGCTTGCTAGTCTTCTTCCAACTAGCGGATCTACGGCTACGGTAAAAGACGAACGCGACGGAACAAAATACACGATTGGGAAACTCGCCGATGGTAACTATTGGATGCTAGATAATCTTGCGTTGGATCTTATTAATAGCACAATCTTAAATAATATTACTACTTCCAACACTAACGCCTCTGAGGCTTCGTTAATTAGCCTGAAGAGTGGTAATCGTTCGGCGGGAAACCAGTACGCTACGGCTGGGGCCTCGAGCTGGACTAGTTCTTATAGCTATTCGGTTCCTCTCTCTAGTGCTGTAAATAAGGACCAAACCCAACCTGTCGCTATGGGACAAACTAGCGTAACGGGCAAAATAGGAGTCTATTATAATTTTTGTGCCGCATCAGCAGGCTCTTACTGTTATGGTAACGGAACAAGCTCAGGCTCTCCATCAGGTAACGCCACAGAAGATATTTGCCCTAAGGGCTGGAGATTGCCAACCGGAGGGTCGTCATCCGGTGAATACCAGGCTCTTTACGCAGCCTATTCTAGTAACGATACAAACTTCGTTCTAGCTCTTAAGGCTTCTCTTTCTGGCTATTTCAACGAGGGGTCAGTTAGTAGCAAAGGCGAGTATGGCTCCTTCTGGTCTTCCACATATTATGGTAGCACTGGTATGTACCGTCTCTTCGTCTACCCATCGAGTATTATTTTACAAAAGAACGGCAACCGCCCTAACGGCGTTTCTGTACGCTGCATTTACAACGGCCCAACAATGCAGAATATAACAAGCGTGGAACTTGCGGAGTTGATGCCAAACGATGGCGATTCTACCACCCTCGTAGATGGACGTGATGGTAAAAAATATAGCGTTACGAATATTGGCGGCTTTTATTATATGACAACAAATTTGGACCTTGCCGGTAAAACAACTTTAACCCCAGCTGATTCTAATGTGGTATCCAATTATGTTCTTCCGGCTTCTAGTATAGATTTCAGTACTAATAGACAACAATATGTTTATAATACTAACACTACGAAGTGCGTCAATAACTCCCCGTGTTATAGTTATTACTCTTATGCGGCGGCAACTGCCGGTACAGGGGCGAGTATAGGTACGGATGGGCAAAACGCAACCTCAGACATTTGCCCTAAAGGTTGGAGATTGTTATCTTCTGCGGAATATGATACTTTAATAAATACTAATTTCGCCGCTTTGTCTCTCTTCAACTCTGGTCACTATATGAATGGTTCGTATTCTACTGATATCGGTGGGAGCTATTGGACTTCCACTGTCGATGATAGTAATTTCGCGTATAGAATAGCGTCAGGACAGATTGCTTCTTCTAATAAACGCATTGGGGCAGCGGTTCGTTGCGTAGCTAAATAGCAAAGACTAAACGCTATATCTGGATGACCAACTAGTTTATCTTGACAAAAATGGTAATGTGTGCTATAATGGTAGTATATTATGGAAAAAAATGTAGAAACAGTTTTAACTGGTAACGCTGAAGGGGCTGTTTTTACATATAGTAAGAACGGGGGCGAAAATGAAAAAGGTTCAGAATTTGAATATAGAGAAATAGGCGAAGAAATGGCAGAGCCAGCGGTTTCCATAGAAAACGAGCAGACCGTAACAGAGACGGCGCCGGCAGCCAAGCAAACTAAGAAAACGCCTAAACAGGCAGTTAAAACGGCTGAGTCTGCTGATAAAACTACAGAGGCGGCGCCAGAGGAAGTTACTATTATAACAGAGGCGACGGAAGATGCGAAAGAGGCGGAAAAACCTCAAGAAGCGACGGAAACTCTAGAGGTCGTAAGTTCTGCGACTGGTTTAGATAGCGGGGCAATTTCGATAGCTGCACATCTCGCAACAGGGGTGGTTGTAGCGGCCGTAATAATCGTAGTGGCGGTTTTTAGCTTTATGAAAAGACCTAAAACCGGGAAAAAACCAGCGAAAAAGTCCGCGAAAAAGCCTACACAGAAGAAAACAGCGAAGAAAACTGCAAAAAAGACGAAAAAACCGGCGAAAAAATCGGTAAAAAAGTAAAATACTAGGCAGATGTCTAGTATTTTTTTATGGTATAATTTTTTTATGAAATGGAAGGTGCGGAGACTGGTTGTCGTTTTTATGGCTCTTATAGGGGTTATAACGTGGCTGGTGGTGAATCCCGAAAGCTACGAGACGACTTTTGTTGCGGAGGCTGAGAATAACGGGGGTGAATCCGAGTCTACGTTACTTGCGTCGGAGGTTTTGGAGCGTTTAGAGGTTAAAGGGCGGGCTCCGAAGACTGGTTATAAGAGGACGGCGTTTTATAACGGGTGGCCGACGGTAGATGGATGTTCTTTGCGTCAGCGGATTATTCGGCGGGAATTTGGGGGTTCTGCGGTGCTTGATGGATGTACGGTTATTGGGGGTGAATTTGACGAACCTTATACGGGCGAGCACCGAGTTTTTACAAATAAAGAGGAGATTTCGAAGCTTCAGATTGATCATGTGGTGGCGCTTTCTGACGCTTGGCAAAAAGGGGCGCAATATAAAGATAAAGAGGTTCGATATAATATCGCGACGGATCCTTTGAATTTGTTGGCGGTGGATGGGCCGGCGAATGAAAAGAAATCGGATGGAGATGCGGCGACTTGGCTACCAGAGAACAAGAAATTTCGATGTCAATATGTGGCGAGGCAGGTTTCGGTGAAATATAAGTATGGTTTATGGGTAACAGAGGCGGAAAAAGAGGCGATTTCAGGGGTTCTTACGACTTGTCCGAATGAACCTGCGATAGGGATTTTGTGATATACTTTTAGTATGAAGAAATTTTTATGGATCTCAATAACATCAGCGGTAGTTTTAGCCGTATTAGCATTTTTACTGGGGCGATTTGCGTTTCCGTATAGGGGGTTGCCGAATTTGCCAGCGCCAGAGGTTACAGAGGGGCAACGGGGTGAACTTGGGATTGATAAGAATATCAATGAGAGTACGATTGACCAATATCTAGGGCGGGAAGATGCGGTTTATATTGATCTTAGGATGCTTAAAGATCCGGGAAATTATGAGGCGATTGGAGGCGATTCGTATCTTTCGGGGTTTGTGAATGGATTTGAGGTCGTGCCTTTTCCTTATATCGTAAATGTCTCTGGTTTACCAGAGGCAGTTGGAAAAACTTATACTGGTCCAACGTTGTTTACGGAGAAAGACGGGGTTTATAAAGCGAACTACGTGGAATCATTTGCGATTTTAGAGAGTTTATTCCCGAAAGATAAAAAGCTTTTCTTGATGTGTGGGGGTGGGGGATATGCTGGAATGATGAAGAAGATGCTGGTTTCTTTAGGATGGGATGAGTCACAGATCTATGTGGTTGGGGGGTATTGGTTCTATGAGGGAGATTTTAATGTTCCAGTGAAGCGAACGACAGCGGACGGTAAGGTTGTCTACGATTTTTATAAAGTACCGTATCATGAGATTGATTTTTCTGCTTTGACGCCGGTTCCTTCGACGGGGTTGGTGAAAATTTCGGCGGAGACTTATGACAAGATGGTAAAAGAGGGGCAGTCATTTTTATTATTTGTTGACCAAGTTGGATGTTCAACTGCAGAGTATTTGGCTGGATATATCAAGGATTATTCAAAAAAGACGGGTGTTTCTATGTATAAAATCATGTTCGAGGATGTTAAAAAGACTTCGCTTCATGATTTTGTGAAATATTATCCGTCGGTCGCGGTGATTAAAGATGGGGAAGTGACAGCGTGGCTAAAAGCGGATGCAGAAGAAGATGCAGATGAATATAATAACTATGAGGCGTTTTCTAATTGGTTAAAAGATAATATATAAAAAATCCCCTTTAGGAGGGGGATTTTTTTGTTGACTTTAGGCGTTGTGGCGTTTTTTGAATGTCATGACACCCCAGAT
This sequence comes from Candidatus Saccharibacteria bacterium UBA1235, assembly GCA_002309075.1. Classification (GTDB taxonomy): domain Bacteria; phylum Patescibacteriota; class Saccharimonadia; order Saccharimonadales; family Saccharimonadaceae; genus Nanosyncoccus. The sequence goes on along the minus strand of DBWP01000015.1, from coordinate 2,562 downwards.
GATCAATGCGATGATGGCTAGGACTATGATAGACAAGAGCCAGAGAGGGCAGACGATGACCATTTTACTAACTTGAGACTCTACGCCTTCAAATTCTACCGTATATACGACATTAAAAATGCCAAACCAAGGGGTTTCGTCCCAGGTGGTTTCGTTATAAACGGTGCGGTTTGGAAGAACTAGACGCGTGTCTGGTTTTTCTTCGTTGGTATAAACTTCTTCATCGGAGAAAAGAGGGAAGACTTGTAGCTTATAGGTTGCATCGCTATGTACGTTACCTGTGTTTTTGATAGCAGAAGTACCAGATATTTTGCCAGAAAAGAGGAAACTAGGGACGTTGGCGTCGATGATTTCACCTTGCTTGATAGTTGTACCGGTTATTTCAGCATAGATTGTGTAACCGATAGCGACAGATTCTTGGATATTGACCCCTTGATTATCGGGAACTTCTGACGTTGCCGAGCCAACGGTGATAACGGCATATTGTCCGCCAGCTGGGGCGGTTTTTGGTACCTTGATTGTAAAGTTAATAACTGCGTATCCGTTCGGTTTTAAGACTCCGGTATCTGGAGAGTTCAACTTGATCCAGTCTTTCATTTGGCCGCGACCATCAACATCTTCGAAAATTGCACTGTTGTTTTCGTCGCGATAGTAGCTTTGAACGGATACTTTATAATGGAAATCAGAGGTCGCTTGTGAAGGGGTTGTGATTGTGAAGCTACTAGAATAATTTTCACCAGGGTTTAAAGATATTTTTTCATACATTGGTGACATCATGAAACTCGTAGCCGTATTATCGATAGCGCTTACTGGCTGTACTAGGTATCCAGTGAAGAGCGAGCCAAACAAAAGAACTCCGAGCGTTAATATGTAATGACATTTCTTAATTAATGTTTTTTTCATCAGCCTCCTTATAATATATATATTATATCAAATTATTTATTTTCGACCAGGCATTTTAGGCCTTTTGATTCATAATTTTTCTGAACGAAATTTTTAGAATAGACGGCGTTATTGTCAGAAAGAGGTTCTAGCATCAGATATTTTGAGGAGATATTATTTATATCTTTAGCTTCGGCATAGAATCGAGCTTCGAGGCGATCGGCGAGTTTACTAAAATGAAGATTAAAGATATCTGGGCCGAGGCCGTCGGCTTGAGTTGCTAGATTGATTTTTGCATGATTTGCGGATTCACTATTATTAATAGTAGAAGAATTATCATTAAATAGAGAATAAACCATAGATACGGAGGAGAGTTTATTATCTGTAAAAGTAGAAGTAATACGCGTGGTGGTTTTTTCTGCTGTGTTGGTTTTAAAATATGGGTACTCAATATCGGTCCCTTCACAAATTATAGAATCTGATGAAACTGGGTCCGGGAAGCTTCCCGTAATGGTCGTTTTGCCGCGTAGAAGGAAACCAATAATTAAAGTTATTGCTGCGACTATCAACATAATGCCGATAAGTATGGCTAAATTAGTACGATTTTTCTTCATAAACAGTCTTACCTCCTTGTATATATATTATTATAGCATAAAAAAGTTTTAAAAAAGTGTTGACAAGCCTATTGTACTTATGTATAATTTAGGTATGTTAAGGTAGGTCATACGTACCAGAACATAATTAATAATAAAAACAAAATTATTAAAAATACGAAAGGAAAATCAATTGAAAAAAGCGATCGTTTTAGCGGGTACTTCTTTGGCACTCGCGGCGTTGCCGGCAGTAGGTGTTTTCGCAGGCACTAGCCAGGTAACTGATAACTTTACAATCAATCTAAGCGAAACTTGTGCTATCTCACGCACGGGTGCAGCAGCGGCCGCATCTACTGGTGCTTCTAGCGCTCTAGATTTTAACACTACGGCTACTGACACCTATACGGCTACTCTCGTTGGTGGTAAGGCAGCAGCAATCGGTACTTCTACCTTTACGGTAACTTGTAACGATACGACCAAGGGTCATGATCTTGCTGTACAATTCACCGGTTTGAACGGTTCCGTTGCTGGTGCGATGATCCCTTACGATGGATCTGAAGCTGCAGCTGATGGTGTAGCACGCTGGAACGCTACGGCTGCTGCAAATGCTAGCCTCGGCGTATCTGCTGGTTTGATCACCGCAACTGAATCTGGTGCAAACACTGGTATCTATAACGGTGTAGTCTACAGCAACTCTAAGAACGCTGTTAGCGGCGCAGAATTCACCATTACTTACAATGTAAGTACTGCTACATCTACGCCAGCTGCAACCTACACTGGTTCAGCAGCATATACGCTTACCTATGGTGTATAATTTAGCCTAAAAAGCTTTCAAAAACCTCCTGTAACAGGGAGGTTTTTTGATTTTTTAAAAAAAGTAAAAAAAGTCTAAAAAAAGTGTTGACACTTATAAAAATGTGCGATATAATGGAATGAGTTTGAGCACGTCGCCTTTGCGACCTCTACAAATAGTGAAGAAAGCGAGGAAGTATTTGAGGTCGCTTTAAAACGGCCGAAATAATTCTTTACGACTCTCTGATTAACAATTTGAAATTAACGATGAAAAGATTTTAATTGACGGCAAGCA
>DBWP01000013.1:3730-11202 GCA_002309075.1 Candidatus Saccharibacteria bacterium UBA1235 | reverse complement strand
TTTGATGATATGAAACTGTTTACGCAACTGTCTAATAATGGTGTACTGAATAGATAAAAGGAGGTCTCTTAGGTGCGTAGCAAAAAATGACATAAAAATAACCCTCTATTTTTATGAGGGATTTAACAGACACTTACAGATTACTAAATAGTTAAAAATTATTTTATAACCTGAATGGTGGGGGCGAATTAGGCAGGCATTAACACTTTATAAGGAGGATTTGAAAGCGAAGTTGGGCTATGAATGTAGTATAATCAAAACATAAGTTTTAAGAAAGGAATAAAATGGAACAAAACACAACCGCCACAATACCCGTCATGGATAGTGGTAAGCAAAAAGACGGAAAAGGATGGAAAATTGCTACAGCAATCGCTTCTGTCGTGGCAGTTTGTGGTATCGGATTTGGTGTTTATGGCATACTGCAGAGTTCACAAAAAGATAGTCAGATTTCTGATTTGAAAGTTGAGGTAAACGATAAGTTAGTAAAGATAAACGAATTGGAAACTAAAATATCTAATCTTGATGGCGAAAAAGAGGAAGTAGCTATTAACATAGAAACAATAACGACAAACCCCGATGTTGCTAGTCAAGAATCTAGTAGCAACAGTAGCGAAACCGCTGCTATATTACTTGGAACAATGTTAGATAAAAATGACAGTCGCACCGTTTTTAAGGTTGGCGATTGTACAGCAGATGGTCCATCTGTCAAATGTCCAGTAACCGTGGATGGAAAGGATGGATTAATATCTTATAATAGTAATGATAGTATGTTGAGACTGTCCTTACCTAATGACTAATGCAATAGGGTATTAACAGGCAATTTTATAGAGGTAAAAATGCGTTTTCGGACGCATTTTTCGTGCAAAAACGATGTAAAATAGCACCCTAGAACTCGTAAGATACTTAACAGAAATTTACTACTAAAAAATCGGCCAAAATGCCGACTCATATATAATTTGGTGGGGGTACTTGGACTCGAACCAAGGACACTGCGTGTATAAGACGCATGCTCTNNCTACTATATTTTATCATAAAATGCTATAATGATAAGCATGAACGGGATAAAGTCGAAATTCCGACAGTTGAATTATAAAATAAAGCACGACTATCTGTCTGTCGAAAATGTTGTGTTGGTGCTGGCAGTGTTTTTGTGTTTAATGTGGACTTATCAATCTATTATGGCGATGTCTCGGAATTGGGATTTGACGGAAAAATTAACTACAGAGAAGAAGACGTTAGAACTTTTAAATGTAGAGGTTGAAGCAGCGGAACTTGAAAATGAATATTATAAATCTGATGAATATCAAGAACTTTTGGCAAGAAAGTATTTGGATAAACAATTTTCTGGGGAGAAGATGGTGGTAATGCCAGAGAATTCAGAAGAAGCTAAAAATAAGCATAAAACTATCGTAATGAATGCGAGAACCGAAAGAAACTATTCCAATTTTGAAAAGTGGATGATGTATTTGTTTCCAAGTTATTAATATTTTATTTTGAATGTGCTTATGCTATAATAGAAATATGAAAAGAAGATTGGGTGGCTTTACAATAATTGAAGTAACTTTGTTTTTGGGTATTACAGGACTTTTGTTCTTGGGAGTAACTATTGGCGTACAGAGTTCAGTGTTTAGTCAGAGATTTAATGACTCGACACAAAGCTTTGTGGAATTCTTACGGAATATTTATGCGGAGACTACGAATGTACAGAGCGCTGATGATGGACGTTCGAATCAGGTAATTTATGGTAAATTAGTGACGTTTGGTGAGACTACTGGATTGGATGGGGTATCTATACCTAGTGGTACTGCATTTGTTTATGATGTAGTTGGTGATATGGGTAGAGACGTTGGTTCGGGAGATGTTCTGACAGCATTATATAATGCAAATGCTGATGTTGTAGTTAAAGATACGCGAAAATTAGCGGGTATTGTGGAGAGTTATAAACCAAAGTGGTCAGCTGAAATACAATCTGTAGGGTGTGGGGCGACGGATTGTAGTAATATATCGGCAGCTCTCTTAGTAGTGCGTCATCCGCGTTCGGGGACGGTTTATACTTTCGTGATGAAAAATAATACAATTCAAGTGAATAATAAGTTGCATCATACCAGCGGTGCTATTTTAACTAGTTTCTTAAATAGTACTAATTTTAAATCTGATTCAATAGATTTTTGTATAAATCCAGAAGGTTCAAAGAGATATAAGAATCGAGCGGATGTGAGAATTAATAAAAATGCAAGAAATTCATCAGCAGTCGAAGTAATAAATGATCAAGGTACGAATAATTGTAAATTATGATAAGGTTATTAAAGTTGATGGATATATGGTATAATTATAAGCATATGCGTAATAGTAAGGTTTTGAGTGGTTTTACTTTGATTGAACTTTCTTTGTCGATTGTTTTTATTTCGATTCTTTCGATTGCGGTAGTTGTTATAGTAATGAATGCTATTTCTTCGTATCATCGTGGTGTGATTTTAAATCAGATCAACACTACTGGTATGGAGATTGTTGATGATATGAGGGCATCAATTCAAAATTCTTCGGCACTTTCAGTAAAAAGTGAGTGTGGTAGTGTTTATGCTGAAGGAGTGGCTGCAGATTCAGTTTTAAAAAATTGTGAGAATGATGCTGGGCGAAACTTTGTATTTGCGATGAAGACTATGTCTGTGCAAGTTGGTAATAGGACGATGAGCAATGTACCAGTATATGGAGCAATTTGTACAGGAAATTATTCTTATATTTGGAATTCTGGATATCTTTTTAGTGATAGTAAGGATGTTAAAGTTGAGGGTAAATGGACTAAAACAGAAAAAGACGCAATGAAGGCAAAATTGACGTATAGACGAGTGAAATCAGATGGAGTAACAGTAGAGAAAACGACTGCGTCTGGTAGCAAACTGCTTAAAGTACATGATGAAGCTAGAGCAGTTTGTATTGCAGCGGCAGGTGTTGATTATGTTACTGGTGCCGGTAGAGCAAATAATAATTTTGATATATCTTCTGATGCTTATGATGTGGTAGATGAAGCTCCAATTGATGTATTAGAAGGAAGTACTGCGGTGGCTTTGTATGATCTTTCAACTTCTGTGCCGGCCGAAAGTACTTCTGTGAATAATATGTTTTACAATATTTCGTTTATACTTGGTACAATTAGTGGTGGAATAAATGTGATGTCGACTGGAGATTTCTGTACTACGCCGGGGGATTTAGCTAATGGTTCGATTGAGAATTTTGATTATTGTGCAATAAATAAATTTAATTTCGCCGTGCAAGCGAGCGGGGAGTAATATGATGAAAAATTTAGGAAGAAAATTTAAAAAAGGTGCTGCGTCGTTTTATATTGTGGCGTTTGCGACCTTGATTTTAGTTGTGATCGCGTCGAGCTTCGCGATTGTGATTATCTCGGAAATTTCGAGAACGAGTAATGATGATTTATCGCAATCGGCGTATGATGCGGCGCTCGCAGGAGTTGAGGACGCGAAGCTAGCGTATGCGAACTATCGGTCTTGTCTTGAAAAATCGCCAAAATACACCGATGCTTTAACGGCTGATCCGGCGGTTAGCTGCCAGGATATTGTTTATTATATGAACCACCCAGATTGTGATATGGTTGCGCATATTTTAGGGCGAATCGGGAAAAATGAAAGTGGGGAAGTTTTAATTCAGGAAACGACGACTTCGTCGAACAATATGAACGAGGCGTATACTTGCGTGATGATTCAGACGGTTCTAAGCGATTATCGCGCAAGCTTGTCTGCAAATAATTTGTATCAGATAGTCAAAGTAAATCTTGCGGGAGCAACGAGGGCCGCAGATATTAAGAAAGTTAAGATAAGCTGGTATTCGAGCCGTGAAGGTGGAATTTATAATTTTACGAATTTCTTGTCGGGTAAGGTTGCTTTCCAGCCGGTTAAGGCGACGAAAGCTGCGACTCCGCCGATGATTTCGGTTGGGTTGGTTCAGTCGGCGAAGACTTTTAGTTTGTCGCAGATAAATGGAAAGACGGAAAACGGGCGAACGGACCGGGCGACGATGTTCTTTGTTCCGACAGACGATGCGAATGCGGCGAAAACGGTTAATGGTAGTAATTATACGGGAATTTACAACGGTTCAAAAAATGTGATTTCGGCGGAACAAATGGCTAGCACGAATGACCACATGAAAGACTTGTCGTATGCGGTTTATTGTAATCCGAATGGCAGCGAAGAGTTTCTTTGCTCTGTTGAGATGAACTTGCCGGAGCCGATTGGCGGAGACCGTAGCGACGAGACGTTTATGTTTGTGGTGACTTTACCGTATGAGCAGCCGGATACAGATTTTTCGTTAGAGTTTTTCTGTGCGGAAGGCAGGGCTTGTCCTAGTGCAGCGGGGTCGGATAATTCGACAGCAGATCCTAATATGGCAAAAACCGATGGAGTGCAAGTTGTGGTTGATTCTACTGGTCGGGCGAATGATTTATACCGACGCGTAGAGATGCGTCTTGAAACGACCGATGCGGCGTTTGCGTACCCGATTTATGCAATTCAGGCGTTAGGCGATGGTGAAGGCGGATACGGCGCGTTAATTCAGAAAACTGTAACATCGACAAGCCGTTAAAGTTGACAATAAGGCGGGGAAGGTGTATAATTAGAGAGTTATAACCCGTCGCGGGGTAGAGCAGCCTGGTAGCTCGTTTGGCTCATAACCAAAAGGTCGTTCGTTCAAATCGAACCCCCGCCACCAAAATCAGCCTAAGTTACCCCCCTAACTTAGGCTGATTTTGTTATTTGATGTTTTTTGCAGCAAGTTTAATAGCGTAGCCAAAATCGTTAATGTTATGCGGAGTTTTAGCAATTTCGCGAGCCGTGAGGCGGCAGCGGATAGCTGTAGCTAGCTCTGCGATCATTAATGAAGCGTGAGGAGCCATAATAGTTGCACCAATAATGCGATTATTTTTATCGGTCAGAATTTTTACAAATCCATATTTTTCGTGATAGATTTTACTGGCAGGAATGTCTTTTAGATAGATAACCGACTTTTTATATTTAATTTTATTTCTAATCAGGCTCGTTTCGGTTTTTCCGATGGCAGCAATTTCAGGCTCAGTCGTGGTGATACGAGTGAAACCGTCGGTTTTATTAACTGGATTTTTAGACCGGCGAAGAAAATTATTAATAAGTACGCGAGCTTCGTGATCAGCGCGTTCGGCGGAGAGGTCGCTAGCGATGCAATCGCCGAGGGCAAAAATGTTGCGAGCTGAGGTTTGAAGGAATCTATCGACAAGAACACCATTTTTATTAAATCTGACGCCGGCATTTTCGAGGCCGAGGTTTAAATCTGGCTTATAGCCAGTGGCAAGAACGACGCAATCGACGCGAATCATTTTTTCTCCTTCGTCGGTTGAGAAAATTATGCGTTTTGTGTTTCCTTCGTTTGCAATTTCAAGAACGCGGCATTTTTTAATAACCATAATACCGAGCTCGTGTTCGAAATAGTCACAAAGTGATTCACTCGCTTCCATGTCTTCTTTTGGTAAAATGCGGTCTTCTTTTTCCATGAGAATGACTTTTGCATTTAGCTTTGTGAAATATTCAGCAAGTTCACAGCCAGTTGAGCCGCCGCCAATAATTAGAATAAATTTTGGTAAGCGACGGACCTTAAGAATGGTTTCTGGAGTGAAATAGTCGGCGGAATCAGCACCAAAAATATTATCGGAATTTAATTTTGAGCCAGTTGCTAAAATGAAGATTTTTGAAGTGATTTTTTTGCTGCCAACTGCGATCGTGTATTTATCGAGAAAATTAGCAGAACCTTTCATGTAAGAAATGCCGGCTTCTTTGTAAAGCTTCTTATTATCGGCTTCGGTTAACTCGGCAATTTTTTCTTGGTTTGAAGCGATTGTGGGGAGATTATAATGAAAATCTTGACCGGCAAGTTCTGGGAAGTTTTTAAGATTATAAAAATTATGCGCAAAATTTAAGCTTGTTAAATATGGAGAATTATCCTGGACTCCATTTTTTACGATGCCAATTTTCTTTTTCTTGTTTTTTGCGAGCGCTAAAGCAATAGTAGCGCCGGCTGGCCCACCGCCAATAATTATATAATCAAAATCAAATTTCTTACCCATCCTTATATTATTGTATCACGATTTTGATAAACATAAGCAAAGTCTTTGTTGTATTTTTCGAGAGACTTTACAATTAGGCGAGTTAGGTCGGCGGAAGTGATAATCGATTTTCCTTTTAAAGATTTTCTTACGGATTCTAAAGTTTTATCGATGAAAATTTCAGCGGAACCGTCAGGAATTCCGAGGGCTTTTGCGTGTAATTTTAATTCACGACGTAAAGATTTTTCAGTTTTTTCATCCATAATGAGCTCCTAAATAAATTGTGGCGGCAGCGAGAAAAAGAAAACTAAAAAACAGGATAAATTTGACAAAAGGCTTTATTTTAACGCGAACGCGTTCGATTTCAGCGAGATTGTGATTAAGGCGAAAAGCGCCGCGCACGATAAAGAGCGGCAAAACTGACATAACGATAGATATAGCGATGAAGAGCGTACTAGAAAAAGTTTCAAAATTTGTTAGGATGCTAGTAGAAATAATTATGGCCGGGAGCGTGAAAATGAGTTCGAAAAGTCCAGACATAGCGCCAAGAACGATACAATCGGAACGAGTTTTATTCTTTTTGATATTAGCTATAATTCCATTTGTTATGGATCTTGGAATGAAGAGCGCAGTAGATTTTCCTTTGCGATAATAAAAGAAAAGTACGGCGATGGCTTCAGCGATAAAAATGCCGGCCATGATATAAAAGAAAATATCGTGCGGGCCGGGGACGTTATAGAAAAATAAAAAAGCTAGAAAATAAATTAAAAGCCAAATTGCTGCATTGAAAAATTCAGCGCCAATAATAAAACTAAGGCTTTTGTCGTCGGCTTTTTGGGTCGTAGTTTTGCCGAGTGAATAATGATAAAAAAGCGCAAAAACGCCCGGAACAAATTGCATAAAAAAAGGGATAAGCATAGCCAGAATAAGAACCATTACAGATATGAAAATGCTCATACTTTAATTATAACATGGTTTTTTAAAGTAGGGGGTTGCATTTTCTTTTAACCTTTGCTAATGTCCGGGGCATGAAAAAATATTTTAAATTTTTAAAAATACTGGGCGGGATTTTAGCGGGTGGTTTTGTGGTTTTTATAAATAGCAATATTGTGTTTGCGGAGGAAAAACCAGAATTGTATTTTAAATCCGTGAATCCTGGCTATACGATAGATGGGGTAAATAATGTCGGAGAAATGTTTGAAATTTCTTATAATGGGAACTCCGATAAAATGATTTCGCTCGCCGGCGTAACTGTACGCTATACTAATACAAGCGGGAAAGAGGCTGTTATAGTTGAATTTCCCGAGAACAGTTATCTAACTGGCGAGACACTTCTCCTTCGTTTGGCTAGCTCGCCTGGGAGTGAGCTAGCCAATCTGGTATATAA
>DBWP01000013.1:1269-3669 GCA_002309075.1 Candidatus Saccharibacteria bacterium UBA1235 | reverse complement strand
AGTTTGTTTTTCGGGGAAAGATGGATGCTTAAAGTCTTTTTCAAAAGATAAACCAACGACGCTAGTTAGAAATATTTTAACTGGAGAATTTGAACACGTTGAGAATTACGAACCGATTTATAATACGAAAAATTATATAGAAAATTTAGACGAAGATAAGCCCGAAGAAGGCTTTGGAGGGAGTGAGGGGCAGTGCAAGAAACTACAATTTTCGGAAATTTTGAGTTATTATGCGGAGGCGCAATCTGAACAATTTGTGGAATTTTATAATGCGGGAACGGAGCAGATTTTGTTAGATGGCTGTACTTTAAAATATAAAAATAAAATTTATCCGCTTTCTGGAATTATAAAATCGGAAGGATATTTCGTGCGAGAAGCGACGGATTTTAAATTAACGAAAAATCCGACGAATTCTGCAATTTTGGAAATTTTAGATGTGGATAATTCTGTTGTTGATCGGCTAGAATATCCGAATGGACAGAAAAAAGGCGTAGCGTATGCGATGATTGGTTATGATGAGAAAGGAGAGGAGCTTTGGCATACAACTTATGCGTTAACGCCGGGTGAGCCGAATATTTATCAAGAATATAAAACTTGCGAAGAGGGAAAAGTAATAAATAAGGAGACAGGTAATTGCGTTAAGGTGACGGAAATCGTGGAAAAAACTTGTGCTGTGGGGCAGTATTTAAATCCTTTAACGGGAAGATGTAAAAAAATTGAAGTAGGAGAGGAAAAAATTTGCAAGGAAGGATATTATTTTTATGAACCGACAGGGCGATGTCGTGAAGTTATAGAAAATGATGGGGCGGACTATAATTTAAATGAAGAAAAAGGAAAAGAAGGATCGTCTTTTGTTGCAATTTATGCTGTAGCGGGAGTTGTTTTGGTTGGGCTAGTATATATAACGTATGAATATCGGAAAGAAATAAAACGAATTTTTAAGCAGATTTTTCGGCGGAAATAGCTTTTTTATAAAGTTTTTCAATAATTTCATCGTAAACTGCGTCACGAGGCTGGTCGCCGTTAATATTTATGAGAAGGCCAAGTTCTTTATAATGTTGCAGAACAGGAAGAGTTTTTTCACGAAATTCTAAAAGGCGAGTACGAAAAGTCTCGAGGTCTTTATCGTCTTTGCGATCGCCACGATCGCCGAGAATTTTAGCAGCCTCGAAACGAGATTCAACGTCGGCTTCGGATATGTTAAGAAGAATTATAGCCTTTATTTCGTGGTTAGAATTTTTAGCGGATTCCATAACGGCATTCTCTTCGCCAAACCAACGACCGACGGAAGATAGAACTAGAGGAAAATCAGTCAAATCAGAACGAGAAAAATAAGGCAAGACCCATTCGTAGAAGATATCGGTTGGAATTAGGGCGCCATGGTCGGTGTAGCCTTTTTTAACCTCGGCTTCTTTAGCACGAATAATGATACCAGATGAAAGAAATTTTGCGTTTAGATTTTCGGCAAGGCGGATACCTTGAGTGTCTTTTCCGGACATTGGAAGCCCAAAAATATTAATGGAGCCAGTTTTAAGCCAGTTTTTGATGATTTCAATTTTTTCTTCCATAGTTTCCATGGAATTATTATAACATATGAAAAACCCCGGTAAGTTAAACTAAGCCCGGGGTCTACTGAAAGTGATGTGAGAGAGTGTTGGTTATCAATTAACGAGAAATCTCGATGATTTTTTGTTCCTACAGAAAATCTTCTGCTCATGAGCTGTTTTTTGGATTATTGCCAAGACTCTCTCTAAACGTGCTACCGGGAGGACAACTCGCCGGCTTCCTGTGTGTTTCGCGCCAATAGACCGAGTTCTATCAGTACGATATTTTTAGATTATAGCACATTTTTTAAAATGTAAAGAACTTTTTTTGAAATTTTGGCACTCTTGCATTTTGAGCGCTAATTTTGTATAATAGTCTCATGGAAATCACTAAGCGCCAAGAGCAGATTTTATGTCAAATTATTGAGGAATACGCGGAAACTGCGTCGCCAGTTGGAAGCGTGACGATGGCAAAGCTTTTTAATGTTTCGCCAGCAACAATTCGGGCAGAAATGGCTAAATTGGAAGCGCTGGGATTAATTATTCAGCCACATACTTCGGCTGGGCGTGTCCCAACGGATGCCGGTTATCGTTATTATGTAAATAACTTGGAAAAAACACAAGATGACCGAGCGGAAGCTGAGGAACGCGGAATGCACGCGCTTGAAGTTAGGGTTAATGCGCAGTCAAGGGCGGATGCGGCGATTCGTGGCGCAGTAGATTCTTTGGTGGAATTGACCGGAAATTTGGGGCTTGCGACTATTGATGGACAACTTTATCTTTCGGGATTAACCCGACTTTTTACGCAGCCGGAATTTGTTGATACACGGAGAGTGAGATCGGTGGCAAGACTACT
>DBWP01000013.1:0-1185 GCA_002309075.1 Candidatus Saccharibacteria bacterium UBA1235 | reverse complement strand
ATAATTTCGCGATTTAAATCGCCATTTTCGGATCAAAGTTATATCGGAGTATTAGGGCCGACGCGTCAAAATTATGCGCGGGTGATGGCACTTGTAAAACACGCCGGGGAAATGTTGGAGGAGATTTTGTAGATGGAGGAAAAAATGAAAAAAAATAAGAATGACGAAAAACTTAACGAACTTATTAATGACTTACAGCGGACGCGGGCGGATTTTGAGAATTATCGTAAACAAGTGGAGATCCAGAAGGAAAACGAGAAAAACGCTGCTAAACTTGCGACGGTTTATAAGTTTTTGCCGCTTTTGGATGATTTAGATAGAGCAATCACAACTTACGAATCTGAACTTTCTCCACTTAAAAAATCTTTAGAGAAGACTCTAAAAGAGCTTGGGCTTAGTAAAATTTCGTCAGAAGAAGGAACTGAATTTAATCCAGATTTGTTCGATGCCGTGATGGTGGAAGGTGATGGCGAAAAAGAAGTTGTGGCGGAGACTCTTAGGCCAGGATATTATTATGGTGAGGAAGTTTTAAGAGCTGCGATGGTAAAAGTTAAGAAAATTTAGAAAAATACTAGACGATTCAAAATGGTCGTGGTAAAATAAAAATATGAGAAAAAGCTTAAAGATACTATCTTGTGGCGCGATGTTCCTCTCGGCAGCGGTTGCGCTTGGAGCTAGTAACGGAGTTTATGCCGAAGAATTGACGGTAGTAGTTAATAATGGTGCAAACGTCGTAATTACTCCTTCGGTTGAAGGTGTTTATGCATCGACAGAAGATGAAGGTAGCACCGCGGCAAGCTTTAGCGTGTCGACTGACAATTATACAGGCTATGATCTTAGTTTTACAACTGGAAATACTGATGAATATGCGACAAAGCTTATAAATGTAGTGAACAAGAATGGTAATATTACTACCTATGCTCTAGATTCGATTAATACAGTGGTGGATGGCGCTACTTTTAGCTCGAATGACATCTATAATAACATGTGGGGAATTAAACCAAACAAATATGATTCTCTAGAAAATGCGAATTATTTGCCGGTTTTGCCTCGTATGCTAATTGATAATGTGAAAACTAGTGGCACTAATAATTATACAGTTGATGTTGCTATTAGAGCGAACTATGAATATCCAGCAGGAAAATACACAAATACGTTAGTTCTTGCGGTGGTAGCGAACCCAAC
>DBWP01000004.1:4384-11948 GCA_002309075.1 Candidatus Saccharibacteria bacterium UBA1235 | reverse complement strand
GACAAGCATTCCGTCTGTCCGTAAGGCCAATTCTTCGATTTCTGGGTGCTCGTTCGCTACCACCTCGTCCGTAATAATATAAAAATTTACAGGATCGATTCGCTTGCTTAGGCTAATTACGTCATCCATAGTTACTCCATCATGATCTGGATTCAAAAATGGCGCATCTGTTAAAACTACTAAAGATTTGGTGGCGCCTTTTCGCCATTTTAATTCGTTCATCACTTTAAAAGAAGCTGACAAAAGTGACTCTGGTTCATCGCCGCCACCATCTAAAATAATCGAGTCTAGCGCCTCGGCAAAGTTTTCAGAAGTACAAGTCTCGAAGCTACACCTTGCTACTGGTTCATATGGATCAGAAAGATCACGATAATCATAAAGCGCTACTCGCCCACCTATCTTAAAAGTTTCGTCCGCGAGCCTTAGGGCCTCTTTTTTAAAACGACTAATCATGTCTTTCATTGATCCAGTCGAATCAATCAAAATCACCGTATCGTGCGGAGAAAAATATTCGTTTTTAATATTAAACGCGCTAGATATTTTACTAATAATTACTCGCGATGCATCCTCATATAAATTATCTGACACATATGAAGTGTGGCTATTTATACTAAAATACGAAGAACAAAAAATATCATATTTATTACACCAAGTCCCAAGTTTTCCTAAAAATCCTTCCGGCTGATAAGGCTTATAACTTCCAAGTAACCCTTCGTACGCTCGGCAATCCGGCACATATGCCCGATAATCTGATAAATTTTTGCCAGAGCAAGCTACCGGAACTGGGCCTGCGCCTTCTGGCAAATAAATTTTTGGATCGCCAAACGTCGCGGCGTAGATAATTTTCTCCGCGTTTAAATTCGAGAGCGCTTTTGAGATTACCATCGCGCCTTGCGAGTATCCTCCAATTACATATTTCGTTTTAGGACAGCCATCATTAACTTGTTTTAAAAGTTCTTTCACTCCCGCATTGATGCTATCGCCGAACTCGTAAGCATCTCCTGTTCCAAAAAATGCCCTAAGTAAGACTCCAAGATTATCGGCCCCTACACCAATCGCTGGATAATCTAAATCTAAAAAATCATAAGAAAAGTTTCCGGAAAGTTTTTCCTCGATTCTATCCTTAAATTCCAAATAATTTTTATCCTCCCATCTCTTAGCGCCGGATCCTCTTGCAAAAATAATTTTAAGATCAGGGCAGCTTTCTGCTTTAACTTGATTAATATTTGGCGCTAAAAAACTCGCATAGATCAATACGCCGGCGAGCGCTAAAAATCTAACTTTTACGCGCGTTTTTTTACGCCAAACTTTCATAATTTTTAATTTAGTTTTTCCTCGCATAAAACTCCTTTTTTAAAATTTCGGAATTATAGTCACATGACAGATAAAAAATCAACCCCCCACCTTTAAACTATGTTATAATAGATAAGAATTGGAGGATTTATGGATAAAAAACAACGCCAGTGGGACGAATATTTTATGGAGATTGCCGAGACGGTCGCTAAAAAATCTAAAGACCCTTCATCTAAAATGGGTTGCGTGATTGTTGATAAAAATAAACGCGTCGTATCGCTTGGATATAACGGCATGATTCAAGGCGCCGATGAAGAAAAGATGACTCTTTCTGAGCGCCCAATGAAATATTATTTTGTAATTCACTCCGAAATGAATGCTTTGATTTTTGCGCACCAAGATTTAACTGATTGTACGGTTTATAATCGCGTGGCAACTTGCGAAAACTGTTTAAAACACTGTCTTCAGGCGGGTATTACGCGTTTTGTCTATAAGGAGCTTCGCGTCCATTCTCATTCGACTGATCCTAAAAAATCTATGACAAACGTCGAGACCGACGAAGCTATTATTCGTTTGCTTTCATCTATGCCACATGTTAAGACTTTAAACCTCTCCAATAATAAAACCTATATCGAGGACATACTCAACTCCTATCCTAAAGATTCAGAAGAATATAAACGCCTTTCTAAATGGGTATAATTATTTCTTCTTTTTGCCAAGATAACCCAAAGAAGCAAAAGTGATGCTGGCGAAGATAAAAATCATGGCTTCCAATTTTACAGACTCTTTAGATACTAAGTCATTTTGGCTAGCTATTAAGACACAAATAGTTTGTTCGGCCTCAGAAAATGCGCTAACTTCAGGATTCGGATTTTCTGGATAACAAAGATTCGTATTGGCGAGATCAGCGTGAGTGCTGTATTGAACAACGTAAAAAACTCCGCCCACTAACGTTGCGATTGATAGTAAAAATAGTATAAAACTAAAAATTTGTTTTTTCATGTTTTTTTATTCCTGTTTAGGCTATATACGCGTTTATTATAGCATAAAAAGCATTCTTATAATTATAACGACGATATGTCTCCTCGCTAACCGCGAGGGTTTTACCATTTAATTGGCTCCATGCCGTTTTTGATTAAAAATTCATTACATTTTGAAAAATGATGGTTGCCGAAAAAGCCCGCGTGAGCCGATAAAGGCGATGGGTGCGGCGACTCTAAAATTAAATGTTTCGAAGTATCAATTAAAGATTTTTTATTTCGTGCGTCTCTTCCCCACAAAATAAACACAAGATGTGGCCGGGTTTCATTTAAATATTTAATCGTTTCCGTTGTAAAAGTCTCCCAACCTTTTCCGCGGTGCGAGCCGGCCTTATGTGCCTCGACCGTCAAAACGGTATTTAGAAGTAAAACGCCTTGTTTTTGCCAATTCCTAAGGCTTCCGCGCGGATTATTATGGTGACCAATATCATTATCAATTTCCTTATATATATTAACTAGCGACGGCGGGATCGGCGCAGAATTCGGAACCGAAAAAGCCAGCCCTTCCGCTGCACCTGGAGTATGGTATGGGTCCTGACCTAAAATTACAACTTTAATATCGTTTAAATCGGTCGTAAATGCCGAGAAAACTAAACCTTTTGGTGGATAAATTGTTTTATTTTCATACTCTTCATGTAAAAACTTAGATAACTCCCTAAAATAAGGCTTGTTAAATTCGCTATTTAAAAACGCTCTCCAACTCTCATGCATGTTATAATTATACCATGGCAAAATTATACTTTCGTTATGGTGCGATGGGATGTGGTAAAACTATGCAGCTTCTTCAGGTTGCTTTCAATTATGAAGAACGTGGTCATAAAGTTTGCGTAATAAAACCAAAGACTGATACTAAAAATGGTACAAAATTATTGACTAGAATTGGACCAGAACGCGAAACGAATTTCTGTTTCGATAAAAACCTTAATTTATTTCAAGAAATTTCAAAAAATTATAAAGACGTTCAATGTGTTCTAGTTGACGAGGCGCAATTTTTAACAAAAGAACAAGTCGACGATTTAATGCTCGTTACGATCGAACTAAATATTCCAGTTATGTGTTATGGTCTTCGCTTGAATTTTCGTCGCAACGATGGTGGCTTCGAGGGGGCAACTAGACTTTTGCAAATTGCTCACGAAATCGAAGAAATTAAAACTATCTGTGAATGTGGACATAAAGCTACATACAATGCGAGATTTCTGGACGGGAAATTTGTCGCAGATGGCCCAGATGTTTTAATTGACGGAACTAGTGAAATCGAATATCGCGCTTTATGTCCAGCGTGTTACGAAAGGTATTTAAAATGTACATTGTAATTGAAGGTCAAGACGGAACCGGTAAGTCTACTCAAGTTAGACTCTTAAAAGAATATTATGAAAAACAAGGCAAAAAAGTTGTCGTAATGGACGAGCCAGACGGTGACTTACCACAGGCTCATGACATACATGACTTGATTTTAATCCGTGGCAAAGAATATAAAATGGCTCCGATGACAAACGTATTATTATTTACGGCGTCTCGCTCTGAGCTTTGGCGCAAAATTGCCGAACCGACTTTAAAAGATGGCGGAATTGTAATCTCGGCGCGGAATTATTGGTCTACACTTGCCTATCAGGGTTATGGAGAAGGTGTTTCGCGTAATAAAATTATTAAAATTACACACGAAGCTTTGCCAGAAAGATATTGCCATCCAGACAAAGGATTTATTTTGACGGTGCCAGATAAAGTTAGGCTCGAGCGTCAAGGTGCGCGCGGAAAAGCAGTTGAGACTTTTGAAGCTAAGCCAGACGATTTTCAGCAAAAAGTAAACAGCGCTTATCCGAAAATCGCTAAAGAATTTAATATTCCAATTATTGACGCTTCTGGAACTATTGAAGAAGTTTCGAATTTAATTATCAGCAAATTGTGAGTTGTATAGTTCGGCGTAAAAACCGTTCAATTTGAGTAATTTTTCATGGTTCCCTTGCTCTACGATTTCTCCATCTTTCATTACAAGGATTAAATCTGCGTTGCGAATTGTCGAAAGGCGATGTGCGATCACAAAAGACGTTCGCCCCTCAGTAATTTTATCAAAAGATTTTTGAATCAAATGTTCAGTTCTAGTATCCACGTTTGACGTTGCTTCATCTAAAATCATCATCGGAGGGTTTGCAACCATCGCTCGCGCGATCGTAAGAAGTTGCTTTTCGCCAGCCGAAATATTATCAGAGTCTTCAGAAATTACAGTTTTGTAACCATGCGGCAAGGCCTCGATAATATGTTCAATATTACAGAATTTTGCCGCCGCTTTAATATCTGCGAGTGTTGCGTCCTTTCTGCCATATCTCAAATTTTCTTCCACTGAGCCAGAAAATAGCCAAGTATCCTGAAGCACCATGCCAAATAATTGTCTAACGTCGGATCGCTTCATTTTACTAATTGGCGTGTTATCTATTAAGATTTCTCCAGCGCTCGGCTCATAAAATCTCATTAGAAGATTAATAATTGTAGTTTTTCCTGCGCCCGTTGGGCCTACGATTGCCACATTAGTTCCCGGCGCAACTTTTACAGAAAAATCTTTAATAATAGGAGTTTTCCCATCATAACTAAAGCTGACATTATTAAATTCCACAGCACCTTTAACATCAGAGATAGCTAAAGTCGGCTCAATATCTTTGGCTTCTTCTGGCTCCGCCAAAAATTCAAAAATTCTTTCGCTTGCGGCAAGCAACGATTGAATCGTGGCGGTAGTTGAAGCGATTTCGGTGATCGGGCGATTAAAGCGCGATACATACTGGATAAAAGCCTGGAGAGAACCGATCGTAATTCGTCCATCTATCACCATCCCGCCACCAAGAATACAAATTGCGATATAGCCAAGATTTGTAAAAATGTGCGTTACCGGGAATGATAAAGATGAGAAGATTTGTGCCTTAGTCGCAGCTTTAGCTAATTTTTTATTCGTAATATCAAAACTTTCTTTCGCATCATCTTCATAAGCGTTTGCTTTTATGATAATTAAACCTGCATAATCTTCTTCGATTCTACTATTGAGTACGCCAAGCGTATTCTGTTGCTCTCGGAAATATTTTTGCGCAAATTTTGTAATTTTTCCAACCACAAGAACAGAAATTGGCACAACTACGAAAGAAACTAGCGAGAGTGGCACGCTAATAGAAAGCATCATTATCATTACGCCAATTAATATTGTTAATGATAACGAAATATCCGCTATTTCCTGTGACATTGATGTAGTGAGAACGTCTACATCATTTGTCATTCGGCTTAGTGTGTCGCCGAATTTGTGTTTATCAAAATATGAAATTGGTAGTTTTGAAATTTTATCGATAATTTTTTCACGCAAATCTTTGGTGTAATTAGCCGAAACGACCGCAAGAATAAAAGCCTGCGCATAATTTAACGCCGCCGACGATAAAAACAAAACTATAACAGTGATTGCTTTGCTAGAAATCGCGCCAAAATCAATTTCTGGGTATGAATTTACTGCGATGTTGGTCATATCTCCGAGTAATTTCGGGATAAATAAACCTAAAATTGCAGAGCCAACCGCGAGTAAAACCGAAAAGATAATTGGTATAATATATGGTTTCACTGAATGCGAGAATTCATGAAAAGCAAATTTTGTGTTCTTAGCTTTTCCGCCATTTGTTTCACCGTGCCGTTCCACTCATCTCCTTTCTGAACTCTGCGTCCGATAATTGTGATTTTACGATTGATTGATAAACTTTACATTTTTCAAGAAGTTCTTGATGTGTTCCTTTTCCAACCATCTTTCCTTTATCGAGTACTACAATCTGATCAGCGTCTTTAATGGTCGAAACTCGTTGCGCTACAATTAAGACTACAGCATCTTTCGTAATTGGTTTTAATGCTGCTCGAAGTTTTGCGTCCGTCTTCATATCCAGCGCAGAAAATGCATCATCAAACACAAAAATGTCCGGTTTTTTACAAATCGCTCGCGCGATAGAAAGTCTTTGTTTTTGTCCGCCCGAAACATTTGTCCCACCTTGAGCGATATGCGAGTTAAACCCTTTCGGCATTTTTTCGATAAAATGTGTTGCTTGCGCAATTTCGGCGGCTTCTTCGACTTGCTTATCGGTTGCATTTGGTGCACCAAACTTAATGTTGGATTTTACTGTTCCGGCGAATAAAATTCCTTTTTGTGGAACTAGCCCAATTCGTTTTATCAAATCTTCTCGGCTATATTCGTGAATACTTAAACCATCGATTAAAATCTCGCCGCTTGTTGCTTCGTAAAATCTTGGCACCAAATTGATTAAAGTTGATTTTCCGGAACCAGTTGAACCGATAAACGCCGTTGTCTTCCCCGCCTCAGCCTTAAACGAAATATCGTCTAAAACCTTTTCCGCTGCATCTGGATAACAAAAATCGACTTTTCTAAATTCAACGGACGCTCGCTTCTCTGGCACGCCACGAGTTTCTTTCACGAAATGAATCTTCGCACCAGTTTTTAAAACTTCGTTAATTCTCCCCGCTGAAACATTTGCGCGCGGCATCATGATAAAGAAGAGTGACAGCATCAAGAATGACATCATAATAAACGTTACATATTCTGCGAATGCAGTCATATTACCAAGATATGAAAAATCTTGACTTAGAAGCGAAATCCCAATCCAGGAACAAAGTAGGGTCGTGCCGTTAAAGATAATATTAATTAGAGGATTTTGAAGTTCCAAAATTCGATCCACAAAAATCAAAAGTCGGGTTAGCTCGTGGTTCGTATGCGTAAACTTTTTCTTTTCAATACTCTCATTATTAAATGCCCGGATCACTTTTAACCCAGTTAGATTTTCGCGTGTAATCAAAGTTATTTTATCGACTAATTTTTGGAACAATTTAAATTTCGGAGCCACAATGGAAATAATTATTGCGACCGAAAGCATTACGGCTGCAATTCCAACCGCAATAATCCAGCTCATTTCTGGCGCAGTTTGGATCGCCATGACAAGACCTAAAATACAAAAAAGCGGTGCTCTCAGTAAAATCGACAACATCATCGTAATGATCATTTGAATTTGGTTAACATCGTTTGTCGTCCTGGTAATTAGGCTTGCCGTACTGTAACTTTTAATGTCGGTAAAATCAAATAACAGGATTTTTTGGAAAACTGCGGCGCGTAAATCTCTTGAAAAATACGCTCCAACCCGCGCAGAAAAGAAACTAGATATGAACGAAGTCGCTGCTGAAACTGCGGCGAGTAGAATCATCCAGCC
>DBWP01000004.1:0-4277 GCA_002309075.1 Candidatus Saccharibacteria bacterium UBA1235 | reverse complement strand
AGCAGAATAATAACTTGCCACCAATATGGCTTCAAGAACCTCATTAATTTAAACATATAAACTAATTATACTATATTTTTATGTTCACTGGGTTTTTTCTTATGATTTTTTCTTTCCCTGTTAAAACGCGTCTTATGATTTTTTAAAAAATCTTGTGTTTTTTTGGACTTTTCAAAATGCATTTTTAAGTAAATTAATGGCCCGATGATTATATAAATATAATACGAGAGGAATCTCCATGTTAACATGGCCCAGAACACGTATCCGGTTGAAAGCGCCGAGAACACTACATAGAAAGTTCCTTCCGCTGCACCCGCATTTCCAGGTGTAGGAATGAAGTACACGGACGAAGTTACGGCGACTGTAGTCATGAAACAACTCAAGAATTTTACGTCTCCGCCGAATGCAGTTAATACGAAAAATGGAATCATAAGTACGGCTGCTTGGTATAAAACGGAAAGCAAAATTGTACTTATAAAAAGTCTACGTGTTTTTAAGATCATATCGACTGATCTTGCATATTCTCTAACTTCTTTTTCAATTTTTAAAAGCGTTTCATCGCGATTTTTTACAATTTTAATTTTTGCTAAAATTTTTGTAAAAAATTGTAGGAATTTTATGGTTTGTTTTGGGAAATAACTTATGCCAACAATCATCACTGGCCAAAATGCATAGAATAAAAGCCCGACCCACGCCAAAGTCATTAACGCTGGCTCAAACCCAGTCACGGTCCCTATAATAAAACATGGAATAGCTAAAATTAAAAATCCAATTTGGCCAGCAATCATTCCGAAAATCGGAATAGAAGTCGCATACCCAGACGGAAGCCCGCTATTTTTATGCATATAATAAATTTGAAAAGGCTGCCCGCCGATTGCTGCTGGTGTAATATTGTCATAATATTTTCCAAGCATCACGACTCGCCAAGCTGTCTTCCAGATTTTCCCATTTTTTGGCCGCTCGGACGACTTTTTAAAAGACTTTCGAATCATTAAAACATATTTATAGACATTCGCGAAAGTTGCAGCAATAAAAAGTAAAACCGCTGGGATTAAAAGCCACCAATTTATACGAATATCGTGAATTCCGGCCGCCGAACCGGAACCGCCGAACTCATTAGCGGCCGTCACCGCAATAACAACTATATTTAAAATTACAAAAAGTATAATCCCGACTATTTTCTTCCAAGATCTCTTCTTTTTAGGAGGCATTTTCTATTTTCTTGCCGCCTTGATGTTTGGATATTCATCAATTAATACTCTAATACAGCCAGCAATCGGCACTGCGATGATTGCGCCAAGAAGCCCAAACATATACATACCAATGACGATTGCGACAAGAATAATTACTGCCGGAAGTTTTAATGCGCTTCCCTGAATTTTTGGCGCAATCACGTTATTCTCAATTTGGGCATATATTATATATATGACGGCGAAAATCAGACCAGCTGGCAAACTTGAGAACATTAAGATTAGGGTCACTAAAGTCCCGCCGATAAACTGACCAAACATCGGAATTAGATAAAATAACATCGTGATCATACCCATCGGAATTGCGAGTCCAGTCGAAACGCCAGTAAAGAGCGACAAGCAAAATACGATAAATCCGCTAGCACATCCATCGATTGCGGCGACAACTACTTGCCTGGAAACATAAGTTGAAATCACGTCTGCCATTTTCGCAAGTACGCGTTTTGCGACCGCGACAGGTTTTTTGTCTTCCTCTGCTGAGCCGATACGTTTCCAGAAAGTATCCACAAGCGCTGGACCTTCAAGTAAGAATAGTAGCGTTAAGATTAACGTGAGAACAATTTTCATTACTACATCAGCTACGCCACTAACACTGGAAACGAGATTATTTCCAAGAATTCCAAGAAGGTTATTCGAGAGTTTTGTTAGAGAAGTTGTAATTTCGGCATGTAGATCATCGATGCCGATTGTGCGGCCGAAATTATTAATTCCGTCCCATCCGCCAAAAGTTTGCTCGAAAGTATTCGGGAAGTTCTGAACAAATTTAGAGGTTTCATTAACGACAACTGGACCAACAACTGCAATAATTCCCCCGATCACCAATACTACGATTACATAAGCAAGAACTGCAGATAAAGTTTGGTGTTTCTTTTCGGTCCCAAAATGTCTCGTAAAGAAATTATTAACTCGTTTCACTAAAGGTTTTAACGCTAGTGCTAAGAAAATTGAAATACCAACAATAATTAGCCCAGTGAGCGCTGAATATAAAAACATAATCATCAGCACGATTCCGAGCGGGACCAACCAAAACTTCACAAAAGTCTTCAAATCCGTCTCAATAGTTTTCGTCATAAACCTCCTTTATAGACTAATTGTACCATAAATGGTATAATTATGTAAATGAAATTATTAATGCACACTTGCTGCGCTCCGTGTAGCGTATATTGTATTGATTCTCTGCGGGCTGAAGGAATTGAGCCGACTTGTTTTTGGTATAATCCAAACATCCATCCATATACAGAATATAAAACTCGTCGTGACTGTTTAAAAGAATATACAAAAAAGGTTGGCGCAGAACTAATTATCGAAGAGGATTATGGGCTTGACGAATTTTGTAAAAACGTAGTAGACGACATCCCGAACCGCTGTGTTAATTATTGCTATTTTAAGCGTTTGTCAGAAACTGTGCGTTTTGCAGCGGAAAATGGCTATGATGCTTTCACAACAACGCTTTTGGTTTCGCCATATCAAAAGCATGAAGAATTAAAGAAAGTTTGCGAGGAGCTCGAAAAAATGAGTGGCGTAAAATTTTTATATCGTGATTTTAGGGTTGGTTTTCGTGAAGGCCAGGACAAGGCGCGCGAAGCCGGACTCTATATGCAGAAATATTGCGGATGTATTTTTTCGGAAGAAGATAGATATAGGAAACAAATTGAAAAACACCAGCGGGTGGTGCCGCTGGAGGGGGTCCCCCGCGAGAGCCGAGCGGGGGAGGAAAGCGGCGACAGGACCCGCTGGGAGGCTTCATGTTAGTTTCTGACTATAATTATGATCTCCCGGAAGAGCGCATCGCGAAATTTCCACCAGAAAAACGCGGCACAACACGTCTTTTAGTTTTAAATCGTAAAACCGGCGAACTTCAAAATTCGCATTATAAAGATTTAGTAGATTTCTTAAATCCGGGCGACGTATTAATCCTAAATGATACGCGCGTAATGCAATCGCGATTGTTTTGTAAACTTAAAGATGGTCGCGAACGCGAGCTTGTGGTTCTCGAAAAACACGGCGACGAACCGCAGCGTGTGATGTATCGTGGTAAACTCCATGACGGAGATGTATTATATATAAATAATGATAAGATAATTGTTTCGAAAATTTTAGGTAATGGTATTGCGGAAGTAGAAAGCGAGACTCCGCTCTATGAACTCGCAGAAAAATACGGTACAGTTCCCTTGCCGCCATATCTCCATCGCGATGCGACCGAGGCTGACAAAAAGCGCTATCAAACTGTTTGGGCGAAGAATATGGGTTCCGCCGCTGCGCCGACTGCGTCTTTAAATATGACGGACGAACTTCTAGAGAAATTGAAACAAAAAGGCGTGATTATTAAGTATTTAACTCTTCATGTGGGGCTTGGAACGTTTTTACCAATGCGAACCGATAAAGTTGAAGATCATCATATGCATTCTGAATGGTTTAACATCCCGGAGGACACGCTCGAGGCGATTAAAACCGCAAAGCGAGTCGTTGCAGTTGGCACGACCGTGACTCGTACTCTAGAATATTACGCTAAAACTGGTAAAACTTCTGGTGAAAACGACATCTTCATTTATCCAGGTTTTGAATTTAAAATTGTTGATGCACTCGTGACAAATTTCCATGCGCCAAAATCTACAGTTTTGATGCTTGCTTCGGCTTTTGCTGGTTGGGAGAATTTGCACGCCGCCTACGACTACGCCGTAGAGCAAAAATATAATTTCTTAAGTTATGGAGATTCAATGTTAATATGTTAAAGTTTGATGTAGTTAAAAAACAAGGCCTTGCTCGTGTCGGAGTGATTCATACACCACACGGCGACATAAAAACGCCAGCTTTTGTTGGCGCCGCAACCCGTGCTACGGTTAAAGCTCTAACGATGAAAGAGATGCGCGAGCTAGGAAGTCAGGCAATTCTCGCGAATACTTATCATTTATTTTTGCGTCCGGGCACAGAATTAATTAAAGAGGCCGGTGGACTTGCGGAGTTTAATTCATGGCATGGCCCAACTTTTACGGATTCTGGCGGTTTCCAAATTTTTTCTTTGCCAAA
>DBWP01000001.1 GCA_002309075.1 Candidatus Saccharibacteria bacterium UBA1235 | reverse complement strand
ATCGCCTTTTTATGTTCCAAGTTTTCACTATAACTTTGGTTGCGGTGAAAGCTTGGGAGACATAGCTAGCAATCGACGCTTGATAAACGTCGTGACGTCATTAAAATCTACACCTTATGGACATCAATAATAACAAAGACGTCTCTTTGTTATAATTTGGTGCCCATAGCGCTGGGGTAATACCTGTTCCCATTCCGAACACAGAAGTCAAGCCCAGTCGCGCCGATTATACTGCTGATGCGGGAAACTAGGAAGGTGCCAAATTATAAAAAAATCCCCCTTAAAGGGGGATTTTTTTATTCTTCCGATTCTTCTATTGCGGAAAGCAATGAATCCTCAACGTTAGTCTTCTTTTTCTTTGGCGTGGATTTGATAAGCTCAATATCAATATCGTAACCAGTAAGTTTTGAAGCTAGGCGAACATTTTGACCTTGTTTACCAATAGCGATAGATTGTTGGTCTTCAGAAACAAACACCTTAGCTTTTTTATCATTAATCTCAACCTTATTGATTTCAGCTGGAGAGAGAGCTTCGCGAATATATTCAGAAGGATTATCGCTCCAAGTAATAATGTCGATCTTTTCTCTTTCGCCAATTTCATTCATGACGGCTTGTACGCGAATACCGCGGCCACCTACGAAGGTACCAACTGGATCGACGCCGTTCATTGTAGAAGTAACTGCAATCTTAGTGCGACGACCTGCTTCTCGGGCGATACCTTTAATTTCTACGGTACCATTTTCAAGTTCAGGTACTTCTTGGCGGAATAAGTATTCTACGAATTCCGGGCAACCACGTGAAAGAACGAGCTGTGCACCCTTGTCGCCGCGTTCAATTTTCTTAACGTAAACCTTAAGTCGGCTTCCGACGGTATAATATTCTCCGTCAATTTGTTCGGAACGTGGCATGATACCATTTGCACGGCCGAGGTCAATACGGACAAGGCGTGGCTCAACACGAGAAACCGTACCCGTTACTACAGTCTTTAATTTATCTTCAAATTCAGCGATAACTGCATCATTTTCAGCTTCGCGAAGCCTTTGAACAACAACTTGTTTTGCAGTTTGGGCGGCAACACGTCCAAAAGCCGTAACTTTATGGGATTCCTCAACGATATCGCCAATCTTAGCGCCTTCTCCAGCCTCAGCTAGAGGAATTTCGGTTGATGGGTTGTAGGCTAAACCATCTTCAATAACTTCTCGAGCGACAAAAACTTCAGCGTCACCAGTTTTGGTATTAAGGGCTGCGCGAACATTCATTTCGCGATCACCATTATCTTTACGCCAAGCAGCAGCAATAGCTTGCTCGATAACATTAAGGACAGTGTCTTTTGGTAAGCCTTTTTCTTCAGCAATAATGTCAACCATCGCGGACATCTGCTTCAAATCTAGATTTTCCATTTTATCCTTTCTATTAAAACAACCGGCCTTTCGGTCGGTTAATTACTGTATATATTTATTATAGCAAATGAGTTGAAAAAATGCAAGAAGTTTGATATAATAGAGATAACAGATTTTACTTGTAATTAAAAGGAAACTTATGAATAAAAAAGAAGAAGAGCGTCGCGCCCGGCTCCTAAAATCAAGGGCGGAGAGATTGCCAGATATAAAAAGGCAATTTGAAGAATCGCAAAGACGAAATTTCAATTCAAATTTTCAGCCAGGTGGGAAAGATGAGAAATTAGTAACCAAAAAAGCTAACAAGCCAGCGAAAAGTGCTAAAAAACAGGCTCCGGCGAAGTCAAAGGCTAAAGTTGAAGCGGAAAAGCGAAAGGTTAACTTATCGGTCTCGACGAAAAAAGGTGATATGGTGCATCATCAAAGGATGCTTTCACAAGACGTAAATGCTCAGGCGACACAGCATATTATTGGTCTCCCAGTAAACAAATCTCGTTATAATGGCTATAATGGCGAGCAAATTACTAATGCACAACTAAAAACTATGCGCCCAGATCCTGAGGCGGTGAGAATTATTCCAATTGGTGGTGTGGGTGAGTTTGGTATTGGTAAAAATATGACAATCATTGAGTATAAGTCGGAAATGATTGTGATTGATATGGGTGTTTTGTTTGCTGGGGATGATTATCCTGGCGTAAACTATTTGATTCCAGATATTAAATATCTTGAAGATAACCGTGATAAGGTTAAGGCAATTTGTTTTACACATGCTCATCTTGATCATATTGGAGCATGTAGGCATTTATTGCCAAAATTCTCGAATCTTACGCCGATTTATGCGACCGATTTTACAATCGGTATGATTAAAAAACAAATGTCAGAGCTTGAAGATGTTCCAGAAATGAATTATCAAGTTGTGAATCCGTTTAAACATGAAAAAATTAAGGTTTCTGAGAATTTTTCAGTAGAATTTATACATACTCTACATTCTATTCCAGGGAATGCAGCGATCGTTGTAAGAACCCCAAATGGCTTAATTTATTTCTCTGGTGACTGGCGTCACGAAGAGAAACCAATGGGTGTCCAGACTGATTATGAGAGAATTGATGAAATTGTAGCAAAAGAAGGCGTCGATCTTATGGTGAACGAATCGACAAATATTGATTCGCCGGGTCGTCATCCGCATTCAGAATATGATGTAGGCGAAAATCTTGGGCGAGTAATGGATCATTATGCGGATGGACGCGTGATTATTTCGTGTTTCTCATCACAAATTTCTCGTATTGAATTAATTTTGAAAGAAGCAGCGGCTAGAGGTCGTAAAGTGGCATTTTCTGGCTTTTCGATGATTAATAACGTTGAGGTGGCGCTTCGAGCAAAGTCTATTAAGGTTCCAAAAGACACAATTGTAAAAATGGAAGATATCATCAAACTTCCAGACAACAAGGTTTGTATAGTTTGTACGGGTTCGCAAGGTGAACTTAACGCGGTACTTAACCGTATGGTTACAGGAGCCCATAAATATATTAAAATTAAAGCAACCGACACGATCGTATTCTCGTCTAACCCGATTCCAGGGAATGAGCCTCACGTGGTAAATACGGTTGACGGCTTACTTCGTGAAGGTGCACAAGTGATCCAGAATGGAAAGACACATCTTACGAATATTGGGCCATTGCACCTTTCTGGGCATGCATATTATGAAGACCATGTAGATTTTGTAACTAGAATGCAACCGAAGAATTATATGCCATATCACGGTGAATTTTATATGCTCGAGCATAATGCAGAGATGGCGGAGAATGTAGTAGGGATTTCACGAGATCATATTTTGATTGCGGATGATGGTGATATTGTAGAACTTATGCCGGATAAGACAATTCGGAAATGTGGAAGAATTCACGTCGGGAATAAACTTTATGACGATGCAGATCAACCAGTGCATGAGGCGGTCGTAAAGGACAGAATTCATATTTCGCGTGAAGGGATTTTTGTAATAGTTTTGACACTAAATAAAAAGACTGGACATTTAATGAAGACGCCGGATATTGTTTCGCGTGCGTTTATTTATCTTGATAATTCCGAAGAATTGATAGGGAAAATTCGACATTATCTTCGTCAGAAAACAGATAAGTCGATCTCGACGGATCCAGAGATGAAAGTCTTAAAAGAAGAGATCAAGGAAGACATTACACATATCTTATTTGATGCGACTGGCCATACACCGATTGTGATTCCAGTCATAAATAAGGTATAATAAAAGCATGAAGACATACGATATTGTTATTATCGGAGCGGGAATAGCCGGTATGACAGCGGCGATTTACACAAAAAGAGCTTTATGTTCGGTTTTGGTTTTAGAAAAAAAGATCCAGGGAGGTCAAATTATTTCGTCTAATAAGGTTTGTAATTGGCCAGGCGAAGCGGAAATTACCGGAGCGGATTTAATAGAGAAAATATATCACCAGATGAATAATTTAGGTGTAGAAGTTCGGTACGAAAACGTTGTAAATGTGGCCAAGAATGATAAATTTGTAGTAAAAACTAATGAAGCGGAATATTTTTGCGACGCAGTAATTATCGCGACTGGGACGGAGCCGAGAAAGCTAAGTGAAAAACAGATATCGATGGCTGGAGAAAGGCCAATTTCTTATTGTGCAACTTGCGATGGGGCACTCTATACTGATCAACCAGTAGCGGTTGTTGGTAGTGGAAATACGGCGAAGCATGAAATTAATTATCTTGAAAATATTGCGTCGAAGGTTTATCATATTCACCATGATGACCCAATTCCAGAAGATGCTGTGGCGATTTTTGTGGCGATTGGGAGAGTGCCAGATACCGAAATATTTAAAGAGTTAGTGGGGCTTGATCCAGATGGATATATAATAGCGGAAGAAAATTGTCATACTTCAGCCGACGGTGTCTTTGTGGCAGGGGATTGCAGGGCGAAAAACTTACGCCAGCTCGTAACTGCGGCAGCAGATGGCGCAATAGCAGCTACAGAAGCCGTGAAATATTTGAGATAGTGTGATATAATATAGATAGAGCCCCGGTGGCGGAATTGGTATACGCGTTCGACTTAAAATCGAATGGAGAAATCCATATGAGTTCAAGTCTCATCCGGGGCACCATTGGTTTAGAAATTTTTTGAATTAATATGGCTGCAGAAAATAAGGCAAAGAAGAGGATTGTTTGGCTGGATATCTTAAGAATAATCGCGATATCTGGGGTTATTATCATGCATATTGCCGGTAATGCCATCAATACGTACCATTTGTCTGGGAGTAGTAAAGTTGTATATGACATAATAATAAATATTCTTTATGTCTCAATTCCTATTTTTGTTATGCTCAGCGGGATGTTATTTTTGGGGAGGGAAATATCTTATAAAACGATGTTTTCAAAATACATAAAAAGAATATTATTGGTCATATTGGTATTTGGATTTTTCTACTCGGCGCTAGAATTGATTTTTACGCATTCATTTGGGTTTGATTCGATATGGGTAATCTGTAAGAAGATTATTGCTAATGATATTTGGGCGCATATGTGGTACCTATATCTTGTGATCGCACTATACTTATTAACCCCATTACTACAAAAATGGATTCGTGGTTCTTCCCGAAAGGAACAACTTATTTTATTGGTAGTGCTTTATATTTTTACTGTCTTATTTAAGGACGTAGAACCTTTTTTGGGGTTGCAAATAGGTTTTTATTTGCCCATTATTGACGGGTATGTTTTTCTATATTTGTTAGGGAATTATTTATATAAATATGATCTTAGTAAAAAAATAACAATTATTATTTATGCGTTGGGACTAATTTCTCTTGCCTTAATAGCAATATTTACTTATTTCAATATTGGAACCTCCTTAATCACGTATACGTCTACATTAGTTATAATGCTAGCATCTTCGATCGTATTATTCTTCAAAAACATTAAATTTAATGAAAATGACAGTAAGCTCTTTAAGCTGATGAATGAAATTGCCGTCTGTACTTTTGGGATATATATAATTCATCAGTTTTTTATTAATATAATATATAAATTCTTGAAGATAGATTTCATACTTGATCTCCCGTTCATGGGTCTGATCGTGTATGCTTTGGCTGTTTTTGTGATTTCTTTTGTTTCTGTCTATCTATTAAGAAAAATACCAGCTATAAGAAAATATTTGTTGTAATTCCCTAGGCTATTAAATTATTTTATGATTAGCTCGATGATTGGTTTTTTAGTTTTGCTGAGTCTCTCAGCTTTTTTGATGAGTGCAGCGACTTTTTCGTGGTCAGCTTTTTGCTTGTCTTCGTCAAAAGCCTCTTGTTGACGTTTTAAATCACCAAAGAAACCGGTGCCTTTTGCGGCGTTCCAAAATAGATCCTCGCAAGGTACGTCTGTATATCTCCATGGTTTATTGAATAGATTGAAGTGTACTAATTTTGTATTCTTTGGTAATTTTTCGGAAGGTTCAGTATTCCAGCACGAATCTAAATGTTTAATTTTGCCGCGCAAAATTACGTTTAGATAATCTTGGTCTGGCGCAACGAGATCAGCATTATATTTTTCGATTAAATCAACCATAAGTTTAAGATAGTGCATCTTACGCATTTTCTTAAAGTCCATTAGCATCACACCGGAGTTTACATACTCATCATGTGGCACGCCAACGGCTTTGTCGACATAATCTTTAAATTCTGGGATTACAGTTACTTTTGGATCTACCATTGCGGCTACAACTTCTTCTTTATCGAGCTCTATATCAAATAATTTACTAATATCTCCGGTTAAAATCGTATCACTGTCGATATAGACACCCTTTTCATACATTGGGAAAAGCCGCGGAATAAAGAAACGGTAAAAATAAACGGCACTTGAGAAAAAATCACTAGCGCCTTTCTCGCGGGCACAATATTTAATTACGGCCTTAAGATATAGGCTATTGGTAATTTTTTTAAATTGCAAAGCTACGTTATTTGTAACTAGGCTTCGAAGGCGAATTCTGCTGACCGGGCTTAATCCGTCATGCAGAATAATTACACGGTAATAGCGGTTTTTGTCACATTGCTGAGTTAAAGAGTGAATTGCGGCGGCAGCATAAGGCGCATAATCGTTATTAATTGCTAAAAATACTGGGATAACTTTTGTTAGTTTGCTTAGTGGTTTTCCAGTTGAAAAAATACTCATTATTTTTTCTCCTTTTTAATGTATTCAAAATACTCATAACTACTATGTTTGCTATTTTCTACCATACTATCAAATGCCTCTTTAGCGAGTTTTGCGCGATTTTTTTCTTCGCTAAGTTTTTCGTCTGGATAAAATGGGCCATCAAGATAGACATCCATGCGTGGTAGTTCGCGATTTTTGCGTTTATGATAAGTTGTGGTCATCGTAAAAATTGGTAAGTTGTTTCGGGTGGCATATTTGAAAGATTTGTCGCCAGCCGGGAATTTACGAATTTTAGTAGCATATGGCCAGACATGTGCTTCAGGATAAATTACTAAACATTTTTTCTGGTTTAATCGTTCGTCAACGGCGTCATTAAAGGCCTTCTTTTCCTCTGGCGTGTTTCCGAGTGGTAAGCCGCCAATTAACGGCAAAAATTTTCCAATACCAGGAATCTTTAAATTCACAGGGCTGATAACTGTGAAAATGCGACGATCTGCGACCATTGCAGGACCAAACACGTCATGGAATGGGTTCGTGTGGTTTGCGTAGATTATATAACCTTTGCCTTTAACTTTTTTTAATTTTTCACGCCCGTGGATTTTTAAACCCCAATAATATTTCTCATACCATTTGCCAAAAATCCAAAAGCCCCGGAACAATAATGCGGAATAAAACTTAACGAATGGATTTTTTGGAATGAATTCATATCCTTCTGGTAGGCCAACCTTGATCTTCTTTTCTTGTTCGTCGGTTTTGATTGGGTCATCTTCTTCAGAAGTATAATAAAAAATTCGTTCAGACTTTGGAATATCTTTTTGAAATAATTCAGCTTTAGCCATTATAAGTATTTCTCCAACTTACTATACTCCTTAAGTATATCATCATATTCGGTAATTTTCAAAATTTTATGAATTTTTTCGATTTCGAAAGGTTTAACTTTTTGAACATGAAAATAAGGGAAAAATTTAAAGTTATTTGAAAAGTGATGGAGAACGGTATTCTCTCGTGGACGTTCGCCTTGTTCGTTGTATTTTCTAGGTAATATTTTGCGTCTTTTAATAGATTTATTAAGTGCGGCTTGATCGGCTAGCATCATCCAGCGATTCATGCATAGGGAAATTGCTTTTTCAAACATTTTAGTTTTTCGGCATTCTTCGAGATTAAATAGCATGACACCAGAATTCATATAATCTTGTTTTAATCCATGGTAATGATAAAAATGTTTACCGTAAATATCAAGGGCGCCAGCAGCTTCGAGCCCGTCGAGGTTTAGACTGTAAAAATCTGAAATATCTTTTCGGCACAAAACGTCATAATCTAAATATAAGATTTTTTTACAATTTTTGAGCTCCGGCATTTTATCCATATAAAGACGGAGCATTGAACATGGTGTGAAATAAGACCCCATATTTTTTTCTGGCAAATTTTCGGTAAAAATTTTCGTCGCATCAATTAACTTAACGAAACTTTCTTTATTTTCTTTTTTAACCAATGAATCTAAAAAAGCCGCGGTTTTTTCACTAAACGGCTTTACGTTTTCGTAATTAATTGTGGCGATATAAATTTTGAGTGGTTTATTATTGTATTTTATTAATGACAAAATTGAGACTAAAACGCCTCGCTTAATTCCATTATCGCCACAATATAATATATTCATAATCTAAATAATGGAGGTGCCTACCGGAATTGAACCGGTGTACGCGGTTTTGCAGACCGCTGCGTAACCACTCCGCCAAAGCACCACCTTGTGATAATTGTACCATATTTTTTTAAGAAAGAGAAGCGACGGTGTTTACAATGATAAATGCATAATATAAGGCAAAGGTTAAAAGCATAAGAACGCCTTCGCTGCGAGTAATTTTATGGCCACTACGCGAGACGAGGATAAGAATAACCGTAGCACCAATAAGCATGATGAGATCGATAACTTCAAAACTACTTGGGGTAATGGTGCCGAAAAGCGCAACTGGAAGACCAAGGACGATACAAATGTTAAAAATGTTGCTACCGATAATATTGCCGACTAAGAGCTCGTTTTCATTACGCTTTGCAGCTTTAATAGTAGTGATAAGTTCTGGAAGGGAAGTTCCGAAAGCGACGATTGTGAGCGCAATAATGCGGTCGGAAATACCAATACTCGAAGCAATATTAGAAGCGGAACTAACAACGAGTTCGGACCCACCAACGACACCAGCGAGACCGACAACGATAAGAATAAAAGACACGCCTAGTTTGAATTTTGGTTTCTCGACTTCGGCTTTAGATTTGCGATTTTTGCGAGCCATGGAAATGATATAGAATAAGAAAATCGAGAAACAAAGCAAACAAATAATGCCGTCGGCGCGAGAAATGGTGTTCGTCTCTGCGCCAATAAGAGATGTATCAATAAACAGAACAACAAGAACGGTAGAAATTAAAAGTAGAAGCGGAAGTTCTTTTGCGACGGTATTTTTCTTAACGTGCATCGGGCGAATTACCGCGGCAATGCCGATGAGCAAGAGGATATTAATAATATTACTACCAATAACGTTTCCTAGGAGCATATCAGTCGTACCATTTAAGAGGGAAGAGATAGAAACTGCAAGTTCTGGCGCGCCGGTGCCAAAAGCAATAATAGTGAGGCCGATTAAGAGTTTAGAGACTTTAAAATGTGAAGCGGTCGAGGAAGCCCCATCGATAAGCCAGTCAGCGCCCTTGATGAGGAGGACGAAACCGATTAAAAGTAGAAAAATTTGTAGAAACATATCCATAATGGTTATGTCTATATTATAGCATATTATTTATTTTTGTGCTATTTTCCGGCCATAACTTCTTTAATTTTGGCGACTGCTTCTTCAATAGAATCTTCGTTTGGCTCAAATACATAAAGATATTCGGTACTGATAGTGTAGGTTGGAGCGTCGAGATGGGTGCCGCTTAGGCTGATTTTCTCAATATCCCAAGACGGCATAGAGTCTAGTTGAAGATTAACGAGATTGTAAATTTGGCCACTAGGGATATTGGTTTCAAGGCTACCACTTAGGGAAGAGAGGATTTTGGTATATTGCGTAAGGATTGCTTTAGAGGATGTAAGTTTGTTAATAATACCCATA
This sequence comes from Candidatus Saccharibacteria bacterium UBA1235, assembly GCA_002309075.1. Classification (GTDB taxonomy): domain Bacteria; phylum Patescibacteriota; class Saccharimonadia; order Saccharimonadales; family Saccharimonadaceae; genus Nanosyncoccus. The sequence continues at coordinate 51,369 of DBWP01000001.1, read as the reverse complement.
AGAACGTCTTGTTGGTTTTGGATTCGGTGCATATCGCCAGTACCGTAGGCTTTACGCTCGCGAGCGTATCTTAAGGCGCAAGTACCGTCAAGGTGATTTGGGACGCCTTCGTAATAGTAACAATAATGACCGTCGATGACATTGGAAAGCTTACTGAAAGTTAAATCTGGAGTAACTTCGATACCACCGAGGGCATCAATGAGATTAATAGTAGAATCGAAATTGACGCGGATATAATAATTAATATTAATACCAAGAAGATCTTCTATAGTATCGATTGTCATATCGATGCCGTAAAGCCCGGAGTGAGTGAGCTTATCCTTAAGTCCAGTAGTGCCATGAAGTTGGACGTAATAATCGCGAGGAATACTAGTTAAAAGTATCTTATGAGTGCGCGGATTGACCGTGACGATCATATTAACGTCGCTATGGGAAATAGCAGAAATATCACCATATAGATCGATACCACTAATATAAATATTGAATGGATCACGTGTGATGTCTACGTTCGAATCATTTGTTTTTATAGCTCGAGTTCGAATAGTGATAGTGTAAAGATTTTTATAATCTTTAGGGTCGAAATCTGGGAAGACTTCGGAAGCGAGATCGACGAGAGAACTTTTAATAAGTATCGAGTCGACATTATTTTCTACGATGTCTTTAATGGCCGCTTCTAAGTTTTCTTCCTCGACTTTTTTGTAATTAATTTTTTTGCCTAGTTCATCGAGGGCAGAGCTATAACTTTCTGAGTTATCATTGTATGTCGCAACGGTGCCATAGTGAAGATCTTCGATCGTTTCAAATCTAGAATCTTTTTTAACTAGGACAGAATAGTTATCAACTTGATATCCGGAAGCGCGAATAGAATCCATGAAATTCATAGTGTGATTTAAATAGAAAAAAACGATTGCAAAGGCAGCTGAAAAAATAATTTCGAAAAATATTGTTGTAATCTTAAGAAATCTTGTGATTTTTTTAGATTTTTTGAATTTTTTGAAAGTTAGAAAAGCAAAAATTATTGCAAAAATTCCAGAAACAGCAACGATGATGGCGAGATATTTTAGCGGAAGAACAGAGAGCCAAACGAGGATGCCGCACACAGTTAGGGCTGATAGGAAATAAATTAGGAAAAAAATAACAGAAAAAACTTTGAGTGGTGTAATCTTGTGTTTTTTTGTGTGATTTTGTGTTTTTGTATCAAAATGAGACTCGTTTGCGGTTCTGATTTTATTAAGTGGGATCCTCATCGTGTTTTTCTCGCTTGGCGATTTTTAATCTTTCTTTCCTGGAAGACGAGATGGATGAACTTTGGAATTTTAGCTTGACGACGGAAACGACTAGGTTCTTTGATTAGCCTAAAGAGCCATTCGGCACCTAGTTTTTGTACGATTTTTGGTGCGCGCTTGCTATTGCCGCTGAAGACGTCGAAAGAGCCGCCAACGCATTGGAAAACTTGAGCATTAACTTTGTCCATATTTTTAGAAATCCATTTTTCTTGTTTTTGTCCACCGAGGGCAACCAAAACAATATTAGCTTTGCTGCTGTTAATTTTTTCAATTACTTTTTCATTATCTTCTTCATAACCATCAATAACGCCGACAATATTTAAACCAGGATATTTTTTCTGTAGATTTTCTTTCGCTTTTTCAGCTACTCCTTTTTTTGCCCCATATAAGAAAACATTGAAGTTATTTTGTTGGGCGGTTTTACAAAGGGCTTCTGCGCAATCGATGCCGGCAACACGCTGTTTGATGCCGCCCTTTAAGATTCTTGACGCCATAACGACGCCGATGCCGTCTGGTAAATTATGGGTGGCATTATTTAATATCTTTTTGACTTCGTCGTCTTCGACGGCTACCATGGAAATTTCTGGATTGATAGAGGCGATAAAAAGTTTTTGATTATTTTTTACAGCAAAAATAACGTCTCTGCAAACATCTTCGAGAGTTAGATTCGATACCTTTATGCCGAGTATATATTCAGTATCCATTCTTATTTATTTTACAATGGATGGGAGGTTTTTTCAAGCATTACCGTTATGAACTTTTGCCAACATTTTTGGATGTTTTTGAAATCGTAATTTTTTGATTCAGAGAATGCATTTTGGCCAAGTTCTGTGAGTTTTTCTGTATTTTCGAACAGTCTCAGGATTGTACCGGCGGCAATATTAAGATCCCGGCCTTTAATAATGATCCCGGTTTGATTATTTTTAATAATTTCAGTTGCCCCTTTCGCCGAATCGAAGGCTATTGCTGGTAAACCGTAGGAAGCTGCTTCAATTATGGTTGTTCCAAAAGATTCTTCATGTGATGTAAGCAAGTATAAACTTGAGGCTGCAGCGATTTTTTTAATATATTCTTGATCCTTAAAACCATGCAGGAAAACATTATCTTCTAGGTTGTATTTTTTGATTTCTGTTTCGAGGCGGGCACGCTCGGTCCCCTCGCCAACGATATTCAATTTGATATTTCTATCTTTTTGTACTAGTAAAGACATTATTTTAATCGCGTCGTCGAATCCTTTTTCTGGAGAGAGGCGTCCGACGGCAAGAAGATTTTTCGAGTTATAATTAGCAATATTTTGGCTGCTGTTCGTCGATAAGGCATTAGGTATAAAAATACAATTTACATTAGGTAATATTTTTTGGTAAAAATCTGAGAGCTCTCTTGAAACGCAAACAAAATAGTCGAATTTTTTGCAGGTTTTCTTGATTTGCTTGATATATTTTGGATCTTTAATTGAATAGCGATGTTCCTCGCCGATTTTTATGGCTGATTTTTTTGCATGCTTATTTACGATTTTGTGAATACTGAGCCTACTCGATATTAAAATGTCTGCCGGAGTTTTTTTAACGTATTGCTTCATGGTTTTTGACTTCATGCGAAGAATTTTTATCGCCGAAAAACCCTCCTTGATAGCTTTAAGAAAATTCTTTTCACGAAGAGCTTTTTTAAATTCTTCACGGTTAGGCTTTAGATTTGTGAGGTAAATTACTTTAACTCTTTTATCGATTTCAAATGCTGGTTTAGGCGACATTTTATAAGTTATAATTAATCGTACATCGTAATTTTCGCATAGCATATTTGCTTGGTTAATAATAGCTTGTTCGGTGCCGCCATAGTTTAGATGTAATCCTAAAATATCAATTCTTTTCATTTATTTTTTTGCCCTAAAGTTTTTAGTTATTAGCGTGATGCGTTTTAAGAATGAAGTTTCTTTTGTAATTATGTAGAAAGCTGCAGTTAAGGCAAAGTTTATGGCAAATAAGATAAAGCCATTTAGTAGCCAAGTGGCGAGATTGGTGTTTTGTAGGAAATTATTAACAAAGTAACAGATGACTAAGTTTATTGTGAGTCCAATTAAATATTTAAAAACTTTTTTATAATAATTTATCGTTTTGTCGTTAATAATCTTTTTTGAAATGATGCGAGGAAAATTAATAAAGTTACCAATAATAAATGAAAAGACGGTGGCCGCGAGTACGCCTCCGATGCCGTATTTTCCAACTAAGGCGAGCGATAGAACTAAGTTAATAATACTTTGGAAAATGGAACAATTTCTGACGCTCTTAAATTCGCCAGCAGCTTTAATGTAGGATTCAAGTGAAATTTTAATAATATTAATATATAAAATAATAACGAAAAGTAAACAAATAATACTTGTTACAGTATATTCTTCGCCATACCAAAGACCAATAAACGGAGTCAATAAATAATAAAGTGGCACAAAAACAAGGCTACCGATAAAGAAAAGAAGGGAATTAAGTTCGGTAAAAGTTTCGCGGGCTTTATTTTTTTCGGAAACTAGTAGATTGCCAACGCTGGGTAGCAGGGCGGAATTTAGTCTCTGAATCATTTGAGTAATCATGTTGACGATTTGATTATAGGCGGTATAAATAACTACTGGTTTAAACCCAATGAAAGTTGAGAGTATAAGAATGTCAATGTTATCGTTTAGGAGCGAGCTAAGTTTAGTAACGATTAAGTTATTTGCCTCTTTCTTAAAGCTCATATCGACAGGAGTATCTTTGCTGATATTAGCGATATATTTATGGTCTTTTCTGGATCTTAAGATTAAAATAATATTCTTAAGGACACTCATGATTAGGAAGACTAGTAAAATAGTTAAGAGTTTTCCGCCGAGCATAGCGATAACGATTGCGGCGATGCTTTCACAGATTGATAATATATGGTTAAGATTGCTAGATTTATATAGCTTTTGCTCAGCTTCATACAGAAGTGCGTGTGCGGATGTGAAATAATTCATGGCGCTAGAAATAACGAAGAGGATAAAACAAACTTTAATATAAATATCTGGAATAGAAGTTTCTTTAATTAAGAACATAATTCCGAAAGATAGAATTACACCAAGACAGATAATGATAATACCTATGATGCGGAAATATTTTTTAGCGCCTAGGAAAATAGCGTTGATTTTTTCGGTATTTTTTTGATGAATTGGTTTGTATAGATGAAATGCTACGCTGGCGCCAATACCGCCCTCAACTAGCGAAAGATAAGTGAAAAGTTGCGTGAAGAGCTGATAGGCGCCGACATACTCTTCGCCAAGTTGATCTAAGAGAACTTTGGTTTTAATTAGGCCAAGGATAGCAATAATAGAAGTTAAGATGAGGCCGTATAAAAATGTTTTAAGAATATTTTTTGTTCGCATAACCTATAACTTTAACTTTTTAGCTAACCTTTCGGAAGATTTGTTGTCGTTAAATTCGTTGAAAAGCTTATTGATTTTTTTGCGTTCGGCTTTATAATTGTCGATATTTTTATCGATATGATCAATAAAAGTCTTAAGGTCGTTTAGATTAATGATTTTCTCGCCGGGCATGTAGTCGTTAATATTTGGGACAGAAAAACCGAGAGTGTATTGCTTGAAATCGTCTTGAGTGAAGCCGATCGGTTTATCAGTGAGTAGATAGTCGACATACACGCTGGAATAATCAGTAATGAGGGCATCGGTGATTTTATATAATTCGGTTAATTCCGTATCGTGGTTAATTAGATATTGATCATCAATGATGATGATGTTTGACAATGAATTGGCTTTAAAGACGGACAAATCTTGAGCGGGATGCAATTTAAGGACGAGGCCTATATTGCGGGTTTTTAAATATGAATTAATATCTTTGAGGGATTTTTGGTCGTAAATAATAGGGAGGCCAAGCGGAAATTTAAAGGAAGAATCACTACGCTTCAATTCGGCGGAATTTCTAAAGGTTGGTAGCCAGAGAATAATTTTATCGAATTTGGCAAAAATTTGCATTTTTTCTTTAACATTGGTTTTGGTAAAGAGAACATCATTTCGAGGGTTCCCGACAATAATAATGCAATTTCTTTTGAAGCCCTGCTGGTCTACTACGAGCTCGGCACAAAACTTAGATGAGTCCACGCGATAATCTACGTCGGTTGAAAAAGTATGCTTGCCCTTTACGTTTTTAATTGGTATACCGTGATTGATGCAGACGGTTTTGGTTTTTTTATTGATTTTGGGAAGATTGCGATTACTAAAAATTAGGTATTTAGCGTTTTTGGCGATCCAAAAATATTTTATCCATTGGAGCGGCGTTCTTTTAGTGCCGTGATGCCACATAGTAATGAATTCGACATTTTTAGTTTTTTTGTTTTTAAATTTTAAAGCGTCATCAACAAACCAATATATCTTATATTTTTTATTGTAGTCGTTTTTAATAAGATATTCATAGAACGAGCGAGAATTATCAGAATAATCGGTATGACTCTCAAAAATAATGATATTTTTGATTTTAAAAGCAGACCCAAAAAATAAGAGACTCTTTTTTATGAAATTTTTAATCTTGTCTTTCATTTTATTAAAAATTAACATTTGGTGTTTACCTATATTATAACATAAAAGACTTGAATTTTAAAGTAAACGAAAGGCGAATATGGATTCTTCACCCTACGGTTTTTTCTTTAATGGCAGATAATGCACAGGCGAGCGGGTCGTAGATTTTTTTATTGATTATTTTGTCGCGACAATTGTTATATAGAACTGGCAATTCTGTGCAACCTAGAATAACCACATCAGATGGGGCGTTATTGATGTAAGTTTGAAATTCTTCTAGTATCTCTGGAGTAATATTATTCTGTTTGACAGCTTCAATAAAGTTGCGGAGAATCGAGAAATCTGAAGAGTCAGGGTAAATAATTTCGATCCCATAAGGCTTGAAGAAATCTGAGAAAATTTTAGTTTCAATAGTCCCTTCAGTGGCAAGTAAGAAAACTTGTTTATGCCCATCTGCATTAATCTGTTTGGCGGATTCTTTAATTATATGGACTAGTTTTTCCTTGGCTTTTGGTACATATTCGTAAATTTCATCAAGAAAAACATGAGATGTGTTGCATGCTGAGATAATATAGTCGGCGCCATTTTCTACTAACATATTAATAGATTTAGACATTTCGTGTACTAGTTTTTCGCGGTTTTCATTATAAAGGATGGCCCTAACGCGACTAGGCATATCGCAGCGATTGTCGATGATTATGCGAGGTCGATCCCATTCTTTTTCGGCTGGGAAGGTATCAAGAATTTGCTTGAAAAAGTTGAGCGTTGCATAAGACCCCATTCCGCCGAGTATGCCAATAGTGAAGTTGACTTTGTTGTTCATACAGATATTGTATAATATTTGGCTAGGATTAGCAAGTTTAGTAAATAACTAACTGTTATAGTTGTTTTGTACCCAGATAATCGCGTTCTTATAGTCATTTGGCGTGTCGATTTCTTTTTCGCGGATGATTTTGAAATCCATCGGGAGGACTTGCTCGACTAATTTGAGAACGTGCCCGTCGGTTGGTGTAATTTTTTTGGCTTCGAGCATAGTGATGCCAGTCCATTCATAGGGGCCGTTTTTCTCGTAGAAATTTGTGACTTTTCCGTCTTTAACACCAACTAAAACTGGGTCATCGGTCGATGGTTCGCAGACTCCGACGAATTCTTGTTCGCTGGCTAGGATTTCTTTCATATCATCTGGGTGAATTAATAAATCACCATCTATTGTTAAAATGAATTTTTTACTATATCTTTTGGCGAGGCTAACGCTAGCGCCAGTGCCGTTTTGCTGATAGTTGTGATTATAGACAAATAGTACATCATCGCGATATTTTTTAACTACTTCGATGACTTTTTCGGCCTGATAGCCGACGACTACTCTTACGTCTTCTATTTTATCTAACATTTTTAACGTGTGGATAATGAGTGGCTCGCCATCAATATCGATTAGGGCTTTAGGTATACCGGCGCCTAATCTGGTACCCATGCCAGCACAAGAAATAATAACGGTCTTATTGTTCATTTTGATATTCTCCATTTTTTATTGCAGTAAGGAATTTGCGTAGTTTAGTCTCGTTGTAGATCGAATAATCCGAAACATCGATGAGGGATGGGGCGATATCTCTTACCCCGCCGAAAGAAATGCCAATGTCGGCTTTTCTAATCATATCAAAATCATTACTTCCATCACCAATAGCAACAATCTTTGCTCGCGAGGTGAGCTCGCTTTGGACGGACTCTTTTTCGAGGATATTTTCAATTTTCACTATTCTGTCGTCTTCGACTTTGGCTTTCGAGCAATAATATCGGCCGTCCATGCCAATTTTATGCATTAATTTTTCAATCCAGACATCGAGGTTACTAGTGACGATAAATGAACTTTCCCGGTTCTCTTTTAAGAATTCAACTATCTCTTCGTTAACCTCAATATCGGAAACTAAATCTGCAACTTCGCTGACTGGGATTTGGCTTAATAATTTTACTCTTGAGGTGAAGCTATCTTGAAATGGTAGAATTCCCATCATGGTTTTTTCTGTTAATTCGCGCATTTCATTTTGTTTGCCGATTTTTTTAGCGATGGTTGGTAAAATTTCTTGTTTAGTAACAGTAGAGTCTAAATCAAATAAAAAGATAGTATCCATTTTTTAATTATACTATATGTTGGGATAGATTGCAAGTTTTCGTAGCTTGACTTCTAGCTGTTGACAGTATGATTACCGCCAGGAACATTAGAGGGAATATTTCTGGAATATTATAAAATAATCCTAAAATTAATAAAAGAACAATGGTTATCAAAGAATTGGTATACTTTTGGTTTGAGGATACTTTTAGTCAAAACCGCAACAAGAACCACAAAAAAGCCGAAATAAATATCAAGTTGATAATTTTGATGGCTTTAGATTTGTTAGTTATTTGATAATTTTTCTTCAATTTTTAGCGGTGGTTTATAAAACAGCATGAGAGAAATTGCTAGATAAATACACACGCTTGGTGAAGTCAGGACGTGACCAGCTAAGCCTGCGATGAACGGGAATAATAGCCAGATAAATTTGAAATATAATGAGCTGGTCTTAAATACGGAAATTATGAGATAAATAATGACGCAGAAGAATAAAATGGTCCCAACTATGCCAAAATGAAGAACAAAATCTACGTAATCGATTTCTGCTGTTTTTACTTCTGAGTTTAAGTAATAATAAGTTTTTCCGAATAGTAGCTGCGGCACGGTTACATCTTGGTTCTGCTCTAGAATGTTGACGGTTTTCGTTAGCCTATGGCTCATGATGATATCCATTTTTTCAAAGAAGACATCGGTTTCTTCTACTATCTGTTCGTCATTTCGTGGCGCGACATCGTTGCTTTTATTGTCTGACGCTTTTATATTCTCAACCATTTGTACGCTACTAACTTTCTGAGTGTTTAAGGCTTTATCAAACATTTGTAGAATTGATGCTTGTGTAGTCGATGTAAATAGCATGCTACAGACGGTAATTATTAAAAATATTATATTAATGAATGATAACCGTTTATATTTTTTGATAATAAATACAAAAAACTGAATGATTAAAAATAGGAAAAGCGACATTAGTGCGGTTTTTGTACTCAGCAAGCTGACCGAAATGATTCCAACTATGGCCGATGATAGGTAAATTGGTTTTGGCCCTATAGATTTTATGGCATAGTTTGCAAAAATGATTAGCAAAATAATAATTGGTCCAATTTCGTTTGCGGAATAATACCAGCCCACGGATCCTTCTTCGGTGTAATAATAGGATGGAAAATTTGCATTAATAATTGTTGGGAAAATAATGAAGAATGAATATAGAATAAGGCTAATTGATAAACTAGTTAATAAAACCTTTTTATCTATAGCATTTTTTCTGACATATATAAGTGCAAATATAGAGAAGAAGAACAAAGACCAATATTTCAGCAATAGCCTCACGTCATCAAAGAAAACGCCGCTAGAAGCAAATATATTATTTGCAAAGGCATGAAGTATGTATATTAGAAATACTGACGTAAGCAAAAAGAATTCTTTTTTATTAGAAAATCTAAAGCTATATGCTATTGCGGCTATTAGGAAAAGCAATTTGATTATAGTGCCGATCGGTATAGCTAAAATGTTTAGACGCTCATCTAATGCGGTAAGAAGGTCGATAATTGGTATAGATATGATAAAGGCAGAAATCAACATTTGCCGTCGATGCTTTTTTTTATCTTCGATATTTCGTATTACTTTGTTCATACTATAAGTATTATATATCAAAAATCAAAATAAAACAAAAATGGTGCGAATGAAGAGACTCTAACTCTCGACCTCTTCCTTGGCAAGGAAGCGCTCTAAACAACTGAGCTACATTCGCACGTCGTATCTATATTATATCAAAAAGGACTAATAAATCAAGACATTGACTTTTTTGACAAAGTGTGCTATAATATAAGGATATGGATAGTTTTGGGATTCCATTATTAATTATCGCTGTGGTGGCGATTTTTGTAGTGGATATCTTCAGTATTTCTTATCTTAAAACAGCGCTTCTAGATCTGCGGATGCGAAAACCGGGATTTTTTCTTGGTTCGGTAGGAATTTTAATCGTCTCAATAGCCCTTTCTATTATCATGGCGGGGGCATTTGTGCCAAAAACAGCGGTAGCGACTGAAACTGCGGTAAAAGAAACGACGGAAAAAATCGAGGTAGTAGAGCTAGTTGAAGAAGTTAAAGATGAGCAAAAAGAGGAAAAAGCGCCGGAGATAATTCAATCTATGATCCAGCCGACGACAATTTTGCCAAAATTTTCAGTTTGGCGAGGGTACTATAAGAATTTTAATTATAATTTTATTGAAGTGGAAAATGGGGTACCTTTCGTTTATATGCCAGAGGAACGAAAGGATTCCCAGACCGATCTTAACAATATTGTAAAAAATCGCGAGGGCGAAAATATTGTTATTATGGCGAACGCTGGGGTTTTTGATATAGAAACCTTGTGGCCGCTTGGTACAACAATTCAAAATAATAGAATTCTAACCAAAAACCCGGGCAATAGCGATTTTAGTTGGACTTTGGTGATTGACGAAAGTAATAATGTCGGTTATGTTCGCGGGGCGATTGATAAGAATGAGAATATAGACTATATCGATGCGCGAACTGGGGAATTAGTTAAAAATCGTAAGATAATTTCAGCGGTCTATACATTTATGCCGTTTATTTTAAATAACCAAATCGTAAATGAAAAGTATCGTCACTACTATGACGCCTATCGTGCGCGTCAGATTTTCTGTGTAAAACAAAATTCTTATATGATAATTTCTAATCCTAGCGAAGGGGAAGATGGTGGTGGTTGGAGTTTCGATGATATGGTGCGAATAGCAGAATATCGTGGCTGCGTTTCGGCAATTAATCTTGATGGCGGCGGATCAGTTTCGACTGCATATCGTGGTTCTTTAAGTCAAAATTTTTCAATTCTCACATCGACAAAACGTTATGATCCGACCTTCATTGTCTTCACGGCGGATAATCTTGCGCCGCGCGGAAGATAGACGCTAAGAAGAATAAGTGCTATAATAAATATATAACTTAATATAAGGAGCGATATGAGTCCAGCTTTAATAGTAATTATTGTGATTGTGGCGATCATTGCGGTGATTGGCGCGATTGTCGGTATGTATAATGCATTGGTTAGTTTAAATGAACGAGTAAATGAGGCTTGGAGTGATATTACGGTCCAACTTAAATATCGTGCGGATTTAATTCCGAATGTCGTAGAGGCAGTTAAGGGTTATGCGAAGCATGAAAAAGAAACTTTCGAAATGGTGACAGAAGCTCGTTCGGCAGTGATGGGTGCAAAGACTGTAAAGCAAGCGGCTGAAGCAGAAAAGGAAATGCAATCTGCGCTTGGTCGAATTTTTGCTATCGCGGAAGCTTATCCAGAACTTAAGGCGAATGAAAATTTCGTAAAGTTACAACAACAACTTCAAGATGTTGAGGATAAAATTCAAGCAGCGCGTAGATTTTATAATGCTGGCGCAAAAGAACTTAATACTAAAATTAAAACTTTCCCGTCCAACATCATTAACAATATGTTTGGTCATTTTAAGAGGCGCGAATATTTTGAAGTAGCAGAAGGTGAAAAAGCGAAAATTGAAAAAGCGCCGGAAGTAAAGTTTTAATTCCTTAGGGGAAGAATGTATAAGCAAATTGCCGAAAACAAACGTCGAACCGTGATTATTATAATTGCATTCATTTTGATGATTGCGGCAATCGCGGCGGCGTTTGCTTTTCTATATAAAGATCCTTGGATTGCGGTTTGGACAATTTTTGTCGCAATTATTTATGCCGTGATTCAATATTATGCGGCTGGTTCGGTCGCAGTAGCGATGACTGGTGCGGAAGAAATTGAAAAAAAAGACAATCCGAGACTATATAATATAGTTGAGAATTTGTCAATCACAACGGGTTTGCCAATGCCGAAGGTTTATATTATTCAGGATTCGGCGCCAAATGCTTTTGCGACGGGCCGTGATCCGAAGCATGCAATAGTGGCGGCGACGACTGGACTTCTTGATATTATGAACGACAAGGAACTTACGGCGGTGATGGCGCACGAAATGTCGCATGTTAAAAATTATGATATTAGAGTCTCGATGATCGTTTTTGGTTTAGTTTGTGTGGTCGGTTTAATTTCAGATATTGCTTATCGTATGATGTTTTATGGTTCTAGGCGACGAGACGAAGAAGGAAGCCCGGTTGGATATGTGCTAATTATAATTGCAGCGGTTTTATCTCCAATTCTTGCTGCGCTTGCACAAATGGCGGTATCTAGACAACGCGAATATCTTGCGGACGCATCGGCGGTAAATATTACTCGGTATACAGAAGGTATGGTTGATGCTTTGAAAAAACTACAAACACACAGTCAACCAATGAAAAATCAAAATGTTGCAGCAGCATCAATGTACATCAATGATCCTTTAAGGAGAGGTTTCTTTAATAATCTTTTAAGTACACATCCGCCGATTGAAAAACGTATAGAAAGACTTGAAAATGGCAAGAAAAACTTCTAAGAAGATTAGTATGCATAAAACTTTTCGTAGGTCATATCGCGAGGATTATAAACGCGAGCTCGAAGTTCCTGGAATGATGGCGCATATTTTTAAAACTTTTAAGACTATTTTTAAAAATTGGAAATTATTTTTGCCGCTTTTAATTTTGTCGGTTTTAATGGGGGTAGTATTTGTTGGGTTGATGAGCGAAGATACTTATCAACAATTCCAAACGATTCTAGACCAAACGACTGAAGAAATGGGGAGTGGTGATATTGGTGTAATGGGTAAGGCCGGGCTACTTTTGATTTCAACTATAACGACTGGTGGCTTATCAGGGAATTCTTCTGAAGCTGCAGTGGTCTTTGCGACTTTAATATTTTTAATGATCTGGCTCGTAACGATTTTCTTGCTTCGCCACATAATGGCGGATAAGAAAGTGAAGTTTCGTGACGCACTTTATAATTCGATGTCGCCGCTAGTATCTTCGCTCGTAGTTTTCATTGTGGCGGTTTTGCAGTGTATTCCGATTTTTATTCTAATTATTGCTTTTTCGACGGCCGTGCAAACTGATTTTCTTAGTATGCCATTTTATGCGCTGGTTTTCTTTATCTTTGCAGCATTAATGATTCTTTTGTCGGGCTATCTACTATCGTCGAGCCTGATGGCGTTTGTGGCGGTTAGTGCGCCAGGGCTTTATCCTTTTAAAGCGCTTCGTACGGCGGCTGAACTAATGCAGGGAAGAAGAATTCGATTTATTTTAAGGTTAGTTTCTTTGATTTTGGCGCTTGCAGTGACATGGGTTATTGTGATGCTGCCGCTAATTATGTTTGACTTATTTATGAAGCAATTTGAATGGACTAGCCAGATTCCGTTTGTACCAGTTTGTCTTCTGATTATGACTTGTTTTACGGGAATTTATATAACTGCATATTTATATATTTATTATAGGTGGATGTTAGGTTACGATAAAAAAGAGGAAAAATGACAAAACAAGAAGCTGAAAAAAGAATTTTAAAACTTCGCGAAATTATTAATGACTATCGTTATCACTATCATGTCCTAGATGAGTCAATTATGAGTGAAGCGGCGGCGGATTCTTTAAAACACGAACTTTCGACTTTGGAAGCAGAATATCCAGAACTAATTACGCCTGATTCGCCAACTCAGCGAGTGGCGGGGCGACCTTTAGATAAATTTGAGAAAGTAAAGCATGAAAAGAGAATGATTAGTCTCGCGGATGTTTTTTCGCGCGAGGAAGTTTTAGATTGGATAAGTCGGAATGAAAAATTAGTTCCAGGTGGAAAAATAAAAGAATTTTTCACAGATATTAAAATGGACGGTTTGGCTTGTTCGTTAAAATATAAAGATGGAATTTTGGTGCAAGCTGCAACGCGTGGAGACGGATTAGTCGGCGAAGACGTAACTTTAAATATAAAAACCATACAGAACATACCACTACGTATTGGAGGTAAAACCTCTTTCGAAGGGCCTAAGACTTGGGCGAGCGCCCCGGAGCGGCCCGAGGAAGAGGTTTTACCGTCGACAGTTGAGGTGCGTGGTGAGGTTATTATATTTAAGAAAGATTTCGAGAAACTTGCGGGCGAATTTGCGAATCCACGAAACTTAGCGGCTGGCTCAATTCGGCAGTTAGATCCTAAAATCGCAGCTAGTCGGCCGCTTCGATTTATTGCATATGACCTTGTGAAGCCGAATCTTCCAACGCATGAAGAAGCTTATAAAATGCTTCGAGCGCTAGGGTTCCAAACATCAAACGAAGATCGAGTCTTTTCTGCAGATGATCAAAAAGCTTTGTTTGAGTATATAGATAATCTTGACGAATATCGAAAAAGTTTACCGTTTAATACGGACGGAATGGTAATAAAGATTAACGACCGAAAAGTTTATGATGATCTTGGAATTGTTGGTAAGACTCCGCGTGGAGCTGTAGCGTTTAAATTCCCAGCAGAAGAAGCAACAACGAAAGTAAAAGATATTGTGATTTCGATTGGACGAACTGGCGCAGCAACGCCAGTAGCACTTTTTGACCCAGTCGTAGTGGCTGGGACGACAGTACGGCATGCTTCGCTCCATAACGCAGATGAAATCGAAAGGCTTGATGTCCGGATTGGCGATACGGTGATTATTTACAAAGCCGGCGATATTATTCCGCAAGTAAAAGAAGTTCTTTTGACTCTTCGTCCGGAAGAATCCGAGAAGTTTGATTTTGAAAAAGCTCTTAAAAAGCAATATCCAGAACTTGAATTTGAACGTCCTGAAGGGGAAGCGGTTTATCGGGTAAAAAATGAGACGAGCGATTTTATATTGAAGCGAGCGATCGAGTATTATGCTTCGAAACCGGCGTTGAATATCGAAGGGCTGGGCGAAAAAAATGTGGTAGCGCTTGTTGATAGCGGACTAGTAAAATCGATTGCAGATTTGTATGCTTTGAAGGTTTCGGAAATTGCAAAATTAGAACGTTTTGGTGAACTTTCGGCGAAGAATTTGGTAGAGGCGATTGAAAAGTCGAAAAATCCGCCACTTAATAAGTTTATTACGGCGCTTGGGATTCGTCATGTTGGCGCGCAGACAGCAGTTTCTTTGGCGCGAAAGTTTGGGGATTTGGAAAAATTGAAAAATGCGACTGGAGATGATTTGCTTTCGGTCGATGATATCGGTGAGGTCGTTGCGGAATCGATTTTGGCTTGGTTTTCGGATGAGGATAATTTAAAGCTCCTCGATGATTTAGCTGCGCTTGGAATGAAGCCGAAAGAAGAAACAAATGTCGAACTGCCGCTTTCGAATAAATCGTATGTGGTGACTGGAACTTTAGCGTCAATGGGGCGAGAAGAAGCGGAGGACAAACTTCGCGCGCTTGGTGCAACTGTAACGTCTAGTGTTACGAAAACCACGACAGCCTTAATCACGGGCGAAAAACCAGGGAAGTCAAAAACTGACAAAGCAGATAAGCTTGGAATTGGTCGATTAAATGAAGCAGAATTTCTAAAATTAATTAATATATAGAAAAATCCCTCGGTAAAAACCGAGGGATCCCCCTTATCTTTTAGCGTCGTCAATTAATACGGTGAAGCCGATGAATGATCCCAGTATGTTCCGTTTTCGACCTGTTGTAAGTAAACTTTTCCGCTTTGAATCCACATGTAATAATAATTGCTCGGCAGAACTCTACCGACATTAATATTAGAGCGATTCTCTACGTAGTAACGATACAAAACGTCTTTTGCGATAGCGAGGGCATCCTTGCCGTTCTGGGTTTGCAGGTTAGCTTTCGAGTTATATTCCCCGAATCTAGCCAGCGTGTTCGAAATGCTATTGCCGTTTATTTCCTTACAATTAAGGAATATCCATGCAATTTCAGCTTTCTGGCGAGTGCTTCCGTCTGTCATATCCTGGTAGGATAAAATGAACTTCGCCACTGTTTCGGCTTCACTAGTACTGATATATCTATCAACGCCAGTGATGAGACCGTTCCAGAGGTTGTATCCATTGTAGGAGCCGTACGGGTCCGTCCGTTTTTCGCCGTTAATTCTCTTACCGTTTTTGTCGTAACGGTAGTAGTACCCAGTTTTTTCATCCAGATACCAATAGTAGGTTCCATCGAAATAACTTCCGTCAGAGTTTACGACTACGGTGTTGCCGGCAACATTCAGTTTGTAATACTGTTTAGTCCGGCCGCTGTAGTAGTAACTGTCCATGACAGAGGCATCTCCGCCTTCTAAAGCAAAAATGTCCTGCATAACTTTGATTGCGGCGCTTTCTTCGCCGTAACCCATAGCGCGGGCATTATCTGCCAGAGCGTGAGCCTGTTCCTGACGGGCAGTCCATTTTGCAGCTGCTGCGCTAGCTACCATCGGGACAGCGGTTAAAATTAAAACAATTGCCAATGTTAAAGCGATTTTCTTTTTCATTTAGTACACCCCCTTAAGGAATAATCTTTTCTTTTGATACTTTAACTGATTTGACTTGACGCTAAAAATTAATATTCTAGGTTATCAAATAGGGATAACCACTATATTAATTATAGCACACTTTAATAAAAAAGTCAATACTTGCGTGGCCTTTTTGCTTATGTTATACTAGGGGTAGGATTATTTTGGTCATATTAAATATATAGAAAAATAAACATTTTGGGGTCAAAAAAATGATCAAAACTCTTGTATCTAGGGGAATTTTAAGAAAAATAGGGGTTTTTGCGGCCGTTTTTCTCGGCGGCTTTTGTTTTTCTCTTGATTCTTTCGCTGATACGGGTTTAGATTTTTCGGTTAATGTCTCTGACACCCCGATCCTCGAGATTAACCTCTCTGATGCTAATGGCTCTGCGATTGGTGCGACGACGACTATGGATGTAGTTCCAGATCATGGCGCAGCGGCGTTTAACGAGAAAACTATGGTAGTTTCGGTCGGTACTAATAACGAATGGGGCTATAACCTCGTCATGAGCGTATCAAACACGAGTTTAATCTCAACTGAAGATGGATCTAAGACTATCCCGACTCTAACCGCTAAAGAAGGCGACTATACTTGTACGGTAGAGACAGCTTCTTCTTGTGACTTTACCGCTAATACTTGGGGATATAAATTAAATACCGCGACTAACCTCTCCGCTGCAACTAATTATCTCCCACTACAATCATCTATTACTCTAAATAGTAGCAGCGCGAAAGTTTTAGTCCCAGAAGCCACAAGTGTAGCGTTTGGTTCTAAGGTAAACGCAAACTTAGCTCCAGGGACATATCAAACGACAATTAACTTTGCTGCGACGGCGAATTCAGGGCCGGCTATGTTTATGCAAGATGTAACGACAAAAATCTTAGACCAAATCATTCCAAACGATGGGGACACTACGGTTTTTATGGATTCTCGCGATGAGACTGAATATGTTGTGGGGAGACTTGCTGACGGTGGCGTTTGGATGTTGGATAATCTTGCCTTAGACCTAACAGACTCCGCAATTTTGAGTAACATCGACGTTTCTAATACTAACGCTTCTGCTAACTCCATCTCTGGCTTAAAGAGGAATATTAGTAGTTGGAAATATAATGGTTATTACACCGGCTCTTATAGCTACTCTATACCATATATTGACGCTACGGATAAAGATACTGTTTCTACTAGTGCTATTGCTGGTAGTAAAGGGAGCAACAAAATAGGAGCTTACTATAATTATTGTGCTGCTACTGCCGGTTCTTATTGTTATGATAAGGGAAAGGCTCCATATATTTCTGCTGTCACAGAAGACATCTGTCCGAAAGGTTGGAAATTGCCGACCGGATTTGGGAATGGGGACTATGGTAACCTTATTCATACAGCTTATTCTAGAAGCTCCGCCGATTTTAATATTGCTTTCTCTGTGCCATATTCTGGATATATATACGAAGGCTACATTTCTGCCCGAGGGACTTATAGTGCCTTTTGGTCAGCTTCTCCCGATTCTTCTTCTTCGGAAATAGGTATTATTTATAATAATATAGAGCCTATTGCTGCTCTTAGTTATGAAAAACCATACGAGGGGCTTTCTATCCGTTGTCTGTATGATATGTCTAAATCCATGTAATCGATAAGCAGTGAGGGTGCACTTAGTAAGTTAGTCTCGAAGAATAATTGTACTACCTCTACGTCGGTGCGGCGGATGCCTACCCGTAGAGCAACATTAATCGCTTCTTCGGTTACCCTATCCGCTGTATTTTCTACGGCGGGTAGGCTAAACGTTTCTAATTCTGATCGTGTCGGTGCCAAATTTGTCGCGGTCGCCGGAGACGATGACGGCGAGGAGATCCTTCTGGCCGTCTTTCGTTCTTAAGTAGCCGCTTTCTTTTAATTCTTTTGCGAGTTCAAAACCGAATTCTTCTGAATATGGACGGACGAAGGCGGAGTTTGCGTAAATTAGCGCAAGCTGGTTTGCGACGCGAGGGTTAGCTGTGACCGAAACGATCGGAAGATTTGGGCGCTCAGCGGCCATGATGGTTGCGGTGGCACCGGAAGCGGTTTGGCAAATAATTACATCAGCATCAATTTTTTCTGCGAGGCGCGCGGCCGCAGCGGAAATTGCACTATAGACTCCGTTTTCCTTTTCGCGGGAGATTGTCGCAACTTTGGAATGGTTTTGCGTGTACAAAATAACTTTTTTCATTTCTTTAATTGATTCGATCGGGTAAGAACCGTTTGCGGTTTCGTCGGAAAGCATAACGACATCGGCACCCTGGATAACGGCAGTAGCAACATCGGAAACTTCTGCGCGAGTTGGTTCGGGAGAATCGACCATAGAAGAAAGCATTTGGGTCGCGACGATACAAAGCTTCCCATATTTACGACAAAGAGCGATAAGTTTTCTTTGAATAATTGGAACAACTTCGGCGCCCGCCTCAACGGCCATATCGCCACGAGCAACCATGATACCGTCGGCGATTTTTACGATTTCTTCAAGATTTTCATCGGAGGAAATTGCTTTTTTTGTCTCAATTTTTGCAATAACTTTAGCAGTACTCCCAAATGACAAAAGAAGTTGTTTTAATCTTTCAATGTCACTAGCGGACTGGACAAAGGAAAGCGAGACGTAGTCAAAATCTTGACTGGCACCATATTCAATATCGTGTAAATCTTTTTCGGTTAAAATGTCTCCGCCAAAATCAGTATCAGGGAGATTTAGACCTTTTTTCGACATAATAAAACCGTCGTTTAAGATTTCGAGTTTAATTGCAGTGTCGCTTACAATTTCTGTGATGGTTGCCTTGATTTTTCCATCGAAAAGCGAAACTGGTTCGCCGGGTTTTACTTTTTTTGCAAGATTATATTGAACCGGCACAGTTAAACCACCTTCATGTTCAAAATTAGGGTTCGATTCTAAAATTAATTCGTCACCCTTTTTTAAATCAAGATGATTATCGCGAATCATGCCGAGCCTAATCTTTGGACCTTGAAGATCTTGTAGGATCGCGACACTACGGCCTTTTTTCTCGGCCGCCTCGCGAATCCATTTGATTTGCTCGTCGCGCTCTTCATCGGAACCATGTGAACAATTTAAACGACACCCATTCACCCCAGCCATAATAGCCTCTTCAATAAGTTCTTTTGAGTTTGTCGAAGGGCCAATAGTCGCCAGAATCTTTGTTCGCTTAAAAAGTTTACTCATATATAAATATTATCATATTTTAAAGTTTTTATGGTAAAATATAAGCATGAGCGTTAAAAATAAGGGTGCGGCGCCGCGCATCTCTAAACGTACAATAAAAAGCCGACGTGAACGCAGGATGCTTATGATTGCAAGACGTTTGGCGTTGTCTGTGATTATTTTAGCAATGCTAGTAGTAATTTTGGCCGTGCTTTTTATGTCTTTCACAAAACCTGAAAAAATGGTGACGCAGAAAATGGAAGAAATCGCTACGGATTATTATGAAAATTATTTTTATGATCGAATCAAAGATTATAATAATTTAGATAGTTATGTTGAGAATGGCTTTTCTAGAGTTACGCTTCGACAACTATTACTTTTTGACAGCGAAAGACATGCAGACGCGGCGAGCTTATTGAATCAATATTGCGATGCTGAGAAAACTTATATTAGAATATATCCTGAAGATCCGTTTTCGAAAAAAGACTATCATATAGATTATAACTACGCTTGCACATTCTAGAGATTTTTGCTATAATATATATACGGTCTCGTAGTATAACGGTTAGTACATCGGGTTTTCATCCCGACAACGCGGGTTCGACTCCCGCCGAGATCACCAACGATTCCAGGAGCATATACAGCGGTCGCGAATCTCGCCGAGATCACCAAACTTGACAAATACGCTAAATGTGGCGTAATTTTTTATTTCAGATATGATATAATCAAGTTATGAAATTGAAAACTATTAGAGATATTATTATAAGAGATAAAACCGTTTTAATGCGAGCAGATTTTAATGTCCCGATTGAAAACGGTAAGATTCTAAACGATTTAAGAATCCGAGCGGTGATTCCGACATTGGAATTTTTGCGTGAAAATGGTGCGAAAAAAATTATTTTAATTTCTCATCTCGGAAGACCAGAAGGCCGAGATGAAAAATTATCTTTAAAGCCGGTGGCGGAAATTTTAAACAAGGAGATTGGGCGAGTTGAGTTTATTAATGATGTTTCGGGCTCAGATGTGGAAGCGGCAGTTGAAAAAATGAAAGCTGGCGAAATTTTGCTTTTAGAAAATCTGCGTTTTTATAAAGGCGAGGAAGAGAATTCGCAGGATTTTATTAAAAGGATTATCGATTCGACCGGCGCAGAAGTTTTTATTCAAGATGGTTTTGCGGTTCTACACAGAGCACATGCTTCGACTAGCGCAGTTGCGGAAATTTTACCAACGGCGGCAGGTCTTTTAGTGGAAAAAGAAATTTTAAATCTTGAAAAAGTTTTAAAGAATCCTGCCAGGCCGTTAGTTTTGATCGTTGGTGGAGCGAAAGTTGAAGATAAATCTCCACTTATTGATAAATTTGTGGGTATCGCAGATAAGATTATAGTGGGTGGGAAGATCGCTGCGGATGGATATGAAGCAAAGTCTGATAAAATTTATGTAGCAGAAGATTTTGATGAGGACGGAGCTGGAGCTAAGCTAGATGTTGGTCCGGTTTCTACGGTTGAAATTGCAAAATTTATCACAGATGCTAAAACGATAATTTGGAACGGCCTACTTGGTAAGGCCGAAGATATGGCTTATGCGACATCTTCGACGATCGTGGCGGAAATGATGGGTGAAAAGACTGATGCGGAAACGATTATTTGCGGTGGGGATACTACCAGTTTTGTGGAGAGTTTGTTAGAAGATCATCCTAACTTAAAATATTCTTTGATTTCAACTGGCGGTGGTGCGAGCCTAGAATTTTTGCTCGGAAATGAATTGCCGGGTCTTGTACCATTATTCATGCCATGATATAATTTTTCTATGAAAAAAGTTAAGACTTATCAGCAAGTTATTGGCGAAACAATTGAGCAAATGCGTACAGAAAAAGGCTGGACGCAGGGGGAATTAGCGGAAGCGGTTGGTACGAGCCAATCAGCAATTCATCGAATTGAAAAAGGCGGACAAAACGTTTCGCTCGAAATGATAAAAAAACTTTCAGAAGCTTTAGGGAATCAGATTCTCTCTATAAATGACTCAGTTTCACAGAGTTATCGTATTCGTGGTGGTAAGGAGCTTTCTGGAGAAATCACTGTTAATACGTCAAAAAATGCGGCGGTAGCTTTGCTTTCGGCTGCACTTTTAAATTCTGGTACTACAATTCTTCATCGTGTTGCTAGAATCGAGGAGGTTTTTAGAATTATTGAAGTTTTGGAATCAATTGGCGTAAAATGTCGTTGGAAAAATCGTTATCGAGATCTTGAAATTATATCACCACACGAATTAAAAATGGACGAGATGAATATTGATGCGGCGAGAAAAACGCGGTCTATTATTATGTTTTTAGGGCCACTGATCCATCGCTATACGCATTTTCGAATTCCATACGCAGGCGGTTGTTCGCTTGGGAAACGAACCGTGAATCCACATATTCAGGCTTTGAAGTCTTTTGGGCTTAATATTGATGCTGAAAGTAACAGTGGATTTTATGAAGTTTCAGTTCGCCAAGAAACTTTACATAAATATACCGATCGCTATATTGTTTTAACTGAGCGCGGTGATACGGTAACAGAAAATGTTTTAATGGCGGCGGCTTTAAGCCCGGGAAAAACAACAATCGTAGGAGCTTCGCCAAATTACATGGTGCAAGATTTGTGTTTCTTTTTGGAAAAGTTGGGCGTGAAGATTGACGGCGTCGGAACAACTACATTAACTGTCCAAGGACGATCAGAAATTAATGAAACTGTGGAATATACAGTTTCGGAAGACCCAATTGAAGCAATGAGTTTTATTGCTGCTGGTCTTGTGACGAATTCTGAGATTACGATTTCGCGAGCACCAATTGAGTTTTTGGAAATTGAACTTGAAATTTTAAAAAGCATGAATGCAAAGATTGATAGATCTCCAGAATATTTGTCGTCTAACCAGCGAACACGTTTGGTTGATCTTACTATTCATAAGTCTGAACTTATAGCTCCGGTTGATAAAATTCACCCGATGCCATTCCCGGGTTTAAATATCGATAACTTACCGTTTTTCTCAGTAATTGCAGCAGTAGCTAAAGGTCGTACGATGATTCATGACTGGGTTTTTGAAAACAGGGCAGTTTATTCGACTGAACTTTCGAATTTAAATGCAAAAGTTGAACTTCTTGATGCGCATCGTGTTTATATTGAAGGGCCAACAAATTGGCGGCCGGCAGAAATGGTGGCCCCTCATGCCCTAAGACCAGCGGTAGTAGTTCTGATAGGTATGCTTGCGGCGCCAGGAACATCGATTCTTAGAAATGTTTACCCGATAAATCGAGGCTACCAAGATTTTGCAATAAGACTTAGGCATTTAGGAGCCGATATAACTCCGCTTACAGGAATATAATATGTTTGACGGGTTGAATGATAGGCAGCGAGAAGCTGTGGAAACTTTGTCTGGTCCACTTTTGATTTTAGCGGGAGCTGGATCGGGAAAAACACGCACTTTGACGTGTCGAATTGCGAATCTTTTAATGCATGGAACTAGACCGGAAAATATTCTTGCTGTGACGTTTACTAATAAAGCAGCAAAAGAAATGCGTGACAGGTTGGAACAGTTGGTATCGATTAACGGATCTCTTCCGTATATGGGGACGTTTCACGGGGTCTGTGTGAAGATTCTTAGAATTGAGGCGGAAGCGGCGGGTTTAAATCGAAACTTTTTGATTTATGATTCCGATGACCAAATTTCGTTAATTCGCCGTGTAATGAAAAATTTGAAATTGAATGAAAATAAAGCTTTGAAGCCAAAGTCGATTCAAGCCATAATTTCGAGTGAAAAAAATAAAGGGAATGGGCCAGAGGAATATGCGGCAAATGCATTTTATCCAAATCAGAGAGATATCGCAGAAATTTTCAGAGCTTATGAAGATGAAAAAAAGAAAGCGGCAGCTCTAGATTTTGATGATCTTCTTACGCGAACTTTAGAACTTTTTAATAAAAACGATGATGTACGGAAAAAATGGCAGAAAAAATTTGAACATATTTTAATTGATGAATATCAGGATACGAATTTAGTACAATATCAATTAATAAAACTTTTAGTAAATGAAAAAAGAAATATTTGCGTCGTGGGGGATGATTGGCAGTCAATTTATTCATGGCGAGGAGCAGATTTTACAAATATTTTAAATTTCGAGCGAGATTTTCCGGGTGCGAAAGTAATAAAATTGGAACAGAATTATCGTTCAACCGGAAATATTTTGGAAGCTTCACAAAAAGTAATCAACAAGAATAAGATGCGGGCTGAAAAAACTTTATTTACGGAAGCAGGGAAAGGCGAACCGATTGATATTGAAAGTTTGACGGACGAAACGACTGAGGCGGAGTTTGTAGCGCGGAGAATTCTGATGCTTTCTTCGGAATTTTCAGATTTTTCAGATTTCGCAGTTTTATATCGTACGAATGCACAATCTTATGCTTTTGAAAAAGTTTTTATTAATCGCCATATTCCGTACAAGATTATAGGTGGGGTAAGATTTTATGATCGAAAAGAAATTAAAGATGTACTTGCGATCTTAAAGCTAGTTGTGAACCAGCGGGATAAAGTAAGTCTTACGAGAATTTTTTCGAATGTAATTTCTGGAATTGGTGAAGTTTCTTTAGGGAAAATTTTATCAGCTATGGATCAAATAGACGATGAAAAACCGCTAACTAACTACAACCTTTCTGATGCTCTAAAAACTACAAAAGCAAAGAATGCGATTTTAAAACTAAGTCAATTTTTGAAAAATATTTCGATCGAAAATAAACCTAGTGAAATCGTTGAGAAAATTTTGACATATTTTGATTTTAAGAAATTAACTGATGACGGAACGCCGAGTTCTGAAGACAGGATGCAGAACCTGGAAGTTTTAACTAACAATGCAAATGAATATGAGAGTTTGGAAGATTTTTTAGCGGATGCAAGTTTGATGTCGTCGGCTGACGAAAAATCAGCAAAGAATTCAGTAACTTTAATGACGCTTCATGCGGCGAAAGGGCTGGAATTTCCGGTAGTATTTATAGTCGGGCTCGAGGAAGGACTATTTCCTGGTACGCGAGCGTTTGATGACGAGAGTGAACTTGAAGAGGAAAGAAGGTTGATGTATGTCGGGATGACGCGAGCGATGAAGAGGTTGTTCTTGACTTATGCGGCGAGCCGATATTCGTTTGGAAGTCGGAGCTATAATATGCCATCGAGATTTTTGACGGAGCTCGGATATAATCCGTATGGATCGGCAGGATATAATTCTGGGGTACGCGATATGGATGGCGATGGTTTTTCTGATTTTGACGAGTCGGATTTTGAAGACTCTTCGGATTTTGATCCTTTCCCAGAAGATTTGCCAGTTTTTGAGTAGTCTATTTGTATGATATAATAAAAACATGAAAATTTTATGGACTGACGGGAGTGCGAATCCGAATCCTGGCCCAGGCGGATTTGCAGTCATTGAAGAATTAAATGGGGAAGCTTTACCAGTGGCGCTTGGCCGGGAAGATGATACAACGAATATTCGCATGGAGGGTTCTGCGATGATTGCAGCGATTAAATATGCTGGAGGCGAGGGTTGTGAAATTCATTCAGATTCTGAGTTTTGGATTAATGTTTTAACTAAATGGGCGCCAGGCTGGGAAAAGAACGGATGGAAAAAGTCTAATGGTCCGATTAAAAATCTTGATCTGGTTAAAGAACTTTATGATTTATATATAAATAATTCAGTGAAGTTAGTTTGGGTGCGTGGCCATGTTGGGACTGAGCTTAATGAGATGGCGGACGAATGGGCTAATAAGGCGCGCAAAGGTGCAAAGTTGTCAGAAATGTGATATATTATATATATGAAGTTATCAGAGGAACTAATTTATCGTGGCTTTAAAGCCGAAACAACAATAGAAAATCCAGCGGATTTAGATACGCGCGAGAATAAGAAGTTCTATCTAGGGTTGGATCCGTCGGCTGATTCCCTTACGATTGGGAATTTGGCGGCGCTTATGATGTGCGCTTGTTTTGTACGGCATGGTTATGAGCCATATATGTTAGTTGGTGGTGCGACTGGACAGATTGGTGATCCGAAGGAGAATGGCGAGCGTGATTTAAAGACGCTTGAAGAGATTGATCATAATAAGGGTTGCATTCGTGAGCAGATTGAAAGAATCTTAAATTCTGGCGATGGAAATAGTAAAGATTTTGAAACGCCTGGCCTTAAAATGGTTGATAACTACGATTGGTTTAAAGATATTAATTATTTGTCGTTCTTGCGCGAAGTTGGTAAAAATTTCTCGATGACCCAGCTTCTTGATCGTCAATTTGTACAAAATCGTATTGGCGAAGGCGGTTCCGGGATTTCTTATGCGGAATTTTCATATACTTTAATTCAGGGTTATGACTTTTTACATTTATTCCGTGCGCATGATGTTAGAATGCAGCTTTGTGGAGCTGATCAATTCGGTAACTGTACGACTGGTATGCACTTAATCAAACGTCTTGAGAATGCAAACGTTGATGTTTGGAGCACGCCGCTCGTAATCGATCCAATAACTGGCAGAAAGTTCGGTAAGTCAGAAGGAAATGCTGTCTGGCTTGCGGGATCTGACAATGGTGGTGGAAATTATACTTCAATTTTCGATTTCTACCAGTTCTGGCTTAATCAACCAGATGAATCGGTCGAATACTTGATTAAGATTTATACGATTTTAACACCAGAAGAAATTGACGATATTTTGAAGCGTCACTTTGCTGAGCCAGAGAAACGTATCGCTCAGAAAGCCCTGGCGCGTGGAGCGACGGAAGTTGTACACGGCAAAGATAATGCGGCGGCAATCGAAAACCTAACCGAGACCTTGTTTAGTAGAGATACAGATTTTTCTACTTTCTCAGAAGATGAGTTAACTGAGTTTGCAGCATATTTGCCAGTCGTAGCGAAAGGTACTGAGCTTGTAGATATTCTAGTTTCTACTGGGCTTGCGGAGTCGAAGAAAAAAGCTCGCGAATTTATTTCTCAAGGAGCAATTTCAGTAAATGGTACTAAAGTCACAGATGATATTGCGATTAACCAAACTGCGATTGTCAAAAAAGGTAAGAATAAATTTGTGATTATCAAATAAAAAAAGACCCTTTAAAGGGTCTTTTTTTATCGAACCTCAACTCGGACTCTTGGCAAACTTTTACCGGAGAAGTGAGTCTTCTTCGTCTTTACAAAAGTTACGACGCCATCCTTAGCAGCATGAATCGTAAAATTGCGAGACATGTAGGTGCCAGGACCAGCAATTTTAGTAGCGCCAGTTTGGCGAACTAAAACTTCACCGTTCTTAACTTTTTGGCCACCGAAGCGCTTAACGCCGAGGCGCTGGCCAGCGTTATTGTGGACGTTTTTGGCGGTACCGCCAGCTTTTACGTGTGACATTTATTTCTTCCTTAATATTATTATATCTCTTGCGACGACTTGCCCTTCACGAAAATAGAGAAGCCCCTCGCGCGTTTTATTATTAACATTATACCCCATCTTAATAATTTCGTCAAGGATTTCAAGGCGAGAATACGTGCCGTTTTCGCGTAGCCAAGCTGGAGCAGCGACAACGACTGGCGTATTTGATTCTATTTGCGTGCTTAAATTTTTCAAAAAACCTAAAATTATACTACCGCATTCTTGTTTTTCGGCTTTTAATTTGATTTCTGCTGGGATTTGCGACATTGGACGACCGAGGTAGCCTTCACAAGCGACTGCGTCGATTTTTTCGGTCCATTTAAAGGAAGTTGCGTCGCCTGTATGCAGCAAAAAAATACCTCCCTCGGCCCGCTTCGTCGCGCCCGTCGTTACGGGGCTCCTCGCTTTTCCGCTCCCGTCGTCGCGTATGACCTCGGAAGTATTTTTTTTATTACTCAGCAACCAGTTTAAGTTTTTCTCGGTGTATTCGATCATACGTTCGGAAAGATCGGTGCCGTAGGCGTGGTAGCCCATAAGTAAAGCTTCCTGCAAAACTACACCCGTACCACAGAATGGATCGAGAATCGTAGCACCTTCAGGTAAAGGACCGCAAAGGTTAATTAAAATTTGAGCAAGTTTTGGGGGTAGCATGCCAACTTTAGCGTCGCGGGCTGGACGGGCCTGATCTCGCTTAGCATAGGCATCAATATCTTGTACGCCAATAACTTTATACCAATCGTCATCGACTTTAATTAGTTCAACTTTACGTTCATTTTTTCCAGAAAGCCCGTTATGAAGAGAAGTTGCAGTGTTTAGAACTGCTTCTTTATTTTCGACTACGCGCACACTGCGTCCGTGGCGTACTAGGATTTTTTTAAGCTTCAAGGCTTCCAAATTAGCAGTTTTTCTGGATGCTTTTTTCGAGTAGTCGGAAATCCCTAAAGTAATTTTTCCTTCTGGAAGTTTTCTTAAATAATTTAATGGTTTTTCTTCAAGTTTTACGGCAAGTTTTTGGGTGCCGCCAAGCCGATTTATGTCGGTGCAAAAATTACTCATTTCGAGCTCTAAGATAGAAATTTCTGGTTGACGCCCAAGAACGGCTAGGTATTTCATAAGATAATTATATCATGAATTATGATATAATGTTTTTATGGCTGGAAGAAAAGGCTTTAGATTTCCGTGGCGAACATTAATTTCGCTTGCGACTGTAGCGCTAGTTGGTTATGTGATTTATGAAAATTGGGACGGCTTTGTTGCGACTTTCGATAATTTAGACCAAGCGAATATTTTTGTTTTAATTCTTTTAATACCAGAACAACTTTTTATGTATTTTGCTTGTGGGCAAATTTTTTTCTCGTATCTCGAGAGTAAATTGAAAAAAGTTTTTTCAAAGAAAGAAAAATTAAGAATCTCAACAGAACTTAATTTTGTAAATCGAGCCGTGCCGGCAGGAAGCCTCGGGGGGTTAGCATATTTGACTTATCGCTTGAAACAATTTGATGTTTCAGCGGGGCAAGCGAGTTTTTTGTATATTTTTCGTTATGCGATTACAACGGTCGTGAATTATTTGCAGGCGCTGGTTGCGATTCTTGTTTTGTTTTTGCTTGGCGATGTGCCGCCAGAGGCAACTTGGATTATTTGGATTGCGCTTCTTATGAATATGGGCGTATTTATAATTCTAGGTTTAGTAGTTTATGTTGCGAGCAGTAAAAAACGAATTGATTTCTTTGGTAAAGTTGTAACAAGAATTACTGATTTTATTGCTAGAATTTTGACTTTTGGCCATCGTGATCATATGTTAAAACACGATAAAATCCAGAGATACCTTCTTAGCATTCATGATTGCGTAAAAATGGTGAAAAAAGACAAGAAGTCGTTAATTCGCCCAACTTTATGGGGGATAACTTATAGCCTTTGTGAAATTTCAGTTTATTGGATCGTGGCGATTTCGCTTGGTCGTCCAGAAATTTTGCCAGTAATTATGGTGGGTGAAGCGATTGGTTCGGTGTTTGACGGGATTGTGCCATATGGCCCATATGAACTTGGCATGGTTGGGGTAATGGGGGCTATGCTTGGGGGAAGCGAGGAAGCGGTGGCGATGTCTTTAATTGTTGTAGTGATGGCGCGAGCGTTGTCACTTATCTTTACAATTGCAACTGGCTATTGGCCATACAACAAAGCTATCCGAGGTAAAAATGACTAAATGGCCAACGGGTCCTGCCGATTTTGCCTTCCCCCAAGAAGACGTCTTGGGGGACCCCCTGCAAAATCGTCACCCGTTGACCGTCTCTGAGTTCGCCGCGGTTATCAATGACACTCTAGAGGCGAATTATGAGTCGGTAGAAATCGTTGGTGAGGTGACTGGTTTTAAAGTTAATCAAGGTAAATGGGTATTTTTTGATCTTAAGGATGAGGAAACAAGCGTGAATTGTTTTATGCCGATTTGGTCGCTTCGGCAGCCGCTTGAGGATGGGATGAAAGTAGTAGTTCGGGGAACGCCAAAAATTACAAAATGGGGAAAGTTTTCGGTTACGATTTCGGCGGTCCGGCCAGTTGGTGAGGGAAGCCTTAAAAAAGCGTTTGAAATGCTGAAGAAAAAATTGGCGGATGAAGGTTTGTTCGATCCGGCGAAAAAACGCAAAATTCCGGAGGGTTTAACGCGCATCGGGGTGATTTCTTCAACTCAGGCTGCTGGTTACGCGGATTTCGTAAAGATTCTTAATGCGCGGTGGGGTGGAATGAAGGTTATTACGGCGCATACCCAGGTTCAAGGTTTGGACGCGCCGGACCAAATTATTCGCGCGCTTTCGTACTTTAATGAGCGAAGTGATGTACAGATGATTGCGATTTTAAGAGGCGGAGGTTCAGCGGATGATCTTTCCTGTTTTAATGATGAAAAATTAGTAAGGGCGGTGGCGGCCTCTAAGATTCCGGTGATTTGTGGAATTGGGCATGAGATCGATGAATCTCTATGCGATCTTGCATGTGATGTTAGAGCTTCGACTCCATCAAATGCGGCAGAAATGTTAACCCTAAATCGTAATGTGGTGAAGGCGGAGATTCTAAATAATATAGAAAAAGTTAAGCAGAGAATTTTCGAAAAGGTTGATGATGCGAAAAAATATAATCGTGAAAAAATTGAAAAAGTTTCGCATGGGCTCTTAACAAAATATATTGAACCAAAATTAAACGAAACACAAAAAATCATAAAAGATGTTTTGAAAAACATAAAACACGAATTTGAGTTGAAAGAAAGTTATGTAAAACAAAAAATAATGGTGCTTTCGGGCTTAAATCCAGAGGTAGTTTTAAAGCAGGGCTATGCGATTTTGTCAGGAAAAATTTCGCCAGGAAATGTTGTAAAAATTACAACCTATGAATCGGAAATCATAACATTAGTTCAAGAAATCTTAAAAAGGAGAAAAGATGAGTAAAGAAGAAAAAACTTTGAATGAGAAAATCAATGAATTAGACAAAAAAGTTGAGTGGTTTTATTCGGATGAGTTTAAGTTGGAAGAGGCGGTTGAAAATTACAAAGATGCGGCGAAACTCGCGAAAGAAATTGAGGGGGATTTAACGAATCTTAAGAACGAGATCGAAGTTTTAGCTGAAGATTTTAGTAAATAATGGTATAATAGGCTTATGGATAATAATCAAATGCCATCAATGCAGCAGCCGTTGTCGGTTGCGCCGGTAGCAAAGGCGCCGGTTGTGGTTAAAGATAATGATAAAAAAATTAAAATAATTAGTATTGTTGCTGCGGCTGTTTTTGCGGTTATTGCGATAGTTTTTGTCGGGCTTTTTGTTAGCGCAAAAACAGAATATGCGGATCTTGAGTCGAATGTGAATTTGAAAATCGATGAGGCTGTGAGTGAGGCGAAGACCGAACAGGCTCTTGCAGACGCGGAGGAGGCAAAAAAGGATACACGAATTTTTACGGGTCCGACAGATTATGGTCAGCTTTCGTTTGATTATCCGAAAAGCTGGAGTGTTTATATTGCTTCGGACGCATCTAAAGGCGGAGATTTTGTAGCATATCTTAACCCGATTGAGATTGAGCCGGTTACGGATTCGACGGTTTATGCGCTTAGGGTGACGATTCGGGACAAAGATTTTGAGGCAGTAGCGGCTGAGTATCAAAAATATTTGGATCGTGGGGAATTAAGTGTTGAGGCGACGACGGTTGCTGGAGTGACGGCGAATCGATATTCTGGAAAGATTCCAGGGACGGAATTAAACGGCGTGATTGTGATTTTTAAGATTCGAGATAAAACCGCTGTGCTTAGAACGGATTCGACGCTGCTCGTGGATGATTTCAACACGATACTTTCGACTGTAAAATTTAACGTCTAGATGTTATAATGGGGGTATGGAAAATGTGGAGGTCGATGGAATTTTGGTGGCGGCGCATGAACTTAAGGGTCCGCTGGCGACTTTGAGGCAGCTCGCGCTTTCTTTTGACGGTATGGATACGGAGGGGGAGCGAATTCGGGAGGAAATGGTGAATGTTTCGGAGCGGGCGATTCGGCAGGTAAATGACCTCACGAAGATGCGACGACTTGAAGATGGGCTTTTTGAAATGGAACCGGTTGCGGTGCGAACGGTTTGTGATGAGGTTACGCGAGAACTTTCGTATTTATTTCGCGAAAATGGTCAGAAGCTTAAAGTTCGATATAAGTGTCGAAATGGGCTTGTGGTGGCAAATCGGGACTTGTTGTTTAGCGTGGTTTATAATTTCCTTTTGAATGCGACGCATTATGCGGAGGAGGGGAGCGAGGCGGAAATGGTGGTTTCGGAAGTTAAAGATAGAGTGAGAGTCGATATTAGAGATTATGGGCCGGTACTCTCGAAGGACATTTGGAAAGAAATGCGACGTGGATGGATAGAAAAGCCAACTTCAATCGCGATGCGGCCAGGCTCTTCGGGTTTAGGGCTTTTTATTGCGTCGAAATTTTCGAGATATATGAACGCGAAAGTGGGGGCGATTCGGCATCGTGATGGAACAAGTTTCTATGTTGAGCTTTTAAAATCTAAACAAGCGAGTTTGTTTGATGATTTTTGTGGTTGATGACGATAAGGTGATGGCGAAATGTATCGCGAGAGCGATCCCTTCGGATGTTCGAATTTTTGGGAACGCGATTGATGCGATGGAAGCGCTTTCGGAAGAACTTCCAGAAATGATTTTTTTAGATATTATGCTTTCCGGGCCAGACGGTTTTACGTTTTTGAATGAGATGATTTCGTATCCCGATACGATGAAAATTCCAATAGTTATAATTTCCTCTCTCGATTTTAGTGGCCAAGATCTTAGCGAATACGGAGTAGTTGGAATTTTAGATAAAAGTAAAATGGTGCCAGAAGACATTGAAAGGTATGCAGAGAAATATGCGCGACATTAAAACTTTGGCCTATGTGGTTCGACGGACGAATTATGGTGAAGCGGATAGGATTTTGAATTTAATTACACCAGAAGGAAAAATGTCGGCGATGGCGAAGGGGGTTCGAAAGGAAAAGTCGAAACTTGCGGGCGGAATAGAAATGTTTTCGCTCGTGGAACTTAATTTGCATTTTGGAAAAAGCGACATGGCAACCGTAACAAGTGCAAAAATGCTTTCGTATTTTGGGAATATCTTGACTGATTTTAATCGAATGGAGCTTGCAGCGATGATTCTTAAAAAGGTTAGTTTGGCGGCAGAGAGTTCGGATGCGCCAGAATATTTTAAAATTACGGACAGTTGTCTTAAGGGGCTAAATGAAGGAATGGACTTAAGACTAGTAGAGAGTTGGTTTCTTTTAAACTTTGCAAAAATTTTAGGAGAGGAAATTAATTTATATCGTGATGTTGATGGTGAAAAATTGAAGGCGGGCGAAAGATATAGTTTTATGGCGTCCGAAAATGCATTTTCTAAAAATCCTAATGGTGAATATGGCGAAGACGAGATAAAAATTATGCGACTTTCGCTTGTGTCGGATCTTGAAATTGTGTCGCGAGTCAAGAATATAGAAGAGAGTTTGCCGGCGATTTTGCATTTTAGTAAATTGGCGAGCAAAATGATTTAGTTTATGGTAAAATATAGAAAAGGAGTGAGATGGAAAGACGCAAAAAAGCTTTAAAAAGGCGAAATAAAATAATTGGCATTTCTTGCGCGGCGGTTGTTTTTGTTATTTTGGCTATCGTGATTGCGGTTGGGCTTAGTGATTCTCGGCCGGTTGATGAGACGTTTTTTGAACCTGGCGATAATAAATTGGTTATGTCGATGGGTTCAAATATTGCATCTTTCGAAGACAGTGAATATGAGCCAGAGGTTACTCGGATTGTTTATGATCATAATGGTAAAGATATTACTGGTATGAAGGTCTATTTTGAATACGATACGATTGAAGACGCAAGGAACGCGTATGAAAATATTTCAGTTGATGATAAAGATTGGGCTAATAATAAGAGAATAAGCGGGAAATATATTGTGTTTAATGCGAAGCCGGATCAATATGAAGGTTTTTCTGTTGAGGAAATGGAAAAAATAATTAATGGTATGGAAGCGGCGGGGGCTTTGACTATAGAATAATTTAGGTATAAAAAATAAGCCCCGTGAAAGGGGCTTATTTTTATTTTTTGAATCTTTCGATAGAAGCAGCAATGACTTTTTTCGCAGATTCAAGACCTTCGAAGGCTTTAACTTCTGTAGTACCTGGTTTCTTCAAGTCTTTATAGTGGTTGAAGTGGAATTCAATCTGTTTCAAAGTTTGCTTCGGTAAATCTTCGAGCGTTTCATAAACATCGCCGTTATTGCGATCGTCAGCTGGGACACAGATGATTTTGTCGTCGACTTCGCCGCCATCGACAAATTTCATCACGCCGAGAATCTTTGCCTTCATCCAAATACCGGTTGTCAAAGGTTGATCGGTGATCATGAGTACATCAAGTTCATCGCCATCTTCGTCTAGAGTTTGCGGAATGAAACCGTAGTTGCAAGGTTTTGCAAAGGCCATTGGCTCAACGCGATCAAGCATAAAGCAAGCATGCTCGCGGTCCCATTCGATTTTGTGGTTGCTGCCAGTTGGAATTTCGATTACGACATTAAGTTCACCGTTTTCGTAATCCCCTGGGGTCAAA
Organism: Candidatus Saccharibacteria bacterium UBA1235; assembly: GCA_002309075.1. Lineage (GTDB taxonomy): Bacteria > Patescibacteriota > Saccharimonadia > Saccharimonadales > Saccharimonadaceae > Nanosyncoccus. The sequence continues at coordinate 17,367 of DBWP01000001.1, read as the reverse complement.
ACTTTGTTAAAGTCTGCCATATTTCTCCTTTTTGTTATATATATTATTATAACATATTTATATCGATACGGACCTGTTCAGTTGTGTCGCGGTCGCGTACGGTAACAGTGTTATCTTCTAGTGTATCAAAATCAACGACTACGCACTTAGGGGTTCCGATTTCGTCTTGTTTGCGATAGCGTTTGCCGATATTGCCAGAATCGTCCCAGGTGACGTTCGTGTATTTTTCACGAAGTTTTTCATAGACTTCTTTAGCTTTTTCGACGAGTTCTGGCTTATTTTTAAGTAGTGGGGAAACGCAAAAACGATAAGGTGCAAGATTTTCTGGAAGTTTTAGAACAACGCGCTTTTCCCCGTTTATTTCATCTTCTGTGTAGGAAGAAGTAAGAACTGCCATAATAAGACGTTCAATACCAAAACTTGGTTCGATGACGTGTGGGACAAAAGTTTCGCCAGTGTTTTTGTCGCGATAATCCATATTTTTACCAGATTCGCGAGCAATATTTTGTAGATCAAAATCTGTGCGATATGCGATTCCCATTAATTCTTCGCGTCCGATTGGATAATCGAACTCAATGTCGATAGTGCGCTTGGAATAATGTGCGCGATCTTCTGGAGCAACTTCAAGTTCATGGATCATATTTTTTGGTAAATTCATTTTATTTTCAAGAAAATCATGACACGCGGCAAGGAGTTTGTCGAAATTCTCTTCCCAGGTTTTTGGGTCTACGAAATATTCGATTTCCATTTGACCAAATTCGCGAGAGCGAAAGACGAAATCGCGCGGAGAAATTTCATTACGGAAAGCTTTTCCTTGCTGAGCAAGACCGAAAGGCAAATTTGGGTAAATCGTGTCAACAACATTTTTATAATTCGTGAAAATTCCTTGAGCGGTTTCTGGGCGAAGATAAGCTTTAGACGTATCATCAACCACGGATCCAACATGAGTCGTAAACATCATATTAAATTGTTTAACGTCGTCCCAATTTTCTTTACCACAATTTGGACATTTAATATGGGCGGCGCGGAATTCGTCTGGCGTAACTTTTTCAGAAACATCAGCGATTTTATCAGCACGAAAGCGTTGGTGACATTCTTTACACTCGACAAGTGGATCTGAAAAAGTAGCAGCATGACCAGAAGCAACCCAAGTTCTAGGATTCATGATGATTGCAGCATCAACACCATAAATATCGTCGCGATTTTCGACGAAATATTTCCACCACTCGTCCATAATTTTTCTTTTAAGAGTAACGCCAAGCGGGCCGTAATCCCAAGTACCAGCCATACCACCATAGACATCGGAGCCTGGAAAAATAAAACCGCGGCGTTTGCATAAACTTACAATATCTTCCATATCTTAATTATATCATAGGGAACAAAAATATTTAAGCGTGTCCTGCGGACACGCTCCGGGTCGCTCTGGCCAAGTCCTCATGTTCCTTAGGACAGTTTAAATATTTTTGTCCCCTTAATACTATCAGGTAGGTAGTTTTTATCAAGATGAAAGCCGGCTTCCCATTTTTGGCCTTCGCCAAATCCTAGATCTTTCATGAGTTTTGTCGGAGCGTTACGTAGCCAAATCGGAACTGGTTCGTTCATAGTTTTTTCGGCGAGATCTAGAGCCTTGTACCAAGCATCGGTAGTGGCGCGGGATTTTTTTGACAGGGAAAGAGCGACCACTGCATGGGCAAGAATTAGACCAGATTCTGGCATGCCGACGCGTTCTACAGCCTGGAAACAGGCGGTAGCAAGCGAGAGGGCGCCGTTCCCGGCTAGGCCAATATCTTCGGAGGCAAAGATAACCATGCGTCTAGCGATGAATTTTGGATCCTCGCCGGCTTTGACCATACGAGCGAGATAATAGAGTGCAGCATCGACATCGGAGCCGCGCATAGATTTAATAAAGGCGGAAATCGTATCATAATGTTTATCGCCTTTTTTATCGTAGCCAGGAAGTTTTTTGCCGGCAGCTTCAACTACGACGTCTTTCGTGATGTTGTCCGACAATGAAGCTGCGAGTTCTAAATCTCCAAGTGCGCTTCTGGCGTCACCGCCGGAAAGCTCGGCAATCATATCAATGGCATCACTTTTAATAGTAATGCTCTCTTCTTTGCAGGCTTTCTTTAGGATTTTTAGGATAGCAGGCTTAGAGAGCGGTTTTACGACGACGACGCGGGAGCGGGAAAGAAGCGGGGAAATAACCTCAAAACTCGGGTTTTCAGTTGTGGCGCCGATTAGTATAATAAGTCCAGATTCAACATGTGGTAAAAAGGCATCTTGTTGAGCTTTGTTAAAGCGATGAATTTCGTCGACGAAAAGTACGGTGCGAATTTTTAGATTCCAGTTGGTTTTTGCGCGTTTAACAACTTCTTCGACATCGCTTTTTTTCGCGGTGACAGCAGAAATTTCCATAAAATCAGCATTAAATTCGCGGGCCAAAATACGGGCGAGAGTGGTTTTGCCGGTGCCAGGAGGCCCCCAGAAAATTAGATTAACTGGTTCGCCCTTTTTTAAAATTTCAGTTAAAATTTTACCATCGCCGATAATTTCGTCTTGGCCCAAGACGTCTTTTAGTTTTTGTGGGCGCATGCGTTCGGCAAGGGGGACTCTATTCATATTATAATTATATAAGAAATATTTACAAAATAAAATTTTTTATGCTATTATTGGGGTATATAATATAAGGAGTTATTAATATGAACACTTATCGTACTGTAACATCATATGATATGGTAGGTTTTGATTTCGGCGTGTGGGGAATCGTCGCGATGATTCTTGCGATTATTGGCGGGATCTTGGCATATTTTCTTTTTGTCAACGCTAAAAAAGAACAAACAAATAAGTTTTTGAAATGGCTAAAAGATTTCTTGTCATTCAAGATTATGTGGATTGAACCAATCATGAAAGTGTTCTATTACATAGCAACGATTTTCTGTATACTATTTTCCTTCTCATTTATTTCGATCAGTTTCGTCACATTTATTGGCGTACTTGTGTTTGGGCCAATCTTTACCCGCCTCATCTACGAAGCAATGATGATGTTTATCATGATTTGGCGTAATACTCGTGACATTGCTGAAAATACGAAGAAGAAATAAGCTTATTTAGTAAATATCGAAAAATCCCCTCTTAGGAGGGGATTTTTTATAATATCAAACTATGGTGGGCGATACAGGAGTCGAACCTGTGACCTCGTCTACGTCAAAGACGCGCTCTAGCCAACTGAGCTAACCGCCCATATCACTTGGTGAGGACAAATTTCGCTTCGCGAAATTTTAACTCACCTGCGTTTACTCTAAAAAGAAAGCAAGCTTTATTTTTCTCGTAAACTTGGTGAGTCGGGAGGGGCTCGAACCCTCGACACCGGGCTTAAAAGGCCCGTGCTCTAACCAGCTGAGCTACCGACCCAAGTTGTTAATGGTGGTTCCGGCTGGACTTGAACCAGCGACACAAGGCTCTTCAGGCCTCTGCTCTACCAGCTGAGCTACAGAACCATATTCCCTATTATAGCACACTTGTGATATAATTACTAGTATGAAAAAGATTAATACTTCTCCAATTTCTGGCATGCAAGAACTCTTACCAGAGGTGCAAGCCGTTTTTAATGATTTAAAAAATAGAATTAGTGAGACTTATTTTTCGCATGGATACTTGAATATTGAGACGCCGATGATTGACCGTACGGAAATTTTGCTTGCGAAAGCTGGCGGTGACACAGAGAAACAGATTTATAAAGTTGTTAAAACTGCGGAAACTGCGGATGACGCAGATCAGGCGCTTAGATTTGATCACACTGTCCCGCTTGCTAGATATGTGGTTGAACATGAAAATGATTTAAAATTCCCGTTTAAAGTTTCACAGATTGGAAGAAATTTCCGCGGTGAACGGGCCCAAAGAGGAAGATTTCGTGAATTTTATCAATGTGATGTAGACGTGATTGGGCGAGGAGAGTTGCCACTTTATTATGACGCAGACGTAATCTCAACTTTACTTGATGCTTTTTCTAAGTTTGAACTAGAAACTCCAGTTTTAGCGCGCATTAGCAACAGAAAGATTTTGTCTGGGCTTTTATCTGAATTTAATCTTGAAGAAAAATCGGACGACATTTTTAGTATTATTGACCACTCAGAAAAAGTGCTAATTGAGAAAACTAAAGAAGCTTTTGCTGAAATTGGTTTGGGTTCTGAACGGATTTCGACGATGCTTGATTTTATTGAAATTCGTGGCTCAAGAGCTGAAGTTATGAAGGCATTTGAAGCATTAGGGATTGAAAACGAAACGTTTAAAGAGGGTGTTTCAGAGCTTAATGAAGTCATGAGTTTACTTGAAGCAGATGGAAGAACTGCGGAAATTTCGGCAGATATGAAGATTGTTCGAGGACTTGATTATTACACAGGAACAGTATTTGAATTCAATTTGCCAGAATATAAGCATGTTGGTTCAGTCTGTGGCGGTGGACGCTATGAAAACTTGGCAGGATATTTCACGGACCAAAAACTCCCTGGTGTTGGAGGCTCGATTGGACTAACTAGGCTGTTTTATGTTCTAAATGAAAATAATTTGGCGAAAAGTCAAACTAGAAAACCAATTGACACGGCAATTGTACCAATAACAGAAAATGAAATGCCGTTTGCTTTGAAAGTTGCAAAGGAGCTTAGGGAAAAAGGCGAATCGATAACAATTGTTGGTTTAGATAAGAAGTTGGGAGATAAATTAAAATATGCTGCAGCGGTAGCAACAAAAGGTATTGTGCTAGGAGAAGTGGAGGCTCAGAGTGGGAAATACGAAGTTAAAATCTTCGAAGATTAACTTAAGAAAATGGTTAGATGAATTTATACTTGCGGGAAAAGGGATTTTACTCGCAACAAAGGAAAGAAGATTTCGAATAGCGTTTTTTGTTACTTTTGTATTTTTTGGTATGTTAATGAATTTGCTCGCGGGAGGGTTTTCAAAATTTGAGCTTATGGGAGCCCTAGGATTTCCGGAGAATTTAAAGATTATTGGAAGTGCGATAATTGGAGTTTTTGGGGTGAATATGATTTTTTCGGATTGGCTTTTTATGTTTTTTATCGCGTTTTTGCAGGGGCTTTTGATCGGGCTAATTGTTTTGATTTGGAATAAAAAGCGAAGTGGAGAGGGCAATTCGGCGAATGTTGAGAAAGCAGGAATTATTACGGGGTTAATTGCTCTTGGTGCTGGTTGTCCGACTTGCGGGACGACTTTAATTACGCCACTACTTGGTACGATTTTTTCAACTGGTGGGCTGGCAGCGACTGGGGTGATTTCGGGAGTAGTGACGGCGCTTGCGATTATCATCGCAATTTTGTCTTTAAAGCGGATTGGCCTAGAAACTTATGCTATAATAATAAATGAAAAATATATGAAAAAGCATGAGAATGCCTAAAGGAGGAGTGTGAAAAAAGTTTTTCGGATTTTTGGCATAGTTGCGGTTATTTTTATTTTGGTGGCGGCAATTCTTGCTAGTATGAATCAGAAAACACCTAATGCAGAGAAAGTTTGGGACACTGAGACGACGATTGGGAACCTAGAAGCGGAAAATTATTTCATTATTTATTCTGATTTGGCGTGTCCTTATTGTGTGGCGTTTGAAAATGCGATGATTGAGCACGAAGATCAGCTTAAAAAATATATTGAATCGAACGATGTTCTGATAGAGGTAAGGTTATCGGATTTTTTGTATGAATATGGTCAAGTGAGATCGCCGGAATCGCTTTATGGGGCGGTGGCGACTTATTGCGCAAAGAGAGAAGGGAAGTTCTGGGACTATTATAATAAAGCGATTACTAAAGTCTGGAATGAGTATTTTAAGAATGAGGGGAAAGCGGCATTTACGAAATTTAATGAACTTAAAAAAGACTATTGGATTAAGCTGGGCGAGGGAATTGGATTGTCTGATGAGTTTGAAAGTTGCGTAGAAAATGACGAGACAAAGTCGGAAGTGCAGGAAGTAGCGGCAAAAAGCGCAAAAATGATTGACGGGATGCCATATTTTAAGTTTAACAAATATGTGGCTTCTGGGTTTGACCTTTCGTGGGGCTATGATTACGTTTTGATGTATTTTGAAGCTGGTCTAGAAAAGAAATAAAGTTTTTAAAAAACATAAAACAACACAAGATTTCTTAAAGTGTTCGGTTTTTGGGTTTTTACCCCTGTTATTTTTGGAATTCAAAAATTATAATAACAACATAAAAAATCTTAAAAATCAATATTGACAATGATTTTGCCTATGCTAAAATAGAATTAGGTTCAGGCCAATCAGACGTTGAGAGGGGCCGGAGCCGAAGAATGGGTGGAGAGTGTTGAGCATTTTTGGATATATCTTATCCAACTACCTAGAAATTGGACTTATGGTTTTGTCTTTTTAGAATAATTTGTTTTTCTTTCTAGTGTGTTATAATAGAAATATGAAATTTAACCTTAAAGCGAATAAAGCTTTTCTTCCGCTTACGGTTTTTATGCTGGCAGTTGCCGGTGTTTTTGCGTTTGGCTGTGATAAACATAATACTTTTGCACGAAACGGTGGCGATATAGAGGTTTATGAGAATCACTATGTGGTTTTAGATGATGACGGCGAGGCTGTGACGGTTAAGACGAATGCGCGGACGGTTGAGGAAGTTTTGGAGCGGGCAGGAATTGTTTTATCGGAGGCTGATGTAGTAAATCCGGGACTTGATGCGGAGATTGACCGGGATGATTTTACGATTAGTATTTGGCGGGCGAGGCCAGTTGTGGTTAAAGATGGCTTAAAAGAGCAATATTTGATGACAACTGAACTTGACGCGAGGGAGCTTGTGATTAAATCTGGGGTGGATATTTATGAGGAGGATGAGGTAGCGGAGACGTTTGATTATGATTTTTTAGAGACGGGGCCGGCATATGTTTATACGGTGACAAGGAACCATATTGAGACTGAGGCGCCAGAGATAATTCCGCGAGCTGATTTTGTTAATAGTTTTAACGTGGCGCCATTGACGGCTGGAAGAGGGGTGAATAAATATATGACGACGGTGAATGGGCGCGTGGTTGAGAGAAAAGAGACATATTATGATTTGTCGATGGGCGGCGTGATGGCGATTGGCGCGAGAGAATGTGGAGTGGCTGCTTATTATACAATACGAGAAGATGGGGCAAAAGTTGATGCGGACGGATATGTTTTAGTTGCAGCAAATCTTAGCCGTTATCCGAGGTGTTCGGTGGTGGAAACTTCGATTGGGCTCGGTAGAGTTTATGATACGGGATCGTTTGCTCTTTCAAACCCAGAACAATTTGATCTTGCAACAGATTGGACGAATCGAAATGGTAAATAAGGCTTTAGGACAGCACTGGCTTCATAATCGAGCGATACTCGACGAGATCGCAGAGCTTACGGGCGGAGGAAAAGTTTGTCTTGAGATTGGGCCGGGGCTTGGGACTTTGACTTCGTCGCTCCTTAAGCGATTTGATAAAGTTGTTGCGGTTGAATACGATGCGGATTTGGCGCGCAAATTACCTGGGAGTTTTCCGGGTAAAAATTTGGAAGTTGTTAACGCGGATTTTTTGAAATTTGATTTATCGGCGATTCCGAAACCGTATGCGATCGCCGGAAATATACCATATTATATTACTAGCCCAATTATTGAACATATTTTAAAAAGTGAGAATCAGCCAGAGAAAGTTGTGCTTCTAATGCAAAAAGAAGTGGCGGAGCGAATCGTAAGCGAAAAAGAATCGATGCTCTCTTTAAGATGTAAGAATCTAGCGGAAGTTAGGCTTGGGCCGGTGGTGCTTAGAAATGAATTTACGCCGCCTCCAAAAGTCGATTCGCAGGTGTTGATTTTAGAACCGCATAAACCGCGAATTTCTGAGGAAGTTTTTAAAATTATTAGTAAAGGTTTTTCGGCGCCGCGGAAAAAATTGATAAATAATTTGGCGGGATTAAAGTCGAATGAAGAGCTTGAAAAGATATTTTCAGAGTGTGATATTAATATTGATGCGCGGCCGAGCGATTTAAAGTTGGAAGATTGGTATAAAATTTATCAAAAGATGGTATAATAATAATATGTTAGATGTGAAGTTTATTAGAGAGAATCTTGAGCTTGTGGAAAAGTCCACGAAAGAAAAAGGTTATAAGATAAATATTAACGAAATTTTGGAGCTTGACGATAAGAGAAAGGCAATCCTTACAGAGGTTGAGGGGCTGCGCGCGCGTCGAAATGAAGTCGCAGGGAAGATGAAGGGCGGAAAACCGACGCCGGAATTGATTACTGAGGGGCGCGAAATCAAGGAAGAATTAGCTAAAAAAGAGGCTGAACTTGACAAAATTGAAGAGATGTGCTATAATGGTCTTAAGAGGGTACCGAACGTCATTTTCGACGACGTGCCACTTGGGGGTGAAGAATGCTCGGTTGAGGTAAAAAAATGGGGTGAAAACCATGAGACTGGGGTTGATCACTTAGACTATGCGGTTTCTAGAGATTGGGTAGATTTTGAGCGTGGTGCAAAAGTTGCTGGCGCGAAGTTTTATTATCTTAAAGACGGTTTAGCGCTCCTTGAAAATGCGCTTTTGCAGTATGGGCTTTCGAAAGTCTTAAAACACGGATTTACTTTTATGACGGTGCCAGATATGGTGTCGTCACGCGTTCTTGAGGGATGTGGCTTTAACCCGCGTAGCTCGGAGCAGAGTGATGAATATTATATCGAAGGTGAAGATCTTGCGATGATTGCGACGGCGGAGATGCCTTTAACTGGTTATCATATGGATGAAATTATTGATGAGGATAAGTTGCCGCTATTTTATGCTGGTTATTCGGCGTGTTTTAGAAAAGAGGCGGGGACTTATGGTAAATATACGAGAGGCTTGTTTAGGGTCCATCAGTTTAATAAGCTTGAAATGTATGCATTTTGTTTGCCAGAACAAAGTAAAGAGATTCATGAGAAGATTTTAGCGATTGAAGAAGAGATTTGGCAGGGACTAGGCATTCCTTATCATGTAATTAATATTGCGGCGGGAGATCTTGGGGCGCCGGCAGCTAAAAAATATGACATGGAATATTGGTCGCCGGTAAATCAAAAATATCAGGAAATTACGAGTTGTTCGAACTGTACAGATTTTCAGGCGAGAGCTTGTAATGTGCGAGTGCGTCGAAAAGACGGGACGGTTGAGTTTGTGCATACTTTGAATGGAACGGCAATCCCGCTTGCAAGAGCGTTGGTTGTGATGATCGAAAATTATGCAACGCCAGATGGTAAATTGAAAATTCCAGAGGTATTAAGACCGTATCTTGGCGGCAAGGAAGAACTATAAAAGGAGAAATATGATAGAAAAAATCGAAATCAGCGGTAATAACTATAAAGTTGAAGATGGGCTGAAAAAATACACAACAAAGCGACTTGGGAAACTTGATAAGTATTTACCAAGAGGCTACAAGAAAGATGTCGTGGTTAATGTTGTGGTGGCAGAAATTGGAAAAAATAGCTCAGATAAATATGAAATTTCGGTAGCAATGGATATTCCTGGCGGTAAAGTGATCGCAGCAAAAGATGAATGTTCAAACGTTTTTGCTGGAGTTGATTTAGTTGAGGCGAAGCTTACGGGTCAAATTCGACGTTATAAGCTCGATATGCAACCACATCGTCAAAAAAGAAGCCTCAAAAATCTCTTTATTAAGAGAAAATAGTGTGATAGAATAGTAGGAGATTGGAGTTTATTTATGGTGAAAAATACTGAGGTGGCTAAGAGGCCTTCTCCTAAAAAAGTGAAGAAAGAAAAGAAACCAACGGATAAGTTGGCGGATAAAACAGCGCTTACAAAGTTTTTGCAGGGCGTATTTGGTGATGCTCAGAAAAAAATCTTGAAAAAAATGTGGAAAAAGGCGCAAGAAGTTAATAAGCTAGAGCCGAAATATGAGAAGATGAGCGATAAGAAGCTCCAGGCTCAGACTGCGATTTTAAAGGAAAAAGTCGGGAACAGCGATAAGGCGCTTGATGCGATTTTACCAGAGGCTTTTGCGGTTGTGCGGGAAGCATCTAAAAGAGTTTTAGGAATGCGACCATATGACGTGCAGTTGATTGGTGGCATGGTTTTGCATTCTGGCGCGGTTGCAGAAATGAAAACTGGCGAAGGTAAGACGCTTGTCGCGCTTCTTCCAGCATACCTTAATGCCTTAACTGGAAAAGGTGTGCATGTGGTGACCGTAAATGATTATTTGGCGCAGCGTGATGCGGGCTGGAATGGTCCGGTATATAATTTCTTAGGTCTTTCGGTTGGTATAATCGTTAATGAGGCTTCGTATGTTTATGATCCTGAGTACGAAAACGAAGAGCATACGGATGAGCGTTTTAAACATCTTCGTCCAGCAACAAGAAAAGAAGCTTATGCGGCGGATGTGACTTATGGTACGAATAATGAATTCGGGTTCGATTATCTTCGCGATAATATGACGAGTGAGGTTCAATATCTTCGTCAGCGCGAGCTTAATTTTGCGATTGTTGATGAGGTCGATTCGATTTTAATCGATGAAGCGAGAACGCCATTGATTATTTCTGCGCCAGCAGGAGACAACCCTGATCAATATTATCATTTTGCAAGAGTGGCAGCAAAGTTAACGCCAGAGGATTATGTTTTAGATGAAAAAAGACGCTCGGTGACTTTAACTGATGCTGGAATTGAAAAAGTTCAAGATATTTTGGGCGTAGATGATTTATATTCTGTAAAGAATACGCCGCTCGTGTATCACATGGAGCAAGCGCTTCGAGCAGAAGTTCTATTTAAGCGCGATAAAGATTATGTGGTAACGAATTCGGGCGAAGTAATTATTGTCGATGAGCATACTGGTCGTTTAATGCAGGGGCGACGTTATAATGAGGGTCTACATCAGGCGATTGAAGCAAAAGAAGGTGTGGCTGTAAAACAAGAGTCGATGACGCTCGCGACGATTTCTTTCCAGAATTTCTTTAGGCTTTATCATAAATTATCCGGTATGACTGGCACGGCGTTTACGGAAGCAGAAGAATTCCAGCAGATTTATGCGCTTGATGTAATTCAGATTCCACCAAATAAACCGATTGCGCGTGTCGATAAGGATGATTTAATTTATAAAACAAAAGCCGGTAAGCTTAAAGCGATCGCAGAAGAAGTCAAAAAATATCATGAAAAAGGTCAGCCGGTTTTGGTTGGTTCGGGTTCGATTGCAAATAATGAAGAGATTGCGAGATATCTAGATCAGTTCGGCTTGCCATATGAGATTTTGAACGCGAAAAATAATGAGCGGGAAGCGGCGATTGTGGCGCGCGCAGGAGAAAAAGGTGCGATTACGCTTGCAACTAATATGGCTGGACGTGGTACTGACATTAAACTTGGTGAAGGAGTGAAAGAACTTGGTGGTCTCGTAGTGATTGGTTCTGAGCGTCATGATTCAAGACGAGTCGATAATCAGCTTCGAGGTCGTGGTGGTCGTCAGGGCGATCCAGGTACGACGCAATTCTTTGTATCTTGCGAAGATGATTTGATGCGAATTTTCCAGGGTGATAGAGTCAAAATGTTGATGACCAGACTTGGTTTACCAGACGACATGCCGATTCAGACAAAGTCAATTTCAAGGACTTTGGAAGCGGCACAAAAACGAATTGAAGGTTTTAACTTTGATTCACGTAAGAATGTGGTCCAGTACGATAACGTAATTAATCGTCACCGTAAAGTTGTTTATATGATTCGCCGCAAGATTTTGATGGGTGATGATATTTATCCTGAAATTAAACGATTAATGCGAGACGAAGTTAAGAGCTTGACTGAATTCTCGTCGCGTGTGAATAAGAATTTTGATGTTGAATTTAAGTCGGTATTTAACTTCAATGATGACTTGATTCATGAAATTGGTTTGAAACGTAAAGAAAAAGATCGTGAAAAGTTAGCATTAGAGGCAGTGGAAGAAGCATATAAGGCCCAAGAAGAGAAATTTGGTTCCGACGTAATGCGTAAAGTGGAGAGAGAAGTTTATCTTAAGGTTCTCGATACTTTATGGATGCAGCATCTTGAAAATATGCAGCATCTTCGTGAGGGGATTCATTGGCGAAGCGTTGGCCAAAGAGATCCTTTAGTAGAATATCGTGCAGAATCGCAAAAATTATTTGATGGTTTGCAAAGGAATTTGCGAGAAGAGGTGCTTAGAATCTTACTCACGATTACTCCAGCAGAAGCACACGAAGAAAATGTGGCCGATGGTGAAGAATATGAATCGGAGCTTACGAAGATGGCGGAGTCTCAAACCGAAAAAGGCGTGAACGAAATTTCGAAGGGTCGAAAGAATTTAGACGAAGAATTTAAGAAAAAATCGCCAGTAAAGAGGACTTCAACAAAAAAGAGTAGTAAAAAGTCTAAAAAGAATAAGAAATCTAAATCTAAAAGAAAATGAAACATTCAGTCGAGGAAGTTACGCTAAAAAATGGGGCGCGTGGGCTACTTGTTGATATTCCAGGCGCAACAGTGATGGCGACGCGTATACAATTTCGGGCTGGAATGTTGTATGCAAAAAATAAAGAAGTTTATGAACTTCCGCACGTAGTTGAGCATTTAGCTTTTGGTGCGAATGCGAAATTTAAAAATGAGCAACAATTTGAAGCGGAATTTACAAAAAATGGAGCTTATCATAATGCATGGACGAGCGATATTTCTGTTTGTTATGAAACGGAGTGTGCAGATTTTGAATGGGATCGAATTATGGAGCTTCAGCGCTACTCGATTTGCGAACCGAAATTCAATGAAGAAGAACTAAAAAGCGAAAAAGCAAACGTAAGGAGCGAACTTACGGGATATATGAATGATTATTATCGACTTTTATGGCCGAGAGTACAACAAGCGGTTGGCGAGGAAGTTTTAGATCTTTCGGCGAGGCGCGAGACGATTCAGAATATCGAATTAAAAGACATTAGGGAACATTATCGACGAACACATACGGCAAAAAATATGCTATTTATTATAGCTGGTAAAATGAAAGGGCGAAAAAAAGATATCATAAAAGAACTCGAGAGTTGGCCGCTTAAAGAGGGTGAAAAATTTGAGGTTCCGCGCTCGGATTTATCTACTGGTGAAATGGTCTCAATCAGAAGAAAAGATGCTTCGAATATTACGTTTGGATTTTCTTTAGTAACGCCAAGGCATTTGGAGCCAAATGAAGTTTTTGCGATGAACTGTCTTAATCATATTCTGAATGGGACGACGAATTCGAAAATTTTCGGAACGGCGAGGAAGCGCGGTTTGATTTATGGCATGGGAAGTTCAATTGCGGCGAATGCGTACAACACATATTGGGATTTTGATGGCGAAGTGAATGTTGAAAATGCCGAAGAATTGTTTAAATTGATTCAAGAGGAAATGATGAAAGCTCTAAATGGCGAAGTTTCGGAAGAAGATTTCGAAGCAGCAAGATCTTATGCGCTCGGGCGTTTTCAGATGGGGGCACAAACTGTAGGTCAGATTGCTGATTATTATGCGGAAAATTATTTCACGAATGAAACTATTCAACATTACGATGATATGCCGAATTTAATTCGTGGAATTGATCGTATGAGAATGATTGAGCTTGCAAGAGAATTTGCTGGTTCTGGCGTCAAAGGGTTTGCAACGGTTTCTTCGGTCGAAAAAGCGACGATTTCTAATTTAGAGATGCGATTAAATTTTTAAACTGATCGCCGCGGTCATAAACGTTCTTAAACATATCAAAAGAAGCAGCAGCCGGAGACATCATGACAATGGCTGGTTTTATAGCTTCAGCTTCAAGGCGGGCAGCGGTAATAGCGGCTTCTAGATTGTTTGCCATAATAAATCTATTATCTTGATAATCTTTTGCAAGGGCTTTGCCAGATTCGCCAATTAAAATGATTTTTTTGATATTTTCAGATTTTAGAGTATTATAAAGTTCTGGTAAATCTTCGTTATTGGTTTTATCGCGACCACCAATGATAACTACGAGTTTTTCATTTGGGAAAGCTTCGACAGCAACACGAGTCGAAGCGACGTTGGTAGAAAAATTATCATCATAATATTTGACATCATTTAATTCGCGAAGATATTCAAGACGATGCGGGAGGCCATGGAAATTTTTCAAGCCTTCTTTTATGGCTTCTTCTGAAATATTTTCATCGTAACTTGTTGCGGCGGCAATAGCAGCCATGGCATTTTCGGCGTTATGATGGCCAGGGATGGTGATATTTTTTAGAATGTCATCCGAAATCTCGAACGGATAAGGAATTTTATGGGCTTTTGATATGGAAGCGATTTTGGAAGAGGTTGGATTATTCGCATAGTATATGCAGTAGTCGTTTTCTGACTGATAAGCTGTTATGTTAGATTTAGCGTTAAGATAATCTTCATAGCTACCGTGCACGTTTATGTGTTCTGGCTCAAGATGTCCAATAACTGCGACAGACGGAGATTTTTTAAGATCCCAAAGTTGAAAACTCGACATTTCATAAACCACGACAGAATTAGGAGTTAAATTGTCTAATATCTCAATGGATGGGACGCCAATATTCCCAACAAGATAAGCGTCTTTTCCGGCGGCGTAAAGAATGGATTTAATGAAAGAACAAATAGTTCCTTTACCTTTTGTGGCGGTTACGCCGATGATTTTACAAGGGCAATGATCGAAGAAATATTTTGTGACACTAGTTTCGTTTTTAAGATGTAGAGGCGGAACAGATGGACTACGAAAAACGAAGTCATAAACAGAAAAATCTTGTTTTTTGATTTCATCATGAGTGAAGTTTTCAAAAATGTCGATTTCTACATTTTCAAAGTGTGATTTAAAATATTTTTCGGTCGCTTGACCTTCTTTGCCATATCCGAGTAATGCTATTTTCATGTAATATATTATATCACGGAAAAAGAGCGAAGAACCGCATTTGCTTCGTCTATTGAGTGGGTTTCCATTAATTTCGCCCTGAGGTCGGCTGCTCCTGGAAAATTATTAATATATATTTTATAGAAATGCTTTAATGGTTCGTATGGAATATAATGTTTTTTGCTATATTTTTCATATAAACTAAGGTGTAATTTTAAAAGTTCCATTAATTCTTCGCGTGTTCCGATATGGTTTGTAAAACAATATGGGTTTTGGAAAACGCCGCGACCGATCATAAAACCATCAACTTCAGGATATTTTTCGTAGAGTTTTAATGCTTCTTCGCGATTTTTAATATCGCCGTTAATTATCAATTTTGTTTCTGGACTGATTTTTTCGCGAAGTTTAATAATTTCTGGAATTAATTCGTAGTGCGCCGGAACTTTACTCATCTCTTTTTTGGTGCGAAGATGAACGGTTAAAGCTGCCGGATGTTCGTTTAAGAGTATCGAAAGCCAATCTTTATATTCATCTGTTTTACTCCAACCTAGACGAGTTTTGATTGAGACTGGTAAATTCGTGGCTTTTTTAGCGTTTCTAAAACATTCCACGGCGAGTTCTGGAGTTTTTATCATTGCCGCTCCGCCGCCAGTTTTGTTGACATTTTTATCTGGGCAACCAAAATTAAGATCGATGCCAGAAAAACCGAGATTCTCTAAAGCGCCGGCGCATTCTGCGAAATGTTCAGGATTTTTGCCCCAAATTTGGGCGATAATCGGGGAATCGGTTTCTGCAACTTCTAATCTTTCTAAGGCGTTTTCGCGACCTTTCTCAGAAGCATAGCTAGAAACATTAGTAAATTCTGTAAAAAATAAATCTGGACGTCCGGCTCGCGCCACCACTTGACGGAACATAATATCTGTTACGCCTTCCATCGGCGCTAAAATTAAAAATGGTTTAGGTAATTCTTGCCAAATCATACAGTATATTATATCATATATAGTATGCAAGAATTACAGAAGAGACTGGAAAATCTTAGACAAGAGTTTTTGAAGACCTATGAGAAGATGCAAATTGCTGAGAAGTTAAAGCGGGTTGAAAAACTTGAAGAAGAAGTGGCGGTGCCGGAAATTTGGCGAGATGTGGCGGAGGCAACCGCAAAAAATCAAGAACTAGCGAAACTAAAAGATGAAACTGACCCTTGGGTGTTACTTAAAACTCAGTTAGACGATATGGTGGAGTTGCTTTTAATTTCTGGAGATGATTTAAAGGACGAGCTGGATGCCCAGATTGAGGCGATGGAGAATGAGCTTTCTGACCTTAAAAAAGCGCTGAGATTTACGGGGAAATATGATGGTAAGAATGCGATTTTAAGGATTACATCTGGTGCGGGTGGGACTGAGGCAATGGATTGGGCGAGTATGCTTGAAAGAATGTACCTTAGGTTTTTTGAGAAAAATGGGCTGAAGGCGGCTTTAATTGAGCGGGTTCCTGGCGAAGAAGCGGGAATTAAGACTGCGGTTTACGAAATTGATGGTACGAACGCTTATGGGCGACTAAAATCTGAGCATGGCGTTCATAGGTTAGTGAGGCTTTCTCCGTTTAACGCGAATAATTTACGTCAAACTTCGTTTTCGCTTGTGGAAGTTTTACCGGTGATCGATGCTGATTCCGAGGTTGTGATCGATGATAAAGATCTTCGGATTGACGTTTATCATTCTGGCGGGCATGGCGGACAGTCGGTTAATACGACCAATTCTGCAGTTCGGATTACACATTTACCGACAAATACGGTTGTAGCGATTCAGAATGAGCGTTCACAACTCCAGAATAAAGAAAAGGCGATGGAAATTCTAAGGGGTAAATTAGTACAAATGCAGCTTGAACAGCATGCGGCGACGATTGGTGAGCTTCGGGCCGGGGAATCAGCAGGTTGGGGTCAACAGATCAGAAATTACGTTTTACAACCTTACAAACTTGTTAAAGACACTCGGACTGGATATGAAGAGACAGATGCAGATGGGGTTTTAGATGGGAAAATCGAAGGTTTTATCGACGCATTTTTAGAAAAATAGTATTGACTTTTCATTCCGCTTGTGCTATAATGGAAGTAGTGGACTTATTCTTGGCTTAGGAAGGATATTATGCAAAAGCTTCTTAAGCAGGTCATCGTACTCGCAATCACCCTTGTAGCAGGTATGGGGGTAATGGTTGCGATTTTTGGCTCTACTAAGGTTTCAGCAGCGGATTACAATTTTTCTGTCACGATCCCGGAAGGCGAAATTCTTGAGGTGAAGCTTTTTAATTCTGATGGTACGGCTATGGGAAGTTCTACTTCTATGAATGTCGCGCCAAGCTCCCTTTCTTCTGCCGGGTTTAATGAAAAAGACGTAGTAGTTAGCGTTGCGACCAGCAATGAGTTCGGTTACAACCTCGTGATGAATGTAGCGAATACGAATTTAACTTCTTCAGAAAATAATACGATTCCAAATCTCGCCTCAAAAGCTGGCGGTTATACTTGTTCGGC
>DBWP01000003.1:43528-43868 GCA_002309075.1 Candidatus Saccharibacteria bacterium UBA1235 | reverse complement strand
TTCGTACGAGTACGTTGGCCGTTGACTGGTAATTTAGCCTTGTGGCGGATACCCTTGTAGGAATTAATATCCTTTAAGCGTTTAATATTATTGCTCACGAGGCGTCGTAAATCACCCTCAACATGATATTTCGCAGAAATAATGTCGTTGATTTTTTGTTCGTCAGCCTCGGTGAGATCTTTCACCCGAGTGGTAGGCTCTATTTTAGCCTCCGCAAGGATTTTTTTACTTGTTGTTCTTCCAATCCCATAAACATAAGTAAGTGCAATCCACACTTGCTTATCAGAAGGAATCACAACGCTAGCAATTCTAGCCATGTTTAACCCTGCCTTTGCTTATT
>DBWP01000003.1:43352-43518 GCA_002309075.1 Candidatus Saccharibacteria bacterium UBA1235 | reverse complement strand
TTCTTGTTGATGACACGAAGCACACCTTTGCGGCGCACGATGATATCATCAGGCGAGATTTTTTTCACACTTGCACGTACTTTCATAGTGTAAAAATACCCTTTCCTGTTAATTAGTATTAATCTTTGAGTCTAAAGCTAATTCTGCCCTTTGTAAGATCGTAAGG
>DBWP01000003.1:23612-43269 GCA_002309075.1 Candidatus Saccharibacteria bacterium UBA1235 | reverse complement strand
TCAACCCGAAACTGGGTATTCGGCAGCGCCTCAACGACACTACCCGTGAGTTTAATCACTTCCTTTTGACTAGCCATAAATTACCATACCAGTATAGCACAAAAATCAATACTTGGCAATAGTTTTTATACTAAAACCGCTCTCGTAAATTGTCGCGAAAGGTATGTATTTCTTAATTTAGACCAATCCCCAGTACAAGAAATTAATGTCAAAGCTTCTTTTCCAGATTCTGGTGATCGAAATGCGATACTCATATATTCATCTGCCTCATCAAGCGATTTCGTGACGTTCTCTACAACTTCATATTTAAAAATAGTTCCATCGCCTCGTTCAATCTTAATAACGTCGCCTTTCGCTAAAGCTGGCAAATTTTTAAAAACTCCTTGCACATTCGGTCCACCATTATGGCCGTCAATTACAATTACCCTGCCTTCGCCAGGTTTTCCAGAGGCTTGATACCATCCCACATCAAAAATATTATTTGGAGTGCCGAGCGCCCCACTTACTTTTACCCCAACCGCAATTATTCGTGAATTTTTTATCCCAAGTTTATCTATTGATAAAAAACGTGGCTGATCCTTCGCTACAATATACTCTTGAAGTTCCGTCTCTGTCGGTTTAGTCTCATCAAGCTGCTCACTATCAACTACCGCCGCCTCAGCTCGTTCACTACCTTCTTTTTCTCTATAATAATTATTTTCAAAAACTGCAACTCTTATAAAGAAAATTATAAAAAGTATACCGAAAAGTATTATTGCCCCCCACTTTAAAACTTGTTTCCAATCTAAATTAATCTTTAGACTCATTAGTAAAATCGTCGTAAGTTACCATTAGAGCTCTAGAATCTATCGACCTCAGATTCTCTAACGCCACCGTCACTACGATTAAAAGTCCTGTACCAGAAATAGATAGACCAATCGGCGCTCCAGTCGCTAAAATAAACACGTAGTCCGTAACGAACGGCAACATTGCAATTAGACCTAATGCAAGCGCACCGAAAAGGTCTAAACGATTAACAACTTTTGAAAGATATTCAACAGTTTTCATACCAGGACGCACACCCTCAATAAATGCACCTTGCTTTTGTAAGTTATCTGCGATTTCTTTCGTGTTGAAAATGATAGAAGTATAGAAATAAGTAAATGCAAATACCAAGATAAAGTAGACCGCTGGATAAATGAACCATTGGCCAGTAATCCCATCCGGATATTGTGTAGCAAAATTACTTGCTGACGGAGCCGAAAATACTGTTACGAGATTCGTACCAATTTCATTTCCTGGATCAAACGATGTTATAACTTGACCAACCAAGGCCGGCAAAGATAGAAAGGCTGTCGCAAAAATCACCGGGATCACGCCAGCAGCAATTAATTTAATTGGCAAAATCGAGCGAATTCCGCCATAGGAAGAGTTTCCATGAACTCTTTTCGCATAATTGATCGTGATAATTCTCTGGGCTTCATTGATTTTTACTAAGAAATAGATCACCGCCGCCATTGCAATAACGAACCCAAATACAATCCAAAATACTGTTGGATTAACAGGGAGTTCCAACCAGCCAAATAAGTTTAAGCTGCCCTCGCTCGTATCGAACAACGCCGTACCAAGTGAAGCCATTGTCGTCGGAAGTTGCGAAATAATTGAAGCGAAAATCAAAGTCGAAATACCGTTTCCAATTCCTTGCTCAGTAATAAGTTCCCCAAGCCACATTAAGATCAATGAGCCAGCTGTCATTGCGGTGACTGAAAGGACCCAATCTCCCGCCGTTGGCGTAAAATCTGTTGCAATATTCGAAGAGATTGTTGTTTGATACAAAATAAAGATATATGCAATTGATTGAATGATCGCTAGAGGTACCGTCAAAATTCTCGTCCATTGGTTAATTTTTCTTCGTCCAGTTTCCCCATCATTCGATAACTCTTCAAGTCTCGGAATCGCTTTTGTCATCAACTGCACAGCAATCGAACCAGTAATATATGGTGAAAGACCAACCAAAATAATACTAAACGACGCAAGTCCACCACCCGAAATTAAGTTAAGGAAAGACGAAAAATCTGATTTTTCCATTAAATTCGAAATAGCTTCCTTAAAAGTCGAAGCATCGCCCATCGGTACTGGAATTTGAGCAAGTAATCGATACGCCACTAAAATACCAAAAATCACTAATACTCTTCTGAGCATGCTTTTATTCTTCAGGGATTTGAAAATAGTCGTAAAATGCATAATACCTCTTTTATAACTACATATAATAATATCACACGGACGCACAAAAAACAACCGCTTTAGCGGTTGTTTTTCTAGAAGATTTTAGAGATTCTCAAGATCTTCTTCGGTTGGTTCCTTTGTATCAGGAACTTCGAAATCATCGATCGGAGCCACACCAGTTCCTACTGGGATCTTGCGACCAATAATTACGTTTTCCTTTAGACCCTTGAGGTGATCAACGCGACCATTGATTGCTGCATTGATAAGAACGCGGGTCGTATCCTGGAACGAAGCCGCCGACAAGAACGAATCTGAGAAGATCGAAACCTTCGTAATACCAAGTAGTAAGTTGGTATAAGTTGCTGGGGTCTTTCCTTCTTCTTCAAGGCGCTTGTTCTCAGAAACTGCTGCTGCCTTCGAGATGATATCGCCAGACACAAATTCTGAGTCGCCCGGTTCATTGATTTGAACACGTGAGAACATTTGTCGAACGAGAATCTCAAGGTGCTTTGGCGAAATTTCATGACCTTGTGCCGAGTAGACCGACAAAACATCATTCATAATATAACGCTCAGTTTCCTCGATACCCTTATATTTCAAGAGGTCTTGAAGGTTAAGAGAACCAGTTGTCAAGCGATCGCCAGCTTCTACGGAATCGTTAGACTTTACTACGAGTTCCGCTTCGCCTGGGATTTCCATCTTTACTGGAGCTACATTTGAGCCAACTAAGATGATTGCATCCTTTACGAGTTCAATTATGCCATCTCGTTTTGCCTTGATTGCAGCCTTACCTTCAGATTTCTTTACTAAGGTTGTACCAGCCTTAACGCTTTCGCCATCTTTTACTTCTGGCTTACGGCTATTAAGCTCAATTTTCTCAATTTCTCCAGATTGTGGAGTAATTTGTACAACGTAGTGGTTACCATCCTCCCAAACCTCTACTACGCCATCAACTGGCGAAACGAAAGCTTGACCTTTTGGTGTTCTAGCTTCGAGAAGCTCTTCTACACGAGGAAGACCACGAGCAATTGCACCAGAACCTGCCACACCAGAACCGTGCTTGGTATCAAGCGTTAGCTGCGTACCTGGCTCACCAAGTGACTGTGCCGCAATTACGCCTACTGGTTCATGAGCTGCTACGAGCGCACGAGTCGACATATCAACACCGTAAGCCTTGCGTGGAACACCATCTACTGCTGTTGTAGAAAGTGCTGATTGAATCTTCACTGATTCGATTTTCTCATCAGCATCAAGTTGCTCAGCCATTTCTTTCGTGATTAATTCATCAGCTTCAAGATAGCCAGGAACTACTTCTGCCGTATAGCGACCAGTAATCCTTGCTACAAATGAAATGCCAGAAAGTTCAGATTCGTACTTATAAACCGTAAAGCCTGGATCATACGCTTCTTCGTCAGTTGTAAATACATCTTGCGACACATCTACAAGACGGCGAGTTAGATAACCAGAGTCAGCGGTACGAAGTGCGGTAGAAACCTGACCTTGACGTGCACCACGAGTTGCAATGAAGGACTCAAGCGTATTAAGACCCTTCTTATACGAAGACTTAACTGGAAGTTCAATTTCATTGTTATTAATATCCACCATGATACCAATCTCGGCAGATGCAAGCTTAATGTTGGAAATATTACCACGAGCACCAGAGTTAACCATTACTGCAATGTCAGTGTCCATTTCAGCAAGCTTAGTCTGCAAGAACTCAGAAATCTTCTTGTCGATTTCACGCCAGTTCGCAACAGTAAGTTTATGACGTTCTTCGTCAGTTACGAGACCATCTTCGAATTGTTGTTGGATAAGCGCAGTCTTTGCGTCACCTTCAGCAATAAAGTCATCAATTTCGTCATAAGTTGGATAATCATCCTTCGCTGTTGAAATCGATGCGATCGTCTCGTACTCAAACGCGAGATCCTTCAAAGCATC
This sequence comes from Candidatus Saccharibacteria bacterium UBA1235, assembly GCA_002309075.1. Classification (GTDB taxonomy): domain Bacteria; phylum Patescibacteriota; class Saccharimonadia; order Saccharimonadales; family Saccharimonadaceae; genus Nanosyncoccus. The sequence goes on along the minus strand of DBWP01000003.1, from coordinate 39,126 downwards.
AGCCGTATGTACCATTACCTCAGATCCGTAAAGGTCGAAGATGTCAGCCATAACTTTCGACAAATGCTTCTTGGTTTGTACAGAATTATCAAACGGATAATCTTTTGGCAAAATCTCGTTAAAGATTACGCGGCCAAGAGTTGTATCGCGAATTTCTCTCTTCGCAAACACACGAATTGGAGTTTGAAGCGCAATAATTCCCTGATCATAAGCCATTTCCGCTTCATAAACGCTCGAGAACGCTTTTGGTTCACCAGTATCAGTTCCTGGCTTATCATAAGTTAGATAATAAGCACCGAGTACTACGTCCTGGTAAATTGCAAGCACCGGAGCACCATCTGCAGGCTTCAAAAGGTTCTTTGAAGCAGACATAAGTTCTCTAGCTTCTTTTTGTGCAGCATCGGAAAGTGGTAGATGTACTGCCATTTGGTCACCATCATAGTCGGCGTTAAAGCCGGACGCTACGAGTGGATGAAGCTTGATAGCTTTACCATCGATAAGTCGCGGTTGGAACGCCTGTACAGACAAACGGTGAAGCGACGGAGCACGGTTAAGGAGTACATATTTGCCCTTAATAACTTCGTCAAGCGCATCCCAAACTACTGTTTCTTTCGCTTCAATGAGTCTTGATGCTGAACGAATATTATTTGCATGTTCGTTAGAGATCAACCATGAAATTACGAAAGGCTTAAATAGCTCAAGCGCCATTTGCTTTGGCAAACCACATTCATGAAGTTGGAGTTCTGGACCAACTACAATTACTGAACGACCAGAGTAGTCAACACGTTTACCAAGAAGGTTCTGGCGGAAACGACCTTGCTTACCCTTAAGAAGATCCGACAAGGATTTCAATTTTCTACGACCGTTCGTCGAATTTGCACCATGTGAACCGTGCGATGCTGAGTTATCGATAAGAGCATCAACAGCCTCTTGAAGCATGCGCATTTCGTTACGGCAGATAACTTCTGGAGCGTTAAGGTCAAGAAGCTTCTTCAAACGGTTGTTACGGTTAATTACACGACGATACAAATCATTAAGGTCTGAAGTCGCGAAACGACCACCAGGAAGCGCAATCATCGGACGAAGATCCGGTGGGATTACTGGGATAACCGTGAGGATCAAATCTTCTGGCTTAATACCAGCCGATTGCATGCCTTCGAGGGTCTTCAAGCGTTTTTGAATCTTTTTCTCTCTTTGGCCTTTAGCTTCTTTTTCTTCTTCGTGAAGATCAGAAATCAACTTATCAAGATCAATTTCGTCAAGTAATTTCTTGATTGCAGTTACGCCCATTTCTACAGAGATCAAATCTTCATATTCTTCTGGTAAATTGCGGTACTCAACCTCAGAAATCACGCCGCCTTTTTTGAAAGATTCAAGCAAAGCTTTTCTAGTTTGAAAATCTCTTTCGAGCTCTTCAATCTCTTTATTTCTTTCATCTGCAAGAGATTTTACATCCGCATTTTCAACTTCAGATGCTTTCTTATAACGAATTTCAATCGCATCTCTAGCTGCTGAAGTTTGATTTTCAAGATTTTCTAAAGTTTTTTGAACTTCTTCAACCTTCACATCTGTAATAAGGTAGGTTGCAAAATATACAACTTTCTCAATATTCTTAACAGTAATATCAAGAAGTAGCGACAATGCTGATGGCACTCCACGCATAAACCAAATGTGCGCTACTGGAGCCGCAAGAGCAATGTGCCCCATGCGTTCACGACGAGTAATTGATTTAGTAACAAGGTTACCTTCCTTATCAACCGCCGCTTCACGGCTTCTTACACCTTTAAGTTTTGAATCGTGTGGGTTAATATCTTTGGTTGGCCCGAAAATACGTTCACAGAACAACCCATCACGCTCTGGTTTTTGAGTACGATAGTTAATCGTCTCTGGCTTAGTTACTTCACCGTAACTCCAGTTCAAGATGTCGTCGCGGCTTGCAACCGACAATCTAATGGAGTCAAAGTCTGAAGCTGAAATGAAATTATCCATCCACGCCATATTAGAACTCCTCTCCGAGGTCAACTGTACCTTCTTCAAGCTCGTCAGCCTCTTTTATCTTAACACCTTCTTCTGCCATCATAGCTTCAGCTTCTTCATCATCAAGATCAAGAATTTCCGGTGCGACATCTTTCTTATGTTGATCATAAATCGCTTGATCGTCTTTATCTTTTTCGATCTCACGTGAAGTCTTTTCAATCACATCACCTGCATCTGCAGATTCACCATGATCAAGAAGATCTACCTTAAGGCCCAAACCTTGAAGCTCCTTAACAAGAACGTTAAAGCCTTCTGGAAGCTTCGGTCCCTCAATTGGTTCGTGCTTAATAATCGCTTCATAAGCCTTTGCACGTCCATAAACATCATCAGACTTAATAGTGAGCATTTCCTGAAGAGTGGTTGCAGCACCATAAGCTTCGAGTGCCCAAACCTCCATTTCCCCGAAACGCTGACCACCATTTTGCGCTTTACCGCCAAGTGGCTGTTGGGTGACCATTGTGTAAGGACCAGTCGAACGAGCGTGAATCTTATCTTCAACCATGTGATGGAGCTTAAGCATGTGCATTACGCCAACCGAAGTCCTCTCTTCGAATGGTTCACCAGTAAGACCATCATAAAGCTGTACGCGGCCATCACGAGCGAATCCAGCCTTTTCAAGCTCATCTGAAATTACTTCATCTGGCACGCCGTTAAAGGATGGCGTTGCTACCTTGTAGCCAAGCGCTCTCGCTGCCATACCAAGATGGGTTTCGAAAAGCTGACCAAGGTTCATACGAGAAGGCACGCCCATTGGAGAAAGCACTACATCAATCGGAGTACCATCTTCCATAAATGGCATATCTTCTACTGGAAGAATTCTAGATACAACACCCTTGTTACCATGACGACCAGCAAGCTTATCACCAACGCCAATCTTGCGCATCTCTGCTACAAAGATTTTAATTTGCATAATGACGCCAGCTTTAAGTTCATGACCTTGTTCGCGAGTATAAATACGAACATCAACAACTTTACCAGTCGAAGAACCATTCATACGAATCGAGGTATCGCGTACGTCTTTTGCCTTTTCACCAAAGATTGCACGGAGAAGTCGCTCTTCTGAGCTTAATTCTTGTTCGCCTTTTGGAGTAATTTTACCAACGAGAATATCGCCATTCTTAACTTCAGAACCAACCGTCACGATACCATCTTCGCCAAGATGCCTAAGTGAATGCTCAGAAACATTTGGAATATCACGTGTTACTTGTTCTGGACCAAGCTTAGTTTCGCGTACTTCAACGTCGAAATCTTTAATATTGATTGAGGTCAAGGTGTCATCTTCAACCAAACGATTAGAAATTACGATTGCGTCATCCATGTTGTAACCACGCCATGGCATAAATGCTACAAGAAGATCGCGACCAAGCGCAAGTTCTGAATTATGAATCGAAGCACCTTCAATCAAGGTATCGCCCTTCTTCACTTTTTGACCACGAGCCACTACTGTGCGCTGATTGTAGCAGCGATCGTCATTCGTCTTTTCAAAGTGTTGAAGTTTATACTCCTGATCTCCGCCTTTTTCGTAAGTTACAATAACAGATTCACCATCCGCTTTCTTAACAACACCGTTGCCAGCTGCAACTACGAGCTGTGAAGTATTTTTTGCAACTTCTTTCTCGATACCGGTACCAACGATCGGGTTATCCTGGTGAAGAAGTGGCACTGCCTGCTTCTGCATCGCGCAAGCCATCAAAGAACGGTCAACACGGTTCTTCTCAACAAATGGAATAAGAGATGCCGAAACACCCAAAATTTCCTTGTGTGCCGCATCAATATGTGTAACTTTATTAGCTTCTACGTGTGCTGGTGCACCGTGAACACGAGCAGATACCCAGTCTTCCACGAGCTTACCGTCTTTATCAAGTTTAACCGATGCATCCGCGATAATCATATCGTTTTCAGTTTCAGCATCAACATAAACAACCTCGTCGGTCACTTTACCATTTTTAACTACGCGATATGGGGCTTCAATAAAGCCATACTCATTAATTCGCGCATAAGTTGCAAAGTTAAGCACGAGACCCACGTTACCACCTTCTGGCGTTTCAACCGTACAGATACGACCGTAATGCGTCGGGTGCGCGTCACGCACATCAAATCCTGCACGTTCACGAGTAAGACCACCAGGGCCCATCGAAGACAAACGACGTTTGTGTGCAAGTTCCGAGAACGGGTTAACTTCGTCCATAAGCTGTGAAAGCTGTGAGGTAGAGAAGAATTCTTTCACCGCTGCAACAACTGGGCGCGAGTTAAGAAGCTGAGACGGAGTCACATCTTCTGGGTTCGCCATTGACATTCTATCAAGAATATTGCGTTGTAAGCGAAGCATACCGAGACGGAATTGCCTCTGAACGAGTTCACCAACAAGTTTCACACGACGATTTGACAAAGAGTCGATATCGTCAGCTGGTTCTTGCGTATTATTAAGACGAATAATCTCTGAAATGATCGCGCGGACGTCGTCCATTTGAAGCGTACGGTTCTCTGGTACGTTCGAAGTATTCATATTGAGTCGGCGATTAATCTTAAAACGACCAACATTCGAATAATCATAGCGCTTCGGGTCGAAGAACATTCGTTCAATCATCGAACGCGCATTTTCGACCGTTGCAAGATCACCCGGACGAATTCGGCGATAAACCTCAAGGAGAGCCTCACCTTGCGTCGAAGTTGTATCTTTTTCAAGTGTCGCTTCAATATATTTCTTTTCGCCATTATCAACAGCGTCAAACGCCTTCTTGATTTCGCTCTCTTTCATACCAAGCGCGCGAAGGAAAGTTGTTACTGGAATCTTACGACGACGGTCAATTTTTACAAAAATTGCACCATTCGCAGCCGTCTCAAATTCAAGCCACGCACCACGACCCGGAATTACCTTTGCGCCATAATAGCGCTTCGTGCCGATCGTTTCTGCATTAAAGAATACGCCCGCCGAACGGATAAGCTGCGAAACAATTACACGCTCCGTACCGTTAATAATAAAGGTTGCGCGGTCAGTCATCCAAGGATAATCACCAAAGTAAATATCCTGTTCTTGTTTCTTGCCCGTAACCTTATTTTCGAGCTCAACTACAACGTGCAAAGGCGCTTCATAAGTCGCCAAGTTGTATTTCGCTTGAGCTTCCGATTCTTTCGGTTCTTTAAAATAGTAATCTTTGAACCGTAGAGATAGTTTTTGTCCGGTATAATCGTCGATTGGATTAAGCTCAGCAAAAACCTCTCGTAGTCCATTTTTGACAAAGTCCTCCCAAGAATCCGTTTGATGTTGAGTCAAATCCGGAATTGGAAGCGCTTGGTCACCTTCGGTGAAAAATACTCTTTCACCTAGACTAGTGCTTTTAGCCATTCTACCTCTTTTTTTATTAGTGTTATTAATCTTTAGCGCCGAAGATTACTGCCCAGTTTCCCCCAGAGAGTCGCCAGCTCCCATAAGTAACTAAAAACAAGGCACACTACTTCTTCCTACCATTATAGCACACTTTGTTCAATTTTTCAATAGGAAAATTAGAATTTTATAGTTTTGGAAAACGGGGGATAAATCTAGGAACCGAATAGACAACGTACAGAGTAACCTTCGTAACGATAATAAGGAGACTGGTAATAAATAGATGTACCACTGACAGAAAGACGGTATATATCCGTATAAGAAGCATAAGTGGAAGACCAGAAATAACCATTGTAACCCAGACTAGTAGTGTAGCCACTATCGTAAACATAGCCAGAAAGAGGTGTTCTAAGAGCGTTTACAAAAGCCGCATCATCGCTAGAATAAGCTGTATAAAGAGCTTTGTATTCACCGAATGATCCGTTAGTTGGCATCCTCCAGCCTCTTGGACAAATATCTTCTGTGGCGTTATCGGATGGAGAGCCTGAGCTTGTTCCTCCGTTACCGTAACAGTAGGAGCCAGCCGAGGCAGCACAGTAGTTATAATAGACGCCTACCTTACCAGTTCCAGATTGGCCCATAGCAAGAGGCTCGGTAATGTCTTTATAGCTCGCGTAGACTAGCGGGGCGGAATAGCTCTTCTTATTAGACACTCGCTCCCAATCAGAGACAGCAGCAGTAGCATACTGATCATAAGATACTCCAGTACGCTCACCTTTAAAATACTCCAGGGTAGTAGCAGAAGCATTAGTGTTAGAAGCGTTAGTGTTATCTAGAGTTGTGTTATTAGTTAGATCTAGCGCGAGGTTGTCTAACATCCAGACTTTACCGTCCGCTAATCTTCCTACGGTATATTCGGTCCCATCGCGTTCATCTGGAAGAGTTATTATATCGCCATTATTCGGCACTAGCGCAGCAAGTTTTGCGCTTGTCACATTTTGCATGGTTGGGGGGAGTGGGCCGTAGATACAGCGCACAGAGTTCCCGTAGTTCTTACTGTACCAGTCTGCACTCCAGCTACTACCATTGTAGTACAGGCGGTACTGATTGTTAATATTACGCGCAGTAGCTGACCACCAGTAGCCGCGTGAGCTAGCGTAGTCTAGCGAGCCGCCGCTGTAGTAGCCTGCAAGGACAGGATTTTTATTGGAGCTAGAAGCATTTTTGAAATTAATTATTTCTGTCTGGGTTGGTAATCTCCAACCTTTAGGACAGATGTCTTGTGTAGCATCTTGTTGTGTTTGACTACATACAGTTCCAGCAGAAGCTGCGCAGTAGTTATAATATGCGCCATAAGTTGAGCTGTTTTCGTCTGAAGTGTTGTAGTGGGCTCTAGGTTCAGTATAAGTATTTCCCGCAGTTAGATCTCCTCCAGCCGAGATATTAAAATCTGCTCCGGTGAAGTTAGAATCAGAGGCGGAGATAGTACCCATGATCTTTAGGTTATCGGTCATCCAGTAGGTATCGCCTATTCTAGCGATATTATAGACATTACCGTCACGAGAATCTGGGAGAGTAGTGGTGGAGCCATCGGTTGGCATAAGTTCTGCAAGAGCGTTACTTGTCATGTTTTGCATGGTTGGGATGTCGTAAACGCAGCGTACAGAGAACCCGTTGTCCCTACTGGTGTCGAGTACTTTCCAACCATTACCATCCCAGTTAAACATGGAGTACTGAATGCCAGTATCGTACGCAGTAGCTGACCACCACCAGTCGCCGGACGGCGTACCACCAAAGTCTAGTATGCCGTAGTTGTACATACCCGCAAGGACAGGGTTAAAGTTTGTGCCGTTATTGTCCTTTATAGTAGTAATTTCTGTCTTAGTAGGTAATCTCCAACCTTTGGGACAGATGTCTACGGTAGCGTCTTGTTTTGTTGTGTTATTGCATACAGTTCCAGCAGAAGCTGCACAATAATTATAATACGCGCCGTAATTATTATTGACATCCGTAGAGTCATAATGTATCCCAGCAGAGACATAACTACTCAAAGACGTATCATAGCTGCCCGTGTTGCTTTTTAAATCAAAGTAGGTCATTGTGGTGGTTTGCATGACGTTTGTGTCGGCCGGAGTTAGGCTTGTGCCAGTAAAGCGAAGATTGTCCGTCATCCAATAAGCCCCGCTAATATTTGTGATCTGATATTTATTATTATCACGAGAATCCTTAAGCGTTGTTGTATTACCATCACTCGGCATAAGTGATGCGAGCGTAGACGTCGTTATATTTTGCATAATCGGGGTTGGGTCTGGGTTTGCAGTAGCAGCAAAGTTAATCGTCGTTTGGTATGTCCCTGGAGCTAGGGTTGCGTTTACTTTAGAGCCGAAGGAAATGCTTGTAGATTCTAGGGTTGTGACTCTGCTTGTATTACTATTTAGATTAATAGACGATTGTAGTGGGAGATAGTTAGTTGCGGCAGATAAGTTAGTAGCAGCATTTAGTTTATATCCCCAAGCGTTAGCAGTAAAATCACAAGAAGAAGCCGTAGCTACTGTACAAGTATAACCGCCTTCTTTAGCGGTTAGAGTAGGAATAGTCTTAGATCCATCTTCAGTTGAGATTAAACTAGTGTTTGATACGCTCATGACGAGGTTATAGCCCCATTCGTTATTCGTACCGACCGAAACTACCATAGTCTTCTCGTTAAACGCCGCCGTGCCATGATCTGGAACTACATCCATAGTTGTCGTCGCACCAATCGCAGAGCCGTTAGCGTCAGAAAGGTTGATCTCGAGGATCGGAGTATCAGAAATATTAACCGAGAAGCCTAGGCCAGCATCAGCAAAAGCGTCTATAGGAAGAAGACTAAAACCGCCCAAAAAGACAGCCCCAAGGACCATCAACTCCCTCATCATACGATGTTTTACCTCCATAACCATAAACCCATTATAGCACGAGCATTTAAGATTTTTCAAGCCCAAAAATCCATAAAATCCATAAAAAAATTAAAACCAAAAAACGCCCCAACGAAGGCGTTTTTTAGACATATAAACTCTCAACTCTGATTGTTTAATTTTAAGCAAACTCGCAGTTAGTTAGCTTAACTTTATTATACATGCCACGATTAAAAAACGCAAGCTTTTTTTATAAAAATCACGAAAAAATGGCCCGAAAGCCATTTTTCCACAACCAGCCCTTAATTATATGTCGAGATCATCAAGATCCGCAAGCTCCGCGCGCGTCTTTTCCGCAAGCTCCGAAGTTTCCGGCTTTTCCTCTTCAAATACCTCTTCCTCGACTTCTTCAACAACCGGCGCCTCTTCCGCTTTCTCAGCAGCTTTCTCGGCCTTCTTAGGAGCCGGCGCTTCTCCGCCTTCCTCATCTGTGTTTACGATTTTCAAATTATAGCGCGCATCTTGCTTTGTCCCAAGCGCCCGAAGAAGCATTCGAATCGATTGCGCCGTAATTCCACGTTTACCAATGACTCTGCCAACGTCTTCCGGGTCCACGGTCAAAGACAACAGCACACCTTTCTCATCAATTTTACGATCCACCGCTACTTTATCTGGATTATTGACTAAGGTTTTTACAATATATTCTACGAATTGTTGGTCAATAGTAGTCATATTATCTCCATTTTGTTAATTGTTATACTTTTATTATAACAAAAAATAGCCCTTTTAAAAGGGCTATTTTCTTATGCTTCTGCTGGAGCTTCCGCAGCTTCCGCAGCTGGGGTCTCCTCTGCTGGAGCCTCGGCTGGAGCTTCTGTAGCTTCCACAGCTTCCACAGCTTCCGCTGGAGCTTCTTCAACCGGAGCTTCTTCCTTTGGTTGATTTTTGCGAAGCTTGTCAGCATGTTTCGCTTTTGCTGTCTTTACTGGAGCTTTCTTAACCCAGTCAGGCAACTTCACGCCATTTTTCGCCAAGATAAAGGCGACGCGGCTAGACGGTTGTGCACCGTTCTTAAGATATTTTTCCACCAACTCCTTATCTAGAACTAGAGCATGAGTAGCAGGATTATAATTGCCGACCTCTGCTACAACACGACCCGAAAGTGGGTGGCGCTGCGCTTCTTGGACGACTATCCGGTACATCGGGAGATGTACGCGGCCATTACGTTGCATACGAATCGCAAGCATTTTTTCTCCTTAAATTATTAACTCTCCTATTTTAGCCTATTTTTAGCAAAAAATCAACCCCTGAAATTTTCAGGGGTCTCATTCTATCTTTTTCTTGAACGCTTTAGTATTCTCTTATGATACTTCGCCTCAAGCTCGTCAAAGGATATCGAAACACGATTTTTCTCACAAGTTTTTAAATAAGCCTTGTACGCGTCTCTCTTGTCTTTAGACAGAGTAAGATCATTTAGGAGAACTCTTTGTCCCGGCATATCATAGCCCAGTTTCCCAGCAAGTGTTTTAAGCACGACAAAAGATCTTTTTGCCTTCACTCTCCACTCACGAAGCTGCTCGTCATAATAACGAACATCATGCTGATAAGCCGCCGCTATCATCTTTGCCTTATTAACGCCCGCTTTTGTGAAATTTCTCATATTCCAAAAATACGAAACATTCCCGCAAGCATCAATTAGATTCTTAAGCTCGCCTAAATACTCTAGAACCGTCACATCCCATTCTTCTTGTGGGATTTCCGGCTCTTTTCCTTCACAATCCGGACTCAGTTCATCTCCCCAAGTTCTAGGATCATCCTTTTCTTCAAATTGATAGTTGTCTGACATAAACTTCACCCCCTATATAATGTCAAGACTACGTTAACGTACTATTACTCTTTTAATTATAGCACACTCCGCCTAAAAAGTCAAGTATAACCTATTTCTCCATCTGGCGATACATCTTAACCGCCACTCGCGCCGCCTCTGTTTGCGCCTCTTGTTTCGAATGTCCTTCCCCTGTACTCTTTAAAACATTGTTCACGAAAAGCCCAACCTTAAAGGTTTTATCATGATCTGGCCCATCCTCAGATAGAGTGTGATAAACCGGCGTCGCAGCATCAATCTTCTGCGCAAGCTCCTGGACATAAGACTTCGGATCCCGCCAAGTCCCTTCCTCTAAAATCGTATCGATTTTCACCAAAATATGCTTCGCGATAAAATCTCGCGCCGCATCATAACCCTGATCCAGATAAATCGCCCCGATCACCGCCTCAAAACAATCCGCCAAAATCACATCATGCGCTCGTTCCGAACCGTGTTTTTCCCCATGCGATAAACGCACTAAAGGCTCATAGCCTAGCTTCTTCCCAGCATCACCGATCGACTCTGTTCGAACCAGCGCCGCCCGAAGCGCCGTCATAATTCCCTCAGGTTCGTTGTAGTTTCGATACAAAAAATCCGAAGAAACTAGCTCTAAAACTGCATCTCCTAAAAATTCCAATCTCTCATTATGTTCTTTCACGCTTCCCCGATGTTCATTCACATAGCTTCGATGCGTTAAAGCCGTCACGAGAAGCGAAATATCATTAAATTCAAATCCTAACTTTTCTTTCGCGAATTCTTTATATGGTGTCAAGTCCATTAGCCCTCCTTAAAATTCCCCTGCGCGAATTTTTTTCTTCGCAATTAACATTAACTTTTCAATATCTTCATATTCAATCAAATCAAGCGCCTTCGCAAACGGGAACCAAGAAATCCCCTTCATCCATTTTTCGCCCGTCGGCATCTCTTTAGCATCCAGCGCCTGCACTAAATAAATCTGCGTCGTCATCAAAACCAACTTATCTGCTCGGCGATATTTAAAATGAATTTTCCCAAGCCAAGAAAGCACGGAAAAATTCCTAAGCCCAGTTTCTTCCTCGATCTCGCGCCGCGCCGTCATTTTCGCTGTTTCGCCTGGCTCGATATGGCCTTTTGGAATTGTCCAGCGCCCCTTAGAATCTTGAATCAAAAGAACTTCGATATCCTTTTCGTCAGGCGTCAGGCGAAAAACAATCCCGCCCGAAGTCGGCTCTCTTACGATCTCCTGAATCGCAGTTTTCTTCCGAAAAACTGCCGAAGTTAGCTTTTTAAGAGGCGACTCCTTAATTTGCTCGTCCGTCGGCAGCGCTTCCGGCACTTTGAATGCCCTCTTCGCCGTCGGCTCCAGACTTAGAGCCCTCCGTTTTACTATTTGATCCATTTTTTTCTTCTTCATTAATGCCAAGCTCTTTATACGCCGTGCCTAAAACTCCGTTAATAAAACGTGACGAGTTTTCCGACCCAAACGCCTTCGCGAGCTCAACTGCTTCGTTAATTGCTACCTTTGGCGGAATTTTATCTCTGCATTCTGATAGCTCATATAAGCCCATCCTAAGAACGTTACGATCTATCGCGGAAATTGAGCTAATTGGCCATTCTGGCGCCATAGGTTGTAAAACTTTATCGAGAGACTCAAAATTATCGGCCACATTACGCGCCAAATTATATACGAATTCCGTATCTCCTAAAGTTTTCTCGTATGGCTCAATATTCTTAGCGACAATAACGTCAAGATCGACTTCTGGGTCAGTCGCGAGGGTCCTAAGCTCGTATTCGTACAAGCTCTGCAAGACAATAACTCTACCTAAATGTCGATTACTAGCCATTTTATGATTCTTTTTTCTTAACAGTTTTTACTTTAAGATTTGGGGTCTTTTTCTTAGTTTCAAAGACTTTCACTGGTGAAATTTTGTTCACTCTACGTGCAAGCTCGAGACGTAAATGACTGCGGCGAAGGCCGGTCTTTCTCGGGCTACTTTGTTTTTTAGGTTCAGGCATTTTGCTCCTTAATTTAATAGATAATTTTAGCCATTGTATCACAAAATTCCAAAAAGCGCAATGCCAGTCGCAACCGAAACATTAAATGACTCTTTTTGTCCCTTCATCGGGATTTCCACAAACAGGTCAATTATATCATGGAGCGAATAATCGATTCCATTAACTTCTTCACCTAAAACCAAAACAATTTTATCCGACAAAGCCTCTCTAAGCTCCGAGCTCCCAAGCAAATAGGTTTTCTTATCAATATTATTCTCTAATCCAATAACCTGCCACCCCTCATTTTTGAGTTTTATAATCTCTGTCTTTATATCACCACACGAATAAATATCCAGCATCTCCTCCGTCCCAAGCGCCGTTTTATGAATTTCATGATTTAATTTTTCGCGAAGGTGCGGCAAAAGTCCCGGATCATTTACTCGCGGCGTATATCCAGACAGGATAACCCTAGAAACGCCAAAGCCTTCCGCTGTCCTAAGAATCGCGCCGACATTATAACACGACCGAATATTGTGCATCACTAAAATAACCGATTTCATGCTATAATTATACCATGATAAAAGTTTACACTACTCCAACCTGTATTTATTGTCACGCTTTAATGGATTGGCTCGACGAACTCGGCGTGGAATATGAAGAGGTTGACGCGCGTAAAGTTGAAGGAATCGCCACTGTTCCAGTCACTGAAATCAACGGCGAACGTATCGTCGGATTTGATCGCCCAGCTATCAAAAAAGCGCTCCGTAGATAATTTGCTTTTTTCTCTGTATTAAGCCATAATATGATATAATTATATATTATGGATAGATACGAACCACTCAAAATCGAAGCTAAATGGCAAAAAATCTGGGAAGAGGAAAAACCTTTCAAGGTAACAGAGGAACCTAATGTTCCAAAAATGATGGTTGCCGAAATGTTCCCTTACCCTTCTGGCGCCGGGCTTCACGTTGGTCACGTTCGTAACTTTACTATCGTCGATGTTTTGACTCGGTTCTTTATGCAGCAAAAAATTAATACCATGCGTCCTTTCGGCTATGATACTTTCGGCCTCCCAGCCGAAAATTACGCAATAAAAACCGGTACCGCGCCACAAGATGTAACGAAAACTAATATTGAAAATTTCCGAAAACAAGCTAAACGTCTCGGCTATGCAATTGATTGGGATCGCGAAATTAACACTTCCGACCCAGAATATTATAAATGGACCCAGTGGTGCTTCTTACAGCTTTATAAAAAAGGTCTCGCCTATCAGAAAGAGTCTTATCAGTGGTGGTGCCCAGTTGACCAAACAGTACTAGCAAACGAACAGGTTGAAAATGGTCATTGCTGGCGCTGCGGCCACGAAGTTGAAAAGAAAAAAATGAAACAGTGGTTCTTCAAAATTACCGAATACGCAGATGAGCTACTAGAAGAAATCGACAGCCTCGACTGGCCAGAAAAGATTAAAACTATGCAGAAAAACTGGATCGGCCGCTCAGTCGGCGCCGAGATAGAATTTTTGCTCGATTCGAGGTCATCCGGAGCCTGGCAAGGCGAGGAAAAGCGCCGCTCGCCCGTGGCGACGGGCCGAGCGGACGCGGGCCGAGAGCCGAGCAAAAATTCTATTACGGTCTTCACTACTCGCCCAGATACAATTTTAGGTGCCACATTCCTAGTTGTCGCCCCTGAATATCCATCTCTCGAAGCCCTATTAACCGACGACACAAGAGAAGAAGTTCTAGCCTATAAAGCCGCTTCCCTTAAAAAATCTGAAATCGAACGTCAAGAAAATAAGGAAAAAACTGGTGTCTTTACCGGTTCTTACGCAATCAACCCTGCCACTAAAGAAAAAATCCCAATTTACGTCGCCGATTACGTCCTCGCGGGATATGGAACTGGTGCTATCATGGCCGTTCCAGCTTATGACGACCGCGACCGCGAATTCGCCGAAAAGTTTAATTTACCAATCGTCGAAGCCGAGCTCGTTGACCGCGACCTCTATGGCACCCCGAAAATTACCTACAAAATGCGTGACTGGCTCATTTCCCGCCAACGCTACTGGGGCTGTCCAATTCCTATCGCCTATGATAAAGATGGCGATCCGCATCCAATCCCAGAAGACCAACTTCCTGTTATTCACCCTGAAGTTAAAGATTATCAACCTGACGATACCGGTCGTTCGCCGCTCGCTAAGGCAACCGATTGGCTCAAAGTCACCATCGATGGCGAAGAAATGACCAGAGAAACCGACACACTCGACGGTTATGCCTGTTCTTCTTGGTATCTCTGGCGCTACGCTTCTCCGCACGACGATAAAGCCGCCTGGGACAAAGATGCGATTAAATACTGGGAACCAGTTGATTATTACGTTGGCGCCGACCACGCCGTCGCCCACCTTCTCTATATCCGTTTTTGGTGTAAATTCTTCGCCGACCAGGGCTTCTTGCCTTTCCGCGAGCCAATCAAAAAACTAATTTACCATGGCTACATTAACGCCCCAGATGGCAAGAAAATGTCTAAGTCTAAGGGGAACGTAATCGATCCGCTCGATGTTATTAATGAAGGCTACGGCGCTGATACCCTTAGAACTTACGAAATGTTCATCGGTCCAGTCGAACTCGACGCCGCTTGGGACCCTAGAAGCGTCGGTGGTGTCTACCGCTTCTTAAATCGCTGTTATAACTTAGTGTTTAAGGCGGATGATGATGCCTTTTCGAGGTCATCCGGAGCCTGGCAAGGCGAGGAAAAGCGCCGCTCGCCCGTGGCGACGGGCCGAGCGGACGCGGGCCGAGAAAACGGCATCGCCATCCGCCATCGAGTGATTAAGAAAGTCACAACCGACATTCATAAATGCCAGTTCAACACCGCCGTTGCTGCCTTAATGGAATACGTCAACGACCTCTATAAACAAGGTGCTTCAGAGGAAGATTTGATTACTCTCGCGAAGCTTTTGAAGCCTTTCGCGCCGCATCTCGCCTCTGAAATGCTCGAGAAATTAGGCGCAGACGACGAATGGCCAGTCTGGGATGAAAAATACCTCACCTCTGATACGGTCGAAATTATTGTCCAAATCAACGGTAAACTTCGCGCCAAATTAACTGTAAATGCCGAAGATCTCGAAGACGAAGAAAAGATTAAATCTCTCGCCCTCGCCGACGAAAAAGTTGCCAAATACACCACAAATGGCATCAGAAAATCAATTTTTGTCAAGAAATCCCACCTCTTAAATTTCGTAGTTTAACCATAAACAGTATTGACATTTTAGCATAAGTGTGATATAATGGAATTATCTACTAAAAATAGTAGATAGGAGTAGGTATTACAGTACATTAAAAGATTGGGGGAAGAAAAAATGACAAAGATTATTCCAGAAGTACAGGTAAAGATCGCAGAATACGAAGCAAAAGATTGTTTGTTTAA
>DBWP01000003.1:20286-23555 GCA_002309075.1 Candidatus Saccharibacteria bacterium UBA1235 | reverse complement strand
CGCGAGAAGAGTTTCGAAAAGTCTGAAAAAGTTCTCAATTTTTTCAGAAAAACCATCCCTGCACAGATCATAGCATACGCTATCATCGGAGCTTGGGCCGGTTTAATCGCATCAACTCACCTCTATAAGTCAGACAACATCGTTGCTAGCGTATCGATCTATCTTCTTTCGGCAGTCTTCTTAGGAGGATTTTTCGGCTGGGTTGGCAAAATGCAAGCCGAAGAACTCGTTAAAGAATTTGAGGAAAACCTCGACGAAGAAGAAAGACAGATCAAAGAGATTTGCGCCGAGATAAACGATGTTAATCTCGAAGCAAAAAGTCTAAGGAGAAAATCAGAAATGGCAAACTTTAGAGTAATGAAATACGGTGGAGTACATCTTTAGTCACCTATTTCGAAAATTACGGACGCTTTAAGCGTCCGTTTTTCATTTCTTGAAAATTACATGCTCATAAATATTTATGAATTTATCGAGCGTATGCTCAAAATCATGCTCTTTTGCAATTTTTACAGATTCTTCGCTGAACTTTTTCTGTATTTTTTCATCTGACAAAATTTTCACCATCGCCGCTGCCATCTCCGGAATATCACCTGGCTGGCATAAAAACCCATTTTCATTATTAATACAAACCTCAGAAACCGCACCAGCATCCACTGCAATTAAAGGCAGACCTGAAGCCGCCGCTTCAATCAAAACGATTCCCTGCGTCTCAATTTCGCTTGCGGTCGCAAAAACCGTCCCTACTTTGTAAATCTCGTGTAGATTTTTGCCAACTATTCGGCCCAAAAATTCTACCTTATCTTTTATTTTTAGACGTTCCGCTTCTTTAACAAGCCTCCCCCGGTCCACTCCATCCCCGACTATAACCAATCTCGCCTCTGGAACACTTTTTAAAGCGATCGAAAAAGCCTCAACCACGGCCCCAACATTTTTTTCTGGATCAACCCGCCCCACATAAAGCACGATTGGCGAAGAAGTCGGAATATTATATTTTTCGTAAATCTCTTTTTTTGCCTTGCCAGGTTTAAAATTCGAAAGATCCACTCCGTTCGACACTGCCGCCACTGGTACTTTAAAATCACGACCATCAAGCAAATTAAAAATCGCCTGTTTTGTTGGCATTGTCACAAAATCGCTTTTACTCTGGCGATTCGCAAAATAACTAGAAAGTAGCGCATCGACCGGCTTTTTAACAAACCCAGGCATCCCTAAAGGCTCCGTAATTACTTCTGGTTGATTGTGCTCAGTCGTCACGACCGGAATGCCGCTCTTTCGCGCGCACGCCACCACCGAAAGCCCAATCGGGTCCGAAACTTGAACATGCACTACATCTGGACGGAATTTCTTCAAAATATGTTTAACTTCTCTATATGGAAAAATCGACACCCTAAAACCATGCCGATAAAAAAGCCGTTTTTTCGCGCCAGTATCATGAATTTGATCCGGATAAACTTTCGCTTCCACCGATCGAAGACAACAAACCCGAACTCCATCTTCCATCTTTTCGAAATTCCGACCAGTTTGAGATGGCGTTAAAACTAAAACTTCATGACCCCGCGCCGCAAGCCCCGCTGCTAGATTATGCGAAAAGACCGCCACCCCGTTAATCATCGGCGCATAAACAGCTGTCGCAATTACGATCTTCATTAAAGCTCCTTTGCCTTTTTCATCTGTGGATCACGCATCTTGTTGATGTCCTCATATGAACGTTCAACTTCTATATCTGGCGTAATTCCCTCGCCATTAATTGAGCGGTCTTCCGGCGTATACCAATCCGCCGTTGTAATTTTAAGCGTCGCTCCATCGGATAGATTAAATAGGCTCTGGACTACACCTTTTCCATAAGTTTTCTCGCCCACAATCGTTGCTTTACCATAATCTTGTAAGGCTCCTGCCGCGATCTCCGAAGCCGACGCCGTCGAACCATTCACGAGCACAATCGTCTTTATATCTTTAAGGATCGCCTTTCCACTTACAGTTGAAGTCGTTACATTGCCAAAATGTAAAGATTTTTGCGTATACATTTTCTCCCCATCAAGCCAAAGCGCTAACAAATCTTGCGCCGCGCTAACATACCCGCCGCCGTTCCCACGTAAATCCAAAATTATTTTATTAATGCCTTTATTTTTAAACTCGCTAGCTATTTTTTGAACTTTTACGCCAGTATCGCTATCAAAGCGAATTAAAGTAATAATCGCCGTCGAGTTGTCATACTCTACATAAACAGAAACATTGTTAATTTCTTCACGCGTCATTTCGAAACTTATTTCCTTACCGCTACGCACAACCGTTAGCTTCACTTTTGTTCCAGTTTCACCACGCAATTTTTTCGCAATTTCTTCCGACGATGAACTCCAAACTTCCTCGTCATCAATCTTGTAAATTATATCACCGGCAAGAACCCCAGCCGCTCTTGCTGGATTGTCTGGCAACGTTCTTAAAACTCGAACATACCCATCTCGAAGCCCCATCTCAACCCCAACTCCACTACCAACATTTCCATGCAGGTCATCATAAAAATCCGCTGATTTTTCCGCGTTCATGTAGGTTGTATAGGTGTCTCCAAGGGCATCCACCATACCTTTTTTTGCGCCATCAATAACTTTATCAACTGAGATCTCTCCATTATAAGCAACTTCAAGCCGGTCATAAACCTCATCTAGAGAAGACCAATCCACTGAAGATTTTACATTTCCTCCGAGATACGGAGAGAAATTACCAACTATATTATTCCAATTAGCACCAATAACTATCCCGACAATCGCCGTAATAGCACTAATAATTACTGCATTCCCAAGACTAGTTTTTTTCTCTTTCCACTCTATTTTTTTGTTCATTATCTAATTATAGCATAAAAGCTATTGCAAATGGATGAAATTATATCGCCAGATTTCGCTACTAGAAATTTTACGTGAACCGAAATCACCGTATCTTGAAACACCCGAATAAAGATACGTCGCATAGGAGTTATTATACTCAGTTACATTAATCGAGCCATCAGCATTTACACTCTCCACCCAGAATACGTGACCATACGGATAGCCATCACTCTGACCAATCGTGTCTGCCGCTGGCGAATGATCAACTCTATAGCCAAGCGATCTAGCTACATCATCCCAGCTATAAGCGTTTCCCCAAGCCGCCGCGACACCATAGGCTTCATAAGCCTTCCAACCAGCATAGCTTACACATTCACAAACATACCCACCAATCTTGTGCGCCCCGTAAGCATCTCTCCAAACTGTAATATAATCATCTTGTCGATGCGG
>DBWP01000003.1:0-20170 GCA_002309075.1 Candidatus Saccharibacteria bacterium UBA1235 | reverse complement strand
CTGCTACCGCCGCATAACCAGCTGCATCATTTTGATATTTCTCGACTAAAGTCTGCTGCTCAGCTCGACTTGCGACGAGTTGTTCTTTAGCAGTTTTCTGTTCTTCAAGAAGTTGTTCGACTTTTGCCTTATCGGCCTCTAATTTTTCCTTCGTTTCTCTGACTTTTTTAGCCGCTGCACTAATTTGCTGTTTCACGACCTCATTTCGTGCCTGTTTTTCTGCCAAATCTGAAATTGAACTTGCACCCGCTAAAATCGTAATCGGTTCCGCGTCAGACTCAAAATGCATATTAACCAAAAGCTCAATTAAAGCATTCTGTTCAGCTTCCAATTTTTTCTCCGTTTCCTTAATTTCCTCATTCAAGGACTCAATCTCAGCCTCAGTTTCCGCAATAGCAAGCTCTTTTTCCGCAATTTCAACATTTAATGCGTAGACTCGGTTCTGATATAGGTTCGCTGTACTTGCTGCTGCTGCCGCATTCCTGTTTGCCTCCTGTTCTTTCGCAACCGCTTCCATACAAGCCGCACTATTCCGACAAGCTTTCGATATACCTTCAACTTCTTCCGTCATAGCTACGCTAACAAAAATCGGAGCCATTAAAACTAATGTTACTAGAATTATACTGATTTTTTTTGTAATTTTTGTTTTTGTCATATTTATACTATATATTATAGCATAAGCGTCAAGTTTTATGCAAGTATTTCGATACTGCCAATCTTGCCGAAATTCTACCAATAATAGCCCCTGCGATGATAAATGCAAGATACATCAAGACGATTTTATTAGATTCTAATACGTCCGTAATCGCTGTCACATCGATACCGTAATCAGCTAGTCTCGGAGCAAGTGCCATAAATCCAAAGTACGAAGCAGTCGTTGCAATAATG
Organism: Candidatus Saccharibacteria bacterium UBA1235; assembly: GCA_002309075.1. Taxonomy (GTDB): domain Bacteria; phylum Patescibacteriota; class Saccharimonadia; order Saccharimonadales; family Saccharimonadaceae; genus Nanosyncoccus. The sequence continues at coordinate 19,282 of DBWP01000003.1, read as the reverse complement.
CCCGCGATTACACCACAAATCTCAGCTTCAACCAGGAACGGCCCACGGATGAACCTTTTATCTGCGCCGACTAATTTCATCATATAAATTTCTTCACGACGCGAGAAAATTGCCATTCTAATAGTTGAGAAAATAATCAAAACCGAAATGATAAGAAAGACTATAGCAAGTATCAACCCACCAGTTCGCGCAATTCTTGCCCAAGATGTGATTGTTGCAATTTCGGCTTGATTTACATCGTATGTTGGCGGCATACTTTCGTCAACGTATTCCACGAATAATTCATTTGTGCCAACTAGATTTTTTATACTGTCAAGATTATCGACGTCATAAACTTTAATTCGCATCGTAGCTTGCATTTTTGAAATCATAATCCCCTTCATTTCATCATCAAGCACTTCCAAAATATCTTTACTATCAGAATTTTCCGCAACGAATTTTTCATATTCGTTTTCCGAAGTAGAAGTTGTTACTTTTTTAATATTCTTATCGCTCGAAATAATACCAGTAAGCTCATCTAAAACTTCAGAAGATGTATTTGGTTTTAAGTAAATCGTAATATCGATTTTATCGCGCATCATTTCTGCTGTACTCGTCAAAATTACGCTCGCAACAATTGTCACGAACAAAATAATCAAAGTTATCGCCATTACCACCGTCGCTGCAGTAGAAAGCCAAATATTCCTAATAAAGCCCTTCGCTCCATACTTCAAAATCCGCCCTTCTTCAAGCATAGGATGCTTGTTGCGGGTTTTCTGCATCGTTTTTAGGCCTTTTTTCGCGGCATTTTTCAATTTTCCGTCTTCCATTAAATTACCTTCTTTCTCATCGCATGGCCAGGTGTTTGAATAGCACGCGGAGCTCGCTCAACTTTCTTTTCGTCTAACTTATAAACACCGCCATTTTTCTGGTCATCAACAATTTTACCATCTTTTAGTGTTACGACGCGTTTTTGTAAACTATTTACTACTTTCTCATCATGCGTCGATACTAAAATCGTAGTCCCAAAATCATTAATTTTCTTAAGAAGCGCCATAATTTCAGCAGTCGTCAAAACGTCCAAATTTGCCGTCGGCTCATCTGCAATCAAAATCTTCGGCTGTCTTGCCACAGAACGTGCGATTGAGACTCTTTGCTGCTGACCGCCTGAAAGTTGCCCAGGGAATTTTTTAGCCTGATCTAAAAGATCGACCAATTCCAAAACTTTTGGTACCGTTTTACGAATATCTTTTCCGCTCATTCCAGCAATCTCAAGCGCAAAAGCCACATTTTCATAAACAGTTCGCCTCGGTAAAAGCTTAAAATCTTGAAATACTACGCCAAGTCTTCTTCGGTAACTCGGAATGTGCCTCTTTTTCACGTAATCAAGATCAATTCCGCCAATCACAATCTTGCCAGAATCCGGAATTTCTTCCTTCGTAATCATTTTAATTAGAGTCGACTTCCCTGCCCCGGATTTACCGACCAAAAATACAAACTCATTCGGCTCAATATGAAGCGAAACGCCGTCAAGCGCTGGCTCCTTGTCGCCAGGGTAGGTTTTACTCACGTTATCGAGTAATATCATATTTTTATTATAGCATAAGCAAAATTATTTTTCTATATGGAACGTGATATTCTTTGTTTCCACACCTTCTGGCTGATAAATTCCGACCGGCGTAATCTTAGCACCTGGATATTTCGCTTCAAGTTTTTTCAAAGTTTTTTCGTAAGTTTCTTTCGTTGTTATAGTCTCATCAATTTTTTCATGAATCTCAAAATCACCGATTTTCTTAGCTTCACGAAGCTCCAAAACTGCATCCATATCAAGTTCGAATCCAGCCAAATACTCTTCTAGTTTGAAATTTCGTCTTACAGAATTCTTAAATTCGCCAACCACACCGATGCATCTTGCGCCGACATATATTTCCGCCGATCTTTTGTTTTCAAACGGCAAACTCACTGGCGTTTTAATCTTTAGCGGCGAGAATTTCGCCGAAATATTAAACTCTTCAAGCAATTTTTCTACATAATATTTCGCCTTGTAGTATGCTGTACCCACACCTTTTCTTTCTGCAATCACAAAACCCATCTGGACTTTTTCAACCGGCACGTTTTCATCATTCTCACCCCAATCCTTTTGATAAACTTTATTCATTTCATAAAGCGCAAATTTATCAAACGGAATCTTCTGGTTAACATACGCCTTCTCAAGCAAACTCGGCACAATCGACTGTCGCACAAATTGCAATTCTGGCGAAATTGAATTTACGATTTTATACGAATTCTTTGTTTCGAGCCCAGCTTTATTCAATAATTTTCCACTCACAAAACTATAAGTCAAAACTTCGTTGGCGCCAAAACTCTTCATCGCTTCACGAACTTCAGACTTAAGTTTAAACATCTTGTTTTCTTCTGCTGTTTCGTGTTTTGGTAAAGTCGGAGTAATATTATCGTAGCCAAAAAGCCGGCCAATCTCTTCAATAATATCTTCCTTAATATGAATATCAGTTCGCCACTCCGGAGCTAAAACTTCGAGTTCACCTTTTTTACGCTTAACATCAAACCCAACATTAGAAAGCGCTTTCGTAATTAAACTTTCCGGGTAGTTCGTTCCAAGCAAGCCATTTATCTCATCTGTTGTAATTTTCACAACAGCTTGTTTCTCTGGATTCGGATATTCATCAGCAATCTCCGCTACCTTAAAACCATCTCTAAGCATTCCAGCGCATGCCTCTGCCACAGCTAAAGTTTGATAAGGCGGTTGACCTTTAGTAAATCTCGTAATCGCTTCCGAGAAAATCCCATGCGCCATCTGGGTTTTACGAAGATTATAAAGACTAAATGTTGCTGATTCTAAAATAACATTTCTTGTATTTTCATCAATCATTGTCGACTCGCCACCCATCGCCCCAGCAAGAGCAACCGGCGTATCACCAGAACAAATCACGATATCATTTTCGTTCAGCGAAACTTCTTTTCCATCAAGAAGCGTCATTTTTTCATCGTTTCGCGCCAATCTTACTTTAATCCGCGGATTTTTATCATCTCCACCAACTTTCACAAACTTATCATAATCAAATGCGTGCAAAGGTTGACCCGTAAGAAGCATTAGATAATTCGTCGCATCAACAATTGCATCCACCGGGCGCATTCCGGACTTCGCTAAAATTGTATCCTGCCATGTCAAATACTTTTTCTTCATTTCGCCATGTTTTTCTAAGACCATCGCTGTATATCGCGGACAAATCTTATGATCTAAAATTTCAATCTTAAGATTTTTATTTTCAACATTATGTTTTAAAAACTCAAGGTTATAATCAAAATGTTCATTCAAAATGCCCGCAACTTCTCTAGCAAAGCCGATTAAACCAAAACAATCTGGACGATGCGTCAAAGACTTGTTCTCAATTTCAAGAATTTTATCTTTAAGGTCAAAAACATTCGCAACTGGTTCCCCTGGCCTTGCAATTTCCGGATCAATTTCCACAATCCCAGAATGATCATCGCCAAAATCCAGTTCATCCGCCCCGGCAAGCATACCATTACTTTCATATTTACCGAGCATTTTTCTTTTACCAATCACAAACGGCGCATCTTCATGAACTGAAGCTGGAACAATCGCTCCCGGCTTAATCCAGACCGAAAACATCCCTTCGCGTACATTCGGAGCTCCACAAACAACCTGCACCAAATCCTTTTCTCCGCAATCAATTTGACATAGTGTCAAATGTGTGTCAGGAATCTTTTCGGCTTTTACGACCTGTACTATATATATATTATTATATTTCTCAGTTTCATCAATTACGCCCTCAACTTCAACTAATCGCGCACCAATAAGCCGTACCAATTCCTCATCAGAAACTGAAACTTTTACATATTTCTTAAGCCAATTTAACGAAATTCTCATTATTTAAACTCCTTCAAGAAATTAAGATTGCCCGACTCAAAATATCTTACATCTTTTAGCCCATATCGAAGCATTGCTAAACGATCAATACCGCCACCCCATGCAAAACCATGGTAGACTTCCGGATCTATCCCTGCCATTTTAAGAACATTTGGGTGGATCATTCCGCAACCCAACATCTCAAGAAAGTCACCTTTCTTCCCGCCAAGCGCCTTTGGTTTTTCAATCATAAACTCAAGGCTCGGTTCCGTGAATGGAAAATATCCCGGCTGAGTTCTAATATTAAGTTTCTGTTCGTAATATTTTTCAAAGAACTCTCGAAGAATACCAAGCATATCGCTAAGTTTACAATCTTTCGACACGTAAACACCCTCACATTGATAAAATGTATGTTCATGAGTTGCATCGACGTCTTCGTTTCGATAAACTCGACCTGGTACCACCACAGCAATTTCCTTGCCCTGCTCTAAACGATTTTTATACGCCTTCAAAACTCTATGTTGCATTGTTGAAGTGTGAGCTGGCGGAATTAGACCTTCTTCAGTCCTAAAAGTATCATATCCATCACGCGCCGGATGCTCTTTTGCGAAATTTAAAGAATCAAACATATGGAACTCGTCATCGAGTTGGCGCGATTCCATTACATCAAACCCCATCATTTGATAAATCTTAGCCACCCGATCAAGTTCAGTCATTAAAGGATGTCTGGAACCGTTTGAAACTGGATAAAATTCTGGTAGAGGTTCATTAACCCCACAAGGAGCAGTCACGTCAATCGCTTCGACGTCAACATCAAAAGCTGCCTCTTCCGCTTTGCGAATTTGCTCTAAAATCGCCATTTTTTTTGCGTTTAATTCTCGACCAAACTCTCCTCGTTTTTCTGCCGGAATTTCATGGATCTTAGCATATCCAGTATTCAGCTTTTTTAGCTCTTGTTTCAACTTTTCCAACTCTGTCATATATATTATTATACCACCAATCATTATTAAACAAAATTGTTTTATCTTCTATGAGTTTTGTTTTTTCTCCAAACACATACCTTTCGCTCGGATCGTAATTTGCAACATATACAGAATAGTCAATGAAATCAAGTAGAGCCACTACGTCATCTTTAGAAAGCCCAGAATATCTTGCCAAAATCCCCTCGTATGAATTATCTAAAGAATTTTCTTCATAATAATTATTAAGATATGCTGTCACGGCCGATTCTTCACTGTCAAATAACCCCATCGTTTCCGCAAGCGACTGATCTTCGATAAATCTTTGATAATATTTTGCCGTTTCCCAATTTGGCGCCCAGCCTGGCGCATCTTCGCCACTGACATTATTCCCGGCCACACAAGATTCTCCAGTTATGTATCCTATATTTTTGCTAGCTTCTTCATTGCCATAAATGTCGATCACATCGCCAAGTATTGGTACCGCGCCGATCGCCGAGTTCGTCATATTATTCACAAAGCTGTTTTCAGTTTCTACCTGCCCAAAGCTACTTAACTGGTTTACAATATTCCAATCCGTCATCCCAAACGCCGAAGATCTCGTAGTGCAAAACTGAATATATTCTGCGAGCGGCGAACCAGCTTTAATAATAACATTCCCGTCCGACGTTTCCTCATCTAAGAAATTACTATCTTCATAATCCCCATCTCCATTTGGATCATTTAATTTATTAATCACATCCAAAGGATCAATATTCATAGTAGACATATCAGAAATCGTATATGGATTACATGCGGCGTCACCTATCGCGCCGATCGACGCAAGATATGGACAGGTTTCTTCATATTCTTCCGCGCTTGGTAATTCACTAGCAAGATCATAAGCTGACGCCGACGGGCTCATCGCAACCATTGAGGAAGTTACCGCATTACTCATGGAAGCAATCACGCTCATCAAAGAATTCGTCGAAGCAAATTTCATTGCTTGGTTCGCTAAAGTCCCCATAAAAGTATATTTTGAGCTCATATCAAACGGATTTCTATTTATTCTTTCGTATTTTGCATTATTAGCAATTACTTCATTTTGCGCAGTTTTAAACGCTATATATTGTTCGCGTGTCGCTAAAGCTCCACCATTTGCGCGGTGAGTATTACCCATATACATATTAGCGCCAAAGGCCAACGCATTTCCAAGATCTTCGCCGCCAATATCTTTTATTAAATCTCGCGTCATCATATTTTTTACGGTTGGGGTTATCGCAGCAATTACACCAGCGATAACCGTGCTAATCGTTAAACCGATCGCTATACCCCTTAGCGCGTTAGCAGCAAAAGCCCCGCAACCAATTGCCGCCGATGCACCAAATGTAAAAGTAGCACCTACCATGCCAGCCAAACAAGTAACTAAACTAGCGGCGTCAATGCCAATATTCACTGCCCCTGCCGCCGCTTTAGCCGCCGAACAAGCCCCGAAAAGCGCAACACTCGAACCTAATCCGCGGAAAATACTACCCATATTACCAGAAAAGTTAAAGCTCTGCACGCTAGGATCTTTTGGATTTACGGCCCCGCCGCCATAAAGCGCTACTATCCCACTAGCCTCCATAGCCGATTTTTCTGTTGGTTTATCTTCACTTTCGCTATTTACATTCTCACCATTTATCGAAATACTATTAATAACTGTATTAGTATTTAACTTTCTCTCATTTAGCGCATTAGTTAGATCATGGATCGGCGAATCTAATCCATTCCCAGCCTTAACTTTATCAATCGCCTCAAGATATCCGGTCACCAAACTCATAACCTGGAGAGCTTCGCTAGCCGTTACTAAGGCGCTAACCCCTCCAAGCACATTAAACACGGTACAGGCAATATTTGCGCCTTGCGTTACGCTCCCGGAAACTCCACTAAGAATAGCTTTAGTATCTATATTTGAGCGATCAATTACTCTGCTACCACTAACTCCATTATCAACGAGGGAATCCGCTCCGTTTACCCCACTCTCTGGCTTTACATTCTCAATATCAATCGACCTTGTTTTAGTTTCACCATCTTCCTCATACGTCTCTTCCGCCCCTGTCGTCTTATATCCACCCTCCGTAATTTTATCTGTTCCCTTTGCCATTAGCTCTAGCGCTACCGTCCTAGAATTACCATTATTCTCAGCTTCTACTTTCTTTTGAAAATCTTGGAACAAATTACGCGTGATTTTATTGCTTCTTAAAAACTTTACCGTCGTCGTCCCGAACCAGTTTGCAATTGCCCCCTTCCAAGTCATCGAACCCTTATTATATCCATTATAAAAATCTGAATTCGTCCTATATAATGTCTCAAAATCAACCGCACCATTTCCTAATTTACTTGCTGTATTTTTGTCTGCTGTTACAATTTGAATTTTTCCAGTTCCATCATCAAACTTTAAAACTCTATAACCATTATAATCATTATCGTATTCAATTCCCTGCGCCGCTAATTTCGCAGCCTGATTTTCAGTAATCTTAAAAGTACTTCCGCCAAAAATTTTCCCTTTAATTGGGTTTTTATTACGAGTTGAATCCATTTGATAACGCAAAAAACTATTCGATCGTGCATCAACCGATGTCTGCATTGAGTTAAAAGTCTCTCTAAATTGTTCAATTAAACTAAACGGCTGCATCAGTTGGGCGCCACCAACCAAACCCCCGACTCCAAAAATCAAACCAATAATTAAAGCTATCGGCCCCTTGCGTTTAAAAAATCCTTTCGCGCGAACTTTCTGTTTATTCTCTCGCCCCGAACCACTATAAAGACTCGGTGTACGAGATTCAAACGCCTCACGTTCTTCATTCGCAAGATTTTCATCCATATATTATATTGTAGCATTAATTCGGAAAAACATAAACGTTAAAGTCTTCGTCTTCATCCGCGTCTTTCGTCTTCTTTGCTCGCACCCGAAGATCTGCCTGGATTCGCGCAGTAAGTTCCTGATTCTTATCGTCTTCACGATTTAACATAATTCCCATTTTTTTATTATAACACACAAAAATTATGCTATAATGTAGTTAATATCAATCAAAGGAGGAATACATGGCAACAAAGAAGCCAAAGTCGTCTGCAAAGTCAACGAAGACTACTGCAAAAACGACAAAACCGAAAACTACTGCCGCGAAGGCTGATATCAAACCAGTGTCCGAGGCTCCTAAAACCAACAAGGTGGAAAAAACTGAAGCTACCGCGAAAAAATCTTGCTTCGCTGGTTTCTTCGGCAAAAAATATGACGAAAACGAAAGCGTACTTACGATCTTCAAAAATCATAAGTTCTACGGCGCACTTCTTGGTGAAGTAATCGGGACCGGGCTTTTCACGATGCTCTTCTTCTCGCTTATGTTCGTCGGCGTCGCTAACATCGCAACATTCATCTTTGCATATATCGCAATCCTTATTGCAGTTTATGCATTCTCAGGCGCTTGCCTTAACCCAATTGTTACTATCGGTATGATGGCATCTCGCCGCATGTCCGTAATTCGCGGCGTTATGTATATCATCGCTGAAATCATCGGCGCATGGCTCGGTTGGATCATCTTGAATTCGTTCCATCTTGCTGGTGGCGAAACCGCAACCGAACTCCAAACTCTCACCGCCGTTGGCGATGGTCAATTCTGGGTCTTTGCTATGGTTGAGCTCCTTGGCGCGGTCATTATTGCATTTATGTTCGCTCGTGCTCTTAAATACAAGCGCAGCGTCTTTACATTTGGTGCAACCATCGCTGGTGGCGTTGTACTCGCCTTCTTCTTAGGCTACATCATCTCCGGAGCATTTCTTGGACTTCAGAACAACTTTGCCTTTAACCCGGCTGTTGCGTTGATGTCCCAAATCTTCCCAACCGCTGGTGAAAACTTTGGCGAAATTATGAGCGGCGTTTGCCAAGCTCTCACTATCTACGTCTTATTCCCAGCCGTAGGTGGCGTTCTCGGTTTCTACTTGTCCGACTTCATGGGCAAGCTAAGCTCCGAAGAATAATAACAGCAATTAAAAAAATAACCCCCTTTTAGGGGGTTATTTTGCTTTCGGGAATAATGGTTCTTCTGGCGGAACAATTGGATCCGTAAAGATTGCTTTTATTTTTTCTGTTGCTTCTGGCAAGAACGGCGAAAGCATTTTATTTGCAATTAAAAGATCCAGAATCAATCCCTTCATACAATTTTCAAGCTTTTCTGTTTCTCCGTTTTTCGCTAAAGCCCATGGTTTTTCTTCATCAATTTTCGCATTAATATCCTGAACTTTTTCCCATACAAAGTCAAAAGCCTTAGAGAATTCAAAATTGTCCATCAAACTATAGTACTCTTCAGGAAGTTCTAAATTAAACTCGTTAATTTTAATGCCGTTCTTATTTGCGAGCGTCGCAAGTCTCTGCACTAAATTACCTAAATCATTCGCGAGCTCATTATTATAAGCGTTCTCAAATTTTTCCCACGTAAAATCCGAATCTTCAAACGTATCAATATGACGCAAGAAGAAATAACGAAACGCAGCCAACCCATGTTTATTGAGAACCTCTAAAGGATCTACCACATTTCCAATCGACTTGCTCATTTTTTGTCCATTCGACAAAACCATTCCGTGCGAAAGAATTCGCTTTGGCAAAGGCAAACCCAACCCGAGCAACATCGCCGGCCAGATAATTGCGTGGAACCTTAAAATGTCTTTTCCGACTATTTGCGCAGCTGCTGGCCACCATTCAGAAATCTCTTTTTCTGGATAACCTAAAATCGTTATATAATTTGCAAGAGCATCAATCCAGACATACATCACCTGAGAATCATCGTCAGGAACCGGCACGCCCCATGTCAACTGTGATTTTGGTCGCGAAATCGAAACATCCGGAGAGTCCTCAAGCAGCTTTAAGATTTCTTTCTTTCTAAATTCTGGCAAAATCAAAAGCTCGTCTTTAGAAATTGCCTCACGGATTTGATCCTTAAAATCTGAGATCCTAAAGTAATAATTCTCTTCTGATAATTTTTCATAAGGTTTTTGATGGTCAGAACAAATTCCATTATTTTCCTTACATTCCTTCTCCGTAACAAACCTCTCGCATCCCGTACAATACCAACCTTCATATTTTTCTTTATAAATATGATTTTCTAATTTTTTCCAAATTTCCTGGCAACGCCTTTCATGGTCTGGATCCGTCGTGCGCACAAAATCAGTATATTCTACTCCAAGCTTATGAATAAATTCTTGAAATTTTGCGGCATTTTTATCAACATATTCTTGAACCGGCTCATTAAGTTCTTTTGCCTTCAAGAAAATCTTATTTCCATGCTCATCAGTACCAGCCTGAAAACGCACATTCTTCCCAAGCATCTTATAATACCGCGCCACAGTGTCCGCCAAACAATAATCCATCGCATGACCAATATGCGGGGCACCATTAACATAAGGTATTGCAGTAGTAATATATATATTATCCATACGTAATATATTACAATACTTTATGATTTTTATCAATTACTATTACATCATTTGCGTGACTAAAACAACTGCGAGCGCAAGCACAACAACACCAGCCAAAACACAAAGCATGATTAGGGTTTTCTTATCAAGCTTAGTCTTAAGTAAATCTGAAATTGCTGTTTTTTTCTTAGCTACTGGCGCCGCCGCCATTGCAGCCGTCGCAGCCGCCGCCGCTGGATCGTTGAATGCAACGCTTGGAACTTGACCTATTTGATTTGGAGTTTGTGTCACCGGCTGAGTTTCTGAAACTTGTTCAGACGGCATCGAAATTGCACTACCAATCGAACCTGGGACTGGCGAAGCTGCCTTCATCGGGGCATTAAGTTCTTCTTCAATCGGATCCGGTTCTTTTGGCGGATTTGGCATTGTAATCGGATCAGTTGCCCCAACCATAGTATCGCCCGGTTGGAAAATTGGACTTACTGGTGTTGGGATTTCTGGCATAACTGGAGCAGCTGGCGCAACAGGAGCTACCGGCTCAACTGGAGCTTCTGCCGCTGGAGCTTCCGGCATCACCGGAGCCGCTGGAGCTACAGGTTCAACTACGGGCGCCGCCACTGGCTCAGCTGGAGTTTCAGCCGCATTCATCACTGGAGCTGCTGGAGCTGCTGGCATTTCTGGCATTGCCATTTCTGGCATCACTGGAGCCACCGGGGCTACAGGCGCGGTTGGAATTTCAGGCATCGCCGACGCAACCGGGATTACCGGCGCTGGCGCTTCTGGCGCAGTTGGAATTTCAGGCATCGCCGAAGTCGTCGGCGTCACCGCTGGGTTGACATTCGAATTAGTATTATTTGGATCCATTTTTTCTATTTCCTTTACTTATATTAATAATAGCATATTTTATTAAAAAGCACTAGCGTTATCTACCACAGCCGCCTCCCCCGCCGCCTCCGCCGCCAGAAAATCCGCCGCCCCCTCCACCAGAAAATCCCGACGACGACGAACCGCCGTTCGAAGCATATGTTGTCGAATAATTTACTGAGCTTGCCGCCGAATTTACTGCATTTAATATCATCAGTGTCTTCATATCGCCCATATACCATTCCGGCGTTTTTACGTCTTCAAGCTGATAATATTTTTCAAGCTCTTTCATCCAACTTTTTTCCAAACCTAAAACCGCCGCATACGGCAACAGTTTTTCATATAATTTCACCACCCCTTCCGGCGAAACCTCCGCGCCTTTCGTGCTCTGCAAAAATTCCAACCTATCTTTTTCCGCCATCTTAATATAAAGCTTCAGCCCGTCCATATATCGCGACGCCTCTAACCCTTTTTCTGTCCGATAATAAAATTTATTTATTTTTGACTTTAAAATCGCATAGATCACAACAAACCCTACGAAAATCGCGCCCATCACTAGCTCAAAAATTTCTTCGCCAACCACCTCGCCTATCATAAAATCCCTCCTTTATAATTATCCTCGACCAACCCGCGTTCCTTTAATTTCTCAATTATCGCTTTTTCATATTTTCGTCTTAGAGAAATTAAACTCGACGTCGCCGTCCGCATTTTAATTTCTATTTCATCGCCATTATTAACTTCTTTTCCGCCTGCCAAGATCCGAATTAAATACATCCTTTCCTCATTAATTTTATCCACCTTCAAAATTTTAATCGCCCATTTTTTATGCTTTAACAATGTTTCGCCTTTTTGAACCAAAACAATTTGATGATTCACGATCATTTCTAAAAGAACCGCAACTTTTGCGTCTTTTTTCTTACCAATATAAATTTCTGCCATTTCTGCCACATTCAAATTTTTATCCGGTGTAAATTCTGGTTTCACAAAAATCTCATTATAATATTTCATCTTCCCGCGAATTCTTAAGAATTTTTTGAAAGGTATAAGAAGAATTAAGACACACATAACAAAAAACCCGATCATTATAAAAACTAATTCATAATTTTTTTCTGGCGCCGGAATCACAAAACTTCCAGGCTTAAATTCAATGTCAAAAGTTAAATTTTCAAACCGCGAAAGATTTTCGGTTTCAAATTTCACACCATCCGAAATTTCCGAAATTACACATTTTTCACCCCTGTTTTCGCCATACTTTCCAACATAGCACCAACGATCCCCAGTGTAGCTAGAAGCAACTTCTGGCGTAAAATGTACGCGCGCCGTCACTTTATCAAATTTCTGTGTCCAACCATTCCCGTTCGTGTCCCAATAAAGTTCCTGAAAATTCTCAAAATCAGTTACAACTTTCTCAAAACTAAATTCAAAAACATAAGATTGTTTTCCAAAAACATAAGATTCATCGCCCGTGCAAACTTTATAAGAATTTTCTTCTTTTTCAATACTATAAATCGGCTCCGAATTTCCATTTCTTGTAATTTTTATGTTTGCGCTTGTAAGATTTGGTAAAGTTACGTTCTTATTATTTTGATTCGTAAAAGGAATCATCCGGCAAATGCCTTTATTTTGTTTATAATCCGGAAAAACCGCTGTAAAATTCTCGACAACCTTAAGATGAGAAACTCCCTCCGCGTCGCGAGACAAATAATAATCGCCCGTAAAATCTTCAAAATAGAAATTTTCCGTATTAGCCGCAAAAGCCGGCGTCGAAAAACTCAGAAAAACACAAAAAATCGTAAGAATCTTAAAACTTAATCTTTTTCTGCGCATCTTTCAAAACATTAATTGATTTTTGTAATTCCATTCCTTCTTTTTCTGAAATCTTCACGTCAAGCCTACGAATCGCACCTTCCCGCCCAACTACTGTCGGCCATCCATAACAAGTTCCCGAGAAATTATCATACGACGAAACCGATAATACCCGCATTTCGTCATTTAAAATCGAATTCAAAATCTGCACTACACACGACGCCACCCCATAATACGTCGCGCCCTTCTTCTCAATGATTTGGTAAGCTTCTTCTTTTGTGAAATCTGAGATCCCAGCCCGAACATCTTCTCCGAGCAAATCCTCAATTTTTTGTCCGCCCATATCCGCGAGCGACCATAAAGTTACTTCCGAATCACCATGCTCGCCAACCTGATAAGCATGTACCGACTTCGGGTTCACGTTTAGGTATGCCGCTATTCTCTGACGAAGACGCGCCGAATCAAGCACCGTCCCCGAGCCGATTACTTTTTCCGACGGCAAACCTGAAAATTTCAAAGTAAAATACGTTAGAACATCCATCGGGTTCGTTACGACTAAGAAAATTCCATTAAACCCGCTATCCATAATCTGCTCAACCATACCCTTCAAAATATTCACATTCTTCTTCAGAAGCTGGAGTCTAGTCTCGCCCGAACGCTGCGCCGCTCCCGCCGCAATCACTACAACATCACAATCCTTTGCGTCTTTATAGGTCCCGTTTTTAATCTTCACATAGCTCGGCGAAACTGCGAGCGCATCTTTTAGATCCATCGCCTCGCCCTCGGCATCTTTTGCAATAATATCTGTTAAAACAATTTCGTTTACGGCTGTTCGCTGCTGCGTGATTGCAAAAGCAATACTCGCACCAACATTACCCGTCCCAACAATCATAACTTTATTGTTATCCATACTATTATTATACCATAAGCTTAATAATCGGAAGCAAAAACATTTTCAAAATAAAGTTTTAATTCTTCTGCGACGAACGCATCTTTTTCGTAAAACTTTTGTAATTCTTCTAAGAATTTTGGCGCCAAACGTTTTAAGCGCTCCGTGCGATATTTTTCCCACTCCGTCGCCTCAGATTCGCTCAAACTTTCTGGAAAATTTCGACCTTTGTAGTGTAATAATAATTCTGGTAAACGCGGATCAGAAAAATCTGGATGAAAGTCCGCAAGATGATTTGCATCCGCGTTTCTGACTGCCGCCACTTTTACGCGATCTGGTTCATTCAAAAATCCTTCGTAAATCGCCGCCTCCGGTTCAATCGCCGGCGGAAATTCTGGCCGATTTTCGTATTCGCTCCGAATTTGCTCCGCAAATTCCGGATGCGCCAAAAGTTCTTCTAGATTTTTCTCGACAACTTCGCGCGATAAATTAATTTTCTCCCATCCATCAGCCACATCCAACACCGATATCGGCGCCACCGCCGGACATTTATTATAGCAAAGTTCTTTGACATAGGAAAACATGGACGGGTGACGGTCATGGAGGGGGTCCCCCGCGAGAGCCCGAGCGGGGGAGGAAAATGACCGGCAGGACCCGTCCAAGCTATTTCTTAAATCGAAAACTAGAACATTACCATTTCTTCCGGATGTTAGTGGAAACGCGACAGTTGTCTTGTTATTCTCCGAAGCATATCTTCCGCTCGCATATACAAACGGTTTTTTATCATCCAAATTTACCAGTCTTTTCACTTCCTTCTTATCGCGCATCTTAAACAAAAATTCAAACATTTTCGGCTGCTTTTCTTTTAGCATTTTAGAAACCGCAATCGTCGCATAGACATCCGAAAGCGCATCATGCGCATGCTCATGCGAAAGCCCGTTTTCTTTTGTTAAAAGTTCAAGCCTATTCGTCGGCTTTCCGTCTAAAAACGGCCAGTTTATCCCTTCCGGCCTTAAAGCCCGAACTAGCCGGACTACGTCTAGGATATCCCAGCGGCTTCGCCCATCTTTCCATTCCCACTCATACGGATCATAAAAATTTCGCCAGAAAGTCGCCCGCATAAATTCATCGTCGAACCTTACCGTATTATAACCAACCGCAACCGTATTTGGCGTAAAAATCTCTTCTGTAACATATCGGCAAAACTCCGCCTCACTCATACCGTCGCGTAAAGTATCTTGCGGCGTAATTTTCGTCACCATAATCGCTCCCGGATTCGGCAAAGCATCTTCACTCATTTTCACCAAAATATTCACCGGCTCACCAATCGGATTTAAATCCATATCTGTCCTCTGCCCCGCGAACTGCATAATCCGATCCTCGCGCGGATTCAGCCCCGACGTCTCTAGGTCATAAAAGAAAAACGTTTTCATAGAAATATTATAACACTTTGTTTCTTACTCAACAAAAATGCGCCAAAATGGCGCATTTTTTGAAGGAAAAACCTAGACTCAAGCCCCGAACAAGCAACGTACAGAGCTGCCGCTGAGGCGACTGCCGTTATCCTGCGGACTGATATACGACGAACTGACGTAGAGGAGGTGCATATTCGCGGCACTGCGGTACGTAGAAGACCAGAAGTAGCCGTCCGAGCCCTGATAGTGAGCCGAGCCATTGTTGAAGGTGCCAGAGAGGGGCGTTTTAAGAGCGTTTACGAAGTTTGCTTTGTTGCTAGAATAAGCTGCGTAAAGGGCTTGGTATTCGCCGGAGGATCCATCGGTTGGCATTCTCCAGCCTTTCGGACAAATGTCTTCTGCGGCGTTACCGGATGGAGAACCTGAACTTATTCCGTTACCGTAACAGTAGGAGCCAGCCGAGGCGGCACAATAGTTATAATAGACGCCTATCTTTCCGGTTCCAGATTGACCCGCTGCGAGAGGCTGAGTTTGGTCTTTACTTGCCGCGTTAACTAGCGGGGCAGAGTAGCTGCTAACCGAAGTCCAGTTTGAGACGCCAGCGGTAGCATACTGATCTCCAGCTGCGCGGTTACCGCTCTTTAGGCTAATAAGAGAAAGCGAGCTCGCGTTCGTATTTTGTTCTGATAAATTATTTAAGACATTCGAATCAGTTAAATCTAACGCGAGGTTATCTAACATCCAAACCTTACCGTCAGCAAGCTTCGCAACCGTATATTTCGTTCCGTCGCGTGAATCGGTTAAGGTGTAAGCCGCGCCCGGAGTCATCGAGCTAAGCACCGAAGCTTGATCTGCCGCTGACATTGCCCCGAAATCTTGCATCATCGTCACCTTATTAATCGTGTCAGCCGAAATGTTCCCGACTAAAGCGAAGTTAATCACGTTCGTGTATTCGCCCGGAACCTGGGTCGAGGCAGCCTTCGCCCCGATTGCGAGATTAGTTGTGCCGTTACCGGCCGCGTTCGTATTCGCGAGCACTACTGGCGTAGCCGTAAAATACGGAATCCCGGAGAAATTCGTACCGTCCGTCGTGTAGCCCCAAGTATTATCCCCCATTGAAAGAAGCGCCGTCCCCGCGTTTAACGCTAGACTCGTAAACGAATTCGCGCCGTTCTTTAAGCTGTTATCCGTATAGGTCTGGCCATCACCAACCGACATTAAAAGCTTATACCCATAAACATTGTTCGAGGTGACCGTCACGGTCATATTACTACTTTTCGCAGCGTTTCCCGGCGTTAAGTTCGGAATCGAAATACTCGCGCTCGAAAGACTAAGCCCAATCGTCGGATTAAACGAAAAATAAATATCCGTATTTTCCTGCGCCGACAAAGCCCCTACATTACCTGTTGAAAGAAATCCCCCAAGTATCACCCCTATACCATATATTATATGCTTAACCTTCATGAACCTAGTTTAGCATAACTTTTTTCGAAATGCAATAAAATTATTTATTATAAACTTCTTCGTAATCAATCCCGTAGTTTGCGTATTGCAACTTTAAATAAGCCATATCAAGTTCAGCTGCTGCCGTCTTTAAAGGCTCTTCATTTGCGACTGCCATTACTAAGAATTTCAACGGTTTATTGTAACCACCACAAATCTCCATTGAACTTCCATAAGCCAGTTCTCCCGGCACCGTAATCTCACGCACGCCGCCAAGCTTCATGCCAATTACACCAGCATTCCACCCTTCGATCATTCCAAGCGAAGCATTCAAAGCCTTATCAAAAGCCGTTGGATTCTTCGTGTCGTTTAATGACGAGTCAAAAATCGTTTCATCTGCACAGAAGCCAACATAATAAGCAAGATAATCTGTATCATCTTCCTTTAACTCTCGTCCATTGCCTGTCTTTAAGTCACGCGTCTTTACGCCGCTTTCATTCGCTGATGCCTCATTGTATGCCTTCACTTCCGACTTATACGCCGAAAATGTCTTAAAATCATTCGCACTAGCTTCCTTAAAAGCTTTTAACTTTTCCGTATATTCTTCTGAATAAGCTGCAATCTTTTCGTCGCTAATTTTCGAAGTTGAAGAACTAGAAGAACTCTTGCTTTCTCCGACTACAATCGCAACATAACTCGCAATAATCGATCCGACCATCACAATTGCAATTACAGAAATAATAATCCTTTGTTTTAAACTTGTTTTTAACTCTCTCTCTTCCATAATATATATTATATCACAAAAAAATAACCCCTCTTAGAGAAGGGTTATTTTTATTTTTTTAAGCTTCTTTTTTAGCAGCTGGTCTCTTCAAGATTTTAACTTTCTTAAATGAACCGCCAGCCTTTTTGATCGCTTCAACTGCAGATTTCGAAGCAAATTGCGTTTCAAGATCAATTTTTGCAGTAAGTTCACCGCGAGAAATTACCTTTACTTTCGCAAATGGGCTTGAAATCAAGCTATTTTCTGCAAGGATATAGTTATCAACTTTACCCTTAAGATCATTTAGTCTATCAGTGTAAACGACTTCGGCTTTAGCATGGAAGCTCTTGAAACCCTTAAGCTTCGGTACAGCTTGCATAATTGCGCGCTGACCACCCATGAATCCAGCCGGCATCTTTGCGTGACCAGTACGAGATTTTTGACCTTTCGTACCACGACCAGCAGTTTTACCTTGACCAGCCGAAATACCACGACCTTTGCGGTTTGGGCGAGTATTCTTGTTTACGATTAAATCATTGTATTTCATTACTTACTCTCCTTTTTCGCAGCAGCTTTCTTCGTTGCGGTCTTCTTTGCAGCTGGTTTTTCTTCAGCTTTCTCAGCCTTCTTACCAGTCCACTCGCTTCGTGGAGTTTGTTGTTTCAAACCCTCGATAACAGCGTAAGCAATGTTCACTTTGTTGGTTGAACCAAGCGATTTAGAAATCAAGTTCTTAACACCAGTTAAACCAATGATCGAACGAACAGTACCACCTGCGATAATACCAGTACCTGGAGCTGCTGGCTTAAGAAGCACATCTGCACCAGTTACCTTCGTACGAGTTTCGTGGCAAATCGTTTCACCATCGAGATTAAAGGTAATCATCGACTTCTTTGCTTTGCGGGTCGCTTTTGCTACTGCAGTTGTTACGTCGTTGCCTTTTGCAACACCAACGCCAACTTTGTTCTTGTGATTTCCAACCGCGACGAGTGCCTTAAAACGCATTCTACGTCCACCAGCCACAGTTCGCGAAACGCGATCTACAGAAATCATAAGTTCATCAAATTCTTTTGGCGCTACATCTGCCTTTACGCGATCACGACGGTTCTTGCGATCCATCTTCTTCCCAGAAATATCACGTGCTTGCTTCGTTGCAGCGACCTTATCTTCCATTTTTAGAGTACCAGATTTATTGATTACTCTTGGAGCTTTATTTTCTGTCTCTGCCATATTAGAACTCCAATCCTTCCTTGCGAGCAGCATCCGCGAGAGCGCTCATTCTGCCAGCATATAATTTAGATCCGCGGTCGAAAACTACTTTCTTTACTTTTGCTGCTTTAGTCTTCTTAGCGATTTCTTCGCCGATCTTTGCAGCTTTTTCAGTTTTCGTACCAGTCATCTTGCTACCAACTGTCGTTACGTAGGCAAGCGTAACTTTCTTGTCATCATCAATTACTTGCGCTGTAATATGCAAGTTCGAAAAATGAACTGAGAGGCGCGGGCGTTCGCTCGTACCATGAATTTTTGCGCGGGTTCTTGCCGCTCTAAATGCTTTATTCATTATTTCTTCCCTGCCTTTCCAGCCTTGCGGATGATAACTTCATCAACATACTTAATGCCTTTACCCTTGTATGGTTCTGGCTTCTTAAGGCTACGGATTTCAGCAGCAACTTGACCGACTTTTTGTTTGTCGATGCCAGAAACTGTGATTTCCATTTTATTAGTGGTAAGCTGGACACCTTCTGGAGCTTTATATTTCACTGGATGTGAAAAACCAAGCGCCATCTCGATTTCTTGTCCACCGCCAGAAAGGCGGAAGCCTACACCGTTAATTTCTAGTTT
>DBWP01000009.1 GCA_002309075.1 Candidatus Saccharibacteria bacterium UBA1235 | reverse complement strand
GTCAACATCTATAAAAATTTCGATGGGACTTTCGATGTCTTTGCATCGCAGCAGAAAGTTATTGAAGTTCCTGTATCTTTGTAATTCGAAACTGAATTCATCAAAAAGCCGCGATCTCTCGCGGCTTTTTTTCATTATTACATCTTGATTTCTGCGTCTACACCTGCTGGCAAGGAGAGATTTTGAAGGCTCTCAATTGTCTTAGGGTTAGCATTTACGATATCAATCAAGCGCTTATGAACTTTCATTTCGAAAGCTTCGCCACCGGTCTTGTAAACGTGTGGGGACTTTACTACGGTGAAAGTGCTGCGTTTGGTTGGAAGCGGAATTGGTCCACTTACTTTAGCGCCAGTGCGAATCGCTGTATCAACGATTTGGCGAGCGCTTTGATCAATCACGCGATGATCATATGCCTTAAGGCGAATACGGATAGTTAATCCTTCGTCTTTCTTGGTTTCTGCCATGTATTTTACCTTTCTCGCTTGATAACCTCTAAAGACATGAGTTTTTCAAGCTTGATAATTAATATTGTTATACTACCATTATAGCACATTTTGCACGATAATGCAATATGCGGTATAATAATTATCATGAGTGTTTCTAAACTCAAGAAAAAATTTTATTTCCGAGCGGCCGCCTATTTTCGGTATTTCGCAAGTAGGGTTCTAAAGAAATGGAACCCACGAGTAATCGCAATTACTGGTTCAGCCGGAAAAACCACAATGCTTTCAATGCTAGAGCATGAAATGGGGAAAAAGGCCCATTATTCGCATAACGCCAACTCGGCTTTTGGAGTTTCTTTTGATATTTTAGGTATTAAAGGCATCCGAGGGTCAAAATTAAAGTGGGCTTGGCTTTTTATAGCGACGCCATTTTATAGTGTTTTCAAGAGACACAAAGAGAAGTTCTATGTGGTAGAGATTGACGGCGAACGCCCTCATGAAGCAGAATTTTTGGCGGAATGGCTAAAACCAGAGGTTACGATTTGGGTATCGATCGGACTTTCGCATGCGGCTCAATTTGAAAAAGTCGTAAAAGAAGGGAAGTTTAAAGATTTGTCCGAAGCGATTACAGCAGAGTTTGCTAATCTACCTCTAAACACCTCTAAGCGAGTTTATATAGACGCTGATTCGAAGTTGATGGCGAAAGCCACCTCGAATATCAAGGCAAAGGTTGTCCCAATTAAAAAATCTCTAATGAAAAAATATGTAGTTTATCCAGATTCTACGGATTTCACCTATGGAGATACAACTTTTCATTTTAATGCACCAGAACCAAAAGACCTTGCTTTTAATTTGTTCGTATTGAAAGATTTAATGGAGTATTTAAAACTCCCATTTAATCCAGATTTTTCAAAATTAAAACTGGCGCCTGGCAGAAGTTCTTATTTTGAAGGCAAAAAGGGAATTGATATCGTGGATAGCAGCTATAATGCTCATATGATTTCAGTCGCCTCGATTCTCGATATGGCGAAAAGAATGCATGCGGAGAAAAAATGGCTAATAATCGGAGATATTGTAGATCAGGGTTCGTTAGAAAAAGGCGAACACGAAAAATTAGCAGAACTTATTGCTGCGGTAAAGCCAGAAAAAGTTGTCTTAGTCGGGCGAAGGACTAAAAAATATACTGCGCCGAAATTAAAAGAGCTTGGCGTGTCGGCAGTGGCTACAACTGATCCTAAAAAAGCTTTGTCTTATATTGAGAAACATATTCACGGTAATGAAACTTTAATTTTTAAGGGTAGCCAATATCTAGAGTGGATCATTGAAAAACTATTAAAAAATCCAAAAGATGCAAAAAAGCTTTGCCGCAGAGAGAAGGCGGCAGTTGAAAGACGTAAAAAATGGGGACTAGATTCATGAATGAAAAAAATGAAAAAATAGCAGATTTATATATCATCCACGGTTGGACATATACGGTTGAACCTTGGAAGACTACGCTTGATTTGCTAAAAAAGAGCGGTATCAAAGTTAAAATGCTTCAAGTTCCAGGGCTGACAGATCCGAGCAACAAAGTTTTTACGATTGACGATTATGTGAAATGGGCTGACCGAGAGATTCCAGATGGCGCAATCGCTTTAGGTCATTCTAATGGCGGACGGATTTTACTTAATCTCTCATCAAGAAAGCCTGAGAAGTTAAAATATTTAATCTTGCTTGATTCGGCTGGTGTTTACGAACAATCACGCAAGAAGCAATTAATCGAGAAAATAGCCAAAATTGGAAAACCTTTGAAACGAATACCAGTCGTTGATAAGGCTTTTCATAGAATAACCGGAACGACTGATTATTCTAGGGCACCAGAAAATATGAAAATTACACTCGCAAATATGCTCGAGTCGGATAAGGATTTAGATTTTAAGAAAGTTTTCACAAAAACCTTTATTTTATGGGGTAAAAAAGATACGACGACTCCGCCAAGGCAAGCTACAAAAATTTATGAAAGTTTACCAAACGCGGAATTAAAATTTTACGCAAACTGGACTCATGCACCATATATTTCCTCGCCTGAAGAATTAGCTCGTGTACTTTCTAATCTAATCACGAGGCTAAAAGCATGAGAAAAAACTACTTTCTTGGCCTCGCAGCTAATCAAAAAAACGTGTGGCGACATTTATTTACAAAAGCCACAGAAGAAGACGCGGTGGAGCTTTCAAAATACCTTTCTCGTCGCTATGACGGAGAAACAATTTTGTGCAAAAATGGACGTTCGGCGCTCGCTTTAGCTCTAAAGGCCTACTTTAATAAGGGCGACAAAATTATTGTAAATGGTTTTACTTGTTGCGCAGTCTATGAAGCAGTAAAAGCAGCGGGACTAACTCCAGTCTTTGCCGATATCAATAAAAAAGATTTGAATTTTAGCATCAATACGCTAGAACAACTCTGGGCGAATCCTGCCACCCATGACGGATCTCCTATTTGTGGCATTATCATACAAAACACTCTCGGCAATCCAGTAGATATTAAGGCGATTGAGCGCTTCGCTGGAAAACATGGTTTAATCATCATCGAAGACTTAGCGCATTGCGCTGGATTAGAATATGCCGATGGACGCGAAGCTGGAACGGTCGGTGCAGCAGCGGTTCTGTCTTTTGGAAAAGATAAATCAATCGACACGACTTCTGGCGGTGCCGTAGTTTTACGTCATCATTACATGAGAGAGATTAAGACTCCGGATGAACCAGCTCACAAGTCCGATTGCCTGCGCGAAAGATTCTATCCGCTTTTTGGAAGCTGGTGTAGAAGATTAACCAGGATACATCTTGGCGGGATTTTAATGAAATTCTTATTAAAAGTACATTTCGTAGAACGTTCTGCCGACAATAAATTAGACTTATCAAGAAAACCTGCTAATTTTGAGGCAAAATTAGCTCTAGAGCAGCTTAAAAATCTAAAACCAACAGAAGATAAGCATTTGCGCGAGTTTTGTTTAGTTAAAAATCGCCAAGCAGTCCTAGACGAACTTAAAGAAGCCGGTTATTACTTTGACGGATTTTGGTACGAAAAGCCTGTTTCGCCGTTAAGATATTATAAAAAAGTACATTTTGACGAAGAATCTTGCCCAGTAGCAACTGAAGTAGCTGAAAAAATTATTAATTTACCAATATACTATTCTAAAAATGATCTAAAAGGAGCACAAGAAATCATCAAAAAATATACGGAGGACGAGAATGAATAAGTGGAATGAAGTTGTTAAGAAATATACGGAAGCAAACTTTTTGCAGTCGCCAGATTTTGGCAAAATGAATGAAATCCTTGGCGACAAAGTAATTTGTGATGATTTTGATGGACGAGGCTGGGCCTTAATGATTGTTCGCGATGCTAAACGTGGTCGTTATCTTGAGATTTCTTGCGGACCTTTAGCTGATTGGAACAATAAAGACGATCTAAAAATCATTTTCAAGAAAATTACCGAGATAGGGAGAAAAGAAAAGTGTGTTTTCATTAGAATTCGTCCGCAACTTTTAAAAAATGCCTCTAACTTAAAGATTTTAAGTAATTTAGGATTTAAAAAAGCGCCGATGCACCTAGCGGCCGAGCACACCGTAATACTCGATCTCACAAAAACCGAGGAACAATTGCTGGCTGGAATGCGCCGACAAACCCGTTATGAAGTTCGTCGCGCAGAAAAATTAGGAATAAAAGTTGTAAGCTCTAATACTGAGGCTGATTTTAAAGAATTTCATAATATCCAAGCCGAAACCGCTAAAAGACAGGGCTTTATTCCGCCTTCGTTAAAAACTTTAATGGCGGAAAAGGAAGCTTTTGGTGACGATATAAAAATCTATAAAGCCTTAACTCAAGAAGGTGAGCCAATCGCCTATGGCCTAATTATTAAAGGCGGAGAAGAAGGGGACTATTACGAAGCTGCCTCGACTATTTTGAACCGCAAATTGCCTGGAGCCTACGCGCTTTTATGGCAAGTCACAAAAGATCTAAAGAAAGCAGGTTGTTTGCGTTTTAATTTATGGGGAATTGCGCCTGCTGGGCAGCCAAACCATCGTTATGCCGGAGTTACAACTTTTAAGACTGGCTTTTCGGGCGAAATCACCGAGTTCGTGCCGGCGCACGATTTAGTGCTTTCTAAAATGCGTTATGCGGCAGATTTTGCTTTTGAAACCCTAAGAAAAAAGAAGAGGCATCTATGATTAAACTTATTGACGGCGAAAACAGATCAGAATGGGACGGATTCGTAACAAACCTTCCGGAAGCGAATTTTTTACAATCTTGGGATTTTTACGAATTTCATAAAAACCGTGGCAAAAAAATCGTAAGACGAGAAGTTTTAAAAGACGATAAAATCGTTGGCGTATACGCCGGAGTCGTGGAGACGGCCCGACGCGGGACTTACCTTGCGATTGCTGGTGGCCCCTTAATTGATTGGAGTGATAAAAAAGTTGTAAAAGCCGTCTTTGATGATATTCGCCAGCTCGGAGCTCGCTACGAATGTGTTTTTGTAAGAGTACGCCCACAACTTCCTTTGTCTGAAAAATCTCTAAAACTAATGGAAGATTTTGGACTCAAAAAGGCTCCGATGTATCTTTCGGTAGAATATGCTGGGGTCTTAGATCTTAAAAAATCTGAGGCAGAAATTTTAGCTGGCGCTTCTCAGGGTTTCAGAAGGAAATTACGTAAATCCGAGAAACTAGACATTGAAGTTAGTGCTGACGATAAAGATGAAAGCATTAAAGATTTTTGCGAACTTGAGAAAAAACATGCCGAGCGCCAAAGATACGTAGCCTTTTCGGAGAGTTTTTTGACTAAACAATTTGAGGCGTTCCGAGAAAATAACGAAGTTTTAATATATACTGCAAAAAAAGATGGTGAAATTTTAGCACAAAATTTTATAATCTTTTATGGTCCGGAAGCGAGCTACCATTATGGCGTTTCCTCGGATCTTGGCACTAAGTATTCCGCGGCACCGCTCCTACACCTTAAAGCCATGGAAGAAGCCAGAAAGCGAGGCTGTTCTCGCTATAATTTATGGGGGATCGTAGGTACTGATGAAAAATCACATCGTTTTTATGGCGTAAGTGAATTCAAGCGTTCGTTCGGTTGCGAAGAGCTAAAATACACTCCGGCCCACGACTTAATCTTAAAACCCTATAAATATCAGCTAACAAAAATCATTGAAAGTGTTCGCAAAAAAATCCGCCACGTATGATATAATATAAGCATAAGTAATAAAGGGCAATCATTCTATGGCACGTATAAATAGAAAATTCATCGACAAACATTGGTTGATGTTTGTGCTTCGAGGTGGTCTCGCAGCAGTATTTGGCTTTCTCGCACTTTTTGGCGGGCTAGACAATTTTAATTATGCAATCTCGATTCTTGTAATATTCTTACTCATAATGGGCGTGATTGACACAATCGGCGCACTTTATAGTTCGCTTAAAAAACACGGCTGGATCAATTCCGTAATCGACGCGCTCATTGATGTTGCTGCCGCCGTAGCTCTGCTATTCTTTGCGCAAGGCGACTTTGTAGCTTGCACGATAATCCTAGCGGTTTATACTTTCGCGTCCGGCGTGATCGATATCTTCCATGGCTTTTTGTCCACGGTCGACCCGACTGACCGCTTCATCAGAATCCTTGCTGGTGTAATCGGTGCCGTAATGGGCTTTGTGATTTTAAATGCTGGCTCGTTTGAACTTATGACTTTTGTTAGATTCTTTGGTGCATATCTCCTCGTAGTCGGCGTCACGAGTATGGTTTATGGTGTCCATAACCGCGCACAAAACATCGAAGATAAAAAAGCCAGAAGCGAAGCTAGAAAAGGTGTTAAAAGCGGAAGTAAGAAAACCGTAGCAAAAAAGACAACTAAGAAATCGACGAAAAAATCTCAAAAGCGCACTAAAAAATCATAAGACGCGTTTTAACAGGGAAAGAAAAAATCATAAGGTTATGTTTTTAAAACATAACCTTATGTTATTTTGGGTAATTTTATGCTATAATTAAGTCTCAAGGAGGCTTTATATGGCTATTAAAAAAGCAATTATTACCGACGCGGGTTTCGCGAGTCGTTATTTACCTATCACTAAAACAATTCCAAAAGCGATGATTCCGATTGGCGCAAAGCCAGTGATGCAACTTTGTGTAGAAGAATGTATTGAAGCGGGAATCGAAGAAATTATTATCGTCGCGACGCCAAATACAAAGTCGCGCGAGATTTATGATGATTATTTCCATAACTCGGCAGAGAACGTAAAGGCTTTGCTCGAAAAACAGGGTAAGGCAGATCGTTTTACTCCGGTTCAAGAAATTTTGGATTTTCCAAAAATTACCGTAATCGAACAAGACCCAACCCTACCTTATGGGAATGGTTCACCGATTGCGTCAGCTAAGAAATTCGTTGAGAATGAAGAGGCTTTTGTAGTGCTTTATTCTGACGATTTAATCTTAGGCAAAAGCGACGTTAAGGTTCTCATTGACACCTACGAACAAAATAAAGGCGCTAAGGCGGTAATCGCCGCGCAAGAAATGCCAGAGGAAGTTTGGCATAAATATGGCATGATCGCATTAAAAGAAAATGGAACGCTTAGCCATATTGTTGAAAAGCCAAAAACTCCGGATCTTTCTCCGAGCAATTTGACTTCTTATGGCCGTTATCTACTTACTCCGGAAGTGTTTGATTATCTAGTTCCTTCAAATACTGGTCTTGACGGGGAGCTCTGGACGGCTGATGCGATCACAAAATTAGCTAAAAACGGCGATGTTGTTGTAGCGAAAAGCGAAGGAAAGTGGATTACGACAGGAGATCCAAAAAATTACTTTATGGCGCATCTTGAATATGTTTTGAGAAATTCTGATTATGCTGACGAAGTGCGGAAATTTGTAGCAGAAAATTAGTGTGGTATAATGGAAAAAAGGAGATAAAATGAACATAGCAGAATGGATTTTAGTAGCAATACTTAGCGTAACGCTTTTAGTATTTTTGATCATAGGAATCATATTGATGGTGAAGATGTTTAGCGTGACGGATGAATTTAAACGCGTTGCAATTAAAGGCCAAGATATTGCCGATAATGCAAACGGTGTGGTTACGAACGTGCGCGGACTTACATCTGTCGGGGGGACCGTTGAGATGTTAGTGGACAAGTATGTTAATCCTAAGATTAAAGAAAGCCTAAAAGAAAGGAAAGAAAATGACGGAAAAAAAGAAAAGTAACGGGGCCGGAAAATTTATATTAGGAGCTGCGCTTGGGGCGCTTGCTGGAGCAATCGCTGGAAAATTCATCTCGACTAAGACAACTGACGAAGCGGAAGAATGCGAAAAGAATTGCGACTGCGGGAAAGATTGTAAGTGCGAGAAAAAGAGCGAAAAATCCGCTGAAGCTAAAAAAACGAAAACCGCCAAAAAATCTGAGAAGAAATCTGAAGAGAAATAATCGCTATGGAGCTCAAGCCTAGCGACTTTGTGCATCTGCACAACCATACTCATTATTCTTTACTAGACGGCCTGACAAAAGTGCCGGAGTTAGTTGAGTTTGTCAAAAACGAGGGGATGGAAGCAGTAGCAGTAACCGACCATGGCACAATGAGCGGTTTAGTTGAGCTCTATAAAGAATGTAATGCGGCCGGGATTAAGCCTTTGCTCGGGCTGGAGGCTTATGTTGCTGCACGTAAAATGACCGACAAAGATCCGGCTCACGATAAGCAACGTTTTCATATTACTTTAATCGCGATGAATAATAAGGGTTTTGAAAACCTTTGTCGGATTATGAG
>DBWP01000012.1:13070-53116 GCA_002309075.1 Candidatus Saccharibacteria bacterium UBA1235 | reverse complement strand
TCCTTAAGACCTACGATTGCTGCGATATCGCCAGCTGCAATTTCGGAAATTTCTTCACGCTTATCAGCGAACATTCGGACTACGCGACCAACGCGTTCCTTGTTTCCTGTCGTAGCGTTCAAGATGTAAGAACCAGATTTAAGGACGCCAGCATAAACGCGGACGAAGATGAGTTTACCTACGAATGGATCGGTTGCAATCTTGAAAGCGAGAGCTGTAAGAGGTTCAGAGTTAGAAGCCTTACGGACAATCTGGTCGCCAGTCTTTGGATCGGTGCCAACAGTTTGGCCTTGATCACGATCGAGTGGAGATGGGAGATAATCGGTCATAAGGTCAAGAACCTTCTCGACGATTACACCACGGCCATCACCACCAGTAACTAGGAAGAAGTCGCCTTCAAGTACGCGCTTTCGAAGAGCAGCTTTGAGCTCAATCTCGGTGATTGCTTCTTCGCCTTGGTTGAAATACTTATCCATCAAAGCTTCATCAGCTTGAACAGCTTCCTCAACAAGCATCGAACGAGCGTTCTTTGCTTTTTCGAGCATATCAGCCGGGATTTCACCAACCGTAAGTTCGTGATCAGCGTAATCTTTATAGGTGTAAGCCTTCATATCGATAAGGTCGACTACGCCGCAGATATCTTTTTCAAAACCAATTGGGAGATGTACCGCAACTGCGTTTTTCGACAAGCGCTTGTGAATCGAATCGAGGGACTTATAGAAATCGCCACCGATTTGGTTAATCTTGTTTACGAAACAGATGCGTGGAATACCATATTTGGTAGCTTGGCGCCACACAGTTTCAGATTGTGCCTCGACACCCATTTTACCGTCGAAGACTACAACTGCGCCATCGAGCACACGAAGTGAACGTTCAACCTCAGCTGTAAAATCGATGTGACCCGGGGTATCAATAATATTGATTTTATGACCCTTCCAATAGGTCGTAACCGCAGCAGATGTAATCGTGATGCCGCGTTCCTTTTCCTGCTCCATCCAGTCGGTCGTTGCACCGCCAGTGTCGCCTTTTACGAGGTCAATTTTATGTTTAAGTCCGGTACGATAAAGAATCGCTTCGGAGGTAGTGGTTTTACCCGCGTCAATATGCGCAATAATACCAATGTTGCGCAACTTGCTTAGGTCATTATTTTCAGTGGCCATATGCTCCTTTATAATTATTATTTATTCCTGCTTTCTTAAGTTCCACACTCAAAAACAAGCCAGATTTTTAACCATTATACCACACTTTTAGATTAAAAACAAAAAAATAGAGCTTTTAAAACAGCTCTATCTTTCCATTATAGCACACTTTGCTTATTTTGTCAACTTTTCTCTTAAAATCTGCTGTGCGACCGACGGGTTTGCTTTGCCCTTAGATTCCTTCATTACCTGGCCGACTAAGAATCCAATCACTTTTTCTTCTCCGTTTTTAAAGTCATCTTGAGCTTTCTTGGTTTCTGGCTTTGCTAACACCATATCTACAATCGCCTCAAGCGCTCCGAGATCGTTTTCCTGGATTACGCCAAGTTCTTTAGCAATAGCTTTTGTGTCTTTGCCCTTCATTTGTGGGTCAAATAAGCGTAAGAAAACTTCTTTCGTTGCCGTCGACGACAACTCTTTCTTTTCATTCATTTCTGCAAGTTCAGAAAGCTGCTTTTTGTCCGGCAAATCGTTCAAATATTCTGCCGATTTTTCTTCAGCTAGTAGTACTGATGCGAAAAGATTTGAGACGAGTTTTATAGTGGTAGGATCCGTCGGAAGCTCCCCGAGTTTTTTCATTAGCTCTGGGTAGTCGAGTAGAACTTCGAGCGTGTCTTCTGCGATAATGCCTTTGAATTTCTCCCGATAATCGGCTGGCATTAATGGAAAATCAGCTAATTGTTCATCGATAAACTCAGCCGACAAATTAACTGGCGGGAGATCTGGCTCTGGCATATAACGATAGTCTTTTGCTTCCTCTTTTGAGCGCTGTCCAGTAGTTTCGCCAGTTGCATCACTCCAGCCGCGAGTCTCTTGAATTACGCGTTCGCCAGCTTCAAGGATTTTAGTCTGTCTCTTAATTTCATACTCTACTGCTCGTTCTACGCTTCTAAACGAGTTCAAATTTTTTACTTCAGCGCGCGTACCAAGCTCATCGGAGTCTTCTGGTGCTAGGGATACGTTCACGTCGAATCGCATGTTGCCGTTATATAAATCGCCATGAGTCACCTTGGCGTATCGCATTAGACGCCAAAGTTCCTTACAGTAATCGTGCGCCGCTTTGGCGGAATGAATATCTGGCATTGATACGATTTCGATTAACGGCGTATCAACGCGGTTTAGATCAACTAAAGAATAACTACCAAAATGCGTCAATTTACCAGCGTCACCTTCAAGGTGGGCATGCTCAATTCTGACTTTTTCGCCAGACGGAAGCTCTACGAACCCTGCCCCAATGATTGGATGATAAAATTGGGTAATTTGATAACCTTTTGGCGAATCTGGATAGAAATAATGTTTGCGATCGAAGCGAGAGCTTTTATTAATCTCACAATTCATTGCTTTTCCAGCACGCACGGCGAATTTAATAGCTTCGCCATTTAATCTCGGAAGCATTCCTGGCAGCGCGTAATCTATCGGTGAAACGCAGGAATTTGGTTCTTTACCCCGAGCGTCATTATCAACCTCAGAAAATAATTTGGTTTTCGTGGATAGTTGTACGTGGCATTCGATGCCGATAGTCGGAAAATATTTCATTAGATTGCTCCTAAATCTTTAAGTGCTTGCTTATAAATCACGAGAGCTCTCGCTGCTTGTTTATAACTTAGATCTAAATCGTCCTCATGCGCAATAATATTTCGGAGTTTATGTGCGGTCCAAACTGCGTTTAGATCGGTGAACTTGTCGCCAGATTTTTTTAAACGTTCGCCCATTGTTTTTCCTGGGATACCGGCTTCAATCAGAGCTTTATCAAGTAATTTATCGCCGCCAATAATAGTTAAAGCAAAAGTTGCTGGATTATTTTTATTTAAGCCATTCTCGATTTTTAAAAATCTGGTTTGGTAATCTTCGGTGTTGAATTTATGTGCGCGTTTCCGCGTCAACATCATGGCGACGACCAAGAAGATTCCAATAATAATAATCGCAATAATAAAAGTGACTACCCCGCCGTTCATTAGATAAGCTCCTTTGAAAATTCAATTAAATTTTTATCGCTACGACGTGGACCGACTAATTGTAGACCAATCGGAAGACCAGCTTTTGTCATTCCAGCTGGAATTGAAAGACCAGGTACACCAGCGAGGTTAACTGATACGCTCATCAAATCTTCAAGATACATCGCTACAGGATCATTCACTTTTTCACCAAGCTTAAAAGCTGGGTTTGATGAAACAGGTGTTAATATGAAATCGCATTTTGAAAACGCATCTTCGTATTCTTTAATGATAAGAGTACGAGCTTTCGCAGCTTTTAGGAAATATGCGTCATAAAATCCGGACGATAAAACGAAATTCCCGATCATGATTCGGCGTTTATTTTCAGGCATAAAGCCTTCGTCTCGGGTTTTTTCATATAAACTATCTAAATCTTTTGAATCTTCGGAACGGAAGCCATAGCGTACGCCATCATAGCGCGACAAATTGCTCGCTACTTCCGCCGGCTGAATAATATAATATACCGCGAGCGCGTATTTCAAGACCGGCATATCAAGTTCAACGATTTCAAAACCTTTATTTCTTAGCGCTTCACACTTAGTTTTAAGTGCTTCCCTAATTTCTGCGTCTACAGACTCATTGTCAAAATCCTTAATGATACCGATTCTTTTAACTTCTTTAGATTCAGAAGTGTTATAAAAATCTGGAAGAGTTGTTAGATCTTTTTTATCTTGACCAGAAGTAATAGACATTAATAAATCCATATCTTCTGGAGTCTTAGTAAAGAATCCCATGCTATCAGTAGAAGATGCCATCGCGACAACGCCATAGCGCGAAGTTGATCCATAGGTTGGTTTTAACCCATAAACGCCATTAAATGCTGCTGGCTGTCTAATCGAGCCGCCAGTATCTGAGCCTGTCGCAAATGGCACAATGTCTAATGCTACGGCAACAGCTGAGCCGCCAGATGAGCCACCAGCTACTCTTTCAAAATCGTAAGCGTTGCGGGTTGGGCCAAAATATGAGTTTTCGGTTGAAGAACCATGTGCGAAAGCGTCCAAATTTGTTCGGCCGATTACGATGGCGCCTTCAGCTTTTAGTTTTTCTACTATCGTAGCAGTAACTGGAGATTTAAATCCTTCTAAAATATGAGCGCCAGCAGTCGTCTGGCCGTCTGGGCTTAGGAAATTATCTTTAAGAGCAAAAGGTACGCCAGCGAGCTTTCCTACTTTTTCGCCACGCGCAATTTTTTCATCAATTTCAGCGGCTTCTTTTAAGGCAGCTTCTTCGTTCATGGATATAAAAATATTGTAATCTTTATATTTTTTCGCCTTTTCCAGCGCTTCTTTGACTAAACTCACAGCCGAGATATCTTTGTTTGCAATCTTCATTTTATAATACCTTTGGAACTTTAATTTGGTTATCTTCTTCTTCTTTCGTTAGAGATAATAATTCCTCGCGCGAAGCGTCTTGCGTGGCGATTTCGTCCTCTCGCCAAACATTTTCCATTTCAAAAACCTGGTAGGTCGGCTCTACGTTATCTGTATTTAAATTATCTAGTTGAGAAATATATTTAATAATATTTTGTAAATCATTTCCAAGACTATCGATTTCGGTGTCACTTAACGAAATATCTGACAACTCTGCTAGATGTAAAATGTCCTCGCGTTTTATTTCCATACTTTAAATTATACCACTATTTAGCGTTTCTGAACAATATTCTTTTAATATAGTCAACAATCGGCTTGACTTCATCAAGGTTCAAGAAATAACTTGCGACTACATATGACAATATCGACAAAATTGATATTAGTAAGAATTTTGGCACCGTAATTACGAGCGACGTATCCGTTGCCATCAGAGGAATAAACTTTGTAAGTGAAAAAGCGACACAGCCTGCAACTATAGTTGCGACAGACATCTTTATCAGTGACTTCCAGAAATCGCGATTTAAGATTTTTCTTTCACTGCGACGCTGTAGTATATATAATAATATTATTATTTCAACGATTGCGCCGATTGATTGCGCTAAACCAAGGCCGTCTACACCCCAGTTAAGAAGGTAAAACCAGACAGATAGAGCGATTGTTAATCCAATTGCTATAATTGAAATTCTAAATGGAGTTTTCGTATCTTGATAGGCATAAAATCCGCGCGATGCGATATGAAAAACGCTACGTGCAAAAATTGCGATACATAAAGTTCCAAGCACTGACGCAATTGTCCCGTTACTATCATTGTTACCAATGTTAGAAATGAAGCTTGTTACGTATCCACGAGTAAAAAATGCAATCGCGGCAATCGGAAGCGAAATCCATAGAATCATTCTGAGCGCTTTCCTGAATGTATTATAAAATTCGCTTTTATCGCCAGCTCCAATTTCTTCAGTTAATTTCGGGAAAAATGCAGTCGAAATAGCTACACCAATCAAATTAATTGGCATTTGATGAAGAGTAGAAGCTTGGTTAAACGAACGAACTGCACCAGCGCCCATTCTGGACGATAAGTTTGTGTTTACGATAGCATTGACATAATCAATCCCCTGGTCTAAAGAGCGCGGTGGAAGAAGTTTTAAGATAGTTCTAAAACCCTGGTTTCTCCAATAGATTTTAAAATTATAATCAAACCCAAGACCAAATAGCCCAATAATAGAAACGATTAACTGCATAATAGCGCCTAAAATAACTCCTAAAGCTACGCCCATGATCCCGCCCTCGAAGATCTGTATACCAAATAGATTTATGCCATTAGTAAAGCAGGTGATACCAATAATAATACCTATATTATATATAGCAGGCGCAAATGCATAAAAGACGAATCTTCCGACCGCCTGTTGGATTGATGTGAGGACAGTCGCAATTGAAAATAAGAATGGGTTTATTGCGATTACCCGGGTCATATTGATAGCTAAAATCATACCAGAATCATCTAAGCCTGGGCTAACGATGTAGCGGATCAATGGATCTGCGAAAATCATAATTAAAATACTTGTAATCAGGGTTAATATTGCTAAGAAATTTAAAAGCGATGAAGACAATTCCCATGCAGATTTTTTATTTCCAGTGATTAACCTCTGATTGAATACTGGAACGAAGGACACCGCTAGTGCGCCTGATGTTAAAATAAAGAACATAAAATCTGGGATCGTAAAAGCCGCAGTATAAGCGTCGATTCCGGTCGGATAAGTACCGAGATAATATGAATTTAAAAGACGGTCACGAAATAGTCCCAGTAAGGCAGAAATTAAAGTCGAAGTAGCCAATATGATCGCTGCTGATTTAACAGACATTTTTGCACTCACCATTGCAACGACGGACTTGAACTTAAACTTTTTCATATGTATTAATTATAACACGTGATATAATAATATATATGGCTAAAAAGAATTTTAGAACTGCGAAAAATATCTCCAAAAAGGTTATCGAAAAAACTCGTGAGGGGAAATTTTCCGAGAATATAAAAGAATTTTGGAAAAAACATAAAGCTAAGGTAAAAGCTCGTCGCGAAATTGAAGAACGCGAACACGCTGAATATCTTGCGACTCTTCCAAAAGAACCAGTAAAGAGACTTCTTGCACGACTTCATCCTAAGCAAGTTTTTCGCTGGTGGTTTTCTAGGCGCGGTCAAAGACAAATTCTAAAAACCTTGGGTATCTTATTTATAGTTTTCGTCCTATTTATTGGTGCTTTATTTATTTATTATAAAAAAGATATCGATGCTATTCGTCTTGACGAAATGAATATCTCCGAAACGGTTAATACTTATCTTGATCGTAACGGTGTAGTTCTTTGGAAAGACACTGGAAACGACAACTATCGGTTAGTGGTTGATGCGGAAGATATTTCTCCATACATGTATCAGGCTACCGTTGCTATTGAGGACCGTAATTTCTACAACCATATCGGTGTTGATCCGGCCGGTTTGATTCGTGCGTTCTTCTCTACTATTTCTGGTCATGGAGTTCAAGGCGGCTCAACATTAACCCAACAGCTTATCAAACAAGTATATTTTGCTAGCGAAGCGCAAAGCCAGAATCGTGGTGGTTTAACTCGTAAAATTAAAGAGTTAATTCTAGCAATAGAACTAGAACGTATGTATTCTAAAGATCAAATCATTACGATGTATTTAAATCAATCACCTTATGGTGGACGCCGTAATGGTGTTGAATCCGCTGCGCGTACTTATTTCGGTAAATCTGCGAAAGATTTAACGCTTGCTGAGTCTGCGCTTCTTGCGGCTATTCCGAATAACCCAGCCGTACTTAATCCATATAATGAGTATGGTCATGAGCAATTGATTTGGCGTCAGCAATACACATTAGACGCGATGGTTGAAATGGGCTATATTACCAAAGATGAAGCCGAAGAAGCTAAGCAAGTCGATATTCTCGCTACGATTAGGCCAGAATCTAGCCAATATTCTGATATGTTAGCCCCTCATTTTGTCCTCGAGGTTCGTTCTCAACTTGAAGAAAAATACGGAATTTCCGCTATGCGTTCTGGTGGCTGGACTATTAAAACCACTTTGGACTATCGTGCTCAGCAAATTGCTGAAGATGCAGTTGCTGTTGGTAAAACGCACACTTATGTTAATAAAAGTGACGACATTGCTTTAGTCTCGATCGATGTTGAAACATCTCAGGTTCTTGCCATGGTCGGGTCAATTGACTTTTATAATACTACATACGGCGAAGTTAACGTAACGACTGATTCGCTTATTGAACCGGGCTCCACTATTAAGCCAATTCTTGATTATTCGCCGCTCTTTATGAAGCGGGATGGTATTAACTATGGCCCAGGTTCAATTCTAAAAGATGAAAATATCGATAAACTTTATTGTGCTGGCTACACCGGCAAATGTTCTATGACAAATGCTACTGGTCAGTTCTATGGTAATGTCACTATCCGCTTCTCACTTGGTCACTCGCTTAATATTGCCGCTGTAAAAGCATTATATATTAATGGCATCGATAATTCTCTTGAAATTGCACACGCCCTTGGCGATACGAGTTACTGTGAGAATCGTAGCTATTATGGTTTGTCGATCGCTATCGGCTCTGGCTGTGGAGTAAAAATGGTAGAGCATGCCAACGCATATGCTTCCCTTGCCCGTGGCGGTTCATACAAAGACATCGCATATGTTCTAGAAGTCAAAAACGCTAACGGTGATACCGTAGAATCATGGACCGACTCTCCGGCTACCCGCGTTGTCGACGAACAAGTGGCCTACATGATTTCAAGTATTTTAAGCGATCGTTCCGCGCGCTGGTTTAATAATGATGGCTTTGTTGTCCCTGGTGTTTGGACCGCTACTAAAACTGGTACTACTACGACTTCAAACTCTGCCATAACTAAAGACTCGTTGATGGAAAGTTATTCAACTGCTATTTCGACCCTCGTCTGGAATGGTAACCACGATGGATCTGGGCTCTCGTCTAATTCAAATAATGTAGTACGATACACTATCGGCAACTATATGGAGCGCGTACATAAAGAAGTTTATGAGCCAGAAGGCAAATGGCATAGTGGAGACCAACCAACGAAACCAGCTGGAATTAAAACTTTAACCGTTAATGGGCAGACTGATATTTGGCCAAGCTGGTTTAACGCTGAAAAGAACTCCGGCGTATCGAAAGAAACCCTAACCTTTAATCGCTATAGCCATATGCTCGCTAGCGAATGTACACCAGAAGATTACAAGATTGAGGTCGAGGTTACTAAGATTATTGATCCAGTAACTGGAAAATCTGAATATAATGCACCAGAGCCATATAATGCCGAAATAAGCGACACTTGTGAATATTCATCGCCGGAAGTTTCTCTTTCTACTAGTGGAGATTACATTATCGCTACGATCAGAAAAGGTAGTGAAAAAATTTCTGGATATACACTTTATGTAGATGGCACAGAAGTAAAGAATATCACATTGAGCGACAACGGGACCATTTCTGGATATAAATTAAATGGCTCAGAATCTTCGCTTAAGTTTACTGTTTCAGATGCTGCTGGCTATACGGCCACTTCGAACCTTAATCTTAAATCAGCTAATTCTAAGAACAAAAAGAATAATTAATAATTTTATTTATTCTTGGCTATTTTGGCAAAAATCATTCTTCCAGCGGAAGTTTCATAAAACTTCATAAACTCAACTGTAATTTCGCGGCCGACTTTGTTTGCGGCATTGTCTACGACGACCATAGTCCCGTCCTTCAGATGACCTACGCCTTGACCGCGGTTTGATCCTTTCTCTGAGATTTTTAATTTGATTTTTTCTCCTGGCAAAAATTCGCTCCTAGTTGCCAGAGCTAGATCATTAATATTTAGAGTCTCAATCTTTTCAGCTTCGGCAACTTTTATCAAATTGTAATCTAATGTCAAAATTGCGCCCTTATTTTCTTTGGCGTATTTTAGTAGTGCTTCGTCGACCTTCTTGATACCACTCTCATCATTAATAATTTCCGTATTTACATTAATTACCCGTTCGAGTTCTGCGACGGTCGTAAGCCCGGCTCTTGCGCGACTACGCTTATCAGAATCTTTGCCATCGGCTAAAAGTTGTAATTCCAAGAGAACCGATTTTAATACGATTAAATCACCATCAATAAAGCCGCTACGCGCTATATTTAAGATTCTCCCGTCAATTAAGGCCGAAGTATCAATATAAATCCGGCGCTTACTATTTGCGACAAATTTGTATTTCCTGAAGACCAAAATAGTAGTCTCTGCTAAAACTGCCAAAACTATAAGCAAAATGAAAAAATCCATGAAATTATTATAACAGAAAAATCTATTTTATCAAATCTTGGCCGTATTTAACTGCATATCGATGATTATTCTCTAGAATATCATGATATTTTTCCACTAATTTAGTACGCCCTAAAGCTTTCGCGACATCGATCGCTAAATCATATCTTGATGTCGCGTTGAGTCTCAACATTTCAAATGGGGTTGTCGTCGAACCTTCCTCGTTAAAACCATGCACGCGGAGTCGTCGTCTTTCAGTATAATTTTCTAAAATAGTTTCTAAAGTTTCTGGATAGCCATGAAAATTAGCAATAATTGGGCAATTTTCCGTAAATAATTCGATGAATTTCTCTCGACTTAATTTGTTTTCGGTGGTACCAATTGCACGATATGAAAGCGCATTAATGCCCACAAATCTAAGTTTCACATCTGGCAAATCTTCGCGTAGAATTTTAATTGCCTCTAAAGTTTCATGCGTCGGAATGTCTCCGGCTGCGGTAAACACAAAATCTGGATTGTCGTCGGATGCGAATTGATATAATGAGGCTCCGCCGTTATCAAATAAGAATTTTGCATGATGAGAGTCGATATAGCGGGGCTCATCAATCTTATTAAATGTTGTAAGATTTACAACATTTTTTGAATTTAACATGAAATAAAAAGCCTCTTCTGCAGCAACGTCATCTACTGGGAAAATACAGTTGACGAGATTGGCTGGTGAGGCTAAGAGTTGCGAAATTAAAGCCGGAGATTGATGGGTAAAGCCATTATGATCTTGTCTCCAACAGGTCGAAGTTGATAAAAGGTTAACTGCCGGCATATCTTTTCGCCAGCCCACAGCCTTAGCTTGTTTAATAAACTTAATCTGCTGTAAAATCTGTGACGTGATAACCGAGAAAAATGCTTCATAGCTCCCCATCATAGCCTTTTCGCCATTTAATAAATGTCCAGTCATCACAGAAAATAAAACATTCTCGGATAATATTTCTACAATTCGTCCATCTGGGCCTTCTGGTAAATCGCCATCCTTAACAGGTAACCCCCATGCGCGTTTTTCATTTCCAAAAATTGCGTCAAATTTGTTTGAAGTTGTTTCGTCTGGAGAAAAGAAATAAAAATGCGGGTCATTCGCAAACTTCTGAGCCAAAAGCTCGCCAATTCTTTTTGCCGGTGAATAATATTCGATGCCAGGTATTTCAACTTTATCTATCATAATACAAACCCACTCTCTTTATTAAATAATTCCTCAAAATGATAAGATTTTAGCCACTCTTCTAATTTCGTTAAATCTTCTGGATTGCTTGCTGGACGCTTTAATGGTATTTGATGTGATATATGTCCGCGATTCGGTCCACTTTCACCTTTTTCAGTTTTTAGAATATAAAACGGCGAATCAACTTCTTTTGCTAGTGCCTCCTGGAAAACCTCAGGGTCGTCACCGTTAATCCAGATCGGCGTAAAACCAAATCCACGAATCATTTCGTTTAAT
This sequence comes from Candidatus Saccharibacteria bacterium UBA1235, assembly GCA_002309075.1. Lineage (GTDB taxonomy): Bacteria > Patescibacteriota > Saccharimonadia > Saccharimonadales > Saccharimonadaceae > Nanosyncoccus. The sequence continues at coordinate 41,751 of DBWP01000012.1, read as the reverse complement.
TCTCTCTCGGATTTTCTAGCATAAATTGATGGTGCTGAAATTTTATAGCCGTTTAAATGCAAAATCGGTAAAACTCGTCCGTTTTTATTACTAGATAATAGGTTTCTTAAATTTAAAGACGCTAGTGCGGTTGCTGTTTCTAACTCCCCATCGCCGATTAGGACCGCTAGAGTTTTCTCTGGATGACCAAGAGCTACTCCGTAAGCGTTTGCTAAAGCATAGCCAAGTTCGCCACCCTCCGTAATTACTCCGGGGGTCGCAGGATTTGCATGGCTCGGGAAACCGTCTGGCCATGAAAAATTATGGCAGATATATTTTAAACCATAATAATCTGGCAGTGCCTTATCGTCAATCTCAGCCAGTTTACCGTCAATTAAGAGATTTGCTTGCAAAGCCGGAAATCCGTGACCTGGGCCAAGTACGAAAGTGAAATTCGGATCATCACCATAAAAAGCTTGTAGGTTTGCGTAAGCGACATTAATTCCATTACAGGTTCCCCAATGTCCAAGAATTCTAGATTTTATATCATCAAACCTTAAAGGTCTTTCCAGCAAAAAGTTATCACGAAGATATAATTGTGCTACACATAGATAGTTGCAAGCTCTGATTCGTTTGCGGATCTGATCAAATTTAGTGGTGCCCACGTCGCCCATATTTACATTATACCATAATCTCTTTAATTTTGTTAATTTCATCACGGAGCGCCGCCGCTTTTTCAAAATCTAGATTTGCTGCAGCAAGTTGCATTTCGGATGATAAAGTTTTTACTAAATTAGGTAGCTCATCTTTTGGAATGCGTTTTATATCAAGTTTATTCTCGACTTGTTTTTCCGGGATAATAGCTCTAAGACCAGCAGAGATTTCTTTTTTAATAGAAGTAGGTGTGATATTATGCTCAAAATTATATTGTTTTTGAATTTCACGTCGACGATTAGTCTCGGAAATTGCTTTTTCCATACTTTCAGTAATAAGATTGGCATACATGATAACTTTGCCTTCGACATGGCGGGCGGCGCGCCCGATTGTCTGGATTAGCGCCGACTCGCTCCTCAAAAAGCCTTCTTTATCGGCGTCTAAAATTGCAACCAGTGAAACTTCTGGAAGGTCTAGGCCTTCGCGTAGCAAATTAATTCCGACTAATACATCATAAACACCTTCCCGAAGATCCCTTAAGATATCGCCACGCTCAAGAGTGTCTATATCTGAATGTATATAGGCGGTCTTAACCCCCCGCTCTTTTAAGTGGTCTGTTAAATCTTCAGCCATACGCTTAGTTAAAGTCGTAATTAATGTACGTTGGCCTTTTGCGATTCTCTGGTCAATTTCTTCCATCAGGTCATCGATTTGCCCATCGCTGCTCCTTACTTCAATTTCAGGATCCAGTAACCCAGTCGGACGAATCACTTGTTCTGCTGGCTTCGGACTATGTTCAAGCTCATATTCCCCAGGCGTTGCCGAAACATAGATAGCCTGGTTAATTCGTGCCTCAAATTCACCAAAAGTGAGGGGGCGATTATCTAATGCTGAAGGTAATCGGAAGCCATAATCTACGAGTGTCATTTTTCGTGCATGGTCACCGTTATACATTCCTCTAACTTGCGGCAAAGTCATATGCGATTCATCTACGATCAAAAGAAAATCTTTCGGGAAGAAATCTATTAAAGTTGAAGGCGGCTCGCCAGGCTTTCTACCATCAAGATGTCTTGAGTAGTTCTCGATCCCTTTCACGAATCCAGTACTTTTCAACATTTCTAAATCGTATTTAGTTCGCTGTGATAACCTTTCGGCTTCTAGATATTTTTCACGATCTTTAAAATATGCTAAACGTTCATCGAATTCAGCACGAATCGTTGTGAGCGCTTTTTCAAGTTGGTCTTTCGGCGTAGCGTAATGAGTGTTTGGAAAGACATGTATTTTATTGGGCCTTTCAAGCGTATCAAAAGTCAGAGGATCTATAATTTTAATTTCTTCAAGTGCGTCGAAGCCAAATTCGAACCGATATCCATGTTCGCCATTTGCCGGGAACAAATCAATTGTGTCTCCCATGACTCGAAAATTTCCGCGCTCGAAAGCGAGATCATTTCTATGATATTGCATTGAAATCAATTTTTTAATAAACGCATTTTGTGAAATTGAATCATTTTTTGTGGCCTCGAACGACATTTCAAGATAAAATTCTGGCGAACCGATACCGTAAATACAAGAAACTGAAGCGATTACGATTACGTCTCTGCGCGTAAGAAGTGCTTCGGTTGCGCCGTGCCTAAGTCGGTCAATTTCATCATTAATTGCCGAATCTTTTTCAATATAAGTATCAGTGGAAGCAATATAAGCCTCCGGCTGATAATAGTCGAAATATGATACGAAATAATGTACCTCGTTCTCAGGAAAAAATTCACGAAACTCAGAGTATAGTTGAGCTGCTAAAGTTTTGTTGTGCGCTAAGATTAAAGTTGGTCTCTGTACATTTTCAATTATATTTGCCATAGTAAAAGTTTTACCAGAGCCAGTTACGCCGAGCAGGGTCTGCTCTTTTTTGCCAGCCAAAATACCATCCGTAAGTTGACGGATCGCCGCAGGCTGATCGCCGGTCGGTTGATATTTAGACACAAGCTTAAACTCAGGCATAAATAAATTATATCACACAGGCATTTGGAGTAAAATAATGCCAATTACCACTAGCACTGTAGCAGCGAGGTGTACTAATACGCTTTTTTTGCTTAATTTTTCGCGACCAATACTTGGCCAGATCAATGTCAAGATAATTCCCATAAAGAAAATGACAATTGGTTCTGCCGAATCCGATACTGCGGAAGCTAAAGCTGCTGACGGGGCTAGCACTAATGCTGCACGATACGAAAAGTCTTTCATCAAGTTAAATATAAAAGTTCCAAGCAATGGCCGTAAGACCTTTCCTCTACTGGTTCTATAAATTTTAATAAATCGTTTAACCCATTTTGGCTTGAAGGCCATAATTATCGCGTTCCCTATCCCTTTCCCGAGAAGAATCAAGGCTATTTCGCTAACGAAATCCAAATCACTGGAATTTTCTTTTACAAAAATTAAGTGTCCGCAGACCCCAACAAAAACATATAAGAAAGCATAGAAAATAGCACGGAGTTTGACTTTTCGGCTTCTTTTTCCAGTTGTTAGCAAAATAAGTAGAGGCGCCATCATGATAACTACGAAAGCAACCATTTGGATCGGCGATATTGATTCCCCTAAAAATATCCAGCCCAAAACCAAGAATAAAATTGGTGCAATTTGGATAAAGATACCAAGGTTTGTCGAATCATCTATTTCAAGGGCTCTATAATAAGGGATCCCAGCTAAACTCGCCAGCAATCCAGCCAAAATTAATAGTAGCGAGACCTTTGGTTCAAAATTAAAAACCTCAAAACCTGAAATCGCCATCAAAACAACTGCGATAACAGTAAACGCAATTGCAAAAAATAATTTTTGCGATACCGCGTTTCGGCCTTTAAAATATACATCAGAAATATAATTATCTACATATATATGCGAGGAACCAGAAAGTACGGCAACTAATACTAGGCTAAGCCATTCCATGCTAATATTTTAGCATAAAAACTAAAACTAATCTATCTGCTTCATGGTCGGGAATGGTACAGCTTCTCTACCAGGAACACCTTCAAGTAGCCAGAAATTTCTCTCTGAATTTCCCCAACCACAAGCTGGCGGCATACCATATTCCAACATTTCAACGAAATCACGATCGAGCATCTGAGCTTCTTCATCGCCAGCGTCGCGTGCTGCTTGCTGTTCCTCAAAACGTTCTAGTTGATCTAATGGATCATTCAATTCTGAGAATCCATTTCCCATTTCTGTTCCGGCGATTACTGGATGGAATCGCTCTGTTACAAGCGGATTTTCGGCAGATTTCTTAGCAAGCGGAGAAAGCGACAACGGCTCTTCGATTAGCCAGTATGGACCAGCCGAAGTTTTACGAATTAATTTCCAAACATGGTCAATAAGATGTGGGGTAGTGGTGCTCGGGTTTACCTCTACGTTATTTTCTTTCAATGTCTTCAATAATTTTTCGCGATCTGGATTAAAGACGTCTACATCAAACTTCTCTTTCAAAAGATCGGCGTATTTATAGCGTGGCCACTCTTTATCTAGGTCAATATCAAAACCATTTACATGAAATTTCAAAGTGCCCCAAGTTTCTTTCGCGACATATTTGATCATTTCTTCATAAAGTTTCATACCGTCTTCATAATTTTCGTATGCAGCATAAGATTCGAATGCGATATGCTCCGGTAAATGCTCGTCATCTACACCTTCATTGCGGAATCTTGGACCGATATCATAGACTTTTTCGAAGCCACCACCAAGCAAGCGCTTAAGAGGTAATTCATGAGAAATACGGAGATAAAAATCTTCATCAAGCGCATTCATATGAGTAGTGAAAGGAGTAGCATCGGCGCCACCAGTCGTATGCTCAAGAACTGGAATATTAATTTCGATAAAACCATGCGCATTCATGAAATCACGAGTCGCCTGCCAGAATTTGCTGCGGCGTACCAACCGTTCCCTAACCTCAGGATTAACATTCATATCGACATAACGTCGGCGGTAGCGCTCCTCTTTGTTCGTAAATTTCTCTGGCAATGGACGTAGTGACTTTGTTAAAATTCGCACAAAATCAGTAAATACTGAAATCTCGCCAGTCTGAGACTTATCAACTATACCAGTAGCCTCAACGAAATCTCCGTTATCAAGAAGCTTAATATCTTTTGCGCTGAGCATTCCTTCTGGAGTTTCTTTATCGGTCACTTTCATAAAAACTTGCACTTCGCCAGATAAATCTCTAAGTTTCAAAAATACTAGCTTACCGAATGAGCGAATTGCAATAATGCGCCCTGCGATCGTAACTTCTTGGCCTTTCTTTTCTTCAAAATGATTGACGACGTCAAAAATCTTAGTATTGCGATAACTTTTAGCCGGATAAGGATCAATTCCTTTCGCCCGGATTTCTTCTAATTTTCTGATTCTTTCGTTTCGATAATCTTCTAATAACATGAATTAATTATACTATAATTATTTGATCTCGACAATCTTAACCGTTTTGCCATTAAATTGAACAGTATCATTGGCTTTGTGTTTAAAAATCGCTTTACCAATAGGTGATTCGTTGGAGATTTTTCCTTCGAGCGGATTCGCTTCGGTCGGCCCAACGATAGTATATTCAACTTCGCGCCCGCCCATATCAAGCCTCACGGTCGCCCCAAGCGTCACAGACTCTTTTTTGCCAGCACGAATAATTTTAGCGTTCTTTAAAATTTCTTGAATCTCAAGAATTCTCCCCTCAGCAAGTTTTTGTTCATTCCTAGCTGAACTATATTCTTCATTTTCAGACAAATCACCAAAAGCCCTTGCGGTTGCGATTCTCTCTGCGATTTCTGGACGATTCTTAATTAAACCTTCGAGTTCGGCTTCAAGCTCTTTCTTCCCTTCGGCAGTTAGGCTAATACTTTTTTTAATCATAACCAATCTCCAATTTTACTCTATGAGTTTACAGTATCTCGTTTAGCTTGTCAATAGCTATCATTTTGGTTTCACCGGTCTTTCGCGATGTAACTTCTGCGGCATTTTCAGCCATAGTTTTATCTGAAATTACTATCCGATAAGGCATCCCCATGAGCTCAGCATCAGCAAATTTCTCACCTGGCCTTAGGTTGCGATCATCGAATAAGATTTTATCTTTATGCTGGTTATAAAAATCTTCAGCTACCTTTACTCCAGCCTCACCAATGCCAATAAGCTGCGCCTTGAATGGGGCTACGGGTTCAGGCCAGCAAAGACCTTTTTCATCGGCAAATTTTTCAGCAATTACACCCATGACGCGTGAAACGCCAATACCATAGCAGCCCATATATACGGTTTTTAGCTCGTTATTCTCATCATTAAATTGCAGACCGAGCGGCTCAGAATATTTAAATTTAAGCTTGAAAATGTTCCCAACTTCCGCTGCGGCAGTTTCTGAGAAACTATCATTTTCTACGCCGAGATCCTTCAATACTTCATCGTTATATACTTCTTTATTAATAAACACGGTTTTGTCAGCATTATAATATACAGTATCTTCACCTACTGGCAAGAAAGTCTGATATTCATGTGAATATTTAGCGAAAATTCCGCCACTTGCAAAAGTTTCATGAGTGTCAGTTAATCCGAGTCTAGCATAAATTCTATCGTAAGCTTTCTCAACTTCGGCGTAATATCGATCCAAATCTTCTTCGGTTGCATGGAATGAATACATATCTTTCATTAAGAATTCACGACCGCGTAAAATTCCAGATTTTGCCCGTTTTTCATTGCGGAATTTAGTTTGGAATTGGTAAACTGAAAGCGGCAAGTCTTTATAACTAGAAATATAAGTTTTCATTAGATTAGTGATAGGCTCTTCATGAGTTGGAGCAAGTCCAACAATTCCGCCCGAGGAGAGTTCAGTTTTAAACCAAATATCAACTTGTTGGTCGGAAAAACGACCGGTTTTCTCCCAGAGCTCAGGATTTTGCAATGTAGAAAGTAAAACTTCTTCGCTTCCAATTGCGTTTAATTCTTCACGAATGATTCGCTTAATATTTTCTAAGACCTTTAATCCGAGCGGCAAAAAATCATATACTCCAGCCATCTCTTTATGTACATATCCCGCCCGCGATAACAACGCCCCGTTTTTCGCAAGTTCATCTTTTGGGGCTTCGCGCAAAGTTTTAATAAAAGTCTGTGATAATTTCATATATTATATTATATCATACCCCGAGAATGTATAATAAATAAAATGCTACACCATTTTTTATCATATGAGTCAAAATGCCAGCGTATATTGTTCCAGTAATTTCGCGAAGCCCGCACAAAACTACAGATAGGCAAAAAACGTTTATTCCAACATTCCACTGCAAATGTACGACCCCGAAAAGTATAGAGACTATTAAGATAGAGACTAAAACGCCCCATTTTTCACGGATTTTACCATAAAGCCATCCGCGAAAAATAATTTCTTCAGCAATCGGTGCTATTACCACTAAAGTCAAGAAAGCGATAACTCTGTCACCTCCAGACATGTAGATACTAAAACCAGTATTTTGGACTTCGCTAGCATCGAACCACGGGAAGACGCTAAAAAGCGCGACTAGCCCAGCTGCCAGAATCATCGACATAATAAAAGCTATAGGTGAAAGTCCTATATCCGTCCAGGTCGGCCAGCCGTTTAGACCTAAATCGCTTCGGGATGTTTTTGTAATTTTTTTTGGGACTAAAATTATTAAAAGCATCGCCGTCACATAAGATAAGGCCGAATAAACTGCTGTCCAAACTGGCTGCCCGAGCGTTTCTCTACCGAGCATAAAAATCATTAACCATCCTATCACGAATTGCGCCGTAATTACCGACGCAAAAACCCATATACACATCAGGAGGGTCAGAAATATGCTACGAGATTTTCGCATTAAAAGAACCTCGTGATATCTAATATCGTTACGATGATCATTAGTGCGAGGAGTACCATGAAGGCGCGCGCAACAATTCTCTCCTCAACTTCTTTTGTGAGTTTTTTGCGGCGTAATTTATAAATAGCAATTAGGAGCCACCTTCCTCCGTCTAGTGCTGGAATTGGTAATACATTCATACAGGCTAAAGAGATTGAAATGATTGCTGCAAGGAAAGCTAAGTTTGCTGGCCCTGCCGAAGTAAACGCCGGGAACAATACACCAATAATTCCAACAGGTCCAGATACGGAATCGCCAACGCTAGAAATTGCGGCTTGTCCACTTTCACGAACGCCATCATCGAAGCTAAGCATTCGTCCTAATCCAGAAGTAAAATTCCACAAAAGCTCGCCAATTCCTTTAAAAGTTTCTCCTGTGACTTGTAAAGTTATTCCAGCCCCAACTATCGGCGCCGACCAGGTTGAATAAGATTTGCTTTCGGAATTCTCCATTGTTACTCCTAAGAGATAACTGCTATCTTTCTGATTCAATTTTACAGTAACGTCTAAATTCTTATCACAATTACAGCCTTCTTCGCCTTTTCGATAAATTTTATATTTTACTTCTTCTCCAGCATGATCGGAATTATAATTTATAATCTCATTCCCGCGCTTAACCTCCGTGTCATTAATGGAAACGACATAATCGCCGGGCAAAATTCCAGCAAGTTCCGCCGGCGACCCTTCCACTACAGTCGCTATTTTTACCGGGACGTATTCAACTCTAGTATCTTGCGCCACGGTAAATTGATTGTCGATAAAATTTGGCATTCCTGTCCATGCCAGGACCGTTAAAATCAAAAACGCCGCCAGCCAGTTCATAGCTACGCCGGCGAATAAAATTTTAGTTTTAGCCCAAAAACTTGCGGCGCCAAAAGTATTTTTTCGTGTATCAGAGGCGGACTCCCCATCCATTTGGCAAAAACCACCAATTGGCAACCAGTTCAGACTCAAAATTAGCCCAGATTTCTTCGTTGCTTCCTCGCTATCATGTACCGGTTTTGTTATGTCATTCTTTTCCCACTCAGATCTAGGCAAACGCTTCCACTTGCCAGTTTTTGGATCTTTTTGCCAAGCTATCGCTCTCGGCGGAAAACCAATTCCAAACTCTAAAACCCTAACACCATTACGCCTTGCGGCGATAAAATGCCCCAACTCGTGTAGTATAACGAGCAACATTAAAACGAAAAGACCAACTATAACTCCTACAAAAATATTCATATTTTTATTATAGCATTATTTTCCGAATCTACGGTTACGCTTTTCGTATTCTTCCAAAATCTTATCAATATCAGACGCCTCCATCTCTGGGAAGTATTTTTCTACAAACAACATTTCGGCATAGGCGCTTCGCCAAAGCATAAAACCAGAGATTCTTTCTTCGCCCGAAGTCCGAACCACCATGTCGATATTTGGCACTTCTGGATGATAAAGATGTTTTCGGATTGTTTCTGGTGTAATTTCACCCTCGACTTCACTTGCGATCGTAGCCGCATCAGCAATTTCCTGCTCGCCGCCATAATTAAAACAGAAACAAACGGTAATTCCAGTACAATCGGCTGTAATTTCCTCGGCCTTGTCGAGCGCGCTAGCAAGTTTTGGCGAAATTTTTGCTTTCGAGCCTAAAATTAACATCCGCGCGTTATTTTCTTTAAGCTCCTCGGCGTATTTTAAAATCCGCGTTTCAGCAAGCTTCATAATATAGCTAACTTCGTCGACGCTTCTTCCCCAGTTCTCCATCGAGAAAACATAGAAAGTTATATATTTAATATCAGTTTTACTTGCCGCTCCAACGAGCTCTTTAATCCGGTCTAGTCCCTTTTTGTGCCCTTCCAAAGTTGGTAGACCGCGTTCTTTTGCCCATCGCCTATTTCCATCAGCGATGATTCCTAAATGTTCTAAAACCATTGACAAACTCCAAAAAGTGTGCTATAATGTAATTATAGCTTCATAATTTCTTCAGATTTTGCTTTAAAAGCAGACTCGACCTTATCAGTAAATTCTTTAGTTAGATCGTCAATTTCCTTCTCGGCGCGTTTTTTGATGTCTTCACTAAGTTCTTCCGCCGCCTTTAACTCTTTTCTGGCGTCTTCACGAATATTTCGAAGAGCAACTTTAGCCTGTTCAACCTTATTCGAAGCATTTTTAACGATTTCCTTACGGCGTTCCTCAGTCAAAGCTGGAATTGGTACCCTTACTACGCGCCCATCATCAGCTGGGTTAAGCCCAAGCGATTGGTCAGCTCGAATCGCTGCCGTAATTGCCTGGATTGTTGAAGGATCAAATGGGGTAATAACAAGAAGCGTGGCATCTGCTGCGGTTATATTCGCAACTTGATTAATTGGCATGAATTGTCCATAAGCCTCAACTTTAACACCGGACAACATATCTGGGTGAGCGCGACCAGTTCGCACTTTTTTCATTTCGTCATCAAAACGGGCTAGAGCTTCGCTCATCGCCTGACGTTCTTTGCTAGTATCAAACATAAAAACTCCTTATTTATATCTTTAGTATAACACAAAAAATAGCCCCTGTGGGGCTATTTTTTACTCAGTTACACCAAGTTCGATTCGCTTAAATTGGCGAACGGTAATATTTTCACCAGTTTTTGCGATAGCTTCCTTAATGAATTGTTCAACCGTCTTCGAATCATCGAGAATATAAGGCTGGTTCATGAGAACCTTATCGGAGAAAGCCTTCTTGACTTGCCCAGCAAGAATTTGCTCTTTCATATTTTCTGGACCTTTAAAGTTAGTCTCAAGCTCTTTAATTTTAGCTTCGCGAACCTCGGCCGGAATATCTTCCTCTGAGACGTAAAGCGGCGCCATCGAAGCAACCTGCATTGCAATTTGGTGTGCCAAAGCCTTGAACTCATCAGTCTTTGCAACAAATGAAGTCTCACAGTTAACTTCGACGATTGCACCAAGGCGGCCATCATGAATATAAGCGTCGACTAAACCTTCGCGGGTTTCACGATCGCCTCTCTTTTCGGCCTTGGTCAAACCTTTTTTGCGCATTGCTTCGAGAGCTTTGTCGAAATCGCCATCAGCTTCAACCAAAGCTTTTTTCGCATCGGTAAGCCCAGCCCCAGAAAGCTCTTTTAATTTCTTGATTTGTTCAATAGAAATTTCTGCCATTTTGCCTCCTAATTATTTTTTACCTTCTTTAATCGCTTCGATAAAGTACGAAAGCGCAAGTTTTGTTGCCTTAATCGCATCGTCATTCATCGGAATTACATAGTCGATTCCAGTCGGATCAACATTACTATCAACTAGGGCAAATACAGGGATATTAAGACCCTTAGCTTCTTTAATCGCATTTTTGTCTTCAATCGCATCGACAACGATAATTGCAGCTGGCTGCTCGGTCATATCTTTAATTCCGCCGTAGCGTTCGTTTAAGAGATCGATTTCTTCTTGAAATCTTTGAACTTCAAGCTTCGAATAGCGATTTTCGAGCTCACCTGAAGCCATGCGACGCTCTAGGTCTTTAAGCTTTTTGATTTGGCGATTAACAGTTTCGACGTTGGTCAAAGTCCCGCCAACCCAGCGTACTACTGCGTAAGGCATTTCTACCGATTCAGCAGCTTCGCGTACGACGTCTTTCATTTGTTTCTTGGTGCCAACAAACAAAACCTTCTTGCCGGATTTTACGATCTCGGTAATTTTTGGCAAAGCGACCTCAAAACCTTCGACAGTTTTTTCAAGGTTAATAATGTGGCTATCTTGGCGTTTGCTATGAATGTATGGCGCCATTTTTGGATGCCAGCGGCTAGTTTTGTGCCCAAAATGAGCACCAGCTTCTAGAAGCTCCTTCATATCGACTTTTACGGTCATATGATTTCCTTTCTCTTCGTCTCAGGACCCGTTAACCAGGAAATCCTCCCAAGACTGTTTCATTAAAATTAGTATATACTTCCATTATAGCACACTTTAATAAAAAAATCAAGACCCTCCTCTAATTCCCTCTCATAATTTATAAAAACACTTGAGCTTGTCTTTTGGATAGCTAACTGTTAAAATCAGAGTCAGATTCGCTTATCCAATCTCGGAAGGCAAGTAGTATTTTAAGGAGGTGGAACCATGTTAGATTACATTACTGAAGAAGCCATGAGGTTTTATACCACACTCGAAGAGCGAATGATCTTGGAAGATATGAAGGAAAGGAGGGTTTATCTTGCTAAAGAAATCGCCTCACTCGGATATGAGGGTGGCGTAGATAACGACTATTTGTCGTCTACCAGTCAGATAGTTAAGTATATCTTTGATTGCAATCGCGAAGATAAAGATTTACCGGTAGACGAGAGAAAGCCAATCAAACTCTTCATCAATTCCCCTGGCGGCGAAATTGGCGAAGGCTTTGCTCTCGTCTCGGCAATCGAACTTAGTAAAACTCCAATTTGGACCGTTAATATCGGTCAGTGGAGCTCGATGTCATTCTATATTGGTATCACTGGCCATAAGCGTTTCTCGCTTCCGCATATGACATTCTTGTTGCATGACGGTTCGACGGGGGCTTATGGATCAACCAACAAGGTTCAGGATCGCATAAAGTTTGACGAGCGTTTTGATCGGGAGGTTATTAAAAAGCATGTTTTAGCGCATGGTAAAATGACCGACCGAGAATATGAGGCGCAGATTCGAACGGAGTATTATATGCTTCCGGAAGACGCGTTAGAACTCGGCTTTATCGATGAAATTATCGAAGATATCGATATAATTCTGTAACCACTAAACCTAGGCGAGCTTAAAGCTCGCCTTTTTACTCTTTACTTTTTTTATTGTCTCTGATATAATAACAATAATTATGAGTAAAACAGATTTACACCCTAAAGATTATCGCGAAGTTGTGTTCGTAGATGAAGCAGCAGGTTTTTCTTTCCTCACTAAGTCTACCGCAAAAAGCGAAGAAACCATCAAATGGGAAGATGGTAAAGAATATCCATTAGTAAAGGTACAGATTTCTTCGGCTTCTCACCCTTTCTTTACTGGCGAAGAGAAGATTATCGATACCGAAGGCCGCGTCGATCGCTTCAAAGCTCGTGCTGCTAAGGCTGCAAAGATGAAAGAAGCGCTTGAAAATAAGGCTAAAAAAGCAGCAAAAGAAGCCGCTAAAAAAGCTGAAAAAGAAGCTGAATAATTTTAAAAAACGAACCAGGAAATCTGGTTCGTTTTTTTTGTAGCTTTTTATAAAAACTTTTGGGCGCCCTCGCAGTTTTTTGAGCGCCCAAAAGTATATTATCATTACAGAGTAGAATATTTTATCTATTAATTAGCGATTTTTCTTAACGTTTTTCTTGTCTCTTAAGATTATTCCTAGTGCAACGATCCCGAACACGAAGAAGACAATTAATCCGCTAATTAAATAATCTTCGTTTGAGATGTTTAGATTTTGGAATAATCCACCCGTATCAGGCACGCCAGCGTCTGGAACCTCCGCCGCTGTGAATTGAATATCTGATACTTGAGATTCGTGAATTTCGGTTCCATGCTCATCAAGATATGAAATACCCAAAGAGTATTCGCCTGATGGAAGATTAAGGGATTCGAAAGGAATCTCGATCCTTGTTGTCGAAGAGGATACAGTTACCGGAGGTAAGGTCGCGACAATGTTACCAGATTTATCGTAAACGTTAACGATGACTTCCTTAACGTCGTTCATATGTTCCAATTCTATATAATGCTTACCTGTGACATCATCTACTACGGCCTCCTCTTTGGCTGGTTGATAGAAGAACGAAATCGTGTCTTCATCAAATACGCCATCAGAACTGGTCGTATCGACGTCTATTACATATTTACCGAAAGCATCTGGCCCTTCAATAATGTCAGAAATATTATAATCTAACACGCCGACCTTATTTTCGGTAAAGGTTCTTTCGAGTATTGTCCTTGTAGATGATACATTTTTGTCGTTGATATAAGTTACTCGAACTTTTATCGTGGCTACATTTTCGTAGTCAATATTAAACGCATGGTTCGTATTTACGAACACGACTTTGTTTTGGATACCGCGGATACTAACGTCCGGCACGGTCCCAATCACCCTCACGCTGAAGGTGTCGCTCATGGTTGATGTTGCTAATGCTTCTTGAGGCGGTATATTTGCCGCTACAACGGTCATCGTAGCTACGAACGATAACCCAAAGAGACCAAGAAGCTGTTTTTTTGCTTTCTTCATACTCTACACTCTGTTTATATTTGATGTTTATTTGGATTTTGTAAAGCCCTGCTCCACACAGTCGCTTGCCTAAAGCCTAGAATTTAAACTTAGACTTGCGTTCTTTACGCTTCCTAACCATAATTATAATGCTTGTGACAATAGCTGTCAATACTAAAATTATGATAATTATCATCCAGAGTGGAAGAATTACAATCATTTGTGAAATAGTTTGAGCTTCAGCTCCAGGGGCCGTTACGGTCCAAGTTGCCTTAAAGATTCCGAATACCGGAGTTTCTTCCCAAACATCAGATACAGTAAGTTCGGTATCTGGGATAATGGAGATTCGGCCACCGTTTGCTGGGGTCTCATATTTTACGTTTCCGAATAGACCTTCAACTACCAACCTTCCGCTAGCCATAAAGTCTACGTTACCTTCGTTCTTTACTTTTGCGGACGCGTTAACGAGGTTTTTTGTTTCACCAGCCTTAGTTAGAGATTGAGAAATTTTCAAATCAGAAATGGTGCTTTTAGAAATAGTTTCACCAGTTGAGCAGCGACCATAAACTACGAGTCCTGGGCTAGCCTCGGTTTTAATACCACTAGAGGTTGTAGTGTTTGACAAAGTATGAGCAAAGAGTACTGCATATTGTCCACCCGCCGGAATGCTATTTGGTGTAGAAATTTTATAAGCTACCTCTACATTCTCGCCTGGACCAACCTTAAAGTGCGGATTTTCTACAAACTCGCCGTCACTATTTCTAAATGTGATCCATCTAGTAATTTGGGTGTAATTATTTTCAGAATTAAACCCAAGCTTATATTCATTCTCGTCTTCAGAATAAGTATAAGAATATGGCGAAGCATAAACTTCAAATTCCATATCAGAAGAACCGTTGTTTGTTACTTTGAAAGTGTCTTCATAAACCGAATTTGCCTCGATTTGGAGAACCTTATTAACCGGACTGATACTGATACTAGTAGCAGCCTTCATTAGCTCATCCGTTTCGCTTTCTGCGAAAACCGGATTATTGCCAGCGGCAATACAAGCACAAAAAACTAACCCGAAAGTTAGCATTAACGTTTTTTGAATTAGTTTCTTCATTTACCTCCTTACTCTTTTGTTCAAGGATACGCTTATATCCATTGTTCAAGGATACGCTTGGTGCGCCTGACTAGACTCGAACTAGCACAGCCGTGAATCTGGCCACTACCACCTCAAGGTAGCGTGTCTACCAATTCCACCACAGGCGCACATTAAAATACGCATCCTTATAAACATTATATCATACTTTTTATTATGGTGTAAGATTTCTAGTCGCTTTTGTTACTGCAAAGTTTCCGATATCTGAAAAACGATCGATCGCAGTTACGAGATTTACGTTTTCGCCGTAAGTTCGTACATTTTTGTTGTAAATATAAATTGCATTTGCTTGATATAATCCGATCGAAGGCACATCTTGGACCCAATATTCTAAGAATGACTCATATTTTTTGACCCTTAAACTTTCATCCAATGTTTCCCTTGCCCCCATAATTAAACTATCGACTAGAGCGTTACTATAATTTGAAAGGTTTAAACCGGCTGCTTTAGTTTGTGATGAATGATAATAAGGCAAAAGATCTGGATCAGCCCCAAGCTCAATTTCATAAACTAAAATATCATAATTTCGTTTAGCCACGATATTTGCCACGAAATCTTGGGTCTCTTCATAAACTATCAACCTTGCGTCAATGCCAAGCATAACTAATTGATTTTTTAATTCTTCTGCCACTGCTGGTAGATAACCGGAATTAACTGTCGCGATATTTAATTCAATCGGTTCGTTATTTTCAAATGATTCGATTTTGGTAGTGGCCTCTAAGAAATTCTCAGCTGGAATTTCTGGATAATTATTTAATTTAATTTGGTCACTAGCCAAAGGATAATTTAAAGCTAAAGTCCCAGGTGCTTTTTCGCGTATTTTTTCAATATTTAATCCTTCGCGAATAGTTGATCTTAGATCGCGATTTCTAAGAAAATGACTATTCGTGTTGAAAAACACAAAAGCACCAACATTAACGCTGCTTTCGCGTTTAATATAATTATTAGAGATTACACCTTCGGCGTCTAAGCCCCCAAGCTCTGCTGTTGCTGTTACCGAACCGTTATTTAGTGCATTAATGATAGCTTCCTTTGTCATAAAGGTATGTACAGCGAAAGTATTAAGCATCGGACGACCAAGATAATAATCGGGGTTCGCAGAAAGATACACTACTCCCTCGTCGGAATTTGCTGATTTTTGAAGAGCATTAAATCTGAACGCTCCACTCGTAATAGGTGCATTTGAGAAGTTGTCTTCTATTAAAGTTTTTGGGGTTACGTCTCTAAGAATATGTTCTGGCACAATAGGTATTTCTAGTGCTAGTGCAAAATCGGCATATGCTGTAGGTAAAGTAAAGACAATTTCACCAGCTTCATTTTCAGTAATTTTTACATTTTCTAAATTTGAGGTGTAGATTGTGTTTGCTGCCTGATTCTGAATCAATCCAACAGTAAATAAGACGTCCTTATTCGTGATTGGTTCGCCATCCGACCATTTAAGACCATCACGAATCTTTAAAGTCCAAATTTTTCCATTTGCATCCGGGGTCAAGCGTTCGGCCAACATCATTCCGGGATTACCAGAATAATCAACCGTTGTTACGGTCAAAAACATCAATTTACTTAGAACCTTTTCACTGCTAGTGGTAGCAAAAAGCGGGTTCATCGAATTAACGCGTCCGAGTGTGGCTTCTGTATAAGTTCCACCATCCACAAAGGCATCTTCTGCATATGAACTACTAAACCAAAAAGCCTGTGTCATAGCGAGCATTATTAAAGCCAAAGCAAGAAGCGACCACTCAAAAATCAAAAGCTTAATACTTTGAATATGCGGGACACGTTCAATCAGATTTTCTCTAATATGCTCGTGGCTATCCTCGCTTACTTTGGCTGACGCCTTCGTAAAACGTTTTACAAGTTTTTGCCCACGCTTTTTTATAGATATACTCATATTATGCTGGAATTAATAATAGTCCTAAAATTGATCCCACGAATACCACAGATGTCACTATGGTTGCGACGAATAATGATTTTTCTAGACCGCGCCTAGTGGTATAAAGCTCGCCAGAGCTACCAAAGCCTGCGCCGAGAGACGCGCCACGTTGTTGTAATAGAACTAGTAGGATTGTCAAAAAAGCCGAGACGAATGTTGCTATTTCCAGAAAATTTCCGATTTGCATGTTAACTCCTTATGTATCTATTTTAGCATATTTTTTCGTTTCAGCAAAGAATGATATGTAATTGCGAATCGATGAGCCTCTTCGTCAATACGGGCGATCAGTCTGGCAATATGGGAACCTTGGGGGAGCGGAGTTATTTTACTGTTTGCAATAATTTTCACCTCGGCAGATTTAGAATGGTCCCCAGATTTATCGCGACCAATTACCGGTATATTATATGGTTTAACTAATGACAGAATCGCGTTAACCTGGTTGATGCCACCGTCTAAAACTATTAAATCTGGGTATTCCCACTCAGTATGTTTTAATCTCCTAGTAATCACTTCGACCATGCTCTTTAAATCATCATTAGTTGAAGTATGAATTTTGAACTTACGATATTCGTTTCTTGCCGATGCACCGTTTAAAAACACCACCATACTAGCAACTGTATTAGTTCCAGATTGGTGAGAGATGTCGTAGCCTTCAATTCGTCGTGGTGGTTTCTCAAGATTTAACAATTTTTGGAGCTGAGCTAAAGCTTGATCTGAAGAAATGTCTAAAAATTCCTTATCCGAGAAAACAATTTTCTTTTTTAGCTCTTTAAGCCCAAAAAGTTGATCTCTTGCTTCTGCCGCAAGCTCATAATTTCCTTTTTCGGCTTCATTTAGCATAGTTTTTTCTAATTCATTCAATAATTTTTCGCGTCCACCTTCCAAATATTGGATTAATTTACGTAAGTTTCGCTTATAATCTTTTGGGGTGCAATTTCCGACTTCGATCCCAGGAGTAAGGCCAAGATCGGTATCTAGGGTTTTCTTCCCGCTATAAGGTTTAGTATAATATGGAAAAACTCGCCTAAGACTCCGAAGCGCTCTCTCTACGCCAATTTTTCCATAAAACGGCCCGATATAAGTTGCTTTATCATCAAGGGGATTCCTCGTAAAACTAATATATGGCACCTCTGATTTCATATCAATTCGTACATATGAAACGGTTTTGTCGTCGCGAAGTAAAATATTCCATTTCGGCATATATCTCTTAATCATCTCCGACTCTAGAAATAGTGCATCCATCTCTGTATCGACGCTAATCCAGTCCGTATCGTAGATCTCCTTAACTAATGCCTCTGTTTTTATATCTTTTTTAGACTTTTGAAAATACTGCCTAACTCTGTTTTTTAAAATCGCCGCTTTTCCGACGTAAATAATTTCCCCAGCTTTATTTTTATGAAAATAAACCCCCGGGCCCACCGGGAGTTTAGATAGTTTTTGTTTCAACCTCTCATCCATCTTTTAATTATAGCACACTTTATTAAAAATGTCAATGGGAGACAATATCCGCCCCATAAAATTTAGAAAGTAATTGTTCTAATAAATCCCCAAGATTTATATAATCTTTTGGCGCTTCCGCTATTATAGATGATTCCGGATAGCTAAATGAAACATCTACGATAGTTTTGCTAGAGTCGTTAGTGTTGAAAATCACCATATATAAACGCGTAAAGTTGTCTTTATCGTCGATTTCGACATAAATAGCAGGTATCGCATCAATAACTTTAGTCATTTCTTCAACGGTAATATTATTTTTAGTGGCTAAATTACCAGTACAGGCTAAAAGTTCATTTGAAAAACCAGAATTGCCGATTGAGTTAGAAAAAGCAGCTAACTTTTCGGCATTAAACGACAATCGATAGAGCGGGTCCTTTTTCTTATTGATGTCAAGATTGGCCGTAGAGTATTCAATGAATGGATTTTTGTTATAAAGCGACATAAAATTTTCGCCATATTCGCCTAAATTCCCCGCGGCAGTCGTTAAACATTTAGTTATCCCGTCCCCAGGCATGACGTCATTTAGATTACTAAAATCGCTATTTGGGATATAAATCCATTCATTATCAATAACATCGAATATATCCAAAAAATCCAAAACCGAGATTTCTTTTGAATCTTTTTTGTCGAGGTTATTTAGGGCGCCATAAATACCATCAAGCTTCAAATATAAATCGCCTTTAAGAGTGTGAATTTCGTCAGCTTTAAAAGTAAAATTATCATAATCTGGCAAATTTGCAGTAATGGTCGCGGCGGCCACATTTTCGCCTGTTTTATTATTTATTTTAGAGGAAAAATCGATTGATAAATTTAAATCGTCGTTATTATTATAATTTGCGATATTCCCTTTCATCGTGACATTTTGCGGCAAATCCCCAGAGAATAATTTTGAAATTGCAGCCGGAACGGCATCATGGGACGAGAATGGATTTAGGATTAAAACCGCAGCGACGGCAAGTCCTACTGATATTAAAAACAGAATAATAGCGACAATAAAAAGCGGACTCTTGCGGCGTTTTCTTGCTACTTTTTTAATTTTTGGTTGCGTTTGAGCCGAATTTTGAATGGTCGGCCTTTGAGTTACTAGCCGATTTGCTGGTCGAGGCGCCGGCCGGTTAATTGGACGACTAACCGGATGATTATTCTCTGCTTCAACCGATGTCGGCCTAATTGGCGTCATTGGATTTAGTGGATTAGGTGTCCCGACGGGTTTCTCGTCCATAAAAATTCCTTCCAATTAATAATTCTTATGCTTATTCTATCATAAATATGTTAGAATTGTAAATATGAGCGAATTCATAATTTCAAACATTAAAGCCAGGCAAGTTTTAGATTCCAGAGGCAATCCAACCGTGGAAGCCGAAGTTTTTCTAAAAAATGGTGGCTATGGGCGCGCTATCGTTCCTTCAGGCGCTTCGACTGGATCTGGTGAGGCTCTAGAACTTCGCGATGGCGACGAAAGTTGCTATAGCGGCAAAGGTGTCTTAAAAGCAGTTTGGAATGTTAATTCAAAAATCAAAGATGTTTTAGTTGGAAATTCTTCTGACCAGGAATTTGTCGATAAAATGATGATCGATTTAGATGGCACTGAAAATAAGTCTAATCTCGGTGCTAATGCGATTTTGGCGGTTTCGCTTGCTAATGCGAAGGCTAATTCCCGCGCCTACAAAATGCCTTTTTATCGGTATATCGCAGAAATTGCTGGCACAGTTGATGATATGTCGATTCCAATGCCAATGATGAATGTTATGAATGGCGGTGAACATGCTGGTTTTGCGACTGATTTTCAAGAATATATGATTATTCCTCGCTCAAGCGGTAATATTTATGACGCAGTGCGTCGAGGCGCTGAAGTTTTCCATGCATTAAAAACCGTTTTAAAGGAGCGTGGATATCCTACCACTGTCGGTGACGAAGGTGGATATGCACCAAAGGTTATTGGTGGCAACAATGAACCCCTTGAGTGTATTAAGGCTGCAGTTGAAAAAGCTAATTTAAAGTTCGGCGAAGATATTGCAATCGCTATGGACATTGCGGCNNTATTTTATATTAATGAACCGGCCGACCCGCCATATGAAAATGGGCGCTATGTTTTAAAAACCAATGGCGACTGGAAAACCGCAGACGATATGATAAACTGGTACGATTGGATCATCTCAAATTATCCCGTAGTCTCAATCGAAGACGGTCTTGCGGAAAATGACTGGGCGAATTGGAAAAAAATGACCGATCGCTTAGGCTCCAGAATCCAACTCGTTGGTGATGATTTATTCGTTACGAATACGGAATTATTGAAAGAAGGCATCGAAAAAGGTGTTGCCAACGCGATTTTAATAAAACCCAACCAAATCGGTACTTTATTTGAAACGATTAAGGCGGTCATAACGGCGAAAAACGCTGGATATAAGACCATCATGTCTCATCGCTCTGGTGAAACCGAAGACGTCTCGATCGCGCATCTTGCTGTTGGGCTTGGCACTGGCCAAATTAAAACCGGTTCACTCTCTCGCACTGATCGCATCGCGAAATATAACGAGCTTATGCGCATCGCTGAGTTAAATTCGCAATTAGGGTTAAAAGACCCTTTTTAATCTTCTAATTTACTTGCTTCACGAAAGCCGTCATAGAAATTTTCTGAAATTTTTGGATGCCCAATTTTATTAGCAGCTTTCACAACGTCGTTTATGTTATCTGTGATTTTGAAGATTTTTGTATCGGCTGGCGCAATTAACCCAAGACTAAGCATTTTTTTAATAACTCGATCGAAACTCCTCCAGTAACTCTTACCAAACAAGAATACTGGCATTTTTGGCATCTTATTTTCTTGCATCAAACATAAGATTTCTGAAAGTTCGTCCATTGTGCCAAACCCACCCGGGAAGAATACGAAAACTTTTGCTGCCATTGCGAGTGTAACTTTTCTGGCGAAGAAATATTCAAAAGTTAAACAATCTGTAAGGTATGGATTTGGGAATTGTTCGTGTTTTAAAGTAATATTAAGGCCGATTGTCCGTCCGCCAATTTCATAGGCTCCACGCGACGCTGCCTCCATGATGCCTGGGCCTCCACCGGTAATCACTGCGTGCCCATTTTTAGCAAGCATCGCACCAAGTTCGGCGGCTTTCTTACAATATTTATTATCTTGTGGCAACCGAGCTGAACCAAAAATAGTGACACCTTGCGGGAAAGATCGTACGATTGTAAGCCCTTGGCCTAAATCTTTCGCGTAGGCATTTGCTCGCTCGACGTCGGCGATTGACAATTTTTTTAGTAATTCTGATTCGGTCTGTAACATTTCTACCTCTCCGTATTATATTTTTTGAATTAGCATCGGGTGGAGCTCTTCGGTCCCATCTAAAATCCCACTATTTGCACCGATTTTCTTCACGACTGCCGTACTATTCGCTGAGCCAAAAATCAAAGATTGCCTGAAACTTTTGCCTTCTGCAAATTTTGCGAGGAAGCCAGATCCAAAAGCATCACCAGCTCCAGTTTTATCTTTAATTTTGACATCTTCATAGATTCCAAAACGATAAACTTCGCCAGTTTCTCGGTTGCCGGCAATTCCACCCATCGGACCATCCGTAATAATCACAGTCGGGACATAATTGTTTAGATGATACAAAAGCTCAGTTAAAATTGTTCCCGGCACAATCTTCGATGCCTCAGTCTTATCCACTAATAAAACATCAACATCTTCGAGTAGACCAATCAATTTTTTATTCTCTTCAAGCTCTTTTTTGCCTGGGTTTAACATAATTTTTGCGCCAATTTCATGTGCTTTCTCAAAAAATTTTAAATATGTTTCCATATCGCCATATAATGTCGTGGCATATAGCCAATCAGGCTGAATTAAATCTAGGTCATCTGATGATAAATTATTAAATTTCTCACTTGCGCCATGGTGAGCCAAAACTGCTCTCTCTCCACTTTTAGAGTCTAATAACACTACAGAGCTTCCGGTAGGCTTAGTTGTATTATAATCTATATAACTGCTATCAATTCCCTCTTTGTCTAAGACTCTGAAAATTGCTTCACCGGCTGCATCGCGAGCTACATTACTCATCAAAATTGATTCATGGCCGCATCTTACAAATGTAATTGCCGAATTTATTCCTCCGCCACCGACTTTGTAATAAAGTTTGTCGATGTCAATTTCTGAGCCAACTAAAACTTTACCAAAGATAGCTCCGCCACCAATTTCAGTTGGTCTTAAATCGTCGTGATCGACTAAGTAAATATCTTGCATGGCTGAACCTAAAGAAACGATGCGTGCCATTATAAAACTACCCCACTTTTATCAATTTCGGCCACTAGCTCTTCATAAACTTGTGCTGGGTTATCAGCTTTGGCGAGTGCTGAACCAACATTGATTACGTCGATGTCGGCATGTGCGAGGGCGCGGATGTTCGTCATATTGGCGCCGCCATCCCACGATATTTCGACGTCTGGTTTTATATTTCGAATTAGTTGGATTTTTTCCATTTGTAAAAGATCGGCTGGCGAACCTTGTACACCTGGCTGGCAGGCCAAAATCAGCACATGGTCAACCACATCAATATATGGCTTTACATTGCCAGGAAAAGTTGAGCGAAGAAGCGCTAAGCCAGTTTTAATACCAGCTTCTTTTAATTTTGTGAAAATTGGCAACAGATTTTCACTCGCTTCTGCGTGCAAAATACAAAGCGAAGGATTAAGTTTTAAAATCGTATCAATATATTCAGATGGCTTTGCAGCCATTAAGTGTAAATCTGCCTCCCAGTTTTTAGGCCACCAAATATTCGTGATATCAATTGTGGTGGTTGGCACGAAAATTCCATCAGTGACGTCAATTTGAACACGCCTTGTAAAGGCATTAATTTGTTCAATTTGTTTACGATAATCAAGTTTATTGTCGGTTAAAATTGCCGGCACAATTGATACTGACCTAATCATAATCTTCCCTTTCGTCTAAACGATTAATTCTGCGCACTCTGCGTTCTATCGGCTCAAAATCCGTTTCTAAAAATGTTGTCGCGACAGTTTCCATTTCTTGAAGTCCCATGAAATGGGCTGACATGCATAGAATGTTCGCGTCGTCATGTTCCCTCGCGAGCTTAGCCGATTCAATGGAATCGCAATTTGCCGCTCGGATGCCTTTAAAACGATTTGCTTGCATTGTCATACCGTGCGCTGAATCACAGATTAAAATCCCACGCGACCCTAAATTTTCGCGTACGTTCATAGAAACTTCAATTGCTGCATCATTAAAATCAAGATTAGAATCTTCATCATTTGACCCCAGTTCTATCACTTCATAATCTTTCTCGATCAAAAACTTAGCAAGTTCAACTTTCTTTTCGAGACCTCTATAATCTGCGCCGATAAATACTTCCATTTTTAGCTTTCCTTACTATAATCCACCGCGAGTTCGACTAAACGGTTTGAATATCCCCATTCATTATCATACCAAGCTACAATTTTAACCATGTTTCCACCGACAACGTCGATAAGCGGCAGATCGATAATACAAGAACGCGGGTCGCCTATAAAATCCGATGAGACTAATTCTTCTTCTGTAACTCCAATAATATCTTCATAATATGGTTCAGTTACAATATCTTTGAATAAATTAATTAATTCTTCTTTTGTCGTATTGCGTTTTAATACGGCGGTAATATCAGAAAGCGAAACTACTGGCGTTGGAACGCGGACCGATAAGCCATTGAATTTTTCTTGAAGACTCGGAATTACAAGGCTAGTTGCTTTAGTGGCGCCCGTAGTGGTTGGTACAATATTTTCAGCTGCGCTCCTAGCTTCGCGAAGATCTTTAGCTGGCGCATCAAGAAGCTTTTGCGAACCAGTATAAGAATGAATTGTGGTCATCATAGCTTTCTCGACTCCAAATTCATCCTCAAGAATTTTCATAATTGGCGCAATGCAGTTAGTTGTGCAAGATGCGTTTGATAGAATCTTATCATTATCATCGATAGTTTCTTCATTTGCACCGATAACAATAGTTTTTGCACCCTCGCCTTTTGCTGGCGCAGAAATAACTACACGTTTCGCGCCGGCGTCAATGTGCGCTTTTGCGAGCTCTGGATCCGTAAAAAAACCAGTCGATTCGATTACTGTATCAACTTTTAATTTCTTCCACGGCAATTTCACTGGCTCTTTTTCGGCGTATACTGGTATTTTTTCACCATCGACAATCAAAAAGTCATCTTCCGACGAAACTTCTTTATTATATGCCCCATACGAAGAATCGTATTTTAAAAGATGCGCTAAGGTTTTTGCATCGGTTATATCATTAATCGCAACGACTTCCACGTCATCTCTTTCACTGAGAATCTTAAACGTGTTTCGACCAATTCTTCCGAAACCGTTTATCGCCACCTTTATCATTTATCCTCCTAAAAAAATCTACTTATACTAATTATAGCATAAGTAGAATAAAATTGTTTCACAATTTTTAGCGAGCAAAGTGTGCGAATGCACGGTTTGCTTCTGCCATACGGTGGCAATCTTCCTTCTTTTTGAAGGCAGCACCAGTTTCATTGTAGGCATCTATAATTTCTGCCTCAAGGCGCTTTGCATATGGCATACCGCTTCGAGCGCGAGCTGCTTGTACCATCCAAGTAAATGCAAAATGCATTTGACGATGTCCTTGAATTGGGAATGGGATTTGGTAGTTAGCGCCACCAACGCGGCGAGACTTAACTTCAAAATCCGGCGAAACGTTAGAAATAGCTTTTTCAAGTACTTCTACTGGGTTTTCAGAATTAAGTTTCTTCGCAGCACCTTCAATTGCGGCGTAAACTGCACGTTCAGAAGCTTGTTTTTTACCGTCAAGCATTGACTTGTTGATAAGTCTTTGTACATAAACCGATTGATACTTACGATCTGGAGAAACTTTTCTTTCCAAAGATTTAGTAGTTTTACGTGGCATAATTACTTACCCTCCTTCTTTGCGCCGTACTTAGAGCGAGCTTTTTTGCGGCCCTGAACACCTTGAAGATCCAAAGTACCACGCACGATGTGATAACGTACACCCGGGAGATCTGGTACACGACCACCACGAACTAGAACAACTGCGTGCTCCTGGAGGTTGTGACCTTCACCACCAATATAAGCCCAAACTTCTTGACCATTAGTAAGACGCACACGAGCGACCTTACGCATAGCGGAGTTAGGTTTCTTCGGGGTTTTGGTTGTTACTTTAATACAGACACCACGCTTTAATGGTGCAGCTTTCTCATAGCGCTTGGTTTTCAAAGTATTAACAATAGAACCAAGAGCTGGAGATTTAGATTTCTTCGCAGCCTTTTTACGAGGTTTGCGAATCAACTGATTAATAGTTGGCATTTATTCCTCACTATATTAATATATTATTGATAATTCCCCGTTTGTTTTACAGCAATAACAAACGAGATGAAACTCTTTAATTAATTATAGCACTATTTGTTTACTTTTACAAGATAATCTAAAGTTTTTTCAATCACCATACGGTTTTTGATATCCATTTTAACATTTGGATCTTTAAGAGATTTAATAGCTTCTGGTGAATTCTTATAGACATCTTTAAGTTCAGCGATTTTTGCAGCTACTAAATCATCGGAAACGGTAATTTTTTCCGCGAGTGCAAGATTTTGTAAGACCAAAGAGCCTTTTACACGCTGCTCAGAGACTTCGCGAGCTTTCTTTTCCCAAGATTCTTTAGTTTCACCTGCGCGTTCGATATAGTCTTCGAAACTAAGACCCATGCTTGCTGCATTTCTAGCGACATCGTCTTTTAACATACGCATTTGATCGTCAATTAGAATTTCCGGCGCAGCCACCGTAGACTTTTTGACTAAAGCTTCTACTAAATCGTTTTTATAGTTTTCGAGATTTTGGTGCTCGGTTTGAGCAGTTAAGTTTTTCTTGATGTCGTCTTTTAATGCTTTCAGATCTTTGAATGGGCCACACTTTTTCGCCAAGTCATCATTGATTTCTGGTTTTACAACTTCATTAACTTGCTTCAATAATACTTCAAAAACGGTTTTCTTGCCAGCCAAATCTTTTACTCCATAATCTTTCGGGAAGGTAAGTTCGAGTTCAAATTTGTCGCCTGGTTCATGATCAACAATTCCTTCTTCGAAGCCAGGAATAAAAGTCTTCGAGCCAAGGGTTAACTTATAATCTTTAGCTGAGCCACCATCAAAAGCTTTACCATCTTTTTTACCGGTGAAATCAATTACTACTTCATCAGTTAATTTTGCGGCACGCTTCGTGACTTTCTTCTCTGCAAAAGATGACGCAAGATTTTCGAGTACACCTTGAATATCTTTTTCAGCAATCTTTACTTCTGCTTTTTTGACACCAAGTTTTTTATAATCGCCAAGCTTTACTTCTGGCAAAATATCTGCCGCTGCCGAATATTCTAGTGTTTCGCCAGGGACATATTTTGTAATATTTACGTTTGGTACGACCAGAGGTTGTTTTGAATTCTCCGCAAAAGCCGCCATGATTGTTGTGCGTACGGCAATATCAGCCGTCTCGGCGTTTAGGTCATTTTCTGGAATAAACTTTTTTGCAACTTCCGTCGGGACTTTACCTTTTCTAAAGCCTTCAACATGAATTTCTTTTGCTAACTTTTCAAGCGCTTTTTCGCTTGCTGCTTTTAAATCTTTTGCATCGAGGGTCACAGTAATTTCTGTGCGCGCGTCAGATACCTTCTTAACTTTTGTTTTCATAAAAAACTCCTATAATTAACTAAATTATATCACAAAGAACGAAAATGTCTAATCGTAAATCTACTATCAGTGTCGACTTTAACGCCAGGATTTAAAATTCCCTGACGGTCAAAAGCATTTTTAATGGAGCTATATAAAACTTTTTCAGCTTCAGTCATACTATTTTCAGTTACAAGCGCTTTTACTCGTCCTTCTGGTATACCGCCAGTTATTACGCCGCCCTGGCGCTGTACAACGTAGGCGCTAGTTTTTAAGAAATTAACAGCAATCTTGCTTGCATCACTACTATTAATATCTATTTTTGGACTCAAATTATAATTATTCGCCGAATAGGATCCATAAAGTATTAACTTCATCTTAAGGCTAGTTTCCAAAAACTTCAAATCGCTTAAGAAATTCAATACTCGCCCTTCCGGCAAAGAGAAACCTATCATGAGAGGAGCGGTATCACTAACGCGGATTCGGTTTACGAAACTCGCTAGATTACTTTCAAGCTCATTAAGCGCCCCAGCAGTCTTATTGTTTTCAATAAAAATCTGCGAAGATTTCAAAACTTTATTATTAAAATTATCGATTTTGCGGATTTTCGCGCCACATTTGCCCTCGAATTTTGCAAAAACCACAAAACCTCCGTCCATCTTCTTGGTGATAGTGTTTGGCTTCTTCCCGTTTTCTTCTACGGCTTTAACCGCGCGAAGATCATAAAGATCTAACTCTAGAGGCCTGAGCGGCTTAACTACTTCAAGGAATTTTCCGGCGAGGCCATAGTCATCAAAAGTCGCAGCCACGCGCCGAATTTCTTTTTGAACTGGTACTGCTCGCAAAATTACCTCCGTAATAACCCCAAGTGTCCCCTCCGCGCCGAAAAATAGCGGCAAAAGATCAATCGAAGATTTATTTACGATTCTAATAATATTCTGATAACCAGCTAAATCACGCTCATTATTTCTTAAAGCTTTAATCAAATCTTCATTTTTCTTCAAAAGCTGCAGAAGTTTACCATAAAGTCTACCTTCATCGGTCTTCTCACGTGCTTTTCTCATTGCTGTGTGCTTACTGATTTGGCGGGTCTGCAAAATATCGCCATTCGGCAAAACCACTTCTATACGTTCTACGAAATTATAAATTCCGCCGTATTTTCCAGCCCAATCATCCGCTGGACAATTTGAAATTAATCCACCAATTGTTTCGTTTTCATGCCCCTCAATCGGAATCCTTAAACCATTTACAGATAAAGCAGTATTTAATTCTTTTAGGGTAATTCCGGACTGCACGCGCACTAAGCGTTCGCGCTTGTCGGATTCGAGCAACTTATTGATTTTTTCAGTTGATAGAATTAAGCCATTTCCAAGGTCCGCGCCCATTTGATCTAGCCCAGACCCGCGCACGGTTACCGGTAGTTTAATACCCTTAGTAGCTAATTGGCTTGAAAAACGCATTAATTTTCGAATATCGTCAGTTGACTCTGGTAACGCCACGAGTTTTGGTCTGATTTTTAAGACCGATCGGTCGGTCGAATAAGCCTCTAGGACCTCTGGCGCATCAAAAACATCGCCTGTTATAAGTTGATTCAAATACCGTGCAATTTTACCCATCCTGCTTATGATTATACCACACAAAATTTAAATTGTGTGGGAAAAATACAAAAAATCCAAAGCTTGCTTTATCGGTGCAACGCTTTTGCTTCGCAAAAGCTAGGGCACCTGCGTCGCCTCAAAAAA
>DBWP01000012.1:0-13002 GCA_002309075.1 Candidatus Saccharibacteria bacterium UBA1235 | reverse complement strand
GCATATGCTCCTAAGGCATACGTGTATACCAATTTCACCACTCGGGCTCTCATGTTATTATAACACAAAAAAGCCAGAAATGGTAATTTTCTGGCTTTTTAATAGCGATTTAGTTTATTTACTGCGTTTATTCATCGCGAATGCTGTCGCGCCACTAGTCAAAAGACCGAGTACAACTGCGATTGGCAATAAATCGATTGGGCCAGTTTCTGGCAATTTCGATTCGGTCTTAGTAGTTTTTGTCGACAACGTTTCAACGGTTGAAACTTTAGTCTCAGTTTTAACTTCCTTTTTTGTATCCTCCTCTGGCTTAGGCTCGCTGGTAATAATCGAAAAATCGTCATTTTCGTTTTCGCCAATGATGCCGGCTTGGTTGGATTTGTTGGTTGTAACGGCTACAATCGCAACAACGAGAAGAATAATCACAATTACCATGCTGATTACGATGGTAATTAGTTTATGCTTCTGTTTTTTCTCAATTTCCAAATTATACATAGGTGATAAAACTCCTTATAATTCCATTATATCACACTTTTGCTAAAAAATCAAGCTTATTTCGTAAAAATTGAGATATGCGCCCGGGCATATTGACGAGATTTTAGTAAAATTAGTCCGGGTATATCTGTTATTTTGTATGGATGTGATAAAACTAAAATTCCATTCGGATTTAAAAAACGCGCTAAATATACTATTTCGTCAACTTTAAAATCATCATATGGCGGATCCGCAATGATAACATCGAAGTTACGATCAGTCTCAAAATTAGCCACAGATCCCTTAAAAATCGCTTCATCTAAACCGAGTTTTGCCAAATTTTCGGAAATTGTCTTAGCCGCAGTCGCATTTTTCTCAACAAAAACGCAGAAAGAAGCTCCCCGGCTTAAAGCTTCTATACCTAGCGCGCCACTTCCGGCGTAAGCATCTAATACTCTCGCCCCTGAAAGATAACTCGAAATCATATTAAAAAGCGCCATTTTTTCGCGTTCCCCCATCGGGTGCGTCCCGGCGCCAGGCGTCAAAATCTCGCGCCCCCGATAAGTTCCAGATGTGATTCTTACGCTATTTCTCATTTAATTTAACGTCGTTAATTGTTGATATTTAGAAACTCCGGCCATTAGTTCCTTATATTTTAACATATTTCCGTCATTTTGTAAAAATTTTTTCACATCTTCTTGGGCGCGACGAATTAATTTTGTGTCGGAGAGTGATGCGATCCTAAGGTCTAATGCTCCGTGTTGGAGCGCACCATAAATTTCGCCTGGGCCTCGAAGTTTTAAATCTACCTCTGCTAAATAAAACCCGTCGCTAGATTTTTCAAGCTCGCGAAGACGCCTGGATGGCTCTATATCTCCAGATGTAAGAAGGTAACAAAACGATTTCTTTTCCCCGCGCCCAACTCGACCGCGCAACTGATGAAGTTGAGCGAGACCATAGGATTCAGCATTTTCGACAATCATAATAGTCGCATTCGGAACATCCACCCCGACCTCCACCACTGTCGTTGAAACTAAAATATCGATTTTTCCATCCGAAAAACGCCCCATAATCTCGTCTTTTTCGGTTGGCTTCATCTTTCCATGCAAAAATTCGATCGTAAGATTCGGAAAAATTTCCTTCAATTTTTTACAACGAGACTTAACAGAGGTGGCCTCGCTCATATTATTATCTTCAATCGCCTTACAAATCCAATAAACCTGATTTTTGCTAGAGACGACTTCTCGAATTTTTGGATAGAGCTGCTCCTTCGTTTCCACCTCTGTTAAAATTTTCGTATCGATCGGCTGTCTTCCCTTAGGCATCTCGTTTAGAATCGACACATCAAGATCACCAAAAATCGTAAGCTGAAGAGAGCGTGGGATTGGGGTTGCGGTCATAGTGAGAAGATGTGGCGCTAGGCCGGTCGGCGACTTTAAGGCTAATTTCTGCCTCTGTTCAACACCGAATCGATGCTGCTCGTCGATAATCGCGAGTATAAGATTTTTAAATTCTGTATCATCAGTTAAAATTGCATGAGTTCCAACAATAAAATCTATTTCCCCGTTAGAGATTTGTTTTTTCAACTCAGTTTTATGTTTAGTTGCACCTGTAAGGAGCGCCATTCTTACGCCAAAACTATCAAGGAGCTTTTTCAGCCCCTCGAAATGCTGAGTCGCCAAAATTGCGGTTGGTGCAAGAAGCGCCACTTGGCCACCAGATAAAATGGCCCCATAAGCAGAAAGCGCCGCCACCATGGTTTTCCCGCTTCCAACGTCGCCCTGCAAAAGTCGGTTCATCGGAGTCCCTTTTTCCATATCTTGGAAAATATCCCAAGCCGCTCGCCTCTGGGCATTAGTTAATTTAAAAGGCAATTTTTCTACGAATTCTCGAATTTTCGGCGCATCAAATGGTACTTTTTTGGCCTTTAATTTCTCATTTTCGCGCTTATTTAATTTAGAAGCTAAAATTAATTCAAAAAGCTCTTCGTAAGCTAGATAAGCCCGAGCCTTAGAAGCGTCAGCAGTAGAACTAGGAAAATGCGCCTTAAAGAGCGCATCTTTGCGCGTTCCAGCCTGAACAGTCGGCAAAAGATCAGGGATAGACGCAAATTTATCTCGCGCCCCACTTATAATTTTTCGAAAATCGTGAGACTTTAAGGCCCCGTGGGCCACGTAGATAGGGCTAAGAGCCGAGGAAGGGTCGATATCGACTACCAGAGCGCTAGATGGCGAAGTCATCTGCCAGCGCCCATTTTTAAGCTCGTATGTCCCGGAAAAATAATATTCCTTCTCTGGAGAAAACTGGCGCGTCCGATAACTTTGATTGAACCACACTACCCTAACAGCGCCCGTATTATCACGCACAACTCCTTCTGTAATGGAAAGTCGCCGTCGTCGCGCCTGCCGCGTTGATAAAGAATCAATCTTCCCTTTAATTACTACTTTTCCTGGTCGCATTTCAGCGATCGTGCCTGCCGCCTGAAAGCTTTCATAATCTCGCGGCAAGTTATAGAAAAAATCGCGCAGAGTCTTAATTCCGGCCTTTTTCAAAACTTCAGCCGTTTTTGGCCCAACACCCTTCAACTCCTCCGTACTAGCACCAAGATCCATGTTTTAATTATAACATCTTACCGCTATGTTCTTCGCGCCACTTTTTAATTTCGCCATGATTTCCGGATAAAAGTACGTCCGGCACGGTCATTCCACGAAAATCATATGGTTTCGTATATTGAGGATATTCTAGATTATCCCCATCAGAAAAGGATTCAATCTCGGCTGATTTTTCGCCCCCAAGCACGCCCGGAATTAAGCGCACCACCGAATCAATAATAATTAAAGCCGGCAATTCCCCACCCGTTAAAACGTATTTTCCTAGCGAAATTTTATAGTCTACAATCGACAAAATCCTCTCATCATACCCCTCATAATGCGGACACAAGATAATGTAATGCTTAGCAGGAATTGCTTTTTGAAGGGCCTCCGGAGCCTGGCAAGGCGAGGATGAGCGCGCCTCGCCCGTGGCGACGGGCCGAGGCGACGCAGCCCGAGAAAAGTCAATTCCTGCTATGTCTCTGGCTTTTTCTTGATTCCAAATTTCGCCGACTGGGGTAGGAAGAATCACTTTTGCATCTGGATCCTTCGCCTTAATAGACTCAATCGCGTTAAAAACTGGCTCACATCGAAGTAGCATGCCATCGCCGCCACCATAAGGCGTATCATCAACAGATTTATGTGGACCTAGCCCAAAATCTCTCAGGTTTACAAATTCAAATTCGGCCAACCCCTTCTCTTTCGCCTTCCACATCATCGATGTGTTAAGATATGGCTCGAGCGCCTCTTGAAACAAAGTGATAATCGTAAACTTAATCATTCTATAATTATAACATAATTTTAGGAAAATAAAAGAACCGGTCTCGCGACCGGCTCCCCGCTGTTACGCGCCCACCCGCGGGGCACATTGGTTTGTTTTAATCCGCTGTTTGTTTTTATTAATGTAAGTCTCCACACTCCACTAACGAATCAGTGGAACCCCTGTGAAGCGTACCAGCTTATATTTATTATAAAGCATAAGCTAAAAGCGCGTCAAGTACTTTTTTGAAAAATTACCAATCTTCCACAAGAGTAAATTCTTTGCCAGCGATTGAAATAATCGACTCAGGCTCTGCGCCGAGCGAGGTAAGTTCTGCTCTGATCCCGAGTTTTTTCATAATATCGCGCAACCGATTTAAACTTTCATAGTTATTCATGTCTGTACGGCGCGCAAACTTCTCAATCTTTTCGCCAGTCACAATAAACTTGCCGTCCTCATCTTTCTCGACTTTCCACGACGTTTTCACAGTGTCTGGGCTAAGTGAGATGGTTGGAAGTTCAGAAGGTGTGTTTTGCTTGCCTGGAGCAAGCCCGAGCAAATCTTGAGAAGTCTCCCGAGACGAGTACGGAACTGTTAATTCCGGCGCAGTCCCGGCGAGGCTTTGAGAGATTTGCCCGGCGCGCTGCGATTTGCGAGCAAAACATGCCTTCTGAAGTTCCCGAAGCAACTCATCTAGTCCCGTATGTGCGCTTGAAGAAATAGAGAAAACTTTAGCATCTGGATTAATAGCGAGAATCGAAGCGGTCTGCATCTTAATAATATCTTCGTCCACCCCCTCGCATTTAGTTAAAGCCACGATTTCTGGGCGGTCCTTAAGATCAGAATACTTATCAAGCTCGCCTCTAATGACTTTATAAGCCTCGCCAGCATCATTATTATAGACATCTACAAGATGTAAAAGCACTGCTGTCCTGTCGACGTGGCGCAAAAAATCATGCCCGAGGCCTTTGCCTTCAGAAGCGCCCTCGATTAGCCCCGGAATATCGGCGATTAAAATATCGTATCCATCAATCGTTGCAACTCCGAGTTGTGGTGTGAGGGTCGTAAACGGATAATCGGCGATCTCTGGTCGCGCATTCGAAACAACAGAGAGAAAAGTAGATTTTCCAGCGTTTGGAAGACCAACTAAGCCAACATCAGCGAGCAATTTTAGCTCAAGCTCGGCTTCAAATTCCTCACCTGGCTCCCCGACCTCGTGAATAATCGGTGTTTGCCTAGTTGAACTCTTGAAATGGGCGTTGCCAAAACCGCCATCGCCACCTTTTGCGATAATAGCGGTCTGCCCATCGTATGTTAAGTCGGCAAGAAGGACTTTCCTCGACCCGCTTCGCTCGCGCCCGTCGTTACGGGGCTCGCTCGCTATTCCGCGCCCGTTGTCGCGTATGGTCTCGGAAAGCTCCTTCTCGCCTTCCTCTAACCGATAGACAACCGTGCCAATTGGCACCTCTACAATCAAATCACGTCCAGATCGTCCGGCCGAGCGTTTACCAGCGCCATTTTTACCATTTTCCGCCGTCAAAATCGGTGTAAATCTAAAATCAATCAAAGTGTTAGTGTCTTTGTCGGCTTTAAAAATGATGTCACCACCTTTGCCACCATCACCTCCGTCCGGACCACCCTTCGGGATGTAAATTTCATGCCGAAACGAAACGGCTCCGTCGCCGCCTTTGCCTGCCTTTAAACTCACTTTTGCCGTATCACTAAACATATATCTCCTTATTATATCACACTTACGCTAAAAAGTCAATATTTACCTCTAATGAATATAGTTAAAGTTCCCAACTGAGCTGGCTGGAATTGTCGAACGAATCACTAGATATGCTCGATAGTTATAATTCATTTCAGAAACTACGATTGAGCCGTCAGAATTAACCGCTTCAACATAACCAACGTGACCATACCAACCAGAGGTAGTTTGGAAAATTGCCCCAGCAGAAGGAGTGCGGTTAACTGTATATCCGCGCGCCGCTGCATTCCTAGCCCAAGCGTTTGCGTTCCCGAGATTAGCTGGCAAATCCTTGCGGTTATACCAAGCCCACTGAGTACATTGCCCGCCTACATATGGGCCGCCAAGGCCGTACTTGTATCCGATTACCTGAATATTCTGGCGCTCCGAAGTGCTACCAAGATAGGTATAGAAGTATCGTACCGCCGGCGCGACATATTCTGGCCGCTCGACAACAGGTAGCGAACCGCCCTTAATTACGATCTTCATTCCTTCAGACAAGCCAGAAACATCGAGGTTATTAAGTTCGACGATTTCCTTCTCTGAACCGCCATATCTCGCGGCAATTGACCTAGCCGTATCTGTCGCCTTTACCGTATAAACGATGCCTGGCGTCTTTGGCAAAAGTAACTTAGTTCCAGCAACTAAAGTAGTAGTCTTAAGTCCGTTCGACCAACGAATTTGATCAGTTGTTAAACCGTATAAATCTGCAATCGAGCTCATCGTGTCGCCCTCAAGCACTGTATATTCTATAATACTATGTGAAGTTGAAACATCGGTGATATTCGGTTTTTCGATTTTCCCACTCGAAGTTTGGCCAGCTTCATACATTGAGGAAGTTACTACAAAATTTGATGCCACATCTGAAGCGCTGGCGAGCCCTAAGCTATCTGATAAATCGGCCACCACATATAGCTCGGATAGCTGGTCAACTGAGATTTTATAATTATTTTCAGCAAAAGCGTCAAGGCTTAAATTAATATCAGCATTTTTCTTATCGAGCGAGCCTATAGTGACTATTGCGAGCGTTGCTGCGGCCGCCAAAATATAAGGTACCCACTTCAAGTTAATTTTTTTTCGTTTCCTCGTCATAATGATACATTACAGAGTTCACGACAGTGTAGGGAAATATTCTGGTTATGCTCGACCTCTGTATAACCATAATACATCAAACCGTCATCTCCTGTCAAGAAAAAGAGGTAAGCAGTATCAGATGGTTCTGCCACGGCAAGAAGCGCCGAAATTCCAGGGTTCGAGATTGGCCCACAAGGGAGCCCAGTATAAAGCCTAGTATTATAACAAGAATCTATTGTGAGCGCCGCTGCGTTATCTTTATAAAAATTACGTTCCGGATCGACTATATCTATCGCATAAGATACGGTCACGTCACTTCCGAGCTTCCAGCCATAAGCCAATCTAGAATAAAAAACTTGCGCAACTGTCGCCTGTTCACTTGCGACGGCCTCTTTCTGTACGACGGAAGCTAAAGTTATCCCCTGAAAAAGCGTTAAACCGTGGGCGGCATATTTCTCTTCCAGGTTATTTTCCGAAACTACTTTAGCAGTTCCTTCAAGAAAACGCGTCAAAATCGTCTCCACTGTATCCGTGGCGTAAAATTCATGTGTCTCTGGATATAAATAACCTTCTAAACTTGCCCCAGCTGGTCGGTTTTTAAGAAAATCAAAATTGTAATCCGCCAAAAACGCATTATCGACCTCGTCGGCTGTATAATTTCCAACATTCTCTCCCCGATTTATTGAGAGAAGATTCTTTTTGATGTCAAAAATTGTTTCGCCTGGAGTAATCGTAAAATTAAACACCGCTGCCTTCATCGCCGCTTCTTGCTCTTTGAAATATTCTTCCCTTTGCCACCTTACGTAGTCACGATATTTTAGTACTCCTGTTGCCCCAACTAGCCCTAAAACACCAACGATTGCAGCTATAATAGCGATCAGATTAAGCTTTTTAGTCGTTTTTTTTTCTTCCTCTTTCTCTTCTTCGTCTTTATTGAAACTTTCCAAAAAATCCTGCAAGATTATAGAGGCGGCTTCGGCGTCAATATCACCTTTTTGATAGTTTTTCTTGCGCTGTTTTAGTCTTTCTTCAGCTAAAACTGACGTTAAGGACTCGTCCTGGAAACGGATTTTTGCTCCAGGCACGCGTTTTTTGAGCTCCTGGGCGAATTTCTTCACATACTGACTCTGAGCCGTCTCTTTTCCTTCGTTGCTCCTAGGAAGCCCCAGGACGAACAAATTCGTGCCATTTAAACGGCCAATTCTAGCGATTTCCTGCCATTCTAAGCCATCTACGGAAATAAACCCGACTGGTACAGCGATTCGTATATTTGAATCAGCCTTGGCCACGCCAATGCGCTTCTCGCCCACATCAAGTCCGATAACCTTCACTTTTACTCCTCAACCTCGATAGTGACGGTGATCTTGGTCGGATTGTCCGGAATTCTAAATACCCAAGGGAAAGAAACGTTTATTTTTGTCTTATTACTATCTATTCCGGAGAAAGCATCGAGAAGATCGGCTCTTGCTTCACCAAGCCCTTTACCTTTGATAATATTGATGACGTCATTTTCCGTTACTTTTGGACCAGATACAAAGGACGTTTTGATCTTACCAACATAGCTATTATCGCCAATCTCTGTAAAGTTTTCAATAAATGGATCATTCATCTTATAAATTTTATAGCTATCTGTTAATTTTGACTTCTCAGAGATAAACTCTTCCACCTTAGCTTTATCAATAGTGTAAATAGAATCGGTGGATTCAACGGTAAGCTTAGCTTTTTTACCCTCTTCGACTTCTTCGCCGACCTTAGGGGTAGAAACTGGCTCGCCTAGTTTCTGTTGGTAGCTAGAACTAATCACAAAAGCCCCATCTTCAAGCGTAGCTTCGAGTTTTTCTCGGTTAATCGCCTCAGTCTTAGAATTGTCTTCGACGATTTTCGCAAGCGCCCCATTAATATCAGATTGTTGAACCACAGTAACGGTCTTATCGGTTCCACCAGACATTGCGTTATCGGAATAAGCTCCAACATTTGCGGTTGTGGACCAGCCAGTCGAAGTCGCGGCGATATTATACTGCGCGCCTGGTGCTGCTGCCGTGACCGAAACGCGTCCAGAAATTAAACAGCCAGAGTTAAAAGATGAAGGTTGGCCGCTATTTTCACATTTTGCAACGTCGCTTCCATCCCAAGACAAAGTCTCTTCTTTATCGGCAGTAAATCTTAAATCATTATTAGTGAATGTTGATCCCGCCTCAATTGAGCGTGTGCCGCGCTCTCTAAAATATGCGTAAACCACCACGGTGCCTTTAGCCTTATCGCCGACATTTTTCTTGCCGGTTGCCTCAAATTCAACCTCAAGTTTATTTTCGGCCTTCTTCTCGGTTAAATAAAACTTCCCTTCAGTAATATTCTCATCGGAAAGATTATTTGTGAAAGTTGCATTTTCTGAGAAATTCGTAGTCGTAGTTCTTACCACTACAGATACATCGGCAGCCGGCGCGATTCCGAATGCCCAAATTAAGACTAAAATAAACACTAAAACGCCCCCGCCACAAAGGCCGACGAGCTTTTTATGCTCTAAAAACCATTCTTTAGTAAATTTTTTAGGTTTTTCGTCGTCTTTCTTCTCGTCTTTCTTCTCTTCTTCTTTCTCTTCTGGTTCGTCTTCTGATTCTTCTTCTTTCATATTCGAAATTTTAAACTCGGTTTTATCTGGCTTCGCCTCATCTTCGACGGCTTCAACAATTTCTTCTTCGGTTTCTCCATCTGCTGCCTCTAATACGGCCGCTTCTGCAGTGGTATTAATTTCTTCAGTTACATTATCTTCTGGAACTACTGGTGCCGATTGTAGATCTTTTGTAACTGGCAACTTAGTGACTCCAGCGAGTTTTATAATTGACGGATCTGCAGTAACAAGGACCACGGTTTTATCCGCGTTCACGCCCGCTTTTGCGATTAATTTAATGTTGACAATGCTGCGAAAGACACTCGCCTTTTTTGGCGGTACAAGAGCAATGATTTTTTCTTTTGAGTTTTCGATTTTGGTAATGATATCGGTGATATCATCTTCTGGCTCAATATAAATCACATCTTTATTCATAACTCAATTTTAGCACATTTTTTAAAGCTTGTGTTAAAATATATTTAATGAAGCTTTTTAATCGCAACAAACAACCGGCGCCTGTTGTTCAACAAAATCCTGCGCCCCAAAATCTTCTCGCCGAGCTTGCGCTTACATCTATTCATGACGGGGTTATCATAACTAACCGAGCCGGACTTATTCAATACGCAAATCCAGCCGCTATTACGATGCTTGGATTTAATACGGCCCAAAATGTGATTGGTTTTGATGCTGGGCTACTCCTTAAAATCGAAAGCAAAGAAGGTCGCGAGCTTCCTGAAAATGAGAATAAAATTTTACAAGCTATTCGCACTGGTCAACCTTTAGAAAGCTACGAAGTCTGTCTTCTTTCGGGCGCTGCCAAAAAGCGTATCCCGATATCAATTTCATTAATTCCAGTAAATAATTCTGAAGGTAATCGCATTATTACTTTTCGCGATATCACTAAGGAGCTTGCCGAAGAAGGCGAGCAAACTGAATTTATCTCTACTGCTTCGCATGAAATGCGAACCCCAGTTGCTTCGATCGAGGGTTACCTTTCCCTTGCCTTAAACCCCCAAACCGCTACAATCGACGAGCGTGCGCGAACTTATTTAAACTCGGCCCATGCTGCGTCCCAACATCTCGGTCAACTTTTCCGCGATCTTCTCGATGTGACAAAACTTGATGATGGTCGTTTGCATCCGCATTTTCAACCAGTTGAAATGGTTGGACTAATTAAACAGATCAGCGATGAATACCGCGTCCCAATCAATAACGCTAAATTAACTTACCAATTCGGCTCTAGCGAGCCAAATAATACCCCTGGCGCTTCGCGTCGCATAGAACAGGTCGTTTATGGATATGTAGATGTGAATTTAATGCGCGAAATTATGGGAAATCTTATCGATAACGCGATTAAATATACTCCAGCTGGCGGCTCGATTTATATTAACGTACTTGGCGATGGTGATCGTGCATTGATCAATGTTACGGATACCGGCATAGGTATTTCGAGCGACGATTTGGGCCATATTTTCCAGAAGTTTTACCGCGCAGATAATTCTGATACTCGTACTATCGGCGGAACCGGCCTCGGCCTCTATCTCGTTAAACAACGCGTAGAAGCTATGGGTGGTCGCGTTTGGGCAGAATCTGGCTTCGGCGAAGGTTCTACTTTCTTCGTTTCTCTCCCGCGAATTACGGGCGAAGAATACGAAAAACGCATGATCGCTTTTAATAATGGTATGTTAAATAATATTCCACAAGGAGGAACACAATGAAAATAATGGTAGTAGAAGACGACGCAGCGCTTCGCGAAATCTACAGTATTCGTATTACAGCAGAAGGCTACGAAGTTGTTTCGGCCGGTGATGGCGAAGAGGCGCTCGCTGTAGCGGTGCGTGAAAAACCAGATTTAATTTTGTCTGACGTAATGATGCCGAAGATTTCTGGGTTCGATATGCTCGATATTCTCCGTAATACCCCAGAGACCGCCAATATCAAAGTCATCATGATGACAGCTCTTTCTTCCGATGATCAGCGCGCTCGCGGTGAATCTCTCGGTGCTGATCGTTACCTTGTAAAGTCTCAAGTCGGAATCGAAGATGTTGTAAATGCGATCCATGAAGTATTGGGCGATAAACAATGAAAGCGAAAGTAGATCCCGAGGGAATACGGAGCGCGGCAGCGCGAGGACAAGCGCCGNNCCGTGGCGACGGGCCGGACGGACGCGGCCCGAGGGATCTCTTTCGCTTGAATAAATTCCTCGCCGAGCGTCTTGGTGTTTCGCGCCGTGAAGCAGACGATTTAATTGCGTCTGGTAAGGTTTTTGTGAATAAAAAACCAGCGACTTTAGGGGGACGTGTTGACAAAAATGACGAAGTGTGCTATAATAAGAAGATAATCCCGTTTGAAACGGACTACTTGTATATTGCGATGAATAAGCCAGTCGGCTATGTTTGCTCGCGCCGCGCTCAAGGCTCTGCTCCGACGCTCTATGATTTGCTTCCGGCCGACTATAAAAAACTTAAAACTGTTGGTCGGCTCGATAAGGATAGTTCGGGCTTAATTTTATTAACAAATGATGGTGATTTTGCTTTTCAAATGACGCATCCTAAATTTCATAAAGAAAAAGTTTATGAAGTTGAGCTTGATAATCCACTCGAACCGCTTCACCAACAAATGATTTCTGATTATGGTATTATGCTCGATGACGGCCCGAGTAAGTTTCTAGTTATTTCATCAACGGGCGGTACCTCACGATCCTACCAGGTAATACTCTCTGAGGGGCGCAACCGTCAAATTAGAAGAACTTTTGCGGCGCTCGGCTATAAAGTCGTAAAACTCCATAGGACTAACTTTGGAAAATATGAGTTAAGTGGCTTGAAGCCAGGAAAGTATGTTATAATTAAACCATGAGTACTATTCTAGGCCTTGATATTGGTACGGAGTTTGTGAAAGCGGTGCTCGCGAGACCGAGCAAAAAAGGTAATCTTGAAATTATCGCAACCGCTAAATCTCGTCAACATGAAGGCAGTATGCATGCTGGTGCTATTTCTGATATTACGGCCGTAATATCGACTTGCGAAGAGGCGCTTGTTAAAGTTGAAGATAAGGCTGGTGAGCGAGCCGACTTAACCGTAGTTGGGATCGCCGGAGAGCTTATTAAGGGTAATACGACCTCAGTTAAATATACTCGTAAAAATCCGAATCTTCCAATTTTCGAGACCGAAATGGAAGAAATTATTAGAAAGGTTCAAGATAAAGCTGGCGAAGTTGCGAAAAGGACTGTCGCGCTTGAAACCGGCAATGAAAATGTTGAAGTTAGGTTAATTAATTCTGCAATTGTCTCTTTAACGATTGATGGATATAAAATCAGTAACCCAATTGGTTTTAAGGGTTCGGACGTAGCGATTTTGATTTATACTGCTTTCGCTCCGATGATTCACGTTGCTGCAATTGAAAAAGTTTGTGCCGAGTTAAATCTCGACTTATTAACGGTTGCTGTGGAACCGTTCGCGATTTGTCGCGCTTGCCTTGGTGATGATCTTGATTCGAATTTTTCTGGTGTTGTTATGGATATTGGCGGCGGCACAACCGATATTGCTGTGGTCGACGACGGTGGCGTTGAATGTACTAAAATGTTCTCGATCGGCGGCCGCAGTTTTACTCAC
The DNA here is from genome assembly GCA_002309075.1 of Candidatus Saccharibacteria bacterium UBA1235. Classification (GTDB taxonomy): domain Bacteria; phylum Patescibacteriota; class Saccharimonadia; order Saccharimonadales; family Saccharimonadaceae; genus Nanosyncoccus. The sequence goes on along the minus strand of DBWP01000012.1, from coordinate 137 downwards.
CAAATCGCCGAGACTTTAGATGTTGATTTTGAAAAAGCTGAAGAATATAAACTAGAGTACGATTCTGGTAAATTGGACGACAGTCTTAAAAATAAAGTCGAAGCGGCAATTTCTCGAAATTTGGGTGTTTGGTTGAC
>DBWP01000014.1 GCA_002309075.1 Candidatus Saccharibacteria bacterium UBA1235 | reverse complement strand
GCCTTAGCGAGAGCGATAGTTATCGAGCAAACTTATCGGGCACAAGAAATTTCACATGGAGGCAAATATCACCACGAATAAATATGCGCGGTGTGATATAATTAAGGTATGTTGATTTTAGGGATTGAGACAAGTTGTGATGAGACCGCAGCGGCAGTCGTGAGGGACGGGCGTGAAATTTTGTCGAACGTAGTGGTTTCACAAATTGATATTTTCGCGGAATATGGCGGGGTAATTCCAGAGGTGGCGGCGAGAAGTCATCTCGAGGCGATGATGCCGGTGGTCGATAAAGCGCTATCTGACGCTGGCGTTTCTTGGAATGAGATCGACGCGATTGCCGTAACACATGCGCCAGGACTTCTTGGGTCGCTTCTAATTGGGACGCTTACGGCGAGGACGCTTTCAATTCTACATAATAAACCGCTATATGCCGTACACCATTTAAAATCGCATGTTTATGCGAATTGGCTTGATACAGACGCAAACATTCTTTCTCGGGCTGCGTCGCCTCGGCCCGTCGCCACGGGCGAGGCGCGCTCATCCTCGCCTTGCCAGGCTCCGGAGGCCCTTCGAAAGAACGTTTTACGTCTACCCGATTTTCCATTACTCGCGCTGGTGGTGAGTGGGGGGCATACGCAGATTCTTTACATGCCGGAACATAATCAATTCGAGATTATTGGGACAACACATGATGATGCGGTTGGGGAATGTTTTGATAAGGTTGCGAAAATTCTTGGGCTGCCATATCCGGGCGGACCAGCGATAGCTAAGGCGGCGCTTTCGGGCGATGCTACTAAATATCGCTTACCGCATCCGAAAGTCGAGGGCTTAGATTTTTCGTTCTCGGGTCTAAAAACGGCGGTGCTTCGAGCAGTACAAAAAGAGGTCGGAGTGCCGATTTCGTACCCGTCGCATAAGCTGAAAGAATTATTGACTCCTGAGCAGGTCGCCGATTTTGCGGCGTCGTTCCAAAAGACCGCGGTGGATATTTTGTGCGAAAAATTGAAGATGGCGCTTTCTGAACATCCGGACGTGAAGTCGGTTGTTGTGGCAGGTGGCGTTTCAGCGAATACTGAACTTCGAAAAGCTTTGCCGGAGGCATTTTTCCCTGCTCCTTCATTATCTGGGGATAATGGAGCGATGGTAGCCTCGGCGTGCTACTTCGAAATTCAGTCGGGTGTGAAGCCGGTGGATCCGTATGCGCTTAACATTTATCCGCGAATATCGATTGAAAACTAGCTATGGTTGGACGGTAGACTGGGTGCCGTTTGTTTCATTAAAACAAGTCTCACCAGCGTAAGCTTTTTTGAGGTCGTCTGTGTTGTAGTCGCTACATGGCAATTGGCCTTGAGAAAGGGTGAAATATTGCCATTCAGCGTTTGGGCTAACACGATAGAAGAGCGCCGGGCTAGTAGTATAATTCCCACCTAAATCTATGACGATATTTGCCACTACTGTTTGGTAAGGACTTACAGTGCTATTTTTGATGTCTTGTTCAGCAACATTGATAGATGATAGCTCTTTGCCTTCTTTGTTTTTGTATGCATTTTTGAGTTGCTCAGCAAGGCTAAGGGCCGTGTTAGCAGTCGTGGTATTAGTTGTAGTAGTATTTGTCGTGTTGCTAGTTGACTCCGTAGCGGTATTTTGCTGAAGGCGCTCAATTTTAGCAGAGAGCTCGGCGATTTCTTCGGATTTTTGGTCAGCCTTTACAAGAGTAACAATAGTAGTTGCGACTGAGGCGAGGGCGATAACCGAGGCCGCAACAGTAGCAATGATAAGGCCGGTAGGTTTTTTCGGGGCTAGGAAAACGTCCTGCGCCGAAGTAATATTTTGTGGCTTTTGTTCTTGATCCATAAAAAGTCCTTATGTTAATTAAGCTCAATTATACCTCCCCCCGCGGGGGTGTCAAGGACCGATACATGAAAAATCCCCGGGGTTGCCGGGGATTTAGTTAGGGGGAGTGACTCAATCTTCGTCGCTCACGGATTTTTTGAGCGCTTCTAAAACCCAAGTCTTTGCGTTTACCATGATGCTGCTACCATGATAATTCTCAAGGTATTTTTCGCGATTTTCATAGATCCAATCAGACGGGCCCATAAAATCTCCGCGTAAAAGCCCGGCGCCATAATAGCCCAGGAACGGGTCGAGTTCGCGGCAGCTATTCTTCAGGATGCGACCAATCATTGAGATGGTCGAGCTTTTTTCTTTCATAAAGCTTTCCTCGAAAGCATAATTTAAGGAACGCACGATCATATCAGCTTCTTTACGAGTGATAAGTTCCTCGAGAGCAGAAGTCGCGAGACGATCGTTGTCCAGTTCGAGGCCAGTCCTGAAAAAATCATCAATAACTGGGGTCGGGAAGATTGAAGCGTAAAGTTCTTTTACTGTAAGGTTCTTTGTGTACGACATAGGGGTACACCTCCTGCGTATGCCCGCCGGCAATTTAAGGCGAGAGACTTGGAAAAAATCTGGTCTCGGACCTTATACCTTAATTATAGCACTTTTTCTCTAAAAAGTCAATAGTTAAAGGAATTCAAAGAACGCGCGAGCAAATGGCAAGAGAAGGGCGAGAGCCAGGATAATAATGAGGAGAACGAGGAGGGCGCCGCGGAAAAGGTTAAGGGGGCGGCTGATTTTATAAATGAGGACAAAATCGATTAGGGCAGTGATGGAGGCGGAGAGGGTGAGAAGGAGAGGTTTCTCGAAATTGTTTATCATGGCAATAATGGAGAGGGTGATCATGGCGGCGGCGATAATAAGGCCGGTTGGGAGAGAGTAGTGCTTAATATTAAAGATAAAGCGGTCTTTAATACGGGTCGTGTTTTTCTCGAGAGCAAGGACGAGGCCTGGGAAACCGATACAGACGAAGTTTAGGAGTGTCATTTCGATTGGGGTGAACGGATAAGCGGTTGGGAGAAAGACAAAGGTGACAGCGAGGATAGACGCGTAAACGGTTTTAGCGAGGAAGAGGGCGGTTGAACGTTCGAGATTGTTAATGGACTGGCGACCTTCGTCGATGATTTTCGGAACGCCTTCGAAGCCAGAATCTAAAAGCACGAATTTTGCGGCGCGACGAGCGGCGTCGGAGCCTGTGCCAATAGCGAGAGAAGCATCGGCTTCTTTCATGGCGAGGATATCATTTACGCCATCGCCAGTCATAGCGACGGTTCTGCCAGCTTTTTTAAGAGCTTTTACAAGGAGCTTTTTCTCGGCCGGTTTAACGCGAGTGAAAATCGTATATTTTTTTACGAGTTCATCGTAGTTTTTAGTTTTTAAGGTTGCGAGATTGATACCGTCTAGGTTTTTAATACCGACTTTTTCAGCGATGGTTTTTACGGAGTCGAGATCATCGCCAGAGATGATTTTTATATCGATATCGTTATCATAGAAATATTTGATAATTCCCTTTGCGGTCGGGCGAATTTCGTCTTCGAGCGCGATAACACCAAGAATAGTCTCTCTCGGGGCGCGTCCAGCCGGCCCGTCGCCACGGGCGGCTGGCGCTACTGCTCGCCCTGCCAGGCTCCGCACCCCCTTCGAGAGACCATTCTCAATGTCTACCTTCACTACCGCGATTACGCGGGATCCAGGGGCGAAGGATCTGACTTCATCGATGGTTTCTTTGTTGTCGGTTAGAAATTCGATGGCGCCCATGAGATATTCGGCGTTTTTAGTTCTAATGCCAGAATATTTGCGGTCGGAGGAAAATGGAATGATGTCGGTAATACCTTCTATTTCGTCAAATTTGGCCGTTTTTAGAAACTTTTTCTTCAAAGCGCTTGTGGTTTGGTTCTCGGACATTTGACGGCTTAGAATCGATTTTAGGACCCTCTCAAAGGATTTTTCAAAGGCTTCATAACCCTTCACCGTCATATTACCCGTAGTTAGGGTGCCAGTTTTATCTAAACAGACCGTGTCGACGCGGGCGAGAGTTTCGATTGCGTAAAGATCTTGGACAAGAACTTTTTTCCTGCCGAGACGGACTGTCGCGAGGGCGAGGACGGAGCTAGTTAAGAGGATTAGGCCTTCCGGGATCATGTTGATAAGGGCAGCGACGGTGCTCGTAATAGCGGTGGCAGAATCGGACTCAGTCTGAAACCTTGACCACAGAAGCAACGCGCCGACCGGAATAAGCGTCCAGCTGATATACTTTACGATATTATTCATGAGTTTAAAGAGCTTACTATCGGCGGTTTTAATGTTCCCTGCCTCATTTTGAAGTTTAGTGACGAAGTTATCTGCGCCGACATTTTTAACCTTGGCCTTGCCGGAACCAGAGACAACAAAAGAACCAGAAATAAGTTCGTCGCCAGGGTGTTTTTCGATGTTATCTTGTTCGCCAGTGATAAAAGATTCGTTGACTTCGAGCAGGCCTTCTTCGAGGATGCTATCGAAGGCAATTTGATCACCGAGAGTAAGAACGAGGATGTCGCCCTTTTTTATATTTTCGGGTTTTTCTTCGCTTGGGACGCCGTTTTTTAGGACTACTGGATTTTTTTCAGAGAGGAGTTTTAGTTTATCGACGATTTTTTTCGCGCGAAGTTCGTTGACGATACTAATAAGCGTGTTGAAAATCGCGACGCCGATAAAAAGCATGTTTTTAAAGGAGCCAACAAAGGCGACCATTATCGCAAGAATAACGTTAACGAGGTTAAAAAGGGTGAAAGTGTTTTTTAAAATGATTTTAAGCGTTGAATTTTTCATAGGTTTTTCAACTTTGAAAGAATTTTATGAAATTTATAAACAGGGGTATTCAACGAGGTCTCGAAAGTACCGATTAGTTCGACTACGTGGCCATATTTGCTGTCAAAGCCTTTTTTGAAGTCATAAATACCATCGTCTTCGTTTTCGTTTGGAAGGCTATGGATGCCGTAAAAGTTATAGCGTTTATAGCCATTTTTAGCGGCGTATTTAATGATGTGCCATTGGATAAGGTATTGAGCATTATAATCATGCATGTATTTTTCGTCGGAACCAGAGAAAAGATAGACGATTTCGTCGCCGGTCAGCATAAACATAGCAGCGGAAAGGCTGACTTTTACCCGTTCTCGGCCCGCGTCGCCGTCGCCCGTCGCCACGGGGACGGCGTGCTTACCCTCGCCTTGCCAGGCTCCGGATGACCTCGAACTGGGCAAAAGCTCAGCCTCCGCAACTACGAATTTTACTTCGCCACGGTCGTGGAAGAGATCATACATCTGCTCGTAATATTCGAGCGGGCGATCGGTAAAGCCGCGGCGTTTAGATGTTTTCTCGGTGATGTCTTTTAAAATCTTTAGTTCTTCTCTTTTTAGTTCACGAATTTTAACGCCCATTTTTTCAGCTTTTCGGACATGATTTCTAGTATTTCGCTTTTGGTCAGTAAGAAGCTCTTCTTCTGCACGGCCCTTAAGATCCATCACAAAAAGATATTTTGGCTGGGTGGTTTTCTCTGTAGGCTTAAAATTTAGGGCTTCTAGCGTTTTTAGGGTGCTTCTGCGATCAAACCCACCTTCGACTATCTCGCCGCTCCTGGAACGTTCTATGAGCTCATAGTAAGGGCTAATCTGGAGAGTGTAGCCGTTATGGCTTTTAGCATAATTTTTGAGGTTTTTTAAGAAAAAGTTAGCTAGAGTTTTGTCTTCAAAATCCAAAAGTGGGCCACCTGGGGCAAGAAAAGTAGATTTTTTCAAAAAAGTTGGTTTTTCTAAGAGAATTGTGGCAGCTTTTATCTTATCTTTATCTTCGACGGCAAGATAATGGGCTGTCCAGCCGTCTTTTTCACGAAGTTTAGCGATTTCAGGGGTCTGCATGAAGGACTGATAAGGAGATTTTTCGGCAAATTTTCTAAAATTTTCTTCTGTAATTTCTATAAATTTCATATAAATCTCCTGATTTTTCGCATGATTTGATAGAGTTTATATCTAGCTGTTTTTTCTACGATATCGTAAGTGCCGGCATAGTTTTTTTCGTAGCCCGCGAAAGTCTTTTTAAAGCCAGTGAAACCCGCCCAAGGATGATTTTTAGGCGCATTTTCAGGCGCAATACCCCAAAAATCAAAGAGTTTTTGGCCTTTTTCTTTAGCATCTAGAATGAGTTGAATAGTTAAAATGCCTGTGGCATGAAGTTTTCGGCCCTCGTCAGATTGGGCGCCTTGAAGATTATATCTTGTCGTTTTATCATCGAAAACTAGGCCAGCAGCGATAACCTTCTCAGACGCCTTAACTAGGTATAACGTGGCGAAAGGCTGTTTAAGCTCTGTTTTTAGGTAGTTTTCGGAGAAGGTACTGATTCCCTTTTCTTTTGCGAGAGCTTTTTGGAGAGTTAATAAATGCTTAATGTCGTCTGGGTTATGGCTAGTTTCAATCGTAATTCCCTGTTTTTCGCGGTTTTTATAGTAGCGAAGCAGGCGAGACGGAAGTTTTTTCTTCAGATCATCATCTGAGCCCGTTAAATCTAACATCCAGGTTTCTTTCGGATTTAAATCGTGAGATTTTTTAGCTGATTTTGGGAGAATTTTAGCAAAATCGGGGTTTTGAGGCTCGATTCTGATAAAAATAGCGCGTTCTTTTTTAGCAAGTTCCTCTAGAGATTTTAAGGCTTTTTTGAAATTTTTTGCATCTTCTGCGACTGGGCCATAGGGACAATAAAGGTAATTCCCTGCCGGCGTAGCCTTTAAAATAGCTAGGTATTGAAAATCGGCAGTTTTTTCAAAAAAACTTCTTTCTTTTAAGTCGTTTTGAAGCTGCTGCCACTCTTTAGTTTGGGTTATCGGAATATTTTTCATCACGTGCAAAAATTTGACTGCTTATGCTTTCAGTGGTATAAACATTAACACTTTCTCTCCCAGAGGCGGTTGCCAATGGTTACTTCAATTTTAGCGCAAGCGGATTTTGTTGTCAAGTGCGGTTGCCAGGATTTACGGTTGCTAGTTTGAAAGGGAATTAGGCTGATTTTGGTTATGGTTTTTGTGGATAAGTTTTACACCGTGTGATACAATTGCTTCATGGCTTATATTAGAAAATATAAAACGACTTCGGGGGCGACTGGGGTGCAGGTGTGCTACAAAGAAGGGGATCGCGTAGTGAAAACCGTGCAAGTCGGAAGCGCCTCAAGTGAGGCGGCGCTTTTTCGACTAGTCAAAAAAGCGCAGGGAATTATCGACGCCGAAAAGGGAACGCCACTTTTTAATCTGGATCGGTTCAATAAAAAATAACCCCCTTATCGGGGGCTATTTTTGCGGTTTAAATAAGAGAAAGCTGGGCTTTCAAGCGATCGATGAGCGCTTCTTTCTCTTTAATGGCGTCTTTTGTCTCTTTAACGAGATGCTCAGGAGCTTTCTGAACGTAGTTCGGGTTCAACATTCTCTGGTTTAGGGCGTCTAGCTCGCGGCCAACAGAGAGGATTTTCTCAGTTAAAGCGTCTTTGTATTCGTTTACGACCTTCTCTGGAACGTCGAGATAAAGCTCGTGGTTCGCGAGAGCGATTCTTAGGCCGCGTGGGGCACCGTTTAAGGCGTTGATTTCTGGAACCTTAGTAAGAGCCTTGATTAAAAGAAGGTTATCCTCTACGAGGCTGTCGTTGTCGTATAATAGGCCATATTTTTTCGCGTTATTGGTGCCTGGAAGGCTCTGTAAGGTCGTTCTGACTTCCGACACGATAGTGATTAAGCTTTCAAAGTTCTCGGCGCTTATCGGGTCGTAAATGAGCTTCTCTGGCCATTTTTCGGTGATAATGAAGCCTTCTGTCCAGCTTAGGTTTTGCCAAATTGCTTCGGTCACAAACGGAGCGAATGGATGAAGAGCGATTAAAATGGTTTCTAGGGTCTTCTTAAGAAGCGGGGTATTACGATAAATTTTTTGGGTTTCAAGGAACCAGTCGGCGTACTTATCCCAAATAGTCTGATATAAGGTCTCAATCGCCTCAGCGAAACGATAGGTTTTCATGTCGTTTTCGATTTGTACTAGACACGTGTCTAGTTCGCGACAGATCCAGTCTTCGCCCATGTTATTCGTGTAATAGGGGAGTGGAATGCTCCTTTCTCGGGACGCTTCGTCGCGCCCGTCGTTACGGGGCTCCTCGCTTCGTAAGCTCCCGTTATCGCTTATGCCCCGAGAAAGGACATTTTCACTCCCCTTAGTATTTTCATCAATAACATTTTGGATGAGGCGGGAGATATTCCAGAGCTTATTACAGAGGTTGCGGCCGGCGATGACTGAATTTTCAGAGAAGGCCTGGTTCATGCCAGCAGAACGACCACGGAGAATACCGAGACGAAAGGCGTCGGAACCATATTTCGCGACGAGATCCATCGGGTTAATTACGTTACCTTTAGACTTGCTCATTTTTTTGCCATGTTCATCGAGGACAAGGCCATGGAGATAGACTTCTTTAAATGGAACTTCGTCGGTTACATAGAGACCAACCATGATCATGCGGGCGACCCAGGCAAAAAGAATGTCAGCGCCAGTTTCCATGACGTTTAGAGGGTAATATGGGGTCGGGTTTTCTTCGGACCAATCTGTACAGACGATTGGCCAATGGGAACTCGAGAACCAAGTATCGAAGGTGTCTTCATCGCGAACGTATTTGACGCCGGATTTTTCGATGGTTTTAAGATTTGTGCGACGATCGAAGATCCAATCTGGCTCATCTGTAGCGCTTTCATCGGCTTTTTTGAACATTGGGATAGCGATACCCCATGGGATTTGACGGGAAATATTCCAGTCTTTTAGATTCTCGAGGTAGTTAATAAGAACTTTTTGCTTGTTTGCTGGATGAAATTTGATTTCGTTATTTTCTAGATGCTTGATTGCTGTGGCAGCGAGTTTTTTAACATCGATAAACCATTGCTCCTTCAAGGTTGGCTCGAGGACGGTACCACACTTATAGCAATGCGCAACAGAGTGAGTGATATTTTTCTCGCCTTTTAAGAATCCTTGGTCTTTTAGATCTTTTAGGACCTGCTTACGGCATTCTTTGGCGGTCAAACCGAGGTATTTTTCTGGAACATTAATCATAGTGCCGTCTTCCGCGATAACCTGAATACGCGGTAAATTATGGCGTTCGCCAACTTCGAAATCGTCAAAATCGTGAGCTGGAGTAATTTTTACGGCACCGGTGCCATAAGCTGGGTCAGCATGCTCATCGGCAATAATTTCAATTTCACGATCGGTAAGCGGAAGATGGACATGTTTACCAATTAAATCTCGGTAGCGCTCATCTTCTGGATTAACAGCAATCGCCACATCACCGAAGAGAGTTTCTGGCCTAGTGGTAGAAACTATAATATCATCGTAAGCGATCTCCCAGAGAGTGCCGGGTTCGTCTTTATGCTCAACTTCGATATCAGCGAAGGCAGTTTGGTGCTTTGGGCAGAAATTAACAAGCTTTTCACCTCTGTAAATTAGGCCGTCGTTCCACATTTTTTCAAAAGTGGTATAAACGCGGTCGATCACGTTCTCATCGAGAGTGAAAGTCAAATCTTTCCATGAGCAAGAAGCGCCGAGCGCGCGAAGCTGGAGCTCCATGTTGCCGCGTTGCATGGCAACGAAGTCCCAAACGCGAGCATAAAGTTCATCGCGATCAAACTCAAAGCGAGTGTGGCCCTGAGCCTCAAGGGCGCGCTCATAAACAACCCAAGTCTCAAAACCGGCGTGATCGGCGCCAGGGATATACCAAGTGGACTTACCCTTTAGACGATTGTAGCGAGTAAGAGAATCTTCAAGAGCGATAGTTAAGCCATGGCCAATATGAAGGTTGCCGTTCGCGTTCGGCGGCGGCATAACAATAGAATAACAGAGACCTTTTCTGTCATCTTTTCCATCGGCATTATTGTCGATTGGGATGGTCGGGACGGTCGGCTCGAAAGCACCAGAGGTTTCCCAGGCCGCATAAATATCAGCTTCGTATTGGTTTGGTTCGTAACTACTCGCAAATTTCATGCTTTAATTATAGCACAATTTTTCGCGGATTTCTTCAAACTCATCTGGGGTTAAAGACAATGGCTTTCCATAATTTTCGTCTTGAGGGGTGAGATGAATGTGTGCATGAGGCACCTCAACACCAATCACCTTCCAGAAAATACGAGCATTTAGTTTTTCTTCCATATGTTTTGAAATTTTTTTCGCCGTGTCCATAAGGGCCCGGTAATCTTCATCTGGAAGATCGTAAATTTTATCTACTTCATTTTTTGGTACAACTAAAGTGTGCCCTTTAACTACTGGATTATTGTCTAGAAAAACGAAGGTTTTGTCATCTTCGTAAATTTTGTAGCAAGGAATTTCGCCATTAATAATTTTAGTAAAGACACTGCTCATATTACTCCTTTTTCTTATGTTTAATGATTAAGAAATATAATCCTGCGAAGAGGCCAGCGAAAATAAGACCGCCGATAACGTCGGAGGCCCAGTGCATGTTGGCAGCGACGCGTCCGATAGAGATAAGAACGATGAGAATAGCCATAACAAAATCAAGAATAATGCGAAGTGGCCGATTTTTGATATATTTTGGCAAAGCAAGCATGGTTATGAAAAAGATAGTAGTAGCAACCATAGCGTGAGTAGAAGGGAAGCTTGGTTCGCCAGAGCCATTTGGGCGGGTGTTTAAGATAAAAATTTTATCGAAGATAAAGTAAGTCGCGGCCATAAGCACCAGGGAAGGCAACATACCAAGAAGCTGTTTGTCGACTTTCTTTAGAGATTTTCGCTTAATCCATTCGACGAGGCCGAGAATAGCGAAGACGCCAAGAATGGCGATTGCGGTTATTAAAATAATGTCAGTAATTTTTTCCCATTGCATAGCTTAATTATACAACATTCTAATTAAAGTCCAACAAAATCAGCACCGTGTTCGGCCTGAGCTTTAGTGAAGCCTTCATACTCAAGTTGTGAAATTAGGCCGCTTCTAGAAAAGGCCGAGTGTTCCATATAAGATCTCGCTTTTTTCTCAGCTTGCTCGTTCCAGTTAGCACCAGCATTGTCGGTGCCATAGATAGCCTGCGCGTTGGTGAATTTTTCATATTCTAATTGCTTAATAAGACCCGTTCTGGAAAACGACGAGTATTTAAGATATGAGATTGCCTTCTTTTTAGCCTGTTCATTCCAGTTAGCGCCGGCATTGTCGGCACCATAAACCGCATCAGCATCGGAAAAACCTTCATATTTAAGTTGCGAAATCAGCCCGTCTCTAGAAAAAGCCGAATAACTTAGGTAACTTTTAGCCTTTTTAACGGCGTTTTGCTGACTAACTGTAATTGAAGGTGTATTTTTTGTCGATTGACCAGAATCCGACGTTTTTGTTTGTTCGGTAGTTTTGGCTGGCGTCGTAGTTTTTTGTGGTTTTGTGGTGCCATTGTCGGCCGTTTCGGCCTTGTTATTAGACTCTTCTGTTTTCTCGGAAGTTTTTACTTCTGGCGCATTATCTTCACTAGCTTCATACGTATAACTCTTCTCATTTTTAGTGTTGTCGCTAGAGTTGTTTTCAATAAATTCAGTATTGGCAGCTATCACTGCTACAAAAGTCACGATTACGGCTGCTATTATACCGATAGTAACGATAATCGTGTCTTTTCGTTTATCGACTTTTTGCTTTGATTTTCGTTCTGTCTTTTTCGATCTTGAAATATTTTTTGCCATATTTACCTTCTCCTTGACTTCCGAAAAACTTGGCGGAAGCGAGAGGATTCGAACCTCCGAGACCCGCGAGGGCCCACACGATTTCGAGTCGTGCGCCTTCAACCACTCGGCCACGCTTCCATCTATGATTTTATCATAAAATCTTAAAAAATCCCACACAAATCTTAAAAAATATGTTATAATAGTTCTGTCGCCGTAAAAAAGCGATGTTCATTTAATTTCTAGGTGGATGCCTCAAACATCCACATTTGTGCCCGTAGCTCAGCTGGATAGAGCGTTTGCTTGCGGAGCAAAAGGTCGTAGGTTCGAATCCTGTCGGGCATACCAAAATCTAGAACGAATGATAGCCGAAAGGCTATTTTTTGTTTAAAACTCAATATATTTCACGCGAGAGTGGGCGCCACGAACGATTTTTATAGTGGTTTTTGGTGTCTTAAAATATTTTGAAAGATTTTTTATTAATGCATCATTAGCTTCACCATCATGAGGTTTAGCACGAAGATAAACCGTAAACTCATTTGGGGCTGTTTCGATTATTTTTTCTTGAGAGCTACCTGGTTTTACAATAATCTTATATGTAGGCATAATTCCTCTTATTATACCATATGGTATAATAGAAGAAATGGAAGGTGATAAGAGAATCGAGATTTATGAAGGCTTAAAAGGGGAAGTGGTTTTTGATGTGGACGTCCAAGAGGAAACTTTATGGGCAACACAGGCGCAGATGGCGCAAGTGTTTGGTGTAGATAGAACCGTGATAGGCCGTCATATAAGAAATATCTATAATGAAGGTGAGTTAATTGAAAACCCAACTGTTAACGAAAACTTAACAGTTCAAAATCGAACTAGTGCAAAAAATGCACGAGTTCAAAATCGAACCTGTAAAGAAATATTGCAAGTTCAGATTGAGGGCGGACGCAAGATAGAACGCAAGGTGAAAGCATACAATTTAGATATGATCATCTCGGTTGGATATCGCGTAAATTCAAAAAAGGCGACAAAATTTAGAATTTGGGCAACTACGGTTTTAAAACAATATTTAAATAATGGCATAGCAATCAACGAGAGGCGATTGCGGGCCCTAGCCGAACGACGTGAAGTCAAGAAATTACACGACGTTGAAGATATGATGGCAATTGTTAGAAGACTAACGACACGAAGCGAATTAGATGCAGGGGAAGCGAACGGGATTATTGAAGTAATTTCTAAATACGCTGGAAGCTTTAAAACTTTAGAAGAATATGATGATGGGCGAATTGATTTATCTTTTATGGGGGCGAAGAAAAAACAAAAAGAGCTGACTGTTGAGGTTTGTGTAAAAGCGGTTGAACAACTCCGAGCAAGTGTTAATGGCTCTGATTTATTCGGAAAAAGAAGAAATGGAAGCTTCGAGGGGAACTTAAATGCTATTTTCCAGAGTTTTGACGGAAAAGAACTTTACCCAAGTATCCCAGAGAAAGCAGCGAATTTACTTTATTTTGTAATTAAAGACCACCCGTTTTATGATGGAAACAAAAGAATCGGGGCGCTTTTGTTTGTCTTATTCTTGACAATGAATGATTGCCACCTTACAGAAAAAGGTGAAACGAAAATTTCCGACCGAGCTTTAACGGCGATTGCTCTCTTGATTGCAGAAAGCGAGCCGTCAGAAAAAGAGCTAATTGTCAGTTTAGTTTGTAAATTATTAGAGTAATGTTTTTATTTTTCGAAGAAAGGTGATAAAATTAGGGTATGGAAAAGCGAGAGACGTCTAAAGCTAAAAACAAAAATGGTGGGCTTAAAACGAGAACGCAAAAAATTAAAGCTGGGCTTTTAAAATCTTATTATGGTAACCCAGTAAAAGACATGAAAGTTGTAGCAATCACTGGTACGACTGGGAAAGTCACTGTGGCACAATTTGTGCACGAAATCCTAAAAGCGTCTGGCGAGCAAGTGGCGGTTTTTGCATCTGATCAACCGTTTAAGATGCGGACTTTGCATAAGTTTCTGTCTGAAGCTTGGAAGGCAGGCGCAAATGTGGTGGTCGTAACTGTTCCGGCTGAAACTTTAATGGACAATGTATTTTATGGCTTACCGATTCATATCGCGGCGATGACTAATTTTGTAACTTCTTCTTTGACGGATATGACGGTGGATGAATATATTGAATCCGAAAAAACTTTGTTCGATATGAAGCCAGAAACCGTAGTTTTAAATCACGATGATGTAAATTACGACATTTTTGCTGATTTTAAGGGAACAAAGAAAACTCTAGACTATGGCCAAACTGGAAAAGACGTAAAGATTTTGAATTCTAAATTATATGCGAAGGGAACCGAAGCTACGCTTTCTATTAAGTCGGAAGTGATTTCTATGGCAACATTTGTGCCAGGAGAGACAGCGGTTTCTTACATGGCTTGTGCGACAGCAATTGCAGAAGCTTTCGGTATTAAAATTGATGATATCGTTGAAGGTATCGCTAATTACGAGCCAGCAGAGATTTAACTACTTTTATATCCTCGAAATCATGTGGGCCGTCGGCGCGAAGAATGGTTTTTTCGTGGCCCTTGCCAAGAATTAGTACGAGATCACCTTTTTTAGCAAGTTTTAAGGCGAGTTCAATAGCTTTTTTGCGATCTGGTTCCTTAAATAAATCTTTACCCATAACTTTATTTTGTTTTTCTGCACCCTTGATAAATCCAGCCATAATTTCTTCTGGATCTTCGTCGCGAGAATCATCTTCTGTAATGATGACGATATCGGAATATTTAGCAAGAATCCGACCCCGAATTTCACGGGTTTTCGGATCGCGGCGACCAGCGCCACCGTGGACGGAAATAATGCGCCCTTTATGATTTTTCGTAGAATCAAAGACTTTTTCAATCGCGTCTGGAGTGTGTGCATAGTCAACAATAACAGTAAACGGCTGGCCCTCATCAATAATATTCATGCGACCCTCAACATTTTCTAGGGAATTAATACCAGTCTCAATCTGATGATTGGTCAGGCCTAGCTTTCGGCCAACTAAAGCTGCAGCAAGAGAGTTATAAATATTGAATTCGCCAGGAATTTTTGTCTTAATATTTATATCATCTACTGAATATTCTACGCCAGAAATTGAGATTTCTGGTGATTTTGCCCGAAAATCGCCGTTTTTTATACCATATGTGATATATTTTCTGGAAATAGTTTTGTAATAATCTGTAGCCTTATCATCAGCATTTAAGATGCTAAATTTAGCTTTTTTGAATAATTTACCCTTTGCGTTTCGGTAATTTATCAAAGTTTTATGATAATCAAGATGGTCGTGCGTTAAATTAGTGAATACCGCTATTTCAAAAGTGACACCTAAAGTTCTAAATTCAGCAAGTGCATGAGAAGTGGTTTCAAGAACGAGAAATTCCGCGCCCTGATCTTTAATTTTTTGGATACGCTTATTTAGAGTCTCTGCGTCAACAGTAGTCATATGACCAAGTTCAGGCTCTAATTCGTCAACACCCCAAGCGACCGTAGTCATTATACCAGTTTTATGACCGGCTTTATTTAACATATTCCAAATCATGAAACAGGTGGTAGTTTTACCGTTTGTACCGGTAACACCAATCACTCGAAGTTTTTTAGCTGGAGAATGATATTTTAAATTCGCTACAACAGATTGAGCTAAATGATATGGGAGAACTGCCTGATTATAAAATGGGAGTTTTTCTAAAAGTTTCTTCATAAAATCATTATAGCATATGGCGGAAAGGACAGGATATGAATAACCATCTGAACAGGATGACAGGATGACGGCTCCGCTTCGCTACGCCTAGACCTCGCTTCGCTCGGTGCGAACCTTGGGCTCGAATACTTATCTCTCTTCGAAAAAAATATAAAAAGAGCCCCTTTGGGCCTCATTTTATATTTTTGGCGGAAAGGACAGGATATGAATCCCTGTACCATTCCTTCAAATTACCCAAAACAAAGCAAGCTTTATTTTGGCTAATTTGGCGGAAAGGACAGGATTCGAACCTGCGGTACGGTTGCCCGCACACACGCTTTCCAAGCGTGCGCCTTCAACCACTCGGCCACCTTTCCGTCTAAGAAAATTTTAACATATCTTAGGTGTTTTTTAAAGCCTTTTGTTATGTAGGGCTGCAATCCCAGAGGAAATACCAAAGAGCACGAGGCAGAAGACCATAAATACTAACGGGGTCAAATAGTAGCGGCCACCAAAAGTGACACCATAAAAATCTGGCCAAATTTTTAAGATGACTACACATGTAATATATGGGATGGCATAGAAAATGATAGGGAGAGTCGCAAGAAGACGCGGCTTTAGACCAACTTTAGTATTGCCCGAGAAGAAGATAAATGTAATCGCGGCAAGAATAGGGTTAAAAAAATGAAGAAAAAACATCGGTTCCAGCAACATGTCAAAATAGTTTTTGCCATTAATAGCACGCATCGGAGCAAGGAAGAGAAGAACGGTTAAAACAGTCAGCATTCCAGAGCTTGTCGCTACAAGATACCAGGTTGAGAGGGCTTTTGGCGGCTGGCGTTTTTTGTAATTTATAATCCCAATTATCGCAGCAACAAGCGCGACTAGGCCTAGAAAAATATTACTGAGAATCGTAAAAGTAGCGATTTGCTGCCAATAAGGATTACTAATTTCGTCAATACGAACCGCACGAGAACCGAAAATTAGAACTATGGAAACCGCGACGATGGTTGTAATAAATATAAAAAGGTTATTTATGATGAAAAGTTTCTTCTTCATACTATAATGATAGCACAATTAGATTTTCGATATGTGGAGTGTGGGGAAAGAAGTTAAAAGTTTTGACTGTTTCAATACGATATTTCTCAAGCAAAAGTTTAACATCGCGAGCTTGGGTGGCTGGGTTACAAGAAAGGTAAATGATTTTTTTAGGCGCAACTTCAAGAAGTTTGTCGATTAATTTTTTGTCGCAACCAGCACGAGGCGGATCTAGAATTACAGTCTGATCAGGCTCAATATAATTCGTGACATTTTCGGATTTGTCTAAAATAGCCGTGGCATTCGTTATTTTACAATTTTTAACCATTTCGTTATATGCAGTTTTATCACATTCAACAAGAGTAAGGTTTTTGTCACGTGCAACAGAGAGGCCAATAGTACCAACGCCAGAATAAAGATCTAAAACCTTTTCGGTTTTGATATGTTTTTTAATTTCTTTTAATGCCATCTCATAAACTGGAAGGTTAATTTGGAAAAAACCATTCGGAGAATATGAATATTCTTGACCTAAAATCGTATCATTAAGGTTTTTAAAAACTGGGTGGGGCTTTCTATTTTCAAAAAGTCCACCCGAAACTTCGCCTTTTTGGTTACAACGGAGAAGAAGGGATTGATATTTTCTAGCCTCCTCATGGCGGTCATTTAAATCATCTACGATTTTCTTAGCGGCTGCAAAAATTTCTGGACGCTCAATAGAAGAGCTCTCGATAGGGATTTTCCTATGAGATCCTCTAGCGTGAAAAGCAAGAGAAATTTTATTTTTTTCGTTATCAAAATAAAGAGCATATTCCATTTTATTGCGGTAAAAATAGTCGCGGCCATCTGTGAAAATTTCTGGAGGTTCGATTTTTATTCCATGCTCGCGGAAATTTTCAACAACTAGGGATTTTTTAAGTTCAAGTTCGTAATCGTAGTTAACAATTTGCCAAGGGGAGGTGGAGAGAAAACAATCATCTTTTGGATTGACGCGAGATTTGGACTCGTTTATAATTTTAAGTGCAACCGCTTCGGTGAAGTTGGCTTTGATTTTGGTTGCCTTAAATTCGTCAACTGTTTCACCAGGAAGCGCATTCCAGAAAAAAATCTTCTTGCCACTTTCTTCAGTGCCGAGAGCTTGACCGCCCGGAATTATCTTCTCTACCTTAATCATTGTATATATTATATCAGAAATATGTTATAATATGTATAATTATGTCCGCTGAGGAAATACTAAGGTCAAACGAAAAATCCGCCCTAAAAGGGGAGAGGATTATTTCTAATGTGGTTGGGAGATCTAAAAAGAAACGCGGCGGAAAGATTAAGGGGTTTTCAGCAACAGCTTTTGCAACTATAATGATTTTAGTTTTTGTGGTGCTTTTTTCGTCGGGAAATTTGATTCCGGCTACAATTTCAGAAAGATTAGTTGAAGAGACGGATGTTCAGTATGCTGATGCGGTCGAGAGCAAAATTTTAGTTTTTCAACAGGCTTTAGTTTCGGGGGACGTGCCAAAAAACACCATAACGCGACTAAAAGAGAATAATGTATTAGTGGGGAAAGTAGTGAATGGGGTTTTTGTGGAAGGGGCCGAAGGGGAGAATTTAGCGCTCAAAATGGGAGAAAAAGTTATTGAGGCAAAAGATTTTAAGAACGCCGTAAATACCGATGCTGGGCTTTATAACGCTTTTACAAATGCGACGTATTCTAGAGCTGCTTATTATTATGATGATTCGGCAAAGGAAGTTTTTAGGGCGCTTGGAACAAATAGAAATAATTATTCGGCAGATTCGGATTTTGAGGAGGTTACTAGTAAGATAGTTGGAGAGGGGAATAATATAGATGTAAATAATGTTCTCTTAGAAGAAAAAGAAGGTGACGACGGTAAAAAACATCTTGAATATGAGACAGTTGGAGGGGACGCAAAAGCGGAAGTAGCGAGTGATTTTGTCGCAATGGTGAGCGATAAAAATAAGGCCGAGAGTGAGGCTCTTGCGACACTTAACGCAGCAGATACATTAAATGTCGCCGATACCGTCGCGAAAGAACAGAAATCCAGCTTGCTTTTTGTGGCGTTTATGGAAAATATTAGCAAGATGAAAGCCGGGGATGGAAACGAGTCTAAGATTAATGATGTGATGAATTATCTATATGAGGAAGTTGATTCAGAGGTGGTAGATGTTAAGACTGGCGAGTTAAAAACCGTTAAGGGTAGCATGATGGAGTCGCCAAGTTTATATGCGGTATTGTCTGGCGATAAGGTAAATCTGGCGGAAACTGAAAATTATTCTTCAGATCGAGTTCTTAAAACTGTAGAAAATAAGTTAGGAGAGAAGGCAGATGAGAAAACTTTACTCAATACGGTGGCCTCAGTAGCTGGGAAAATTAAAGGTTCGATTGGTCGGTTTTTGAATGGAAATGAGGGCGCCTCAAATGAAACTTTAGAAGTTGTAACTCCAACCATAAAAAACTCATTAATTAATAATGGTTTTTCAAACCTTCAAGGAGTTTCTGGCGGTGAAATGTTGGTTGAGGGGGCAGTAAATGTAGGAAAGGTGCTCGCAAAAGCCAGCGGGGCCACGACCGGTGATGAAAACTCCATTAAACAATATGCTAGGTTGAATAATTCTGTTTTAGCATTGGATGCGGAAGCGGATCGTTTAAATCGCTCGCCACTCGATATTACATCTAAAAATACTTTTCTTGGGTCGATTTTTCATAAATTAGCAGTCAGTATTAATAAAAAAGGGTCGATTTTAAACAAAATGGCGAGTTTTTCAAAAGTGATGGCTAACGCAGTTAATTCAATGTTGCCGGCAACCTATGCTGAGGACTCCATAGATAGTTATCTTGCGAATTTCGGTGATTGTGAAACCCTAAAAACAATCGGCGCTTCAGGTTCAGCAACTTGTGCTGCGATAGTAACTTTTGACACTTCTACACTTAATAATACTTTTAATGATCCGGACTTTATTCAGTTTGTTGATGAGAATACAGAGCTTATAAATGGAACAAGAGTAATCAAAGACGATTCTGTTTTAGCGGATTTTATTAAATACAATAAAGAGCGGGTAACTCCAGACGGGATAATAGATGGAGGAATTTTAAATGCGGTTTCCGGGAATCTAAATATTTCATTTTTGAGTGATATATTATCAATGATAAAAACTTTCTTAGGTTCAAGCGAGAATGATAAAAAAATCGCGTCTGGGGCGGCATTTGTAAATAGTGCATCGAATTCTGATTGGAATACTTATAAATATGCCCAAAGATATATTTCTTTAGCTAGAGCAACCGAGGCATTAAAGAAATATGATGGGGAAGAGACGGCTTATAGTAATTTGAAATATTTTGAGGGAACAGAAAATCCGGTTATTGCCTTTTTAAATAATTATTATAATATTGCTAGTAAGTAACTTCTTCTACGCTGGTTATAATAACTTGATTATCTTTAAAATTATCAATGAGACATTTTCGGCGAGGATTATCTAGCTCCGAAAAAACATCATCTAACAAAATAATTGGTTTTTTACCGAGTTTTTCTTCAAAAATTTTAGCTTCAACAAATTTCAAAGCAAGAATTAAAGAACGGGTTTCGCCCCTTGAAGCTGAACCATTTGCTATTTTTCCATTAAAAATAAATTCGAAATCATCGCGATGGATACCGAAAGAAGTGTGTCCAAGATATAAATCTTTTGTGAGATTTTGCTCGAGAGCTTTTAAATATTCCGATTCGGAAATATTTTTTAATTCAGTTTTATACGAAAGGGAAATAATATCATTGTTTTCGGCAATAGAATGATAGACTGAATTTAGGTTTTGATTAATTAATTCTATTAATTCGTAACGTTTTTTGTTTAAAATAGTACCATATCTTGCGAGCAAAAGATTCCAAGAAAATAACGAATCTTTAGACGGTTGATCTGTTTTTAAAAGCTCATTTCTTTGGTGTAGGGCTTTTTCATATTTTGATAAGCTTTCGTTATATTCATTATTTAATTCAGAGAAAATATGATCAAAATAATCACGATGACGAGAAGGTGAACCACTTACAAGATTTAAATCTGATGGTAAAAATAAAACAACTGGATACCTAGCTTTTATTGGTAAACGACGAGATTTCTTATTAAAACAAATAAAAGTTTTAGTTTTATTATCATAGGTTGCAATCCGAGTTTCGCCATTATTATATTCTAATTCTATACGATAAAAAGATTTTCCACGTTTTATGATATCTGGATCAGTGGCGCGAAAACTTTTTCCACGAGTTAAAATACAGATCGCCTCAAGTACGGAAGTTTTACCACATCCATTCTCGCCTAAAATTAAAGTAGTATCTTTATTACAATCTAAACGATAGGTGTCGTGATTTCTAAAATTAGTGAGGGAGATTGATTTTATTATCATGAGTTTAATGGCATTACGATATGTGTATAATCTTGATTCTTTTTGTTACGAAGAATCACTGGGGCTATACGACTAGAAAAGTTAAAAGTAATAGTTTTATCATTTAGGGCATTTAATGCATCAATTAAAAAGCGGGAATTAAGTCTAATTTTTCCTTCAACATCTACTTCTGTTTCAATTGAAGAATCATTCTCACCAAGTTCATTAGCTATTGATTTTACGCTAAAAGTGTTTGGTTTTTTAGATTCACAAGTAATAGACCCATTAACACTCTTAGCAAATAAGGCCGCTAACCTCGTTACACGAATCAATTCTTCCCGATCTAACTCTACAGTAATATCATTGTCTTTCGGAATTAATCGGCGATAATCCGGAAAACTAGCGTCAATCAATTTAGAAATTATCTCAACTTCACCCAAACGAAATCGTACTAAATCATTATTAAATGAAATTTCGATTTCTTCCATATCCTCATTAATAGCACGAAGAACTTCTTGCATGGAAGAAGTTGGTACAATAACATTAATTTCACTTTCAACATTTTTGATTAATTTTTTCTCAGCTAGACGATATCCATCAGTAGCAGCAATACAAAGAGTTTTATTATCTGTATTAAAATAAATACCTGTAAGGGCTGGGCGAGTCAAATCATTTGAGCTAGCGATAGCAACACTTGAAATACCATCCTTAAATTCATCGATCCCCATTTTAAAGACTACCGCTTCCTTCTCATTGATTTCTGGTAATTCTGGAAAATCATCAGATGGCGAACCATTAATAACTGATTTATATTTTCCTGTAGAAATAGTAACTTTCGCATCTTTAGCTGAAATTTTAATTTTTTCACCTTTTGGAAGGTTAGAGACAAATTCCGCTAGAAGTTTAGCGGGTACAGTTACAGTTCCGTTTTTGGAATCTGAAACTGGTAGAAAATCAATAACTGCCATATCTAGATTGGTAGTAACTAAAGATACTTTATTATTATCAACTCTAATTAATACATTATTTAATACTGGTAAGGTTACTTTACCGATTGCGATACGACTAACGTTATTTAGAGCTTTACTAAGTTTGTCTTGTGTTACTTCTATTTCCATTTTATTTCCTTTCTTCTAATTTATTAATAATAGTAATAGTAGGGTCTGTGAAAAAGTGGAAAAGTATATAATTTTTAAGGGGTAGGAGGGGTGTTAAAAAGTCTGTGAGTAAAAGTGGAAAAGATAGTGGGAAAGCTTTGAAATCCACATAGAAAAATGATTTTTTATGTTTTACACAAAGAAATTCCGAAAAAATACACATAGGTTTAAACGTAGATTTACACATAATTTCCACATTATCCATAAATTTTCTCCTTTATTTCTTCAATTTGATCGCGAAGAGTAAAATTAAGTTTGAGATCGGATTCGATTTTTTTGATTCCATGCATGACGGTGGTATGATCTTTTACGCCAACTTCATTAGCGATCTTTGTGGTGCTTAAAGATAATTCTTTACTCAAAATATACATTGCGACTTGACGAGCAGTTTTTATATGGGCGACACGGGATTTACTACACATTTCCTTAACTGGGAGATCATAATATTTAGCAACTTTCTCCACGATTTGTTTACTAGGGATTAAACGAGGTTTTCTAATATGATTAATATTAGCAGAGCCGTTTTGGATAAGCTCTAAAGGAGTTAATCCGCGAACTTCTGACATTAAAAGAATAGTAGAAAATTCGCCCTCAAGGTCACGAATATTAGTGTTGACGTTTTCAGCGATATATTCAATAGCTTCTGGTTCGATTTCGGCACCAATAAGTTCGGCTTTAGCGCGGAGAATTGCGCATTTATCTTCGAATTTCGGAAGTTGAAGATCGAATGCTCCGCCCATAGTTAAACGAGAAGCAAGTCTTTCGTCTACAGTTTTAATTTGGGAAGGGAGTCGATCTGAGGTTACGATGATTTGTTTATTGAGTTGGTAGAGGTTATTGAAGATATTAAAGAATTCTTCTTGAGATTTTTCCTTACCAACAATAAATTGAAAATCATCAATAATAAGACAATCTAATTTTTCAAACTTACGATTAAAATCTTTTCCTTTACCGTTTTGGATTGCATCAATGAAGTCTGAATAAAATTGAGAAACCGGAGTATAAAGAATTTTATAATCTGGATTGTTTTTTACGAGCTCATTACCAATAGCTTGAACAAGGTGAGTTTTACCAAGGCCTGGCCCACCATAAAGGAAAAATGGGTTACAGCGAGTTCCTGGAGAAGAAATAATACTTTTAGCAGCAGCGACAGCTACGTCGTTATTTGAGCCAATAACAAAACTATCTAGAGTATATTTTGAATTTAATCCATTATTATTACTTTTACTCTCAAAAGTTTTTTTAATAGATTTAGTATGAGATTTTATAGAATCAGGGAATGGTGTAACTTCACGAGGGCGCACTTTTGATTTATTAGTGGATTGTACTTCAAAATCAATATTTTTAACTTCAATGCCGTTTTTAATTAAAGAATCAGTAATAATATCTATAAATTTAGATCGGAGTTGTTTAACGTAGAAAGAATTTTTAACCCCTACAATAATCGATCCGTTTTCAGTAGAAATAAGAGAAGTGTCCTGGAACCAGGTGGAGAAATTAGCTGCAGAAACCTTTTGCTCTACTTCAGCTAAAACATTTTTCCAGACGTTGTACACTTTTAACCTCCTTACTGTTAAGTAGTATACCATGAATTTAGAAAGTTTTCCACAGGTTTTTAGGTGAAAATAATGTTTTATAATATGTATTTTTTGGAATAGGGGTGAAAATTTCCACAAAAAAGTTTTATCCGATATAAAGCTGTGGAAAAAATCTTGAAAAATGTGGAAAAGTGCGCTATACTATAACAAGTATTTGAAATAAATTAAAGATTAAGGAATAATATGCCAAAAAGGACTTATCAGCCACATAAGCGTCAGCGTAAAGCTGAACATGGCTTCATGAAGAGGAATGCAACCTCTAATGGTAAAAAAGTATTAGCACGTCGTCGCTTGAAGGGACGCGCAAGACTTGCAGCATAAAATAACCCCCGTAAGGGGGATTTTTTATGGTATACTATATATTATATTATGTTAAATAAAAAATACCGGTTTCACTCGCGTGGCGGAGTGAGATATGTTTATCAGAAAGGGAAGACTGTTAGGAGTAAAGAAGCTTCTTTGGTTTTTGTGCCGAATGAAAGAAAGTTTACTCGCGTGGCGGTGGTGGTATCTAAAAAAGTAGAAAAAACCGCGGTGGGCCGGAATAGGATTAGGCGACGAGTTTATGAGGTAATTCGTAGAAATTTTGAATACTTACCAAAAGAGACAGATTATATTTTTGTGATTTTTTCAAAAGAGATAATGACAATGCCGTATTCCGAGTTGGAAAAAATGTTAGGTAAGCTAGTCAACGAATCTAAGATATGCTATAATAAAAAATAATGAAAAATTGGAGTGTGAAAAAAACTATTACGTGGGGGATTATATTATTGTTTATTGTCGGATCGATTATGGCGGGGGGATTATTTAATTTTATTGATATTATAATTGTGCGTCCGATCGTAAATATTCTTTTCGTGATATTTAATTTTGTACATGATTTTGGTCTTGCGATTGTGATCTTTACAATACTAGTAAAGATTTTAATGTTACCTTTAACTAAGAAACAATTACAGCAGACTCGTTTAATGCGAAAACTTCAACCGGAGCTTACGCAGATTCGAAAGAATTGTAATGGGAATAAACAGCTTGAATCTCTACAAACAATGGATCTTTATAAAAGGTATAATGTAAAACCTTTTGCTTCGATTGCGACGCTTCTTATCCAGTTCCCAATTTTTATTGCGATTTTTATGGCAATTCGCGTGATTGCGACGCCGGTTCCGCAAGATAATTTAATGAATCGTGCGTATGATATTGTGGCGTATGAAGGTTCGGAAATATGGAATTTGGAACAAAAGCAAAAAATTTACCTAGAAGATCTTGATAATGCTAATATTCCGGTTGATGAAAAGGCGGAGTATGATTTTCATCCAAAATTGTTTGGGGCGATTGATATGGATGCAAGAGCGAGTGATGTGATAAGCCCGGCGAGATTTTCTTGGTCGGCTGTGTTTATGCTTGTGATTGCTATAGCAGCGAGTGTGGCGCAATATTTTGCAACTAAACAGCAGATGCCAACAGGTAAGGCCGAAAAGAGTCGAAAATTCCGTGACCTAATTCGTGATGCGAAAAATGGTAAAGAAATTGATGACGCAGATATTTCTAGTATGTCGACGGCACAGATGGGCAAAATGATGCCGATAATGATGTTCGTTATTATGGTGAATTTACATGGTGCGTTGGCGTTCTATTACTTCTTGTCAAATATGATTACGATTTTCCAGCAAAAAGTTATTTATAGTAAGATGCGTGAGGAAATGGATGATAACACTGACAAAGCAATCTTAAAAGAGCTTAAAAATATTAAAGAAGCTGAGGTGGTGAAAAATAAAAAAACAGGAAAGAAAATTACTAGAATCTCCGCGAGTGATACTAAAAAGAAAAGGAGATAGTAAATGAATAAAGATGAATCAATTAGATTTGCGGCAAAATATCTAGAAGATCTACTGAGTTTTTTTGGGATTAATGTGGCAGTATATTCGACAATTGATGATGACGTGATTCAACTTTCGGTGCCATCTACGTCGCTTAATTCACTTTTGATTGGGCGAAACGCAGATAATTTAAGAGCGCTTCAACATGTTGTTTCGATGGCTCTTGTGGTTCGTGAAGCGGAAGTGACTAGGGTGAATGTCGACGTTGCAAATTATAAAAGACAGAGAGCGGATCGTATTGCGGAAAAAGCGGAAGGCTGGATTCAAAAGGTAAGAGAGACCGGTGAACCGATGGAACTTAATTTAAACGCAGCGGATCGTCGAGTGGTTCATAAGTTGGCGCAAGACTATTCGGACATTGAAACACATTCTGAAGGTGAAGGCCGCGAGCGAAAGTTGATAATGAGTAAGATTTAAAAAAAATAACCCCCGTAAGGGGGATTTTTTTATTCTTCGTTTGTTGGGCTTGGTCCTAAGATTACAACGATATCATAATCCCTCGTAATACCTTCTGGTAAGTCAGAGCCAGGGATAGATGTGGTATCGAAATGTTTTTCAAGCATCTCAACAGTTCCTTTAACTTTATCGTTTAGGACATATATATTGTATTTTCCGTCATAAGTTCCAGCTGAGGCGTTGTCAATCGCGGCGACTTTAAAGCCAGCTTCGTTTTCTAATGACTCACGAACAGAAGCAGCAAGCCCAGCTTCGTCGGTGGCATTTAGGACAACAATACTAGCATCCTCGTAAAGACGCGGATCATTGGATAATTGGGTTTTTACGTATAATTGAATCGCATTATAATTTCCAACACCAGCAGAAGGAAGAACGTAGGAGATTTCATTAATGGTACCAGTAGTCATATAATAAATATTCTCAGCTGGATTATAAAGAGATATTTGGCGCATATTATCAAAATCAAATTCAGAAGAGAAATGCGCGAGGGTTTTAATTTCCTGGAGGCTGAAATTAGTGCGAAGATTATCGCCGAGCGTTGAGGCGAGGCTCAAAAGTTCAGGAATAGAAAGATTTTTCTCGAAAATTTTATTCTTAATACCAATTAAGATTTTTTGCTGACTAGATCCTCTAGAGAAATCGCCGCCGGTTGTACCATGACGTGCACGAGCAAGACCAAGGGCCTGTTCGCCATTGATAGTATATTCTTTTCCAGCTTCAAATACAGCGCCAGTCCAGTAGTAATCTAAAATATCTTCGTCGAGGGTAATTGTGATACCGCCGAGTGTATCAACGATCTGTACAAGAGAACCCCAGTTTAGGTGAACATAATATTGAAAATCGACACCGAGGATGGATCCAACTTCTGTCATAAGGGCGTTTGCGGCTTTCGCTTCTTCTTCCATGGAAGCGTCACCACCGCCGCCGTTGCACCAATAAACTTCGTTAATTTTTCCGGTTGCGGTACAAGTCGGAGAGGCTTTTAGATCACGTGGAAGGGAAAGCATGGCAATATCGCCAGTTTCTTGGTTTAGGCTTATTAGCATAATGGAATCGGTAAGCTGAGCACCAGCGTGAGTGCCGTTGCCTTCATCGCCTTCCATATTGTAGCCACTAGTTCCGAAAACGAGGATATTAGTACGGCCGTTTTCATCGGTTTTTAAAGGTTCATAATTTTCTTCAGTGAAAGTAAATAGGTCAAAGACGCTACCTTGTCCGCCAGTAATCTTAGCAATAATATCGTTTCCCCAGAAAATACCCCAAACAACGAAGCCGCCAAGTAGAATTAGAATAGTTAAAATAGTAATTAAAACGATCTTACGAGTTTTGTGAGGTTTTTTGTCTTTCTTTTCTTCCTTCTTTTTTTCTTTTTTCTCTTCTTTTTTCGGTTCTTCAGATTTTTCAGGCGCTTTTTCTTTTTCTGGTTTTTCGTCAAAATTTAACGCTTCAACTGGAGAAAGAAAGTCCTCAACAAGCATAGATTCGTGGTCGTCGGAAACTTTTTTGAAACTTTCAGAAGATAAATCGTCTTCGACTTTGATTTCGAGGGAGTCTTCAATAATAAGATCGTTTGTGGCTTTTTGCGTTTTTGTGTTTTCTGAAATTTTTTTATGTTCTTCGGAAATTTTCTTATGATTTTTTATTTCATCTTGTGTTTTTTTAACAAAAGTTTTGGACGCAGAATTTTTAGCGTCGCGAGTAGCAAGCCCGTCGATTGATTTATTTGGTTTCATTATTTATAATTATAGCATAATGGCTATTAAATTAACGAAAAAACAATTAGCGGTTTTAAACTATATTCAGGACTTCACGGAAGAGCGTGGATTTTCGCCTTCGTATCGAGAAATTCAAACTGGGCTTGGGCTTTCTAGTGTTTCGGCGGTAGCTGAGCATATTGATAATTTAGTGGAAAAAGGGGTTTTAAAAAAGGTTCAAGGGGCGGCTCGCTCTCTGGAAATTTTGGATTATAAGCACGAAGAAACGGTTGAATTGTTTAAACTAAAAATGGCGGATTGTACGGAAGAAGAAAAAGAGATTTTAACGCGCGCAATGGAGATTTTGAACTTATGACGAGACGAAAAAGAAAGAATGTTTTAAAGTACGTAATAATTCTAGTTTTGGTGGCGTTTGGTATTTTGGGTGGATTTTTGATTTGGCAAGCCGTGTCGGGAGGAGACACAGAAAATGATGACGTAACGACAATTCAGCCGACAGAAATAGAATCGGAAAATCATAAGGTTGAGAATTCTGAAAACAAGGTTGAGATTCCTGAAGATAAGGTTGAGAATTATAAAAACAAGGTTGAGAAATTTGACGGCGAAGATCCGAATGAAAAAGCGGTACTTTCTGGCGTAATTACTTATGCGGGAGTAAATGATGGAAATTTGATGGTTAGAATCAATATCGACCAATATTTGGCAGGCGGAGAATGTAAATTAGAGCTTTCGAGAAATGGCGAAAAGATTTATACGGAGTCGGCGGAGATCGTAGATTCAGCGGCGACCTCGACCTGTAAAGGTTTTAATGTTGCGACGGCAAATTTAGGGAATGGAACAATAAACATAACTGTTTTCGTGACTTCTGGGGATAAAACTGGTACAATAAAAGGTGAGGTTACTTTATGACGCGCAGAGTAAATTATCGAGCAATTTGGTTTAGAAGTCTTGCGGTCTTTACGGCAGTTTTTTTGTTTACGGTTTTGATTAATGTTAGAAAACAGGATGATATTAATGCAGATGCGGCGAGCCTTGCAAAATTTAATCCTGGATATATTATTTCTGATTTTCAAATGAAGCATTATAATTCGATGACCGAGGCGGAAATTCAGAAGTTTTTAACGAGTAAAAACAATTGTAGCAATAAAGATGAGGCTTTATATAAGAGATTATCGGCGAATAATCCGAATATTAAATGGCATTTTGAGAAGGGGCATTTTATTTGTTTGTCGGAAGAATTGTTTGGTGATGGCGAGGTGATTGGTAAGGGTGAGACCGCGGCGCATATTATTTGGCAGGCGGCACAAGATTATAAAATTAATCCGCAGGTTTTAATAGTTTTATTGCAGAAAGAAACCGGGTTAATTACGGATAAGATTCCGAACAATTTTGATTATCGGAAGGCGACGGGGTATGGATGTCCGGATACGGCGCCATGCTCGGAAAAATATTATGGATTTAAAAACCAAGTTCGGAAGGCGGCGGCGCTTTTCTCAGAAGTGGTTTCTGGCGGATGGACGAATTATCCTTTAGGGAAAAACTATATACAATATAACCCTTCGGCAAGTTGTGGTGGGTCGGTGGTTGAGATAAAGAATTTGGCGACATCGGCGCTTTACCGTTATACACCATATCAGCCAAATGCAGGGGCGCTTGCGGCTGGATATGGAACCGCAGCTTGCGGAGCATATGGGAACCGGAATTTTTATCTTTATTTCCAAGATTGGTTCGGGGGAATTTTGGATGAGGGAGTAAAGGCGGGGAAAGCTGAGGCGGCGATTGAAGCGCGTGAAAAAGGGGCGAAAGTATTAGGGAGGGCAAAAACTAATGTAAAGAAGATTAATGAAAATAATTATTATAAGGAATTTGAAAACGGATATATTTATTGGACTGAAAAGACTGGAGCGTGGGACATTTCGGGGGGGATTTTGGCGGAATGGAAGAGGGTTCAGAAAGATTTTGGCTACCCAACCAGCAGTGAGATCGTAGATAAATCTGGTACAGTCCACCAGACGTTTGAGAATGGTAGTATCTATTGGGATAGTAAAACTGGAACTTGGGTAATTAGAGGTTTTGCAGAAAAGAAGTGGGTAGAGCTTGGCGGCGTAAAAAGTAAGCTTGGAAAACCTACGAATGATGGCGTATGTGGATTAGTAAATAATGGTTGCTACCAAGGATTTGAGAATGGTAATATTTATTGGACTGAGAAGACTGGTTCGTTTGATGTTTCTGGTGGTATTTATTATAAGTATCATCAGACAGGAACTGAATGGGGAACGCTTGGCTACCCAACCAGCAGTGAAATCGTAGATAAATCTGGTACAGTCCACCAGACGTTTGAGAATGGTAGTATCTATTGGGATAGTAAAACTGGAACGCGCGTAGATAAAAAGTAATTATTTAATTAATTTAAGATATTCTTTTACCATTGTATCGGTGTCTAGCAAAGCAAGAAGTGAAGCCGGTGTGTTTGGAGCGTATTGTTTTGGATTATGAACGACTTCATTGATTTTTTCGGAAAGTTCTTTTAGATTAGGGGATTTTTTAGAATACACTATTTTTCGGATGCTTTTTATATTAAGCGACGAGAGATCGGAACAAGCTACTGGTACAGTCTGTATATAGTTTGCAAACGGTCCGTTGCTGATATCTAAATCCGTCATAATAACTGGGACATTACAGATAAGTGCTTCAATAATTAGCAGCGGAGGAACTCCACCTTCATATAACGACGGTGCTACTACTAAATCGGGAACGTTTTTAAGGAAAGCGCCGATTTCAGTTGGGTTGATAGGTTTTCCTATAATAAAATTCTTAGAATAAGGCGAGTTTTTAATGGTTTTTGTAATTTTTCTATAGATTTTTTTATCTAAGATCGGCCCGCACATTAGAATTTTTGTATTTTTTGGATCACATTTCTTTTCTTCGAAGAGTTTTTCCATAGCGCCAATTAAGGAGAGGTGATATTTTTGTTCAGAAAATGATGAGACCATAGCTATGACGTGGTCGGTTGGTTTAAGGCCGTAGAGCTTTCGGTTTTGATTAGCGGACGCGCTTTTTAGATTGTTTTGAACCTGTTTAATATTAATACCGTTGCTGATGGTTGAAACTTTTTTGATCCCGGTTTTTTTAATAAAAAACTCTCTAGCAAAATCTGATACGGCAATTAAAAAGTCGCATCCTTTTAGGGACCTCTTTAGATGGCGCCACATGCGAGGCGTAAACCAGACGTAAGTGTTATGAATAGTGTAAAGGGTTTTAATGCCGAGAAAATGAACAGTGCGCATGGCAAAAGTGGAAAAATGATAATGTAGGGTATATATTTTATGAATACGACAATAATTTAATAATCTAGCTCGGTTTGCATATAGTATTTGGAATTGTCTTGGGTCATCTTCGAGGCCGTCTATATATCGACTGACATTGCGATTCACAATTATGACATAGCTAGCGACACCTTCTTTACGATACCCTTTATATAGATTCATGACGATGTTTTCGAGCCCGCCGCTATTTAGGTCGTCGACTACAAGGCCTACGCCCGAATCTGGATCGTTATGATGTCTTAAAAAACTAATCTTAAAACGCACCATTGCAACGATCGTGAATGGTATTGAAATTGATTCAATAATAAAATTTCTAGTATGGTATTTAACTTTATTTATCAGACGCTTCTTCATATTTATTTCCCCTTAACCATTATATTATTAAAATCTTGAATACCTTTTTCGCAGATGGCTGCATATTTTTTGAGAACTTCGTAGTTGTTATTGACGACAGAGAGGTACTTTGTTTTATTGAAATATTTTCCAGCAAACGCTTCGTCGAGAGATAAATATTGCATACCTAAAGAAACAAAATCGCCAACATTTGGAGTTTTTAAGACAGGAATGATGCCATAGCGTAAGTATTCGGTGATTTTAGTAGGACAGGCTACATTGTTGACTACGATGTCGTCTCTTAACGCGAAGCCGTAATTAGCCTTTGGGTATACTTTTGTGAATAAATATTCTGGAGCTACGGTTTTTACAGAAATTTTGTTGCGATTTTTCGGAACTTTCCACGTATCCCAGAATAAATTTGGTGTAGGGGTGTAAATTTCGTAAGTGGCTTTATTAATTTGTTCATTAATAACATCTTGCATAAGTTCTATATTTTGCCATTCGAAGATGCCACCGGCGTAGACAACGATTGGTTTAGTATTGAATTTCTTCTGGATAAAATTATCAACCTCGAAAGTTTTTTCGTCCATAATAGGCAATACAGACATTTTAGCTTTAAGTTGTTTACCATATTTATGACGGAAATGCTTCATCATGGCGTCGGATACGCAAAATAGGTGGTCGGCATATTTAATAGTGGCTTCTTCGACCTCGCTATAAGTTTGAGCTGCCTGATAGCGTTTTCCTAGAAATTCTTCTTCTGGGACTGAGCCATGAACGTCGACGTAATTTTTAAGGAATGGAAAATGCAAGAAATATTTGCGCACCTGCCAGACGGATTCATAATAAGCTCGATGGCAAAATAGAAAAATAAGTGTTGGAATAATAAGGCGGAGAATCTTCTTCGGTGAAAAATGTATAACAATTTTATTGGAGTCAATTTTCGTGAAAGTGGTTTTAGGGGAAGGATTTTCGAAATCTAAAAAAATACGGGGAACAGTTTCTAGTAAAGTATCTGAGAAATGGACGCGTCTAAAATAGCCGTCGGTCATTTTTTTCTCGGAGTAATATGGGGCGATAATACAAAGAGAATTATGTTTTGCTGCATGTAGTAGTACAGAAAAAAATGATATACTGTGTGATTGTTTAACCTTCATATGCAATATTATACCATGTTTAAGAGTATGATATAATATATTGTATGGAAAAGAAGAAAGTTTTATCTGTTTTTGGGACGCGCCCTGAAGCTATTAAGATGGCTCCAGTCGTAAAAGAATTAGAATCTCGTGAGGGAATTGAATCTGTAGTTTGTGTGACGGCCCAGCATAGAGATATGTTAGATCAGGTTTTGGAAATTTTCAAAATTAAACCAGATTATGACCTTAATATCATGAAGCCTGGACAAACTTTGACTCATATTACGGCGGAAGTTCTTAAGGGGATTGAAGAAGTTATTATTAAAGAGAAACCAGACTTAGTGTTAGTACATGGCGATACCACTACTGCGATGGCAGCAGCGCTTGCGGCTTTTTATCAGCAAGTAAAAGTTGGGCATGTAGAAGCTGGTCTTAGAACTTATGATAAATATTCGCCGTTCCCAGAGGAAATGAACCGTCAGATTATTGATAAAATATCGGATTATCTTTTTGCGCCAACTGAGATTAGTAAAGCGAATATTGGTAATAAATTGAATAAGGGGCAAGAAGTTTTTGTGACTGGCAATACAGCGATTGATGCACTTAAAACTACAGTGAGCGAGGAATATTCGCATCCTGATCTAGAATGGGCAGAAGGTTCGAGATTGATTCTAGTAACGGCTCATAGAAGAGAGAATCTGGGTGAGCCGATGCGCCATATTTTTAGAGCGATTAGGAGGATTGTTGACGAATACCCAGATGTAAAGGTAATTTATCCGGTACATTTGAATCCGAGAGTTCAGGAAGTGGCGAAAGAAGTCTTGGACGATAGCGATAAAATTAGATTAATTGAACCGTTAGATGTGTTGGATTTCCATAATTTTATGGAAAGAGCATATTTTATTATGTCTGATAGTGGCGGCGTACAAGAAGAAGCTCCATCTTTAGGTAAGCCGGTGTTAGTTTTGCGTGATACGACAGAGCGCCCAGAAGGAATTGAAGCCGGTACTTTGAAGTTAGTCGGAACTGATACAGACGATGTTTATGAGGCCGCTAAAGAATTACTTGATAACGAAGAGGCTTATAAAAAAATGTCTGAAGCGAAAAACCCATACGGGGATGGGTTTGCCAGCAAGTATATTGTGGACGCTATCTCAAAGGAATAATAATGGAATATAGCAAAAAACAATTAGATGAAATCTTGGAAGAGAACAAAAATCTGAAGATAGAAAATGCAAATCTTCAAAAAATGATGCTTTCAAAAAGATATCAATTTGCGAATAAACTAGCTAATTTATATAATGCGACGTTTTCGGTTGGATCTAGAAGACGAAAAGTTGTTAGTGATTTAGCTGGCGCTTTTGGAAAAGTAAAAAAAAACAAAATTAAAAAAAATAGCGAAAAGTTAAACGAAATTTTAAAACAATTCGATAAAGTATTAATTGTGTCCGGAATTACACAGAATACTTTGTTGCCGCAAAGATCTCATCAGTTAGCTTTGGAATTTTCGGAACATAAAGATATTCTAGTTATATATTATGAAGTTGATGGTTTTTCGAGTAAATATAAAAGAAATAAA
The DNA here is from genome assembly GCA_002309075.1 of Candidatus Saccharibacteria bacterium UBA1235. Taxonomy (GTDB): domain Bacteria; phylum Patescibacteriota; class Saccharimonadia; order Saccharimonadales; family Saccharimonadaceae; genus Nanosyncoccus. Next base: position 60,922 of record DBWP01000014.1, on the reverse strand, counting down.
AAGAATTTAATAACAATAGGGAATAAAGATTTATTATTTTCTTTAAAGGTCGCAAAAAGACAGCGCGGTTTCTTTATGTTTAATAACGTTGAGAATATTGCGCTTTCTGATGTCGAGAAAATGCAAGAAAACGGCTTTGTTTTGATATACGAATGCATAGATGAATTAACTGACGTTTTGTCTGGTGAAGGTTTGACGAAGCAAAAGACGATAATGAAAAAATTATCAGAACTCAATGTGGGATTACTTGTATCTACCGCGGAAAGATTAACAAAACAGCTTAAAAAGAATATACCAAATACGGATGTTTTGATTTCAAAAAATGCGGTTAGAATAAAAGATTTTGATTATAGGCTACATGATCAGGATGAAATCCCAGCAGATTTGAAAAAGATTTATTCGACTGGTAGGAAAATAGTTGGATATTATGGGGCGATTTCGCCTTGGTTAGACTATGAATTGATCCATTCTATGGCGAAAAAACATCCAGAATTAGAATTAGTTTTTATTGGCGTTGATTATGATGGTGGTCTTAAAGAGCTAGATCGGTCGATTAGGAATATTCATTATTTGGGGCCAAAGAAACAACTAGATTTACCAAAATATGCAGTGAGGTTTGATTGTGGAATTATCCCATTTTTGCCGGGTGATATTGCAAAAAGCACTTCGCCAATAAAATTATTTGAATATATGGCTTTAGGTTTACCTGTGGTGTGCACTAAAGATCTAGTGGAATGCCGAGGGTATGATTATGTGTATGTCTCTCAAGACGAAAAAGAATTCGAGAAACAAGTTTTGAATGCGGTTAGCCAATCACGCGACAAGGACGTTAAAGAGCGATTATTGGAGCAAGCGGAACAAAATAGCTGGAAAGCAAGAGCAGAAGAAATATTAAAAGCAATAAATTTTATTGATTAAGCATTTTGAGGTAGGCTTTAGCCACTTTGTGTGGTTCACCAGATTCGACGATTTCGCCATTTTCTATAAGAATAGCCCGGTTGCAGAATTTTTCGACGTTATCCATAGAATGAGTAACTAGAATAACTGTTTGTTTATTATTTTTAAGTGAGGAGAAATAATCTTCACATTTTTGTTGGAAAGCGGCGTCGCCGACAGCGAGAACTTCATCTAGAAGAAGGATGTCGCCGCGCGCACGAATAGCAATTGAGAAGGCTAGGCGAACTTGCATGCCGGAAGAATAATTTTTGAGCTTTTGGTCTTGGAAGTCTTTAAGCTCGGCGAACTCCCAGATGTCATCGTACATTTTATTCATTTCTTCATTAGAAAAGCCAAGCAAAGCGCCATTTAGATAAACATTCTCGCGACCAGTAAGTTCTGGGTTAAAGCCTACGCCAAGTTCGATGAATGGGACGAGGGAACCATTAACTGTGATGGTGCCTTTCTCAGGAGAATAAATACCGGCAAGAATTTTAAGAAGAGTGGATTTACCGGAACCATTACGACCAACGATGCCGATGAAATCGCCTTGATTAATTTCGAAATCGAGTCCCTTTAGAACTTTTTGTTCTTTGTAGCCTTTAATGCCACGCAGACGGTTAAAAATAGTTTGTTTTAGGCCAAAGGCTTGTTCGGTTGGAAGGCGAAAACTTTTATGGAGATTCTTAACCGAAATAGCTGGGGCATTTGGATCATTAATTTTAATACGGGTGCCAGTAGGACGTTTTGACATTTAGACCTCCTCTGCGAAGAATTTAGATTTTTTACGGAAGAAGAATGAACCGGCAGCTAATAATACCACAGTTATAATAACTGGTATGAAGGCGTATAAAATATTATCTAGATAATTCCAGGTGGTAATTGTCTCGTTCGTAATAAGGTTAAAACGGACGTCTTGGATAGCCTGAGCGATAGGATTTAAAAGAATAATTTTCGCGGCAATTTCACTGGTTGCAGCAACCATGGAGATTGGGTAAATGATTGGTACGGCATAGAAGAGAGCCTGCATGAAAACATCCCAGATCGATGTAACGTCACGATATTTTACATTAATAGAGCCTAGGAGGAATGAAATTCCTAGAGAGAGGAAATATAGCTCGAGCAAGGCTGGTATGATAAGCAGCCAGCTAAAGCTTGGGGTGATACCGTTCAAGAGAGCAAATATAATAACTACTACAAGATTAATAAGCATATTAATAACTGCAGTAAAAGTAGCAGAAACAACAACGATATATTTCGGAAAGTCTATTTTACGGATTAAGTCGCCGCGATTAACGATAGCTTGGATACCTTGAGAGGTACATTCAGAAAAGAAACTCCAGAGTGAGGTACCACATAATAGGTACACTGGATAATGCGGAATATCACCGCCAATGCGAAGAAGTTTAGTAAAGACTACGTATAAAATTGCGAACATAAGAAGCGGGCGAAGAAGAGCCCAAAGATAGCCCAAAACCGAACCTTGGTAACGAAGTTTAAAATCGGTTTTTGTGAGTTCTTTTAAAAGGACGCGATTGCGCCTATTTAAAATATGTGGAATTTTTATCATATACTATATATTTTAGCATATTTTGATAAAATAGTATTATGGTAAAAAGACGGAGGCAGAGAAAAGTTGGAGTAGTTTTATTTTTGATGGCGGCAGGAGTATTGATGGCGGGGGCTGTTATTGCGGGAATTTTAACAGGACTAAACGTATCTGAAGAAGATAATAACGGGATTGGTCTGCCGGTGTTAAGTTTAAAACTCAACGGTACGACTTTGGATGAAATTCATGATAATGGGAAAGAAATTAAGTATGGTGGGAACAATCTTGAGATTTCTTATAATGATATTATAAATTCTTATCGTAATGTTGAGATTAAAGGAAGGGGAAATTATTCTTGGTGGGCAACTGATAAAAAATCGTATCGCCTGAAGTTCGATGACAAGGTTGATCTTTTTGGTATGGGAGCGAAGAAGAAGTGGGCATTGATCGCAAACAGCGCCGATGATGCATTGATGCGAAATGATTTGGCATATTTTATATCAGATATTTTTGGTGGGGAATATAAAATGGAAGGAAAGTTCGTTGAGCTTGTGGTTGATGGGACTGATCTCGGTGTTTATTATTTAGTTAAAGCAATGGAAATTGATAAACAAACAATGGATCTTAGAAATTCGTTGGGCGTTTTAGTAGAATTGGATAACGTTTATTGTAAGGATGAAGAAAGATGGTATGAGACTAATAGTGGGGATTGTTTAACGATAAAAGATGTTGCGATAGACGGAAATGAAGATCTTGCGATGGAAGATTTTTTGACAGATTATAATCGATTTTTGAAAGCATTAAAGCAGGAAGATTTTAAAAAAATTGAAGAAATTGTTAACATAAGATCTTTTGCAAGGTATTTTTTAATTTCAGAATTTGCAGCGGATCCAGACGCATATGCGACGAGTTGGTATTTTTATAAAGATGGCGCTGGTGATAAAATTCATGCGGGGCCGGTGTGGGATTTTGATGCGGCTTTTGGAAATAAAAATTGGGGAGATTGGGATGATGACTTTTATGCTCCGACGACATTCATGGGGAGATTTGAATACACCTACGGGAAAAAGAAGTTGAAGGACGGGACTTGCTCGTATGATAAAAATAAAATTTTAGTTGGCACGGTCGATATGTCTTGGACGATGTGTGATCTTTTGAATTTGTCGGAATTTCGAGATCTGGTAGGTGAAATTTATGTGAATGATTTTCGGTATAAAAAAGAAGATATTAAAAAACATATTTATGAGATTTCAGAAAAAATTATGAAATACGCAAGAAAAGATTCAGCGATGTGGGGAAGAGGAGATTTTGATGCGGAAGTTTCATATTTGGTAGAGTGGGTGGAAAAACGATTTGAATTTTTCAACGAAATATACGCAACTAGCCTCTAGCGGCGCGTCGTTTTGAACGAACATAAGAAACGCGCCAGCGAAGATGAACGGCGTGAAGCCAAAAACGTTCTCTTAGGCTAGGCTGAGGGCCGAGCCAAGATTTTAGGTTTTTGTAGGCAGCTTGCCAGTTACTCCAGATAATGGAAGATTTTTTGATAGTGCTACCTTCGGTTCCATAATTATATATATAGAGCGGTTTAAGGACGAATTTAATTTCTCCAGGAGCTTTTTTAAGATAGTCTAATACATAATTAGTATCTTCTGAAAAATTAATGGACTCATTGAATTTAATTTTTTTTGCAATATCGGCGCGAAAAATTTTATCGATTGCAGAATACATACGTCCGTCAATAGTCATAAGAAAAAGTATGTATGCTTTTTTTGATTCATGTTTTCTGCGTGGACGAATATAAGAAATAAAGACAGTTTTGCGATATTTTTGACGAAGCATTTCATAATGGCGGCCGCAGACTGTGATAGAAGTATTGCCATTTTGATATGGGGCTAGAAGCTCGGAAATAAAGTCTTTATCAACTCTATCGTCGCTATCGATAAAACTAATAAAATCACCAGTTGCTTTTTTAAGACCAATATTTCTAGCGGCAGATTGGCCGGCGTTTTTTTGATGAATAGCTTTTATGCGAGAATCCTTTTTGGCGTATTCGTCAATAATTTTACCGGAGTTATCTGTAGAGCCGTCGTCAACCAGAATGACCTCAAGGTTTTTATAGGTTTGGTTTACGATAGAGTCCAGGCATGTTTTAAGATATTTTTCAGTGTTATAAATAGGGACAATGATTGAAACTTTACTTTGCATCTTTTTCCTTTCCGAAAACGATTTTATCATAAAAGAGGAAATTTAAAATCATAGTAATAAGCGCGGTAAAACCAAAAGCGCCGGTGCTTTGGATGAAATCATAATCAAAAGGAAAGTTGAGGCTAGATGAAATGCTGAAAGCAAAATCATAAATAGGAGTTATGAGGCTAAAAACCCAAGTCAGGAAAGGACTAATAATAAGGGCGAGGATGAGATTCCAGACGAAGAATTTGTAAACTCCTAAGCGTCCAGGGTTGCGTTCTTTCCAAGTAATTTTGGAATGCATAAGATAGGCAAGGGCAGTGGTAATTAGGGTCGAAATAAGGTTAGACAACCAAAGCAGATCGTTATTATTTATAATGATGCGGGCAATTAATGTGTAAACGCCGAAATTAAAAAGGGTAAGGAAGATCCCAATGGAAATATATTTACTAGCGCGATGTGTTTTCATTTTTTTGAAACCTTTTTGTTGATTTTAGGGAAAGTTTTTAATGCGAGAATAGTAATAACTGGGAATGAGATAAGGTTAGCGTAGAAGAAACGGGCTTCTGGGCCGGTGAGAAGTAACATGGTGCCGAAATCATAGAAAAGGATTGGCGAAATAAGCAACATCTTTTTCCAGCCACCGTTTTTCCAGCGGTTTTTACTAAGTGCAGCAATGATGATAACAAGAATAGAGAATCCAATAAAACCGGTATATTTTAAAATAGAATTATTGAAAATAGTGAAATAGATTTTGGCACCAGATTTTATGATTTCGTTATTTTGCGGTTTGAAGTCATAAGGGTTGTTGGCAATGCCTGGAGTCCCCCAATAAGGGAGAGCGGAGCCATCCACCGCGTAGGTTGTGCTAGTTATTTTTAAGAATGCAGTAAGACTAGCGCGAGGAGAATTTACAAATGCGTTTGCGGTGTATTTTAGGACGTTGAAAGCGCCAGCTTCATCGATGGCGGAAATATTGCTAGTAAATTTAATAGAGTTGAAATTGCCAACCTTGTAATTTTTTTTGTATTCTTCGGCTGGAGCAACAGAATATAAGAAATTTTTAGCTTCTTCATCGAGGCTAGATGGATTTTCTTTCGCAACATTAGCTAGTATTGTCATAGGCACACCGACCGTTTCGCAAACGCGGTGACCTGGCTGAGTCACATTTAAAGTTGAGTAGAGAGGAACCTTAATGACGAAAAAGAGGCTGGCGGAAATACCGAAAAAGATAAGCCAATTTTTGCGATCCATAAAGAAGAAAAGACCAATGATAGCCGGAACGGCGAAAAGAATACCATTATGGCGGAAAATAGCAGCAAAAATGATTGCGACGGCGAGAAAAATAAGATGTGAGATTTTTTTAGCCCAGGTACCTTTAGTTACATAAATCTTAAGGGTAATAGTAGAGACTAGAAGAGCAGCTATACCAAAAGCAATATCTTTCCATGGGAACATGAGTTGATTGAGCGCCCAAGGATTAAGGGTAATAAAGACAAAAGAAATAATACTCCATTTTTTACCAGCAACTTCATAAATAGTAGTAGCAGTATAGGCTACCGCCAATGAGAAAAAGATGATTTGGTAAATAACGATAGCGGCAATATTGTGAAAGATAGAAATAGGGACAGTGAAGAAGAGGAGAGTATGGAGGACTGGGTGCCAATCATTATAGTTGCCGGAGATAGCTTGAGTGTATTGGTTGACTGAGTCCGGCGAAAAACCGCCGGGATTATAGGCGAGAAACCATAAGAAAGCGATTAGGAAACTGATAAAGAAAAAGAGACTGAAAATCTGGAGATATTTTTTTCTTGTTAGAACTGCTGGACTTTTGATTGAAATTTTTTGAGTTTTCTTAATAATGATTCCGGAAAGGAAAAAAGATAGTATATATATAATAATAGATAGAAAAATAAACCCAATAGCGGAAGCTACGCCGGATAAATAATTAGAGGTAAGCAGGAAGATGGATATATTAGAAATAGTGCCAATATAGAAGGTGAGTAGAAATTGATTAGGCTGTCTAGTCTTCGCTATATTTTTGGCTTTCATAGGTATTATTATACCATTTTTATGATACAATTATTGTAAATGTAATAAGATCATTGATTGGAGAAATGATGAAAAAAAGAGTGGTCGTGATTGGTGCGGGGCCAGCTGGATTAACGGCAGCATACGAGCTTTTAGATAAATCCGATGATTTTGAGGTAGTAGTTTTGGAAGAGTCGGAGGCGATGGGCGGTATTTCTAAAACAGTAAATTATAAAGGTAACCGAATGGATATGGGCGGACATCGGTTCTTTTCAAAAGTGCCTGAAGTAAACGAATGGTGGGAAAAAATGATGCCGACTCAAGGTAAAAAACCTCAAGATGATATAGACCTTGGTCGTAATTCTACAGTAGTAAAAGGTGGACCGGATCCAAAAAATACGGATCGGGTGATGCTAAGGCGAAATCGTTTGTCTAGAATTTTCTTCAATCAAAAATTTTTCGATTACCCAGTATCTTTAAAGGCGTCAACTATTAAAAACATGGGAATTGGAACTACTTTTGTAGTAGGATGCAGTTATTTAAAGAGCGCAGTACATAAGAGGCCAGAAAAATCGCTTGAAGATTTTTATGTCAATCGGTTCGGTAAAAAATTATATTCGATGTTTTTTGAAAATTATACAGAGAATTTATGGGGGAGACATCCGCGAGATATTTCGCCAGAATGGGGTGCGCAGCGAGTAAAAGGGCTTTCTATTATGGCAATTCTTAAAGATATTTTTGGGAAGACCTTTAAGGGCGATAATCGCAAAGTTGAAACTTCATTAATTGAGGAGTTTGCATATCCGAAATTAGGGCCGGGGCAACTTTGGGAAATTACAGCAAAAGAGATTAAGAAAAAAGGCGGAGAGATTATTACTGGCGCTAAGGTTATAGGAGTAAAAAAGAATGCGAAAAATAAAGCGACTGGCGTAGTATATGAGAAAGATGGCAAAAAAGTAAAACTTAGTGGCGATTATGTGATTTCGTCGATGCCGATAAAAGATTTAGTAGAGGCGATGGATGACGTTCCGACGAAAATTGCAAAGATTGCGTCAGGATTACCGTATCGTGATTATATGACGGTTGGAGTTTTGAGTCCGAAGTTGGCGCTTAAAAACGAGACCGATATTAAAACATATAATAATATAGTGCCAGATAACTGGGTGTATGTACACGATAAAAGTGTAAAAATGGGGCGATTCCAAATTTTCAACAACTGGTCTCCATATCTCGTAAAAGACGTGAAAAAGACTGTGTGGGTAGGGCTAGAGTATTTCTGTAACAAAGGCGATGATCTATGGTCGATGGAAGATAAGGATTTTGCGAAGATGGCGATTGCTGAGATGGTGAAGATTGGTGTGCTTGAAAAAGAAGATGATGCGTTGGACTTTCATGTGGAAAGAGTAAAGAAGGCCTATCCGGCATATTTTGATACTTATAGCGAGATTGATAAAGTACGAGAGTACCTTGATAAAATACCAAATCTTTATTGTGTTGGTCGAAATGGACAGCATCGATATAATAACTTAGATCACTCTATGTGTACGTCATTTGAAACTGTGAAAAATATAATGAGTGGCGAAACAGATAAGTCGAATATTTGGGATGTAAATACTGAAAAAGAATACCATGAAAGTAAATAGGATTAAAAGGGGGTTGTGGGTGGACAAAAATTGACTTTTAGTGTATAATATTTACGTTTATGGATGAGAATTTTATTCGCGTAAGAGGTGCAAGACAAAATAATTTGCACAATTTAGACGTAGATATCCCGCGAGATAAATTGGTAATTATCACTGGTTTATCTGGTTCAGGAAAATCTAGTCTAGCTTTTGATACGATTTATGCGGAAGGGCAAAGACGATATGTGGAGTCTTTGAGTTCTTATGCGAGAATGTTTTTAGGTGTGATGGATAAGCCGGATGTGGATTCTATAACGGGATTATCTCCGGCGATTTCGATTGATCAGAAATCAACATCAAGAAATCCACGCTCTACGGTTGCAACTGTAACGGAAGTTTATGATTATCTACGGCTTTTGTTCGCGCGAGTAGGAGTTCCGCACTGTCCAATTTGTAAAAAGCAAGTTTCGAGACGTTCGGCAGAAGATATTGTAAACGAAGTCATGAAATTGCCGCTTGGTTCAAAATTGATGTTACTCGCGCCGATTGTGTCGTCAAAAAAAGGTGAATTTTTACATATTCCAGAACAGTATACTGCAAAAGGATTTTCGCGCGTAAGAGTCGATGGAATTATTTATGCATTGGATGAATTTCCTGAATTAAATAAAAACGAAAGACATGATATCGAGATCGTTGTAGACCGTTTTGTACTTTCACCAGAACTTTACTCAAGAATTTCTGGATCAATTGAGCAGGCATTGGATTTGGGTCAAGGCATTATTAAGCTTCTTAAAATTAACGATACAACTACTGCGGTAGGAGAGAACAAATTAAAGGCAGAGAATACTGAGATTCTAACTTATTCGCAAAGATATGCGTGCCCAGACCATCCAGATGAATTAATTCCAGAACTTACGCCGAGGTTATTCTCATTTAACGCTCCAGAAGGTGCATGTCCGACCTGTACGGGACTTGGTTCAAGGATGGTGGTAGACCCAGAACTAGTTTTTAACAAAAACTTAACGATTGCGGAAGGTGGAATTCGACCATTTAACCGCGTGCAACAAGATTCATGGTGGCTAAAAAGATTGTCCGTAGTGGGAGTTAAACACGGCTTTAATATTTATACTCCGATTGGTGAATTATCAGAAGAAATTCGACATTTGATTTTGTATGGTACGGGTGACGAGAAATATGAGATGAAAATTTCGGGTTCAGGGAGATTCGCGGATGGGACAGTTTATGAAACTACTTATGAGGGTGTAATTCCGACTTTGGAGAGGCGATATAATGATCCAAAAATTTCAGATTTCATGAAACGTGATATCGAAAGATTTATGCGAGTAAAAGAATGCCAAACTTGTCATGGCGCGAGATTAAAGCCAGCTGTGCTTGCGGTTACGGTGCATGATTTAAATATTATGGATATGTGCAATTTAGATGTTGATGCAACATTGGAATTTTTGAATCAGGATTTAGGTTTCTCGGAATCGGAAGAGATGATCGCAAAACCAATTTTGAAAGAAATTCGAGAGCGTGTAAAATTCATGCAGGATGTGGGGCTTGGCTATCTTGAGCTTGGGAGAGCAGCGAATACATTATCGGGTGGCGAAGCGCAGAGAATTAGACTTGCTACACAAATTGGCTCTGGCCTTACTGGGGTTTTATATGTTCTTGATGAACCGTCGATTGGTTTGCACCAAAGAGATAATGATAAATTAATTGCAACTCTAAAACATTTACGTGATCTTAAAAATACAGTTTTAGTTGTAGAGCATGACGAAGATACGATGTGGGCGAGTGATTATATTATAGATATTGGTCCAGGCGCGGGTGTAAATGGTGGACGTTTGATTGCGGCGGGAACGCCGAAAGAAGTTGCAGAAAATCCAAATTCAATTACAGGACAATATCTATCTGGGGCAAAAAAGATTGAAGTTCCGAAGAAGCGTCGTAAAATCCGAAAGGATCACGAGTTGGTCGTAGTTGGCGCACGCGAAAATAATTTGAAAAATATTGATGTGCATTTTCCGCTTGGCGTGATGACTGTGGTTTCTGGCGTATCTGGATCTGGAAAATCGACATTGGTGAACAATATATTAGCAAATGAACTTTTAGCGAGATTACATAGAGCACAAACAGTTTCAGGAACACATGAGAGAATTGATGGAATTGAAAAAATTAATAAAGCTATTGTGATTGATCAATCGCCAATTGGACGAACCCCAAGGAGTAATCCAGCGACTTATACGGGAGTATTTAATCAAATTCGAGAATTATTTGCGATGCAGCCAGAAGCAGAGCTTAGAGGTTATAAGGCTGGAAGATTTTCGTTTAATGTAAAAGGCGGAAGATGTGAGCACTGTCAAGGTGATGGTGTAAACAAAATTGAGATGCATTTCTTGCCGGATGTCTATGTGACTTGCCCGAAATGTCATGGAAAACGATATAATCATGAAGCGCTTGAAATTAAATATAAGGGTAAAGATATCTCAGAAGTTCTTAATATGACAATTGATGAAGCGGTGGAATTTTTTGGGAATATTCCATCGATTGCAACAAAACTTAAGACTATTCAAGAAGTTGGTTTGGGATATATTCGTTTGGGGCAGCCAGCAACAACGTTTAGCGGTGGCGAAGCGCAGAGAATTAAACTTGCAACTGAGCTTGCTCGGCGTTCAACAGGAAAAACTTTGTATATTTTAGATGAGCCAACGACTGGTCTTCATACGGATGACGTAAAAAGATTGCTTACGATTTTGAATAAATTGGTGGATGGCGGAAATTCAATGATAATTATTGAACATAATTTGCATGTGATAAAATCGGCAGATTGGGTGATTGATATGGGACCAGAAGGTGGTCTTAAAGGTGGTTTGGTTTGTGATGAAGGAACTCCAGAAGATTTGGCGAAGCGTCGCAAAACACCAACTGGCGAGTATTTAGCGCGATCAATTTAGATTATGATATAATTTAAAAAAGAAATATTTGATTAAGAAGGCGGACGAATTAGTCAATGGCATTTAAAAATGACCAAGTCTCAGAAATAGAAACTGCAAAAATTTTAGAAATTGCACGGGAAGGAATTTTACGTGATGGCGATTTTGTGGAAATGGGATGTTATAAAGGTGATACGTCGTTACTTCTTGCAGAAATTTTAATAGGTACAAACAAACGACTTTTTATTTATGATTCTTTTGAGGGGTTACCGGAAAAGAGCGGGGAAGACGAATCGATTATTGGAAAAGATTTTAAGGCAAAGGAGTTATTTGTAACGAAAAGAGAAGTGAAACAAAGATTTCTTAGGGCGAATTTGCCAGTTCCAGTCATTAAAAAAGCTTGGTTCAAGGAGCTTAGCTTTAATGATCTGCCAGAAAAAATTAGTTTTGCTTTTTTGGACGGAGATTTTTATGAGTCGATTTTAGAATCACTTAAATTAGTTGAAAATAAAATGGTTAAAGATGGAGTAATAATAATACATGATTTTGCAAATCCGGCTTTGCCGGGGGTTGCGAAAGCAGTTGATGAATGGAATATGGATAAGAAATTGAAAATAGAAATTTTTAAAAGTATGGCAATTATAAAATTGAGGTAAAAAAATGCGAAAACGCGTGGGCTTAACTGAAGAAAGAATGCGACATAAAGGCTTTAGGAGGACCGAAGAAGCAATTCTTAAGGTCTTTTTTAATGGAAAAAGTTGTAGTTTTTGTGTAAAGGAGATTGCGAGGAAAATTGGGGTAGCGCGTTCGACAATTTATTCTCATCATAAAACGTTAAGGGAGATTTTGCCGGATTATGAAAAATACATTCTTAAAAAATATAAAAAGATATTAAAAAAATCTTTAAAGGATAAGAATATGAGCTTGAAAAGATTATATTTAAAAATGTTGCTTTTCATGATTCAGGAAAAGGAAGTTTTTAATATGTTAATTAAAAATGAGAGAAGAATTTTGGTAGACAATATGATTATTGCGATGGAAGAAAAAATTGTTAATCATGCTAGATTACCAAAAAATTCAAAGAAGATCTTCGGTGTTTACGTAAGCGAAATTGCAGGCTTGATAGAAAAATGGGGGCGGAGTGGGTTTCCCGAAGACGAAATAGAATTGCTTTTGTCGGAGATAATGTATCTTACGGATACGTCTAGAATTAGGTTGGCACCCCTGCTGGATAAATAACTAGCACTCGGGGCTTTACAGTGCTAATTATTGTGTTATAATAGGGGTAGAAAAGGAGATTAATTATGGCTTTAAAACCGTTAAAAGATCGTATAGTGGCGGTAGTGGAGAAACCACTAGAGAAGACTAAATCTGGAATTTTACTTGGCGAAGCTAAAGAAAAACCAGCCTATGCGTTGGTGGAGTCGGTGGGGCCAGACGTGAAGAGCGTGAAAAAAGGCGACAAGATTATCTATAAAGAATTTTCAACCACCGAGATAAAAATGGATGATAAAGATTATATCATTTTAAAAGAGGAGGATGTCTTAGCGACATTATAAAATATGGCAAAAAAGATTTTTTATGAAGCAGAAGCGCGAGAAAAAATACTTTCAGGAGCAAAGCAACTTTACGATGCAGTAAAAGTTACTTTTGGGCCAAAAGGCAAAAATGTCATAATTGAGAAAGAATATGGTGCGCCAGTAATTACACACGATGGAGTGACGGTGGCTGAGGCCGTGGAGCTTCCGAATAACGAAGAAACTTTAGGGGAGGCGGTTGGTGTAAAATTAATTAAAACTGCAGCACAGAAATTAAATAAAGTTGCAGGTGACGGCACAACTACGGTGACGGTTTTGACTTACAATATCTTAAATGAGGCAAACAAGTTGATTGTTGCTGGAATGAATCCGATGGAGCTTCGAAGGGGGATTGAAAAAGCTGGAGCGGAGATTATAGCAGAGATTGAAAAATCAGCGGAGAAGATCGAGGGTGATTCTAAAAGAGTAGCAGAAGTAGCAACGATTTCAGCTGGTGATAAGGAAATTGGCGAATTGATTGCAGAGGTAATTTCGAAAATCGGCAAAGATGGAGTAGTGACGGTAGAGGCGGGGCAGGGTCTTACGATGGAACAGGAAATCGTTGAGGGCTTTTCTTACGATAAAGGCTTTGCGTCGGCATTTTTCGTGACGGATGTTAACCGTCAAGAAGCAGTTTTTGATAAACCACTCATTCTTGTGACTGATAAAAAAATTTCAGCAGCGAGTGATATTTTGCCGCTTCTTGAGAAATGCGCACAAGCTGGACAAAAAGAATTGGTGATTGTTGCAGAAGAGGTTGAGGGTGAGGCGTTGTCGTTATTAGTCCTTAATAAGTTGAAGGGTGTGTTTAATTCGTTGGTTCTTAAAGCGCCGTCTTTTGGTGAGAGACGCAAGGAAATTATGGAAGATATCGCGATTTTGACCGATGCAACTGTGGTATCTTCTGACAAAGGCTTAAAACTCGAAGAGGTTGGGCTTGAGGTTCTAGGTTCGGCTGGGAAGGTTATTGCGACAAAAGATGAAACAACATTGATAAAAGGTGCTGGTAATAAGAACGCGATTGAAGCTAGGATTGAACTTATCAATGCGCAGGCGAAACTTGCAAAAACCGATTACGAACGTGAGGAATTCGAAAAACGAGCTGCGGCACTTTCTGGCAAAGTGGCGGTAATTAAAGTTGGGGGCGCGACGGAAACAGAAATTGAAGAGAAGAAGTATCGCGTAGACGATGCAGTAGCGGCGACGAAGGCTGCACTTGCGGAGGGAATTGTGGCTGGCGGTGGAGTAACGCTCGTGAATCTTTCTAACAGGTTATCTAGCGACGATGCTGGCTCCAAGATTGTTAAGAATGCATTAAAAGCTCCATTTATTCATATTACGGAGAATGCAGGTCTTAATTCGCAAGCTTTGCTCGCGGAAGTTGAGAAAGCTAAGGCCGGATTTGGAGTGAACGTCATGGAGCCTGAGAAAGGCTTAATGGATCTTAAGAAATTAGGCGTAATTGATCCAGCAAAAGTAACTAAAGAAGCAGTGAAGAATGCAACGTCAATTGCGGCTACAGCGATTACAATGGGGGCACTTGTATGTATGATTCCAGAAGAGAAACCGGTGAATCCGGATATGGGATACTAAAAAATAAACCCCATTAAGGGGTTTATTTTTTTGATTACATATTATCAATAGAATTGATGAGATAAAGGAGGGCTTCACCACGTTCGTTTTCATCGGAGATCTCTTTAGCAGCTTGGTAAGCTGATTCGATGATTGTCGCGTCGTGGAAATTTTCAAAAATGTTGCGATAAAGTTCAAACTTCTTTGAAGCTGGTAAATCCATTTTAATAATCAATGGTGCGAGATCGCGAAGCGCAGCTTCCTTAACTTTGCGCATATTAGGATCTTTTGGCTCGGTTGCTTTAGAAGCTTTAGAAGCTTTTGGATTTGAGACGATTGGATCCGGCATTTTTGGCTCTGGGATTGGCTCTGGCATTGGTGCTGGAGCGATAGGTTCTGGAGCTGGAAATGGACCGACCGATTCAGCGAGTTCACCAGTATCACCTTCAGGCACTGAAGATGGAGCAGCTACGGGATCTGCGAAAACTGGATCTTGGTTAGTTGTTTTAGTGATATCGTCGATTGCTTTCTGCAAATCGTTATCTACTGTTGGAGTTGAATTCATTTTTACCCACCTTTATTAATACTTATGTTAATTTTAGCACAGTTTTTTTAAATGCGCAAGAAATTTACGATTTTATCTAGAAAATCTAATTTGACTTCTTGCATAGGAAGATGATTTCCGAGTTGATCGACAATCGCTTCGCCGCTGCCTTCTGGAAAATAAATTTTTACACTTAAACCGAAACGTTGTTTTGGGATTAAAATTGCTGAATAATGATTGTCCTCTTTTAATATACCGAAAGCGCGGAAATTTGTATATGGATGAAGGATTTTGCCTTCGGTGATTCCTTCGTTGTCAATATGGTAACTAATCTTGCGAGGAGGACGAAGCGAAAAGATAAGAACAGTAATAACGCTAATAATAATAAGAATAAGAAAAGTCCAACCTTGCAAAAGGATAGCAAGCGCGCTAAGGGCGATAGTGACCAAAGCGAGGCCAATATACCATCCGGTGTTATGATCTTTTGTAATATATTCTTCTGCTTCCCAAGATACGGGAGATAGTTGCTTTACCATAAGCTAATTATAGCACAAAAAATAGCGGAGGGTGGGAGATTGAAAATCACCTGCCCCTCCTTCAGAACACAATCAAAAAAAACAAGCTTTTTTGCTTGTGTTCTGGCGGAGGGTGGGAGATTCGAACTCCCGCTCCAGATCACTCCAGACTAACGATTTAGCAAACCGTCCCCTTCAGCCACTTGGGTAACCCTCCGTCCCCCCTATTTTAACATATTTTTTAGAAATGTGGTATAATAAGAATATGAAGAGTTTTGTAAAATTGATTTTACCAATATTAATGTGCGGGGTTTTTGCTGTTACGACAATGGCGGGCGCTTCGGCGATAACTTTGCAAGAAGGTGCGCAAGCTGCACAATGTGATGGATGCCCGGCTAACCTTTTTGGTGAAACTGGCGTATTTCGTCAAGTAACGAATGTGATTTTGTATATTGTTGGTATTGTTGCTGTAATTATGTTAATCGTTGGCGGTATTCGTTATGTGATTTCTGGCGGCGATTCAAAGAAAGTAACGGACGCGAAAAATACAGTGCTTTATGCGATTATTGGTCTCGTGATCTGTTTCTTTGCTTTCGCGATTGTTAACTTTGTGATTTCGTCGCTTCCTAGTGACGAAACGACGAGTATGTTAGTCCAATCGATTTACGCTTAATACAACAATAACAAATTTCCTAGCTCCGGCTTTCCGGAGCTTTTTTAGGCCAGCTTTTATGGAAGCGCCCGTGGTTAAAACATCATCAAATAAAATATAAGTTATTTCTGGATCGATTCTAATTTTTGAGTTAATTTCGTAGGCAGAGTTAGCCTGGGCTTCGCGCGTTTTTTTATCGGCGCCAACTTGGACGGTGTTTTTAGCGCGAAGTAATAGCTTCTCAAGTTTAAGACGGCGAAGCTTAGCCAAACGTTTAGCAATAAAAAGAGTGTGATCGAACCCGCGTTCGCGAATGTGTTTTGTGGACGTTGGAAGGGGAACAAGAACGGCATTTTCAGGAAGGTTTTTAGGTAAAACTTCATTTAGGATTTTTGCGAGGTTGATGCCGATAGCGCGGACAGAATTGTATTTAAAATCATGGACAAGAATAGCAAGGAGTCCTTTTCGCTCGCCAAGATAAAATATTGGAGGAAGGTTTTTGCAATTTTTGCATTGATGGTTTTTTAGCTTTGATTTACAAAATGGGCAAACGTCATTTAGTGAAGAAGTGATGTATTTTTTACAACAGTCACAAAGTGGCTCACCGAGACGCCCACAACCCCTACAGGAGTGGGGAGCGATGAGGTCTAAGGGGCTTAAAAATGTTGTATTTTTTACAATAAAACTCATATTTCTCTTGATTTTACTATAAAGATGCTTTATAATAAAGCATAACAATATAAGTGGAGGAAATATGGCACGGACAAACAGTGACGATTTGCTGATGGAAGACGATCTCGCTGCTGCGTTCCTTGGAGGCGATGAAGATCTCGCGACTCCAGCAGAAGTAGCGGAAGAGATAGTCGCAGGCCCAAGCGAATCGAAAGATGATGAGTGGGAGAATACCGACGATTTTCCAGGACAACTCGCTGTAGATGTCTACGAAACCGCCGATAAATTAGTAGTAAAGGCGAGAACTGCGGGCATCTCGAAGTCTGACCTTGACGTAAGTATTTCGGATAATATTTTGACTATTTCCGGTGTATTGTCTGGTGGTGAAGATGAGCAAACCACTCGTTGGCATATTCAGGAATGCTATTGGGGCGAGTTCTCGCGAACGATTGCGCTTCCTGTGCCAGTGCGTGAAGACGAGAACAGCGTAAAAGCTGAGCTCAAAGATGGTGTTCTTACAATCTCATTTGAAAAAGAGAAGACTGAAGCACCAAAGAAGATTGCAATTCAATAGTCTCGCGTTATAATAAAAACTGCAAATTAATTAATCGCCTTTCTTGGGCGATTAATTTTTTAGATAATTATAGGGCACAAAAAATCTCCCCGAAGGGAGATTTTTTCTAAATTAAGCTTTGCCAATGATGCCGCTAATAACGAAGTTAACGATCGCGAAAGCAAGCGCAACTACGACGAGACCGATAACACCGTAAAGAATCGTATCTTTAGCTTTTTTAACTTTACCAGCGTCGCCAGTAGAAGTCATATAGGTAACACCGCCGATAATAATAACGATAACAGCAACGATACCAAGAGCACCGATAACGGCGTTAAGAATATTTGTAACGTTTCCGGCCAAATCAGTATCTTTGGTTCCAACAGTAGTGATAGTACCGTCGGTGTTAAGCTCAGTTGCTTTAGCGAATATTCTTAGTAAAGTATCTTCCATTTCTAGTCCTTTAACTTTAATTTACTTTTATTTTACAACTTTTCTTCTAATAATGCAATAGGGTTTTCTAGAAGAGAAGTATCAGAGGTTGGGGTTTTATTTCTGTCGTTGATAGCATTAACTGCAAAGTTAGTGATCGCAAAAGCGAGTGCGCAGATGACAAGACCAATACAAGCGTAGATAATCGTATCTTTAGCTTTCTTGAGCTTTCCAGGGTCACCAGTTGAGGTGATGTAACGAGCTCCGCCGAGAACGACATAGATAACGCAGACGGTACCAGCGATGCCGATGATGCCGTTTAAGATAATAGGGACAGTATCTCTGAAATCGCTACCTTCCGCGGCGGCTTTATTAATAAGATCAGTTACGAATGCGTCGGCGACTAGGGAAATAGCTACGATGGCAAGGCCAATAAGCGCATAGAAAATAGTGTTTTTTGCTTTCTGAAGTTTTCCAGCATCACCAGAGGAAGTCATGTAACCGATGCCACCGATGACGACATAAATAGCGGATACGACTCCGGCAACGCCAATAAACCATTTGATCATATTGTTAACGAGATCTTCTGGCTTGATACATTGAGCTTCAACGCAGTTGGCGTCGAAAGCACCAGATTTGCCAAGAAGGGCAATATGAACAGAATTTATAACAATATTAACAAGACCAACAATTGCAAGCCCGATAAACGCGTGAAGAATGGTTTTCTTGCCGGCGGCAAGTTTTCCAACATCACCAGCGGCAAAAATATAGAGGTAACCACCGTAAATTACGTAGCCGATAACAAGATAGGCTGCGATAACGCTGATGTCTCGGGCGACGTTAGTGGCGATAGTGAGGGCGCTGTCTTTAAGCTCGTCTTCGCTATCTGGGTTTTTGGCAACACCACAGTCCCAAGGTACTAACCCTAGGGTTTCGTCGCAACTACCGAATTCTCTTCCGCTATCAGCATAAGTTGGAGCGGTTGTGGCGAGGCTAGTAGCGCCAAGAACCGAAGCTAGCATTACGAAAATAACAAGGGATTTTTTGAGAATGTTTTTCATATTTATTATATTAGCATAAAACAAAAAAAAGTCCAATGTTTTTAGAGAAACCTCTTGACAAAAACGCTTATGCGTGCTATAATTAACACAGCGCCTTGAAAAAGGGAGGCGAATTTTTACTGGTGGTTATCTATGATAGCAAAAAGATTTTCAAAAAACAGATTAGCACAAGCCGTTTTTGGGTGTCTTTTTGGTATTATGGGGATGTTTGCTGGTCTTGCGCCAATGACGACGCCAGTTTATGCGGTTGAGCCAACGGTTGAGGCTTCTGCTCAAGAGGCTTCCGCCCAAGAAACAGTCAGCGAAGAAGCAAAAGAGACACGGGCAGAATCGGCTTCTTGTAAGGATAGTTTGGGCGCGGTGGGCTGGTTAGTTTGCCCGGTGACTGGGAAAATCTCGGAAGCGGTGGATTGGCTTTATGATAAGATTGAGAATATTTTAGTGATTAATCCGGTTGAGATGAAAGATGGCTCGCCGATTTATGAAATCTGGAAATATATGCTTGGGATTACGAATATAGTGTTTATTATATTCTGTCTCGTGATGGTGTATTCGCAATTAACAGGTTTAGGTATTACAAATTATGGGCTTAAGAAGACGCTTCCGAAGTTAATTGTGGCGGCGGTTCTTGTGAATTTGTCGTTCGTGATTTGTTCGATTGCGGTTGACGCATCTAATATTATTGGGTCAAGCCTTAGAGGCGTGTTTACTTCGATAGAAGAAACGACGATGAATTCGATGACGATGGGTGAGGGTGTCAAAACCTCGGAAGTGTTTGCGGCCTTAGGTGGCAGTACGGCGCTTGCGGCCGGGGCTGGCGTGATTGCATTTGAGGCGGGCGCGATTTGGATGTTGATTCCGACCGTGCTCGGGGCATTAGTGGCGGTGGTGATCGGGCTTGTGACAATTGCTCTTCGTCAAGCGGTGGTAGCACTTCTTATTATGATTGCGCCACTTGCGATGATCGCTTATATATTACCGAATACTGAACAATGGTTTAAGAAATGGCGCCAGCTTTTCATGAAGATGTTGATGTTTTATCCGATATTCTCGCTTCTATTTGGTGCGTCATCGCTCGCCGGTTTTGCAATTGTTTCTAGTGCGCAAGATGGATTTATGGTACTACTTGGTATTGCGGTGCAAATTTTCCCATTATTCTTCTCGTGGAGCTTAATGAAGATGAGCGGTACGGTACTTGGTACGATCAACTCGAAGCTCAATGGTCTCATGTCGCGCCCGCTTGCAATGAACCGAACTTGGGCAGATTCACATCGCGAACTTACGAAACAGAAAAACTTGGCGCGTGGAAATGTTTATTCGCCGTCGCTTAGATTGGCGCAGTTCTTGAATGATCGTAAAGTAATGAGGGAAGAGGAGACTGGTGTGCATGCGAACACGGCGAAAGCTAGAGGACGGGCATATGCCGTACAACGAAATTACAGAAAAGATGATACGCTTTCTAGGAAGGGTGAACGCACCTACGAGGAGATGATCCGAGGTATTGCTTATCAAAGAATTGTTGATAGACACGACCATAACTTTAATAATGGTGTGGGTGATCTTGGTGCGAACGCAAAGCAAACTGCGCGGCTTAATGCGCTTGATGATAGGATTATTAGAGAATCTGACATGGCTAAGATGGAAGCTGCACGTGGCGAGTTGATCGATATGAGAAATGCGGAAGGATTCCATAAGCGTATGGAAGCTGCAATGAATGCACATATGGATATTGAACATGGTTATGAAATTGATGCGAAGACTGGTGAGCGCAGAAAGAAAGCGAACTACAAGTTCCATGCTGAAGGGAAAGAACTTGACGTTGCGATTAAGCGATATCTTGATGCGAAGACGATTTTGGGCGGAAAGACCGAAGATGTCCATTTTGTGGCGGCTGGTGCGGCGCAAGCTTATGATACTCAGAAGAAGATTCTTGAGACGAAGATGCAGAAATATTTCGAACTTTTGCCACCAACGAAAGACTTGGATTATAGATTGAGTGAGTTAACGACGCGAGGTAATACATCTGATGCGATTGATATGATTATTCCTGGGCTTAGAATTTTGAATCAACGTGGTGATACTGATATTGTTAAAGCGCAACTTGATAATATCTTGAATGGTGGCATCGAGCTCGGTACACACGCATCTCAGTCGCTTGCTTCGTTCTTGATGTTTGAAGTTAAGGACGCTGACCCGGCGCTTAGACGATTTGGTAAGTATATTAACCTAGAAACTGCGCGAGTTTATGGCTCGAATGAGCGTAAAGTCATGAATGTAACATATGATGAATATCTCCGAGGTTATCATGAAGGTGAGCCGGATCTTATTTCGATCGAGAACCCGAACGGTAGAATGTATGCGAAGAAAGATGTTAAGAAGTTGCTCGAAGGTACGTCGTTTGATAATATTGAACGTACTGCGCTTTCAAACCTTGATGATAGCTTGAAGAAGGCATATGGATTCAAGAAGGGCGCGACTGGCGATGACTGGGATGTTGAGGGTTACCTCAGAAAACGTGAAGAAATTCAGACGGCGTTTGAGCCAGCGTTCTTGTCGTCAAGCCTGAAGTGGCTTTCTGGAAGCGAACAGATTAATAGTGGTGTAAAATTCTGGACTGGTTATGAGTTGAAGCAGAAGAAAGACGAAAATGGTAATATTGTGACTGATGAAAACGGTGATCCAGAATATGATCTTTCGCCAGTTTGGAAAGGAAAGGAATTCGCTGGTCACGAAGAAGAAGTTGAGAGATATTATCGTAAGAAGACGATGGACTACTTTAAGGATCAGACACCTGGACAGGTGCTCGGTATGCGTACCGACTATCGTGACCCTGCAATGGAGCATTTGATCGAAGCTTATCTAAATGAGAGCTCTAAGGATGAAACTTCTGAGCAGCGCAAAGAATGGTATGAAAATGCTAAGGCTGAAATTCAGAATAAATATGCTGATGAGCCGATTGAGATTGCAAACAAGAAGCGCAAGGATGATATGAAACAGCTTAAGAGAGAAGTTGCCGGTAGACAGCTTCGAACGATCCTTGATAAGACTGGCAAGCTCGAACAGATTTATAACACAAGAAGATCTGGTGCCTCAATTAACGCTAAAGACTGGCTACGACAGATGCTTTATTTGGATAACCAAGAAGAGATTTATCGCTATCTTGATAAGAAGAATGTTAAAAAATCAGGCTCGAAGAAGCCAAAGACAGAAGGTACGTCTGCGGGCGATGCCAATCCTACGGTGACTTCTCCGTATAATGACGAGGTGTTTAGAACGAGTTTGATGGCAAACCTAGACAAAAAGTTTGACCAATCTGGAGATGTGTCTGATCCGGATAACAGTTTCTATAAAGAATCGTTAGGTTTGATGGAGCAAGAATTTGGCGCAAATAGCGAGGTGGTTGGCCGATACAAAGATTTTAGAAAGCAGAATGATTTGGCGGATAGAAATGAGCTTCGTGAAGGACTTGTGAAGATTTTGAACGATTTCTTTAACGAACAGGCTAACCAGTAGACTATTCTTGACAAAAGTAGAGGAGTGTGATATAATGGAGTTATAGAGAAGTTTTTGGTGGGCTAAACTTAGTACTTTAAGAGAGAGGTGATAAAAGGTGAAAGTATCAAGCATGGAAAGGGCCTGGAGGATTCAGGAATATCGTTGGACAATTCTGACATATTTAGGATCCGATACGGGTCGAACTCTGCCTGATGGCAGTAAAGTAATTGCATTCGAGGAAGACGGTTTTTATTTTACTAATGATCGTCTGAATCCATGTGGTTATCTTGGTATAGCATATGGTCAATGGATAGTAGTTAATGCTATCGGAAAAATTATTTCTCAGGGAGGAAAATGGGAAGCTGAACTCGAGCGCTGGTATTATAAGGCGCTAAAAGAAAGAGAGTCTCGCAGCCTGATGTTCCATTGGAATTATTATTTTCCTGATGAGGAGCTTTCCGCTAATGATGAAACTGAAATCCGGTGGGCCTGGGAAGCGATTGAAACGGAGGCTAACGATCGGAGAATGGCTATGATACCAGATTTGACTGAGAGATTAGAGCGGTGCGGTAAATACCTTTCTTTAAAGGAGATTGTTGCAAAAATCAACAAAATATTTGAGCGCGACGAATCTAATCCTTGGGATTTACCTAGCGACCAGTGCAGTATATCTGTATCTGGTACGATACTGGTGAAAGAAAGCCATTCCGGAGTTGAGATATATTACGACAGAGATGGAAACGCTTGGGAAAATGGTAAATTAGTCTTTAGATGCAATTATCTCTATGATGAGGTAAGGTTTGCCGCTAGGGACGAGTATACTATCGGTCTCATAAAGATTAGTGACTATATTCCATACGCAATCGTTCTTCACGAAGGCGATTGGGAATTGGAGTTCCAAAAATTGTAAAAAAGCTTAGCTTTTACCAATAAAACTTCTTCTTCGAAAGACCGTCGGTTAATTCCGGCGGTTTTTCCTCTCTATTGACCAGGGAGAAAAAGTGTGGTATAATTTTAAGATAAGGTTTTGGTGGGGTAGAAGCTAGTACTTTAAGAAAGAGGTGATAGAAGTGGCTTTTTCTAATAAGCAAATTAGGGAGTATTGTCAAGAAATTTTGAGATATTTCGCGACGGGGGTTAAACGAATCGACAGATATGGTGAGACGCTTAGAATACTGGAATTTGACGGGAGCGGTTTTTATTTTTGCGACGACATTTGCGATGGTAGCGTTAAGTACCATGGAGAGTTCGTAGTAGATAAAGACGGGAATACTCTATCGAATGGAATATGGGAATTCGAGCTGCAGTGTTTATATGAGGAGGCATTAAGAAAAAAAGATGCTGCCAGCCTGATGTTTCATTGGAATTATTATGAATACGGTAAGGATTTTCCTTTTAAGGATCACGGACTTGCTCGGAAGACTATTGATGCTAAGGTAGAAGAACGTAGATTGCGTCAGACTCCGGATCTCTATGAGAGGCTGGAGAAGCGCGGAAAATGTCTTTCTGCAGCGGAGATCGTGATAAAGGCCGAGTTGATTCTTAAAAAATTCGGCGAAGAATCTCTTTTGTCGAACATCTATGAAGGGAAATATATAGCGGAGACTTTTTATGAGACCAAAGGCGTAAAGATATCGAGCGAAAATAATGGCGAAGATATCGAAATTTGGGACAATGGCAAGATGGTCTTCAGATGTTTCCGTTTGTATGACGATATCTATTATGACAATAAGAATGAGTCGGAGAATATTCGTCATTTAATCGAAGACGATTACGTTGTATACGTTGAGAGTTTCGAACAGGGCGATTGGGAACTTGTTATTGATGATAGTATTTAAAATACAAGAAAGGCTTTTTTAGCTTTTAATCACCACAAAACCTCTTCGAAGAGCCGTCGGTTAATTCCGGCGGTTTTTCCTTTTTAGATGAATAACTATTGACTTTTTTTGCTAAGTGTGATATAATGATATGATAAGGTTTTTAATGACAAGAATTTGTACTTTAATAATAAGGGGGAATAAAAAATGAGAATTTTTGAAAACTGCAAAGAATTGGCTTTGAATGATGGCTGTTGTATCAATCGGTATAATCAGGCGCTCCGAATAATTTATACGGATCCGTATGAGTGTGGACTTGAGATTGATTATAACAGGATTAATGGCCAGGAGTCGATGAGTGTTTATGTCGGCGGAAGAGAAGTTTTTCATTATCACGATGGTGACCAGGTAGACTCTAGATGGTACGTAGTTTCTGGAAAATGGCAATTATTGGTTGACGAATTGTGCGCTAAGACCTTGCCAGATGCTGACTCGCTTGCTTCATATAAGGCGGAAGCAGAAAGAAACAAGTCGCTCTTAAATGAGAGCCGTGAAAGATGCCTTAAGTTGGTCGCTTCGGAAAATGTCGATAAGGACATGTCTAAATACGAGAAAGATGGAATTGTTGTTGAACTCCAGAAGAGTCAATCGTGGAGAATACTCCATGTATTTAGAGATAATAAGTTGATGTTCTTTTACCGCTGGTGTAACCTTGGGCATAATTTATCCTGTGATAAGGGAAGACTTGTGTCCAGAGACTGGTTAGATGAAATAAGCTAAAAACCTTATGACCGTCGGGATTCCGGCGGTTTTTTCATGGTCAGTTTTAGTTGACAGTTATTTATCACGGTGGTATATTTTAAAAGGTTTTTGATTAAGTACTTTAATATGTTAGGGGGCGCGAAATGAAAATTTTTGAAGTTTGTAAGGCTATAACTCTAAAAAAAGGACGTCGTGTTGAGGCTTTCGATATGACAGTTCATGCGATTTACGACGATCCGTTTGGTTGTGGCCTAAGGATTGACTATGGCAAAGTAGGCGCTTCAGAATTAGTGGATGTTTATTTCGGTGGAAGAGAAGTTTTTTACTATCATGATGGTGGATTATTCGACCATGAGGGATGGTATATTGTTTCTGGAGAATGGGAAAACTTGGTAGAAAATATATATAATGATACTTATCAGGCGAAGGCCGAAAACAGCGATTTAATTATTCGTTGTAAAATAGAGGCGGAAGCAAATAGAGATCTTCTAGAACAGTACCGTAAAAAATGTCTTATATTAATTAGCGAATCGCGTAGATTGCCTAAAGGAGAAATTGCCAAAGAATTAGTGAAAGTAGTTTCAGGACGAGATGATAAATTAGTTGTCGAACTACAGGAAAACAAAATGTGGTGCGTCATGCGAGTTTATTATGACTGTGAACTGGTGTTTTGGTACCGCTGGAACAGTTCCGGGCATAAGCTTTACAATAAAGGGAGGCTTATGCCGGGTAGCTGGATGAACCTTATATAATGTAATCA
Organism: Candidatus Saccharibacteria bacterium UBA1235; assembly: GCA_002309075.1. Lineage (GTDB taxonomy): Bacteria > Patescibacteriota > Saccharimonadia > Saccharimonadales > Saccharimonadaceae > Nanosyncoccus. The sequence goes on along the minus strand of DBWP01000014.1, from coordinate 35,243 downwards.
GAAACCTTTTATGACCGCTGGATTTCATATCCGGCGGTTTTTCATTTATATTGACAAAAATAGGCAAATGTGATATATATAAAGTATAGGGCTACGTTTTTGTGGCTCTAGTATTTTAAGTATGGAGTTTTGGTTCGACTAATAAGGAGGGGATAAAATGAGAAGAATCACTATTCTAATGGTTGCTATTTTTACGGTATTTTTTGCTAGTATTCCGGTGTTTGCTGGAGTCGAGGATGTCACTTATCGGGATTTTCTTAGTCCTAGTCAGCAGAGTCTATATGATCAGGTTTGTGAGCATGTGAAAAACCATGACGAATCTTGGTTTGATATTAAAGATCGGATTATGGAAGACGAAGCTAGAGAGGCGGTTTATGCTGTGTTCTGCGATTATCCAGAGTATTATTGGCTGGATAATCGTTGGGATATTATGGTTCGTGGGCCTATTGTGACTAAGCTCAAACTAAGGATGATACCGATTGCTGACAGCCGAGAATACAGAGCCAGTGAAATTCGCTTTATTGACAATTTTCTTGGAATGGTTGGAGAAGCTAGCAAGCTCAAGACTGATTTAGAGAAGGTGGATTATATTCATCGAGAAATTATTCGTCTATGCGAATACAAGGAAGACTGCCTTTTTAACCAATCTGTATTGAGCGTGTTCGGCTTGAATGAATCTGTTTGTGGCGGATATTCCGGGGCGTTTAAGGAGCTATGTAATGCTGTAGACATTCCATGCTGGTATATTTCTGGCAAGGCTGGGTCTAGAGTTGTTGTAACGGCATATAAAACTAATGAAAATGGTTGCACTGCAACTATTAGCACTAATATTATCGATAACAGCAAAATGGAAGATCATGCCTGGAATGCGGCGATTATTGATGGAGAGCTGAGGTTTTTTGACGTTACGTGGGATGATTTGGGAGAAGATTCTTATAGTGACGGATACTTTAACCTTACGCTGGAAGAAATGCCTGAAAATCACGTTATTAGTGAAATATCAAAAAAGCTAGTTGAAAAAGTAGAAACGTTAGAAACGAGCAACTAAGATTTAACCGCTGGATTTTATCCGGCGGTTTTTCATTCATATTGACAAAAATAGGGGTGTGTGATATAATATAAGGTATAGGACCAGGTTTTTGTGGTCTTTGTATTTTTTAAGTTCGGAGTTTGATTTTTTTAAGGAGGGGGTAAAATGAAAAGAATCACTGCTCTAATAATCGCTATTTTTGTTATATCATTTGCATCTACTCCTGTATTTGCGGGAGTCCAGGACATTTCATATAGGGATGTGCTTAGTTTAGAACAGCAGGCTTTGTATGATCAGTTCTATGAGCGTGCACAAAAGCACGATGGGTCCTGGTTTACTGTGAATAGTCGTATGAATATAGACGAAGTAGATGAAGTTTTTACTGCTTTTTTTGCTGATAACCCTGAGTTTTATTGGCTTGAGTATTCGGGGGAGTATAGGTATGGTCGTGACTCTACTGTATCTATGGTAAAAACGAGATTGGCTGAAAATAACGAAAGTTACAAAGCTAACTTAGCCCATTATTTTGATTGTCTACATGGAGCGATTGAAGACGCCAATCGGTTTGAGACTGATAGAGAAAAAATATATTATATTTGTATTACGATTATTTATTTATGCGAATATGATAAAAAATGCCCTTTAAATCAATCGCCATTTAGTGTGTTTGGCCTCAATAAGTCTGTTTGTGCTGGATATGCTAGAGCATTTAAGCAGATATGCGATGCCGTAGGTATTCCGTGTTGGTATATCAGAGGCTTTGCGGGTAGACCTACCTGGACGGTGAGCGCGGTCTATAAGGATGGGCACGAGGAAGTTATCGCTACTAGCGGTGATAATTTAGGACTTCATGCTTGGAACGTAGCAATCATCGATGGCGAGCTCAAATTTTTTGATCTTACATGGGATGACTTAGACGAATACGGTCGGGGCGTTAATTACTGTGGGCTTACTTTGGATGAAATTTCTAGAGATCATTTTATGGATGAGACATCAAAACAACTGATCAATAAGATTTCTGCAGAAATTAGCGATTAGATTTAGCCGCTGGATTTTATCCGGCGGTTTTTTCATAGTTTTTATGCTATAATATATATTATATGGCGCAATATAAGGTGCCTCAAGACGTTGAGGCGGATGACAAATTAATCGGGCCGTTTAGTTTTCGGCAGTTTGTTTATCTTTTGATCGCGGCGGGTTTAATTGCTCTTGCGGTGGCGCTTTTTCAGTTGTTTCCGCTACTTGCGATAATTCCAGTTTTGCCGGCGCTTCTTTTTATCGTTTTAGCATTGCCACTTAAAAAAGATCAACCGATGGAAACGTATCTTGCAGCGATAGTCTCGTATTATGTGAAGCCGCGAACACGGGTTTGGACGCCAGGGCAAAAGGAATCTACGATTTTAATCACAGCGCCAAAAATCATAGAAGATGTTAGGACGCGGGATTTATCGCAGGAAGAAGCAACACACAGGTTATCGTTTCTTGCGGATATTGTGGATTCGGAAGGATATGCGATTCGGGGGGCTTCGAATAGTTCAATGAGGGAAGACTTAGTGGCAGAAGCGAATGCGACGAGTGATATGTTTGAAAATTATCAATCAGGAGTTTTAGCAAGAGCGGTGAATCAAAATAAAATTGATCGGCATGCGGAAGCAATTCGGGAGATGAAAGAAGCGATTAACCGAAATGATACGACGCTTTCTCAAAGCGCGACAATTCAAGGGCATGATAAAGTGTTAAGACCACAAAGTAATGATATAATAGAATTAGCGAATAATCCTGATTTCACTGTTGCGACAATCGCGAAGGAAGCAAATAGGATAAACGGAAAGGGCATATGAATCCACAGCAAACACAGAATATGAATGGGCCACAGGTGGTTTTGCCGAACCAAAATCAGGTTCCGGCTCAGCCACAAGTAGTAATGCCGGCGCAACCACAAGTTCCGGTGCAGCCTCAAGCTCCGGCACAACAAATGCCGATGCAACAGGCGCCAGTACAGACGCAAGGTATGGGGGCTTTGGCGATGAATGCGCAAATGCAAGCTCCAGTATCGCCAAATAAGGAAGCGCCAACTTCAACCCAAGCTACATTACTTATTTCTGAGCTTCGCGATAATGTGGTAATTATGAAAGACGGTTCGTTTAGGGCGGTAGTGGCCTGCAAGTCAATTAATTTTGACCTTATGAGTGATGTGGAACGAGAAGCTGTTGAATATTCGTATCAGAATTTTTTGAATTCACTTCGATTTACGACTCAAATTTTAGTGAGATCTCAACGTGTTGATATTGGGCCGTATATTGAACGTCTTTCTGAGATTCGCCGTAATAATGATAATATGTTGCTTGGTGTTTTGATGGATGATTATATTAATTTTATTGATATTTTGTCGCAAGAAGCAAATATTATGGATAAATCTTTCTTTATTGTAATTCCGTATTATACATCTCCGGATGCGGAAAAAGTTTTAGAGCAAACGAAGAATTTCTTTAAGTCGTTTGGGAAATCTAAAGGCGGGGAAGTGACGAGAATTGATCGCGCAACTTATGACAAGGCTTTATCAGAATTAAATAACCGAGTTGATTCAGTAATTTCTGGCTTGTTCCAAATTGGTATACATTCGGTCAGATTAAACACGAAAGAATTGGCCGAGCTTTATTATAACTTTAATAATCCGGACACGGCGATTAGGGAACCTTTGGTGGACTTTTCGAAACTCGCGACGATGTATGTGAGGAAGGGAGAAAAACAAAATGGCTAGAAAGAAACAATTAACACCAGAAGAAATTGCAGCACAAGCTCAAGCGATGGAAGCGGCGAGAGTTCAACAAGCGTTTGAGCAGGGCACGAACACTTTGCGTGATTTAATTTCGCCGTCGGCGATTGAAATTCATTCGGATTATTTTAGGCTCGGAACAAAATATGGGCGAACGCTTTATGTTTATGGTTATCCGAGGTCTTTGTATACGGGTTGGATTTCACCGATTATTAATATGGATGAAGTGATTGACGTATCTATGTATATTTATCCAGTTGAGTCAGCGGTTGTGATGAAAAATTTGAAGACGAAAGTAACGCAACTTGAAGCTTCAATGAATTTGAATGCAGAAAAAGGGCGCGTACGTGATCCGGAGCTCGAAGCGGCGATTAGTGATGCTGAAGAACTTCGTGATCAACTTCAAGTTGGGGCAGAAAGATTTTTCCGATTTGGTTTATATGTTACGCTTTGGGCGGATTCTTTGGATGAATTAAAGTTTGTGCAACAAAAAATTGAGACAATTTTTGGGCAACAAATGATTTTTTCAAAAGTGGCAAATTCGCAGCAAGAACAAGGTTTAAATTCAACGATGCCACAATGTTCTGACCAATTACAAATTCGACGCAACATGAATACTGGTGCAATTTCGACATCATTCCCATTTACGAGCGCAGATCTTACGCAAGACAAGGGGATTTTGTATGGTGTGAATATGCATAATAATGGTTTGGTGATTTTTGATAGATTTAGTTTAGAAAATGCAAACATGGTGGTGTTTGCAAAATCTGGTGCGGGTAAATCGTTTACTGTAAAGCTTGAGGCGCTTCGCTCGATGATGGTTGGATCGGAAATTATAATTATCGATCCAGAAAATGAATACCAAAAACTTTGTGATGCGGTTGGTGGATCGTATGTTAGATTGTCTTTGAACTCGGATGTTCGAATTAACCCGTTTGATCTTCCGAAAGTAGTAGATGCGGAAGACGCAAACGATGCATTGAGGGCGAATCTTGTGACTTTGCACGGTTTGTTTAGATTGATGCTTGGCGGAAATCAAATAACAGCAAATGGACAAGTGATGCCGGCTTTATCTGCAGCAGAAGAAGCGGATCTTGATCAAGCTTTAATTGACACTTACGCGCGAGCGGGAATTACGGCGGATCCTTTGACGCATCAATCGACGCCGCCGACGATCATGAATTTATATGATACGCTTCTTCATATGGAAGGAACGGGACCGCAGCTTGCGCAGAGACTTAGAAAATATACGACTGGGACTTTTGCGGGAATTTTCTCGCAACAAAGTAACGTTGATATTAATAATCAAATGGTGGTGTTTAATATTCGCGACCTTGAGGATGAACTTCGCCCGGTTGCAATGTATATCGTTTTGTCACATATTTGGAATGTTGTAAGAGCGGAACAAAAGAAGCGACTTTTGATCGTGGATGAGGCCTGGCAACTTATGAAATATGATGATTCGGCGAATTTCTTGTTCTCACTCGCGAAACGTGCGCGTAAATATTATCTTGGGCTTACGACAGTAACGCAGGACGTGGAAGATTTCATGAGCTCGAAAATGGGCCGTGCGATTGTGGCGAACTCATCGATGCAGTTATTATTGAAACAATCAGCGAGCGCGGTGGATGTTTTGTCGGATGTATTTAAGCTTACGGAAGAAGAAAAAAGACGACTTGCGAATTTCCCAGTTGGGCAAGGGTTATTCTTTGCGGGACAGAACCACGTTCATATTCAAGTAATTGCGTCAGAAACAGAAGAGAGCTTGATTACCACAAATCCAAATAAATAATGGGACGGGTCCTGCCACCACTTTTCCCCCATCCTCGTAAGACTCGGTGGGGGTCCCCAAGTGGTGTCACCCGTCCGGTTTTATGTTATAATCATAGTATGAGACGGTTTCTTGCTGGTTTTATTTCAGTTGTGACGGCGCTTATTTTGCCGGTGTCGACTTATGCGATTTCGGAGTCGCAACTTAATTTTTATGCACAAAACAATATTTTGTTTTATGATCCGAGCGGATGTGGAAACATGGCTGGAGGAAATAATTATAATTATGACGGGAGCCAAGTTTTTTCATCGGCGGAATTAGAGGCGATTTCTGCAAATCAGCCGTTTTATGAGAATGCAGCCAACAGTCACGGTGGTTTTCCGTGGCAAATTTTAGCAGTTTTGCATGGACGAGAACATTCGTTCCAGCGTTCTAATCCAGAAAATGGACAAGGGGCTTATCAACTTTATTCTTACACTAGAATTCCTGGGACGAAAGAGTTAGATCCGGAAAAAGCTTTTTTGCCGGCTGGTCCGATTAGCGATGAAGAATTCCAAAGGCAAACTGATATTCTGGCAGGGCTTGTGAATGACTCTTATGGGGAGGGGCTCGATTTAAATACTGACGATGGTATTAAAAAGATGTTCTTCCGTTATAATGGTGCGGCTAAAGCTTACATAGATCAGGCTTTAGCGCTCGGGTTTAGTCAGAGCGAAGCTGAAAATGGTGAGGGTTCGCCATATGTGATGAATCGGTTTGATGAGAAACGTGACCCAACAGTTGAACCGACAAAATCCAACGGAACTTGGGGCCAAATTAAAAGAGATAATGAGGGAATTGAGTATCCTGCGAATAATGGGTTTGGTGCATTTTTGATGTATGTGGCGCTAGGCGGGTCTAGTGGATATTGCGCGGATGGCGCGTTGGTATCTGGCGGTATGAATTTAGTACAGGCTCAGGAATTTATGGCGTATTATAAAAATGCGGCGATGGAAAATCAATATAGTCATAGCAATGTTGTGTTAGATGGCGTGACTTTGACTTATCATGATAGTTGTGGTTCGGCGCTTACAAACTGTGTGGCTTTATCAAAATGGTTTGTAGGTAAATATACATCTGGAGATGCAAATAAATGGAGCTGGCCGAATGGTAAAGATGTGACGAGAACCTTGAGTAACTATTTGCAGGTAGATGTAATGAATACGCCACGGGCTTATGCAATTTTCAGCTGTACGGCGTGTAGTAGTAGTGGTTATGGGCATACCGGCGTAGTGCTCGGGGTTGATGAGGCGAATGACAAAATAATTATTGGCGAAGCTGGCTGTGGATCGTCTATAGATTACATTGGAGCTAAAGAAAGAAGTTTGACTGAATTTATGAATGGGGACTATACATATGTATATTTGGATTCAATTTTAAAGGGTGATATTTAAATGAATAGAGAAAGAAAACCGATCAATATAAAACTTGTTGGACTAGGTTTTGCTGGGCTGTGTATTGTTATTATTCTAATGGCGATTTTGGCAAATTTATTAAGGAAGAATCCTTATGGTAACGAAATCGTAATAGACAATTTTTCTGAATATGTAAGTGGGGCGCCAAGAGAAAGAAAAGACGCGATGTTCGCAAGACTATACGATATTGTTTTATCGAATAGTGCCGAGGGAACGACGATGCCGAAGTCTGGAGCGGTGATTCGTGATGGCAGTGTAGAAGACGGGTATGATCAAGATGAAAAAATTTATTACAGTAGGTTCATTGTTGATATTCCGTCCGTCCAGCAATCTTATTCTGGATATGTGGCATGGGGGAATGGAAGCGGTGCAGATTTAGGCGGATATACCACGCTATATACGTGTCTCCCAGAATCTAAATTAATATATGGTGATTTTGGTTGTAAAGATATGTTTTCAGATACAGTCACATCGGTGCATCCTATTACTACGAAACTTCCGCTAACTGTGGAATATTATGCGAATAATTATTCGGAGCACGTAAAATATAGTATTAAATATCAAATAAATGACGATAAAGTGATTTTAGAGATTGATGATTATACTGGCGGGAATCGCGACAAGGCGTTTGCGAAAATTCGGGAGTTAGGCTTTAACCCAGATGATTATGAAATAAAATATATCGATAAGAGTGAAGAAAATGATTGGGTTTACGTGGGGAATTAGCACTCTTGCATTTTGAGTGCTAGTAAGATATAATATATTATTATGGCAGGAAAACGAGATTATTACGAGGTTCTTGGCGTTTCTAAAAATGCGTCGGATGATGAGATTAAGAAAGCTTACCGTAAGTTAGCGGTAAAATATCATCCAGACAAAAATCCGGGCAATAAAGAAGCGGAAGCAAAGTTTAAAGAAATTAATGAAGCGCACGATGTTTTATCTGACAAGCAGAAGCGGGCGCGTTATGATCAGTTTGGGCATGCAGGGGTTGGCGGAGCTGGCTTTGGTGGCGGAGCTTCCGGAAATCCGTTTGGTCAGGGCGGAGCATTTAACTTTAATGGCCAAACATTTAATTTTGATTTTGGCGGCGGTTCGGCGTTTGACGATATTTTAGGTAGTCTATTTGGATTTGGTGGCGCGCGAAGGCCACGACGTGGGGCGGATTATCAGACTTCAGTGACTTTGACTTTTGAAGAAGCGATTTTTGGGACGACTAAAATAGTTAATTTTGAAAATGGCGAACTTAAAGTTAAAATTCCGGCAGGGATTGATGATGGAATGTCGATTAGACTGCGTGGAAAAGGCGGGCCAGCGCCAGAAGGCGGGACGGAAGCGGGCGATCTTTATGTGCGCGTAAAAGTTAAGCCGCACAAATCTTTGACGCGAGAAGGCGCGATCATTCTTTCGGAACAGAAAATTGATATGGTGGATGCGGCGCTTGGCTGCGAGATTGAGGTTTTGACGGTTGATGGGCCGATTACGATGAAGGTGCCGGCAGGAACGCAGAGTGGAACGCCGTTCAAATTATCTGGACATGGTGTGCCGTTTAGAGCGGATGGTGACCGCGGTCCACACATTGTGACGGTTGTGGTGGAGACACCGAAAAACTTATCTAAGAAACAAAAAGAAATTCTTGAAGAATTTAAAAAGAACAAAAAACGCGGAATTTTCGGGTAGGGTTTTCGGGTTACAATTCAGGCCACTTCTGGTAAATTTATTTTGCTTATGTTATAATAATACTGAGTAAAGGTTATATAAAAGTAGAGTGCCAGGTGTGTTAAACAAAATTTTTAATCATGTATCGGATGATTTTTGTTTCTATATTAGGCGCAGTAATGGCCTAAATAGATTAGCTTTTGTTTCTTTTTCATCTTTAGTATTACTCTTAGCAGTACTACTTAACCCTCCGATGCCCGAATTTGAACGGGCGAATGCTTTAACGGGGGTTGCCGTTGCTGCAGACACTTCAATTTCTATCACGAGCACAGACGCATCTGCTAGCATAGATCTTACGAACAAAATTAGTTCGGCCGGTTCTTTTATGGCGTCTGCAGACGAGGAGTCTATCAATTTTTCACTAAACACTAATAATTATACTGGGTATACTTTAAGTATTGTGGCGAATGACGATGAGGGATCTCTAACTACGTCAGATAATTCCGGATCTTTAGCTTCTGTCTCTTCTATTACTGCGGCTTCAGATTTTTCAAACAATAGGAATTATAATGGTAAATGGGGATTAAAGCCAAGTAAATACGTAACGGATGAAGGCGACATCATCACGAACAATTCAGAAGATCCAGTTTATCTTCCGTCTCCTACTACTACGCCGACAGTGCTAGATAAGACCACTGCCGCCAATGAATCTAATATGAGCAATGATTATGCAATAGCTTTAGGTGCAAGAGTAGATTGGTCTGTTCAGCCGGGCGCTTATTCTAGGACGTTTAGTCTAGTGGCTTTAGCTAATCCGGCGCCGTATTCTATTGTTTATGATAAGAACACTAATGATAATGTGGCGAATCTTCCAGCCGCACAAGTTAGTGATTCTATGACGGAAACTAATATCTCACTTTCTAATAGTATACCTACAAGGGAACATTACTCCTTCCTTGGCTGGTGTAGCGTAGCAACAACTAATAGTAATGGCGTAGATTCTTGTTCTGGAACAATTTATAATCCTAACGGTGATGGGACAAATTTAACATACGGCATAGATCAAACCACGACGAATAATACGAGGCTTTATGCGATGTGGGAAATGATTGTTTTTGCATGTAATAAACAATATAGATTAGAAAATGCAGATGGGTCCTGGGGAGAGTACCAAACAGAAACTCCGGAAACTATAATTCAGGGCGGAACTTGTAACTATTCTAAGCAAATTAATAATTACAAATCGCAAAACGGAGCTAACGACTTAGCCGTATCTACTAGCGTGTCTAATATGTCTGAAGATGTAACACTTAGTTTGGATTTGTATAGGAATAACTATACAGTATCCCTGACTAAGGGGACCGGCGTATATAGTGTGGCTGTCACTGGCTCTGGTGTTAAGTCCGGTTACGGCACGGACACTGCCATTATACGCCATGATGGGGAAGTAATAATCACTGCTAGCATGAACAGTGGTTATGATTGGGTGAACTGGACTGGCTCTGCTACTTACACTGGCCAGTCTCAGGTGGTTTCGAATACCACTGGGAATTTAGCTTTTACGGCAAACGGGGTAAAAAGTTGTATTCGTAGTATAAGTGGCACTATGCAGGCGTTTGACCCTTCTGGTTTATGTAGTAATGTGACTAGTGGTACTCTCACTGATTCAAGAGATAGTAAGAGCTATACTGTAGCAAAGATAGATGGTAAATGGTGGATGACTAAAAATTTAGATCTTTCTGGAAATAGAGTCCTTACTCCGTCTACTTCTAACGTAACTTCTAATTACACCCTCCCACCTTCTAAAATTAGTTCCCCTGGTTTTGGCGAGAGCGGCTCCGTTGCCCATGTCTACAATAGTAATAGTACAACTTGTGGAAGCGGCTCGCCATGCTATAGCTACTATTCTTTTACGGCGGCTACGGCTGGTACAGTTTTGGCTTCGTCTGCGGTTACTGGTGATGCTACACAAGATATCTGTCCTAAAGGCTGGAAGTTGCCTAGTAGCAACGACTTTAATAGTTTAGTGAATTCTGCTGGTACGAAGCTCGCTTCTTCTGCATTTAAAACCGTTTACTCTGGTTATTATGCGGGCACTACGCTGTTCGACGGTGGCTCGGCTGGTACATATTGGGGCACTAGGTATAGTTATCAAAGTAGCAATAAAATGAAATTGGGATGGTTCTTAAATTCTAAGGATAGTAGTGCCGTAGTTAATGGGATGCATAGATACCATGGAAGATCAATTCGTTGTATATTGAAGACCTAGCAACCCTTATGCTTGCAATTTGAAATTGGGTGCGGTAAACTGAAGCTAATATGGGATGTTTGGAGGAAATGTTGGTGCGAAATGGCGTGATTTATCACGCGCCGGATGGCTCGTCTTCATATATTGAAGGGAGCTTAGTATCGAATTCTTTGGTAATTAGAAATTCTTCGGGTTGGGTGACACATCGAATCGAACGAGCTTGTAATGGAGTTGATTTAATCGTCCGAAACACGTCAACTGGATGTGTTGAGATGCGTCTTTCGGCTTCTTCGATCTTCTAAAAAAACACAAAAAATCATAAGAAATCATAAGACGCGATTTAACAGAGGGGCGAAAAATCATAAAAAATCATAAGATTATGATATAATTAAAGAGTAAGATTAAAATTTTAAATTTGATGTTATTTGTTAACCCGTTGGTATAAGAAAAATATCGACAAAAACAATTAGAAAGGGAAGTATGGAAGTAGTGATCCCAATTATTGCCGCTATGTTTGGCGTTGCGGCAGGCGCGGGTGGAATTTTTGCGTACAATAAAACTAAAGAAAACGGCGGGAAAGACCGCGCGGAAGATTTGATTAGAAAAGCAAAACGTGAGGCGCAGGATATTGTTTCGAACGCGAAAAAAGAAGCGGCGAGTGTGGCGGAAAAAAGTCAGGCTGAGGAAAATGAAAGACGAAAAGAATGGAAGCGAACGGAAAATCGTTTGAGCGAGCGTGAAAGTGCGCTTGACGCGAAGCTTGATAACCTTGAAAAGAAGACGGAGAAGCTGTCGCGCGAGGAGCGGGAGATCGAGACGCTTAAAGGTGAGGTTCGTGAGATCCGTGAAAAACAGCATGAGAAGCTTGAGAAAATTGCAGGGTTGTCGAAGGCGGATGCGCGTGAGAAATTGATGAAGATGACCGAGAATGATATTAAACAAGATCTTGTTGGTTTGGTCGCGAAGCAGCAGAAGGAAATTAAGCATGATATTGATGAGACTGCGCAAGCGGTGCTTCTTACGGCGATGGAGAGAATGTCGTCGGAGGTGACGGCGGATAGGACGGTGACGGCTTTGAAGCTTCCGGATGATGATATGAAGGGGCGGATTATTGGTAAGGAAGGGCGAAATATCCAGGCTTTGCAGCGGGCGACTGGGGTTGATATTATGGTTGATGATACGCCGGGGATGGTGGTTTTGTCGTCGTTTGACCCGATTAGAAGGCAGGTTGCGAGATATGCTTTGGAGCGATTGATGAAGGACGGACGAATTAACCCGGCGTCGATTGAGGATGCGGTGGCGAAAGGCGAGAAGGAAATTGAGAAGGAAGTTGTGCGGGCTGGGGAAGATGCGGTGCGCGAAGTTGGGCTAGTTGGAATTCCACGCGAGCTCGTGCATCTTTTAGGTGAGCTTAAATTTAGGACTTCGTATGGGCAGAATGTGCTTTTACATTCGATTGAGATGGCGCATGTTGCGGGGATGATTGCGGAGGAAATTGGCGCGGATAAAAGAGTGGCGAAGACAGCGGCGCTTTTGCATGATATTGGCAAGGCGGTAACACATAAGATTGAGGGGAAGCACGCGGAAATTGGCGCGGAGCTTGCGAAGAAATATGGTATGCCGGAACCGGTGGTACATGCGATGGCGGCGCATCATGATGATATTGAGCCAACGACGCCAGAGGCGATTATTGTGAAGATTTGTGATGCGATGAGCGCAGCGCGTCCGGGGGCGCGAAATATTTCGGCGGAGAATTTTGCGGAAAGAATGCGTGATCTTGAAAATATTGCGACGTCATTCCCAGGGATTGATAAGGCTTATGCGATTTCGGCAGGGCGCGAGGTTCGCGTGATTGTTGAGCCAAAGTCGATTGATGATTTGTCGGCTCTTAAACTTGCGCGAGATATTGCGAATAAGATTGAGGCGACGATGAGTTATCCGGGCGTGATTAAGGTGAATGTGATTCGCGAGACGCGCGCGGTTGAGTACGCGAAGTAGGTTTAGCGATATGGCTGGCGGCGATATGGCGACGAGAAAGCTGGAAGTCGGCAAAGTTTATCGACATTTTAAGGGGGGATTGTATTTGGTGGAAGGTGTTTGCGAGCATTCGGAGACGGGGGAGGAGATGGTGATTTATCGGGCGCTTTATGGGGAAGGGAAGTTATGGGCGAGGCCGAAGGAAATGTTTTTAGGGGAGGTCGATGCTTCGAAGTATCCGGATGCGAAGCAGAAGTATCGGTTTGAGCTTGTGGAGATTGAAAGCAAAAAACGTGCATAGTATAATAAATATATGAATATTTTGGATTATGCGAAGGGGGTGGAGAAATTAGTGGACCTGATGGAGGTCGGGAAAGTGATGTATATGCAAACAAAAATGCGTCATTTGCCGGTGTTTTTGCAGCGAAAAATTGTAACGAGTGCGTCGAAAAAAGCGGATAAAATGCCGTTTGTGGTGGAGCCGTATTGTTCGTTTCTTTTTTATGAGCTAACGGAGCCGGAGAAGGTGCAGGAATTTTTGCCGGAGGGATTTAGGCCGGCGAAAGCTGCTATATTTGAAGGTGATAAGCCGAAATATTATGGGATTGTGTCGATGTTTCGGATTCATACAAGTGTGTTTTGGGGCGCGAGGACGGAGTTTTATCTTGTGGCGGAGAATATTGAGACGGGACTTTTGTCGTGGATTATGTGTGATTATATTAGCGATACGATTTCGTATGACGAAAAGCATGGGCTGAAATCGCCAGACGCGCGGGCGGCGGTAATGACGACGACTTGTGAGGGGGATTTTGTGTGTGATATGGCGAATGCGGAGGGGGATAAATATGCGCAATGTGAAATGAATCTTGGTGGGGCGAAGATGCGAGCGCTGGATGCGCGGCTTTGGATTGAGGGGAATACTTCGATTGCGTATGGACGAAATACTGGCGAAAAGGACGGGGATTTGTTTTCGCTAACTTTCTTCCCGGAAGAAATGAAGCAGGCACTTGAAGTGCCGCTTGAGGCGGTGCGGGTGGCGGATGTGCTTTGTGGGGTGGGGAAGGTTGGCGGAGTGCTTGAAAGGGCGGTGAGTTTTCCGTTTGCGCAACATATGCTTTCGGATGCGCCGGGTGCGCGGACTCACTATGGGTCCGAGAAAGCGCTGCGCGAGGCGGTGATGAAAGTAGATTTTAAGAAGATTAAGACGTTGAATAAATAGGGAAAGTAGGGCGCGAGCTCACGAGCAAAAACTGTTGAAATTCTATAAGTAATGTGATATAATTATATGCATGGTGAGGGCCGGTAGCTCAGCTGGTTAGAGCACGAGCCTCTTAAGCTTGGTGTCGTGGGTTCAAGTCCCACCCGGCTCACCATTGACTTTTACGCCAAATTATGGCGTAATTTTTGTTGGCCGGCGGCATAACGGGCGGAGAAGCCGGCGACTTCGGCGCAGGTTTTGGCTTGGATTTCCTCGTCAAATTCTTGAGTGTGAACTTGAGATAGTATGGCAGCATAACTAGTCTCATCTACCTTAAATGTTTTACCACAGCTTGGACATTTGATTTCGTGCATTAGTGTGACTCTTTCCAATTATTATTAAAATGATCTGCTGCATTGTTTTTCTCGAATACATTTTTTAATAGGCTTATTATTTCTTCTTTAGTTCTACTATTTTGTTCGGCATCAAAATCATACGGTGCGTGTTGATTCGCGTTAAGAAGTTTTCGTGCTGCACTGTTGTCTTTATAAAACTTGTTTGACTCTATGCCATTGAAGTTGCAATATGTTTCGCATATTTTTCTAGCAGGATTTAGCATAAGGTCGGGTTTATTATTGTTATATAGAAATTCTAACTCTTGCCAAAGCAACTCGTAACTATTTGAAAAATCTTCTTCCTCAGCTGTAATTCTTAATATATCAGTCTTTTCGCCATTGGATAGAAAATGATAGTAGGCATTTTTTTGATAGAATTCTATAAATTCTTCATCGTTGTGTCGAAGGCCAACTTTGCTCGGTCGAGAATTCAAAAAGAACTGACAATTATGAGTCATCATTAGAATAAGGCCTTTTCGTTGGCTACTTTTAAAATTGTTATAAAATTTTGACAGCTCACTTATCATTAGATACTGCATAGTGTCATCATTACTACTCATTGGGTCATCAAATATAACTATAGTTGGCTTTGTCTTATTAAAACTATCCAACGAGTAGATGAAGTATAAAAAATATACTATATTTAGCTCACCTTTGCTTAATTGGTTAATTGGCCTGATTAAATTGTTATTACCTCGAACTCGATATTGTCCCTTTTTGCCATCTGGATCCTCTATATGCTCTATTTTAAATGATTTTGAGCCTATTGATGCGAGGCTATCATTAATCCTTCTTGCTACTTTTTTCTCGTTTTTCATTTGTTCGATTAACTTACTCTTTTTTATTTTTTCACCTTCAATTTCTAGCTTTTTCTCGTTCTTTAATTCGTTTTTTTCTGTTAAAATACCTTTTCTGCGCTCTAACTCATTAATTTTTGTTTCGTATTCAAATTCTTGTAATATGGTTTTTACCATATCTAATCTTAGTAACAGCGCGCTGTCGGTTTGTTTGTCGGAGAGAGTAGAGGACATTTTATTATTTTTGGCTATTAGCATATCACATTTATTTTTGATGTCTGAAAAATTATCTGGTACTTCTGTTTCAGAAATATCGTCTGGAATTTTGAAGATATTTTTCTGCTTAGTTTTTAAAGCGACATTTAATGTATTAAGGAAAGTTAATATTTCTTGTTTTTTGATTTCAATTTTTTCATTAATACTTTGTATTTCTTCAATATAATATTCGTAATAATTGTTAGATTCAAGGGCCTTTATGTTTTTTACGTCTTCGATTGTATTATCCAATGCATCAATGGCATTATTGATGCGAAGCTCTAATTTGTCAATATTTTTTGAGAAAAAGTTATCGAGATCATTCCATCTATTGAATTTTATTTCGTTGCCGCAAAATGCACAGATTTCCCCTTGTTTGTGTTCGTGAATTTTAAAACCTTCTCTTGCAAAATTTTGTTTTTCTTGACTATCGATTTCTTTTATTGCTTTTGATGGGGATTCAATGGCATTTATAATATCGATAGTATCTTTCAGTAACGCCTGAGTATTAATTTTGGGAAAGTTATGGGGTCGTACGGTATCTTTCTTTGTTGCGCGAAGAATAGTTAAGTGCTTCTTTCTATCTTCTCCTGGTAGGCTTTTTGCATTTTTGATATCTTCTTGGAATGAATTTTTATCATAATTTGTGCTAGATATTTTTGGTGTATGATTTCGTACTTTGCGAGCAGAGTCAGTATAAAAATCTTCAATTGTTTTTCGTTGCTCTTCGTAGCTTTTTTGTGCTTCTTCTAGGTCACTTGCAATGTTCACTATGCCGTCTATTAGAGTAATTTCTTCAGTCATGTCAGTAATATTTTTTTCTATAGTCTTTAATTCTGCTAAAATCTGTTTGTTTTCTTCACCTAAAGCAATAGCGTCTAGATATTCACTATTCGATATTTCTTCAGAGCCGCTAAAAACTTTAATGTCATAATTATCAGAATACTGTTCTTGAATTAGCTTAGTTAATGTACTTTTTCCACTACCATTTCTACCGTATATAAAATTTATTGTTTTATCAAAAACAATGTTGCTGTTTTTAAAGATGTTATTTTTTAAATTGACTTTTAATTCCATTACTTGTTTCTCATATCCCTATTTATGCATTAATTGCGATCAAAATAATCTGCTAAATAATGATTGAGTTCTTTATCACACGCATAGACATAGACACCTTTTACTGCGCGGTTCATGAGGATTCGGTAGGTTCTGAGGATTTGCTCTAGCATGTCGGCTTCGTTGATTTTTTCGTTATTGGCGACTTGGCGCTGACTGCGTTTCATGGCGCCGGAATCTGCATAGGATGCACGATTAAACACAAGTTTTCCATCACGATAAATCAGGTCGTTTCCGATGATTATCCCGACATAGTTAAGGTCATCGCCTTGCACGGTATAAATACTACCGACTTCTTTTGGCGCATTTTTGGAGCCGATCCAGTTATTTTGGGTACTGTTCCAGCGGAACTTTACTCCGTCTATTTCAATATCATAAGCATATTTGTTCCGCTTAGTTTTCCATTCCCAAGCGAAGCCTGCTACCATGCGACATAGTCCGTGTTCAGCTTCGCGTTGCTCCATAGCATTTACAAAATCATGAATGTTGTCAAAAATTTTAGTTTCAAAGCCGTCGAAGGTTTCTTTTTGAGCTGGTCTGAAATTATTCGATAAAACATCGTGAATATAATCAATATATTTTTTGCCACCACGAGAGCGCATCTGCGTTTTTAGATAATAGCTGCGTTTGTTAAAATCTTCCGCGTAATTATTAATGTCGCTCTTATTAATGTTTGCTGGGCGGATGCGCTGTTGGTCGCTAAATACTAGGACGACATTTTTGGATTTTGCCATAATCCAATCTAGTTCTGAGTGGATGCTGGTATCGCCAAAAATTTTTTGGTCGATTTCATGAACTTGTTTACCTAAAGTACCAGTAACGCCAACTTTCAAAAGATGCGCTTCATCAACTAATGTAATATCGAAAATATTGTCACATTTGCCAAATTGGATTGGTGAAAAGATTCTAATATTTGCATTGCCGAGATCGATTTTGTCGAAAATTTTACGGATGCGGCCGCATAGTGATGGCTGGGGAATTACTAGGGCAATGCTTTTGTTTTTAAAATTCTGGTTAATATGTTCCAGCTCAAAGAAAATATTGAAGTTTGATTCGTCGTTAATATCATCATTTTGGTTATCAAATGACTGAAGATCTGCTAATAGTTTTGCAAGGTACATAATAACGATAGTTTTACCGGTGCCAGCATCACCATCTATGACAGATAGGCTTTTTACGTCATGCGTGATAGCCTCGTCTATATTTTGGACAATTTCGGTTACTACGTTTAGTTGTTCGAAATTTAGATTCTTGTATGGCGAGAATTTGAATAACTCGGAGTTGTTGATTTCTGAAATGGTTTTGTCGGCAATTTTCAATTCGCGGAGTCGGTTCCAAATTTCTTCAAAAGTTTTGCGATAGTCGTCCTTTTTGTAATAGTCGCGGTCGCACATGCCGTCGTTGCGATTTAGGACCTTAAACTTTCCGTCACCGCTAAAATATTGAATGAGATAAGACTCTAAATCTAGCGTGGCGCTTTTGTTAAATGTTTCATCGAAAACTACTTTTACTGATCCATGTCTGAGGCTCGACTTCTCGACATTCGCTAAGTGCTGGTTCATGCGGTTTTTGAGATTTGTAGTTTCGCCAATGTAGATTTGCTGGTTGTTGTAAATCTGATAAACTACTGGCCAGTTTTCTTCCAAATGATCTTCTATGGCTAAATTACTGATAGAATTTTGGTCGAAAGAATAGTTTCTGATTTGGAAGGATTTTTTTGCCATATTATAATTCCGTGTATTTTTTGCTGTTGCCTTTAGCTTTATCTACTGGATATTTTTGGGAATTTTTTTTCAATTTTTCCATGACAATATCTTCAAGATTAACGCCAAGCTTGTCGGCTAGAAGAATTGAATAATTTACTACATCGGCTAATTCTTCGCAGACTTTTTCTTTATCGTAATTGTCGTTCCATTGAAAACATTCAAGAAGTTCACCGGATTCGATTG
This sequence comes from Candidatus Saccharibacteria bacterium UBA1235, assembly GCA_002309075.1. Lineage (GTDB taxonomy): Bacteria > Patescibacteriota > Saccharimonadia > Saccharimonadales > Saccharimonadaceae > Nanosyncoccus. The sequence goes on along the minus strand of DBWP01000014.1, from coordinate 16,618 downwards.
CGATTGATTTTGCCAAGTTGGCAGGGGAATGAAACTGATCCCAGTCTCTGTCTTTTGTGAATTTTACCACCGCCGCCTTAACATCTTCCATACCAATATTATACCATGTAATGCGATAGAAAATAGGGCGAAGTCATCGCCCTATTTTATTTAGCTAGTATGACAAGCGTTACAACAATAGTAACATCCGTCAATTCGCCTAGCTGCTTGAGGATACCTCATCCGAGCAATATCGATTGCATCGTAGCAATTTGAAAATTGCCCAAGGTAAATCATATGTTCCCTGAGAGGCAAATGGTCGCAACAATTTAAATTGTGGACTTCATAATCCCCATTCGATTGCGGTTGAGAATTTAGGATATAATCTCCCATATTCTTAACCTATCCTTTCTGCCGCAACCCCTTCGTGGCGGCTTAATTAATGTAGTACACTAAGCTACACTTGACGTGCTGAAGGGGACGCTTAATGTGCGAACTTAGAGATGCTGCTCAACGTATTGCGTCTCATTTACCTCCAAGCCTGATTTAATTATAACGAAATTATGCTTTTTGTCAATAGGCTTATGAATATTTTTTTATCTGTAACAATTTTGGTCTATTTTTTATTAATCTATTTTTTGAATTTGCCTAAAATGCTTGTGCTATGTTATAATATGTGGAATTTTTAAGTTATTATTTCTCAATCGCACTTACGATTTTATCAAAACAAACATCCCTAATTTCTTGGTTCCATTTTCGGCGGTCGTATTTTGGTTTGGACGAAGGCTGGGTTTTAATAGCGGATGCGATGATGCGATTTGAAAGTTTTTCTAAGTCGGATTTTGGGACTGCGTCGGAGACTTCGGCCATCCAAAAAATCAATTCTCCGCATGAAACTGAGAAAGTGTCAGAGCCATTTTTCGAAGGGCAGTATTCTTCAGCAAGATGCCAATATTGCGTAGGCTCGGCTTTTGTATAATCTACTGTTAGGCCTTGGTCTCGCGCTATTTTTATATATCCACCGCCGGTTTGTTGATAGCCAGCTTTAATAAGCCGCTCCGTTAGTGGGCAGGGAACATTCTCTTTGTCTTTAAAGAATTTTTCGACTTGGTGGATATTCATGATAATATTATATCAAAAGGAGGAAGTATATGTTGAGGACTAAGATTAATAAAACGATTTCGCAGGATGAGGGGATCGTATTGACGGCGAATCACAATTTTTTCGTTCGTGCTGCAATTGTGCGTGTTGCGAGAATCGCGCTGGCTTTTGTTATTTTTTGCGGTCTTTGCGGGATATTTACTATAATTTTTAATAGCGTTATGGTGAGGGTATTGGCCTCTGGTGGTGCTGCGGAAGTCTCTATATTATATAGTATGGGGATTGTTTTTATTGGTGCTATCTTTTTTGTGTATTTCTGCTATGAAATATATGATATTATTAAGATCCATAAGGCAGTTACCGAGATTGAGGATGGTATTTTGGGGGTAGATTAGTAATTCTGTGGGGGGTATCATTGGCTTTGTGCATTTGAACTTGTTGTAATTGCGCGAATTAAATTTGCCGTTATGTTCGAGCATGAAGCTTTCAAGTTGCCGAGCAGTAACCGGTTTGGCTCGCCGGGTTTGGTTTTCTTGAATGGGTGGCGTTTTGCCANNCTTTTCGGTTAGAGGTGCGCCTTAAGCGATTTCTATTTATATTATACATTGATTAGGCCGATAACTATGCTCTACATGATATAATAGTCTTATGAAAGAAGAGCAAAGCCATCCCGTTATAAATGTTTATTCCGACGAATCGAGACATTTTAGTGATAACCAATATATGGTAATTGGCTCTATTTGGTGCGATGCCTCTGCCGTTAAGCAGTTTGCTGGAAAAATTCAAATGATTAGAAATAAACATAATATCCCGAGAAAAGATGAGATAAAGTGGGCAAAAATTTCTAATTCTAGGAAGGAGTTTTATTTTGATTTAGTCAAGCTTTTCTTTAGCGATAATAGCGTGAACTACCGTGCTATTATTATCCACAAAGCAATACTTGACCACGAAAAGTTTAACCAAACCGCAGAAGATTTTTACTATAAGGCGCAATATTATATGATTAAGAATATTGTACTCAGAAATTGTGCGGATTATAGAATATTTCTAGACTATAAAGATGCATATTCCCCTGCGAGATGCAAGGAACTGAGCGGGTATTTAAAACGTACTTTTGACCTTAGTTGTAGTAATTTCTTTTGTCAGCCAATTAGGTCTTATGAAAGTGCACTTCTCCAGATGGCGGATTTAATTACTGGAGCAATAGCGGCATCAAATAATGGGGGAAATAAAGTTAAAGCCAAAAACGAAGTAGCTGCTCTGATAGAAGAATGTGCTGGCCAACGTTTAATAGATAAGACTGATCGTAGGGTAGAGAAATTTAATCTATTCCGATGGCATGATGGGGAATAGGAAATGCGCCCAGAATGGCTAGATCCCCCTTTGGATGTTAATGGTCTGAATATTAACCAAACATATGATTATTTGTATTCAGTTTATAACCAAACGTTATCTGATATAGATAACATAGTCGTGGACGGAAAACATGTTTCAATTGATCGTAGTAAGAGCGAAGAAGATCCGGAATATGAAAGAGCTTTTATCCATTTTATTACTAGAAAACGTGGTGAAGGGCGCAAGGCGATTCGTTCATACGATGAAGAACGAGCAAGAAAAATACATTGGATAAAGCCATTATTATTGCACTACAGAGATGGGGCAGTAAAAAGTTTTTGGGCTAAAGGGCCAAAAGAGAATAGCTTATATATTTGGCTTGAAGAATTTGATTATCTATTAGTATTAAAAGATGTTAAATCTGCACGATATAATGGATTCAGAATGGTTATTACTGCGTATAGTGTCGATTCAGAGACAAAGCAATCTTTATATAAGAAATACCGTAACGCTATTAGCATTTTATAAAAACAATCGGCGCCTCATAGTGGAGACGCCTCAAGAGGTTATCATACCTAGAATGGATATGTAACGTCTATATTATATCACACTATTATAAAATATTCAATAGTCTTGTCAAATAACAGATTAAAAAATGTGGAAAAAACTTGAAAAAAGTACTTGACAACATGTTTATGCTAATTAAGCCATTGACATTGTATTTCTTTTATTTTTTTCATTGTCATTGTTTTTCGCACGGTATCAGCACCGGGTAATTCTTTTTAGGCATCATTGGTCATGATACAATTTAATTATGCACAAGGTAAACATATTGCTTACAGAAGCTAATGGTAATCTTTCTGCCAGTAGGGAGATGATTATAGATGCTGTTAAAACTGCCGAAGAATATGTATTTCCAAAACTTAAAGTCGATTGGGATATCGATGTGCTAGTAACTAACCGTTTGTACGATATTATCATCCCAGAAGACGGAGTCGGTGGGCGCACTAGGACTTCTGACTTCATTGAATTCGCCATTAACGAAGAAAAAGCAACTAAGAATTTGATTTCTGAAATGGTAGCTCATGAACTTTGTCACGCCGCTCGATGGGGTAAAAACGATGAGTGGATTAATTCTTTATTTGACGGCATGATTAGCGAGGGTATTGCAACTTATCTTGAAGCTGAGTTTGTCAAAGATCGAGAAGAAAAAACAGTTTTTATCAAAACAATCCTTGAACGAACAGATGATGAGAACAAAAAGATTTTTGAAGAGCTTCGTGGCCAATTAGATTCCAATTACTACGATTACAATACTATATTCTTTAGCGGCAACGACAAATTACCGCGCTGGTCAGGTTATTCACTTGGATATTATCTAGTTAAAAAGTATCTCGAAAAAACAAATAAAAAAATCGAAGACGCTTTCGCAGATAAATATGCAGAATTCAAGATTGCTTTATAAATGAAAAAGCACGGATATAAACCCGTGCTATAACCTCGATCTTAGCCGTGTATTCGGGGTGGTCGATACACCAGTCCACGACCATGCATAACCGAATAAGGTAGTCTACTCGCCCCTCACCATGTGAAAGAATTTAGTCGGTATATTCAAATAAGAGGGTTCCGGCTGTTTTTTCTCTTGAAGAATTATCTTTAACCGGTATTTCACGTTGGAGAACAAATTCAAGCCTATCGCTCTCATATTTAAGTAGATGTGGAAAAACATTAAAATCATAATCGCCGAAATAATCAGTTGCGACTAAAATGTATTTTTTCCCTTTATATTCAAAAAGATAAATCCAAGTATCAGGTCCAACTTCGTAATGATTAATTTCGACTGAGTCCCCATAGCCATATGAAGCCATTATTTCTTGCCGCTCTGTTTTCGATAAATACATGTGTCTATTATACAATAAAAAAGAAAAGCCGGCAATTAAAGTACCGGCTTTGGTATTTGGTTGGTCAATGTTCTAGATTTTGTGGGTATTTGTGTCGCGTTTTCTGGCGTCGTCGATTAGATAATCGTCATGTTCTTGCCAGGCGTCACGCAAATAAGTAACGTTCCCATCGCGATCGATAATGGCGTGCCCATGCCCAGTTCCGTCTCCGGCCGCGCTTAAACCGCCAAAGAATACGTCGGTTTTACCACTGCCATCATTTCGTTGTCTGATTTTTGCATCTTGCCCAAAGATGGAACCAAGATAGAATGCGCCACCTTTTTCGTGAACGAGAGCCATATTGACCTTATCCACGGCTTGCTGTTTCTTGGCCGTACGCTCTGACTTGACTTCTTCAAGCTTGTGATTGAAAGCAGCTTGAGCTTGTTTAAACTGCGCCTGAAGACGATCGAACTCAGCTTTAGCAGAATCTCGCATAGCTTTTAATCTTTTGAACTCTGCCTGCGCTGATTCATGACGTGTCTTAGCCGATTCGAAAGCAGACTTTGCGGAGTCGAACGCGTAAGAACTAATTTTCGGGGCCGAAGCTTCAGCGTTCGCCTTGGCCTGTTTAACTTCGCGAGCGAGTTCGGAAATTTCGGCATTCAGTGCGTCGCGACGATCCTTATGTTCGTGTCCTTGCTGAGAATAGTAAGGAGCCTCAGACTTATCACCGTACTGATACGCATTGCTGGCTTGCTCGAAACAATCCTGCATAGCACGATGTTCAGCGTCGGCTTCGTACTTTAGCGATTCGATTCTGGAATTATTATAATCACGAATGCGACCGTATTCATCCCAGACAGAATCACGATGAGAGTAGGCAGATTGTCTTGCCTCGAACTCGCGGTTCATATGCTCTCTAGCGCGGGTGCGTTCATCCCAAGCCGATTGCATAACATCGTGAGCTATATTGGTTCGTTCCTGTAAATCCTTAAATCTTTGGAACGCGGCCTGTTTCTGTTCGAAAAGTGACTGCTTTTCCGTCTTTAATCTGTCCAATTCTGGATTTCTCGACATACATAATCACCAACCTTTCAAAATAGTAATGTACGTTTGATGTGTGCCAACCAAATGTTGTATTAGTTATAACATAATTCATTAAGTTTGTAAATAGGCAGGAAATGCTTCTTAAAAGTTCGAATGGAGTGCGAAGCACGACATCCCAATGGAGTGCGAAGCACGACATCCCTATCTCTTTGCCTGTATATGCATACCTAATCTACATCAATTATCCAGTGCTCTCTAATTTTAAATGCTGGGATAGTACCGCGGATAGTCTTGTTGGTTGTAAACGCAAAGTTGGTAGAATTTTGTGGAAAATCGAACAAAATTGATAAATAATGTATAATGAAACTAGAAAAAGGAGAATTATGAAACAAACTAAATCAATTATTTGGGGATTAGCGATTATCGCGCTTGGCGTGATTTTTGGGGGAAATGCGCTAGGTATTTTTAATATCAACATATTTTTCGATGGCTGGTGGACGCTCTTTATTATTATTCCGAGCTTAATTAGTCTATTCACGGAAAGAGAAAAGTTTTTCAGTTTAGCAGCTTTAGCAGCTGGGATAATTTTGCTTCTTGCGGCGCAAGATGTGTTTTCTTTTGAAGTTGCCGGCAAAACAATTTTGGCAGTCGTTCTAATTCTCGTTGGTCTTGGGCTTATTTCTAAGGCTGTTTTTGGAAATAAAATCAGCAAAGAGATTGAGAAAAAAATTGAAGAAAAAGTTAAAGAATTGGAAGACGATAAAACCGCTGATTCTCAAATGGCAGTTTTTTCTGGTAGTGATCGAGTCTATAAAGACGAAGTTTTTTCGGGCTCGCATCTACTAGCTGTCTTTGGCGGGGTTGATTTGGATATTAGAAAAGCTAAATTTAATAAAGACGCTGCGATTAAAGCCTTTTGTTTGTTTGGGGGAATTGACATTCGAGTTCCTGAAGACGTGCAAGTTAAAATTAAATCTGGATTTATTTTTGGCGGTGTTTCTGACGACCGAAAAGGCGACTCCAGTAAGGGTAAGTACACAATTTACCTAGAAGCCGCCGGTGGTTTCGGGGGAATCACGATTAGTGATCAGAAAAAGAAATAATTAATTTAGGATTGCGATCGCGATATTTAAATAAGCCGCGAAAGTTGTCCAAAGAAGATAAGGGATAAGGCACCAGAAAGCGCCGCGGGAAAGTTTGAGAATTCCTGCGATTAGGATGACTTCGAGGACCCACATAATAGCAAGAATTGCAAAAGCGAGCCAGTATAAACCTAGGTTAAAGAAAATTGGCGTCCAAATGAAATTGAAAACAAGTTGAATTCCGTATAACATCAATGCGATGCGGGCGCAATGTTTTTCGGCTTTTTTGCCTTTTTCCCATGCGCGATAAATTAAGTAGGAAGCAACGCCCATTAAAATATATAAAATCGTCCAGGCAACTGGGAAGAGCCAGGCTGGAGGTGCGAGAGGTGGCTGTTTAAGGGCGTTGAACTGGGTCATCGCATTCATAGTTAGAAGCGAGACTAAAAGTCCACCACCGAGGGGAATGGCGATAGCGAGCGCAACGCGCAAGATCTTTTTTAATGTTGAAGGCTTGTTTTTAGTAGTACGTTTCTTATTGCTCATGGTTAAATTATAACACGTTTGCTATAATATTATTATGGGCAAGAAAAAAGTTTCAAAAGATAAGTTTCGTGAACAATATCTAAATAACAAATTGAAATTAAAAACTTATCAAAAAGTAGGAATTGTTTTTCTGATTGTAGTTTTGTCTGGTTTTGCTGGTTGGGTTTGGGAATTTTTGTTGGCAGAGTTTGAAGGCGGTTTTCAGCATTTATATATTAAAGGTGGAAATCTTTTGCCCTGGATGAATATTTATGCTTATGGGGCGCTTATTATAATGTTCGTGAGCCATAAATTAAAAAAATATCCTTGGGCGGTTTTTGTAGCTTCAGCATTGGCTTGTGGACTTTTGGAATTATTCGCTGGTTGGATAGTTTATACGGTTGGTAACGGAACTAGATATTGGGATTATAGTACTGGAGTTTGGAGTTTTGGAAATATTAACGGTTTTGTTTGTCCGGCCAGTGTTATATGTTTTGGTTTTGGCGCGTTAGCTTTAATATATTGGCTTTTGCCGTTTTGCGTAAGGCTTTCTATAAAAATGAGCAAAAGAGCATTTTTGACGCTTGCGATTACTTTATTCGTCGTAGTGATGGTAGATGATGTTACGAATTTAACTTTGAAAAATTTAGGATTGCCAACGGCGCACAATTTTTATCAGTCACTTGGCTGGGTTTATAAATAATTTTTTGTGGTATAATCTAGTTATCTAATAAGGAGGATACTAGATGTGTGGAATTGTGGGTTATGTGGGCGGTAAGAATGCACAAGATTTTTTGATTTCTGGACTTAAAAGATTAGAGTACCGTGGATATGATTCGGCTGGAATTGTGACTTTAGACGAAAATGGCGAGGCGACTTTGCTTCGGGCGAAGGGCAAAATTTCTAATTTGGAAGAGAAACTAGCGAAAAATAAACGCGAAGATAAAATCGGAATTGGACATACGCGTTGGGCGACGCATGGCGAACCTTCGGAGATAAATGCACATCCGCATCAGGCTGGTGATATTTATTTAGTCCATAATGGTATCATCGAAAATTACAAAGAACTTCGGGAGCATTTAACGGAACATGAATTTAAGTCACAAACTGACACGGAAGTTTTAGCGGCGCTTGTGAATTCGTTCTATGGGAATGGCAAATATCCTTTGGTGAACGCCGTTGTGCAGGCTTTGAAATTAGTGAAAGGTACTTATGGTATTGCAGTTTTGTCTACTAAAAATCCAGATGAAATTGTGGTGGCAAGAAGTGGCTCTCCGCTCGTGATTGGCGTTGGGACGGGGGAAACTTTGATTGCATCTGATGCGTCGGCGTTGGTTGGACATACGAAACAGGCTATTTATTTGAACGATGGGGAAGTGGCGCGAATCACGAAGGATAGTGTAGAAATTAAAACTTTGAATGCTGAGCCGGTGTCGGCGAAGGTCGAAGAAATTGAAACAAATCTCGCAGCGATCCAAAAGGGCGGTTATGAACATTTTCTTCTGAAGGAAATTATGGAACAACCGAAGTCGTTAGCCGAAACTTTGCGTGGGCGAGTTAACTTAGAACAGGGGGTCGTGCATCTTGGCGGTCCAGGTCTTTCAGAGCAAGAACTTCGGAAGATTAAACATTTAATTATTGTTGGTTGTGGAACAGCTTATCATGCTGGGCTTTTAGCGTCGTATTATATTGAGCAATTTACACCGGAAATTACGGTAGAAACCGTGATTGCTTCGGAATATCGATATCGTAATGCGTATATTCCGGAAAATTCTGTGGCATTAATTGTGTCGCAATCTGGAGAGACGGCAGATACTTTAGCTTGTCTTCGCGAGATTAAGAAACAAGGGACTAAGACGATCGGGATTGTGAATGCGATTGGGTCTACGATTGCGCGTGAAGTTGACGGTGGAACTTATGTTCATGTTGGCCCGGAAATTTCGGTTGCTTCAACAAAAGCGTTCACATCACAAGTTATGGCAATGGTGATGTTTGGGCTTACAATCGCGCAGGCGAAAGGTGCAAAGCCAGGAAGTTTGAAACTTTATGTTGAAGAGATTGCAAAGATGCCAGAAATGATTGAGAAAACACTTAAAGACGTTGAGGGCGAAGTTAAAAAGGCGGCTGAGAAATATAAGAAATACGAACATGCAATATATCTTGGGCGTGATACAGCTTATCCAACTGCGATGGAAGGCGCTTTGAAACTTAAGGAAATTTCTTATGTGGACGCTAACGCGTACGCGTTTGGGGAATTAAAACACGGTCCGCTAGCTTTGATTGACGATAGGTTCTTTGAAGTTGCATTAGTGCCAGAAGGACCGCTTTATGATAAAGCGATTTCAAATGTACAGGAAGTTTTGGCACGTGGTGGACATATGCTTGTAATAACGGATACGGATTTCAATTTGCCAGTTGACGATGTTATTAAAATTTCTGGCGAGCTTAAGATTTTTTCACCGATTTTAATGAATCTTGTTTCACAGCTCTTCGCTTATTATATGACGGTAGCGAAAGGTTATAACGTGGATCAACCGAGAAACCTAGCAAAGTCAGTGACAGTCGAATAAAAATATTATATAATATAGATATGCGGAAGAAATCTGATTTCATTTTACGATTAGCACTTGTTATCGGTGATGGGCTAATGTTAGTTTTGTCGTTTGCGATGGCGTATTTTATCCGAGTGCATGTCGATCCTAGACCATATGTATTTGAGTCGCAGCTTTTTGAATTTGCTATGACGATTGTTTGGCTGGTGCCAATTCTTTTAGTAATTCTTGCGGCTCTAGGGCTTTATAAAAAATCAGTATTTTTAGGCAAGTCGCATCTTTTGGAGACGTGGCGATTGTTTCTTGCTGCGGTGCTTAGTGTTGGGGCTTTGATAGTTTACGATTATTTTGTAGGCGAAAATATTTTCCCAGTTAGGATCGTTGCGGTGACAAGCGTTGCGCTTTCTTTTGTCTTTTTAGTAGTAGAAAGGGCTTTAGTGAGATTCTTCGCGCGTCAGATTTTCAAGAAAAATTATGGCACAAAACGAGTAGTGATTATCGGGAATCATAAAAATACGGAATATCTTGCGAACTATATCGCTTCCGATCCTGGCTGTGGGTATAGATTGGTTGGAATTGTAGCAAATAAGAAATATGTTCCGAATGATTTAATGAAATTAGAATACGAGAATTTAGAAGAAGCATTAAAATATAGGCGAGCGGATGTGATTTTCCAAACGGATGAGATGGAGACTGAAAAAGTATTTCGACAGGCGATTGATCACCATGTGATGTATTATTTTGTGCCGAGCGAAACGGCGCTTTCGTCTCATTTTGGAGAGATGGAATTGATCGGCAATATGCCGGCAGTGCTTGTGGGGTTAACGCCGCTTATGGGCGGAGCTGCAGTAGTGAAGCGAGCTTTCGATATCGTGATTTCTTTGATTGGAATTATTTTAGCGGCGATACCAATGGGGATAACATGGTTGATTTTGAAGTTGTCGGATATCCATCATTCGCCGATTTACGTAGATGAAAGGTTAACAAAATATAACGAAAAATATAAATGTTATAAATTTAGAACAATGAATCCGGAATATAGCGGAATGACGGCGGACGAGGCATTTACTAAAATGGGAAAGCCAGAATTGATTAAAAAATATCGGGCGGATGGTGATTATATGAAAGACGATCCGCGAATTACGAAAGTTGGAAGATTCCTTCGAAGAACTTCTATTGATGAATTGCCGCAACTTTTCAACATTTTGAAGGGTGACATTTCTTTGATTGGGCCGCGTTCGTTGTTGCCTGGTGAATTGGACGATTATGGAGATAGATCTTTAATTTTGTCAGTCAAGGCTGGATTGACTGGGTTGGCGCAAGTGTCTGGTAGGCGCGATATTTCGTTTGAGGAGAGAAGGGCGCTAGATATTTATTATGTGATGAATTGGTCGCTTGCACTTGATGCGCAGATTTTCTTTAAGACAATTGTAGCGGTTCTAAAAAAGGATGGTGCAAAATGAGAGTAGCGATTGTTTGTGATTGGCTAACAAATGTGGGCGGGGCTGAGAAGGTACTGCTAGAGATCCATCGATTATTCCCGGACGCCCCTATCTATACTTCAAAATATGATCCGAAGGGAATTAATTGGTTTTTAGATGCTGACGTTCGAACCGGATGGATGCAAATTTTTCCGACATCATGGAGGAGGATTTTAGGTCCTTTTAGGCAATGGTATTTTGAACATCTTAATTTATCTGGATATGATTTAGTAATTTCGGTAACTGGCGCAGAAGCAAAGGCGGTTTCGGCGCCGGATGGAATACATATTTCTTATTGTCATGTGCCAACGCAGTATTATTGGCAACTGTATAATGATTATGTGCAAGATCCAGGTTTTGGAGGAAAAAATTCAGCAGTGAGGTTTTTCTTTAAACTTTTAGTGAAACCTCTTAGAAAAGCAGATTTTCGCTCGGCCGGAAAAGTAGATTATTTTGTGACAATTTCTGAATATGCAAAAGAATTAATTCTAAAATATTATAAAAAGAAAGCCATTGTAGTACATCCGCCGGTAGAGATTTCAGATTTTTCGATCAAGAGGAAAAAATCTGTAGAGAAGGACGTTGAAGATTTTTATGTAGTGACGAGTCGGCAGGTAAATTGGAAGAGAATAGATCTTGCGGTTAAAGCATGTCTGAAGGCTGAGAAACGTCTAGTCGTGATTGGCGAAGGTCCAGAACATGACGAGCTTGTAAAAATAGCAAAAGGTTCGGATTTGATTGAATTTTTGCCATTGATGGATAAAAGTGAGTTGAAGAAATATTTAATGCGAGCGAAGGGATATTTATTCCCAAGCAAAGAACCGTTTGGTATTGCACCGGTTGAGGCTTTAAGTGCTGGATGCCCAGTGATTGCATATTGCAAAGGCGGCGCGAGAGATTATGTAGCGGATGGGAAGAACGGAATTTTGTTTGAAAAACAAAATGTAAAGTCTTTAGTAGAAGCGATTGAAAAATTCGAAAAGATGAAATTTGATCGATTAAAAGTTTCGGAGACGGCGGAGAATTTTAGCGTAAAAAGATTCGACAAAGAGTTAATGGAATTTATAAATGAAAAAGTTAAGTAAAATTTTCCGAGGTTTAATTTATATTTTGCCAGCGGTATTATTTTTTTCGTATTTTCCAGTAATTTCTTTAGGCAGTTCTGAAACGATGAATTTTGAATTTTCTTTGCCGCTTTTATGGCTTTCGTTTTTTGATTTGATAGCTTTAATAATGTTTTTCAAAAAACACGACTTTTCTTTTTTTAAAAAATGGCGATGGCTTTTATTTCCAATTTTCATAACAATTAGTTTGATTTGGACAGACAATTTAGTGCGAGGAATTTTAACTTGTGGAATTATGTGGATGGTTGTGTTCGCGATTTATTCGATTTTGAGATTTCGCGAAGAATTTTATGACGGGCAGAATTTTTACAGTGTTTTTTTGAAATTTTTCTTTGGGTCGGCACTCCTAGTTTCTGCTTGGTGCGTAGTACAATGTGTGCTTGACGTTGCTGGAGTTCCGCGAGAGTATACCTTACTTTGTCAGGGCTGTGTTTATGGCGCGTTCGGTTTTCCGCATCCAAACGGCTTTGCGATTGAACCACAATTTATGGGAAATTTACTGCTTGCGCCGGCACTAGTAGCAGCGTGGCTGCTGATGAAAAAGAATAAGAATTTGGATTCTTTATGTTTTAAATTCTCATTTTTCTTCATCGTATCGGCGTTGTTTTTGACGTTTTCGCGAGGAGCGATCTATGCGTTTATTGTGGCGATGATATTTATGAGCGTCATAAATCGCCCGAAACGCTTGCCCCGGGACACACTCAAGGCCGTTCGGCCGAGCTTATGGTCCCGGATCAAGCGTTTTCGGGCTCTTGGGGCGTTATGGTCAATCATCGCGTTCTCGTTCTTGTTTACGTTGAATTTTCAAGGGGTGATGGCGCAAGTTTCGCCGACTAATGACACATATGTTTCTGGGATTTCAAAAGTTTTGAACCATTTGTCGCTCGGGATTATCGACGTGAGAGGCGAGATTGAAACTGAAGCGGTTAACAATGATGTGGCGGCTGATAATAAAGCAACGTTTGATGGTTATGTGGAAGAATCGACAAATGTGAGGATGGAATTTACGAAGAATGCGGTAAAAGTTTGGTCGCGAGATTTTAGAACTATGCTTTTTGGAGTCGGAATTGGCGGGGCGGGGCAGGCAATGTATGACGCGGGTTTAATTGGTGTACCAAAAGAGATTGTACAAAATGAATATGCGTCACTTCTACTTGAAACTGGCCTTGTTGGGGTTTTGATTTTAATTTTCACATTTGTGATGTTTTTGAAAAATATAAGAAAAAACCCGATTAGTATAATAATTTTGACTTTAGGCGTTGCCTATAGCGTTTCGTTATTATTCTTTTCGGGTTTTGCAAATGCGTTACAGATTTATTTACTTTTGCCAGTGATTTATATAGTTTTCTTAAAGAAATTTGTGTCGTAAATTTCGGCGCCTTTTCCTTCGTAGAATTTCCAGGCAGCTTCGCGACCTTGGCCGGAAGTAAAGTTGAGTTCGCTGCAGCCTTTTTCTTTCGCCCAGTCTAAAAGAGCGTCCCATATTTTAGAACCAACGCCTTGTCCACGAACGCTTTCATCGGTGACAAAATCTTCTAGATAGGCAATTTTTCTAGCAATTGGCCCCATAATAATAGAAAGCGTAGCGATACCGACGATTTTATTACTGTCGTCTATAGCGAGGAACATATCGTGAAAATCCGAAGCGATAACTTCTTCAAACCACTCACGTGGAATTTCGCCACGATCTTTTTTTGAGCGAGAGAGTTGGATCAAAAGTTCACGAACTCGATTGGCGGTTTCTGGAGTGTAGGTTTTTAAAATTTCAATTCTCATAGAGTTTCTCCTAATTTTTCTTTCAAACTATTTGCGAGATCGGCGATTGTTTTTTCGTTATCGCCCCACATTGTGATCCTGATTAAATTTTCGGTTCCGGAAGGACGGACGAGAAGGCGGCCAGAAACGGACTCGAGTTTTTCATTGTATTCTAACAAAAGTTTTTTAACGGATTCGGAAGTTTTTAAGTTCTCTTTTTGCTCTGGAGTAGCGGACATATTTAAAATTATTTGCGGGAATTTCGTAATAATTTTAGCAAGGTCAGCCAGGGAAGAGCCAGTTTCTTTGACGGCTTTTGAAATCATAAGGCTAGTCAAAATACCATCTCCGGTAGGTTCGTCTGGAAGAATGATATGGCCAGATTGTTCACCGCCGATTTTAATGTTATGAAGACGCATGGCTTCGGCGACATTAGAATCGCCAACGGCGGTAATTTCGGTTTTAATATTATTTTCTTTCGCCCAATTTAAAATGCCTTGGTTCGCCATAACAGTGATAGCGATTGCGTTGAGATTTAAGAAATTTGCAAGGATAGCGATGCAGTCATCCCCGTCAATGATATTGCCATTATGATCGACTAAAAGACAACGGTCGCCGTCGCCGTCATAAGCAACGCCAAAATCGAGGTCTTTGGATTTTACAAGTTCAGTAAGTTGCTCGAGGTGAGTTGAGCCGCAGTTCATATTAATGTCTTGGCCATATTTTTCGTTTGCATTAATAAGTTCAACTTTGGCACCAAGTTCTTCGAAAATAGTTTTGTTAATGACTGAAGTTGCGCCATTTGCACAGTCCATACCAATATGGAGCCCAGAAAAATCAACAATTTTTAGATAATTTAGAAGATGCTCTTTGTAAATATTGAGCGCTTCGTTATGTAAATCTTCGCGGAGAGTGGAGGAAATAATATTAATAGTTTTATTATTTTCTATTGCAGATTCGATAGCGGCGCAGCCTGGTTCAGTTAATTTGATGCCGGAATTAACTCCGCGTTCAAAAATTTTAATGCCGTTGTCGGTATATGGATTATGCGAAGCGGTAACATCGATGGCAAAATCGAAACCCATTTCATAAAAACAATAATTAATGGCTGGAGTTGGGAGAACGCCAACGGAAGCATATTCGAAGCCTAGCGATTCTAATGCTACTTCGAGATCTTTAATAATCCACTCAGAGGATTCGCGTGTGTCGCCACCAAGTAAAATTTTCTTGTCGGTGCCAGCATAGTCGGCAAGTCCAGCGATAATAGAATTTAAAAATTCTGGAGTAAATTTTTCGGCGGATTGTCGAATTCCGTCAGTTCCAAAATATTTCATGAATTTTTCCTTTCAAAAAGTTTTTTAATAACTTTAATGGTTAGAGTCACGTCTTTAGCGGTGCTACCGCGGGAAAGATCGGCAAGAGGTTTTTCGAAACCTTGGATGATCGGGCCAGCGGTAGTAAAACCGCCAAATTGTTCGAGCGATTTGTATAAAATATTTCCGGAATTTAAATCTGGAACAATGAGGATGTTTGCAGCGCCTTGAAGCGGGGAATCAGGAGTTTTTTTGGCTGCGACTCTAGGATTTATAGCGGCATCGAGCTGCATTTCGCCATCGATTAACCAGTCGGGATGATTTTCTCGAATTTTTTTAATTACAAAATAGATTTTTTCGAGATCAGGATTTTTACCACCGGAACCTTTTGTTGAATAAGAAAGCATGGCGATCTTTGGCTGCTCATTGTAAAAAGCTTCAAAAGTTTTTGCAGAATCTTCGACGATAATATAAAGGTCTTCGGCGTCAGGAGATTTATTAACACCGCCGTCGGCGAGCACAAAATGCTCATTATCTTTTTCGCAGACAAAGCAACTAGAAAAAATTTTTGATTCTAGCGGAATATATTCTTTGAGCGCTAAAATGACATCACGGGAAGAAAAATCGAGACCAGAAATCATGGAGTCGGCTTCGCCGTTTTGTATCATTTTTGCTGCTTCGCCTAGGTTTTTAGCAGCAAAAAACTCGATGTCAGGGAAACTTCTGGTCGCTTCCATGGCAATCGAGTTTTTTAATTCAGGGAATACGATTTTCATTCCCTTATTATATCATATTATTTATCTACGACTTCGCCTTCGACTGGTTCATCCTTGTCGGAAGAAGTATCGTCAGACTTTGGAGCATCTTTTGAAGCTTCTTGATACATTTTTGCACCGATTGGCATAATTTTATCGGAGAGTTCTTTTGCTGCAGCTTCAAGCTTTTCTTTATCGGCTTCAGAATCATTCAAAACTTTCTTAGCTTCTTCGACGGCTTTTTTGATAGTTTCTTTATCTTCGTCAGAAATTTTATCTTTATACTCGTCTGGCATTTTTTCGGCTTGGTAGACAGCATTTTCTAGATGATTTTTAGCGTCAATGGCATCCTTTTTCTTCTTGTCTTCGTCGGCATGCATTTCGGCTTCCTTTCTAGCTTTTTCGATGTCGTCTTTGCTCATGTTGCCAGAGTTTTGAATGGTAATGGATTGCTCTTTGCCAGTACCTTTATCTTTTGCGGTAACGTTTAAAATACCGTTTGCGTCGAGGTTAAAGGTGACTTCGATTTGTGGCACACCACGTGGAGCCGGAGCGATACCGTCTAAGATAAAGCGGCCGAGGGATTTGTTGTCTTTTGCAAATTCGCGTTCGCCTTGAAGAACATGGATTTCAACTTGCGGCTGATTGTCAGATGCAGTGGAGAAAATCTCAGATTTAGAAGTAGG